>CAVVIM010000033.1:0-95700 GCA_963748165.1 uncultured Alphaproteobacteria bacterium
CCACTTGGTGTTCTCTATCGTTCTCCACTGCTCGTTTCTTGCAATTAAGGCTTTGAATTAGCGCTTATTTTTGCATGTTTCGTCCGTAGACGTTCTTCCCCGGTCGTTGACAGCCGCCAAAATTGTTGGCCTTGGTGTTGGCCTCAGGCCGATAACCTTCGGGGAAGGCATATGCTCGTCGATGTTGTCATTCGAAAAGCTAGACCCGGCGAACGGCTCGCGAAGTTGTCTGACGGTGGCGGGCTGCAACTGTCGATCACCCCGCCGGCGGCAAGCATTGGTACTTGGCCTACCGCTTTGCCGGGCGCCAGAAGAAGCTCGCTATCGGAGCCTACGGTGCGGCACCAGCGGGTGTGACATTAGAAGCGGCGCGCGCACGGCGGAACGAAGCCAAGGCGCTATTGCGGCAGGGCATTGACCCTGCCGCCCACAAGCGGCGGTTAAAGGCGGCACAGGCCGAGTCTTTGGCCAACACTTTCGAGGCGGTGGCAGACGAATTTCTTGCCCGAAAGAAGCGCGAGGGCGTGGCGACCGCCACCGCCAGCAAGGTGGAATGGCTACTGGGCATGGCCAAGGCGTCTCTTGGCCGCTCCCGATCGGCTCGATAACACCTGGAGAAGTCCTGCGCGTTGCTTAAGCCGCTTGAGGTCGAAGGCAAGCTCGAGACGGCAAGGCGGCTACAGTCAGTTGTCGGCGCGGTGTTCCGATACGCTGTTGTAACGGCCCGCGTCGAAAACGATCCAACGACGGCATTGCGAGGCGCAATATCGACTCCCAAGGTCAAGTCCGCGCGGCTATAACCGATCCCGCGGTGTTCGGTGATTGTTGGCCGTTGACGGTTTCAAGGGTCAACACTCCACACGGGCGGCATTGCAGTTGATGGCGTTACTTGCCTGTCGACCGGGCGAGTTGCGGCAGGCTAAATGGGATGAGTTCGATCTGGATAACGCGGTGTGGAGTATTCCGGTTGAACGCATGAAGATGCGCCGGCCCCACCGGATCCCGTTGCCTGCACAAGCCATCGCTATCCTAAAACAACTGCGCTCTACCATAGGGCATCTCGTCGGAGAATAAAGTCTTTCCAGGCATCCGCAGAAGCACGCGGCCAATTTCCGAAAACACTATGAACGGCGCTCTCCGCCGGATCGGCTTCTCACAAGACGAGGCCACCGCGCACGGCTTCCGTTCCACGTTCTCCACCCTAGCCAATGAAAGCGGCAAGTGGAGCGTCAATGCTATCGAGGCAGCGCTGGCGCATATCGAACCAAATGCGGTGCGCCGCGCTTACGCGCGCGGCGACTATTGGGACGAGCGCACGAAGATGATGCAGTGGTGGGCTGATTATCTCGACACGCTGCGGCAGGGCGGCCGCGTGGTTTCGCTTAAAGCGGTTTCAGCATGAGTCGAAACGGCGCCGAAACCGATTTTATTCTAATCTCGGAGGCGGTGGCGCGCCTCGAGGCCGGGATGTATGGCGGTATTGAGCGTCCGGAGTTTGTCCAGGCTGCCAAAAAGGATTATCCTGGCGCCTCGATTGGATGTGGGCCGCAAAAAGAAGACGCGGCCAAGCGCATCTACGACGCAATCATGCAGCGTAAATTGTTAGTATTTGTTATGGCGGCGTCGGCCGAAGGCGAGATACAGCGAACGCCTCTTCCAGTTCCGGTTGATCTTCTCAAGCAGATGATAAAAAAACGCGGCGGATTGCCAGACCAGGCTGTCGCCGCTGCACGCATCTTTGCCAAAGAGCCGATTGCCCCCGAGCTACTTGAGCGGCTGGCGAAGTCAGAATTACACATCGGGCGAAAGCAATTTGAAGCCTGGTATGAGGGGGCTAGGGAGAAACACAACTGGCCATCTCAGTATAGAAGCCGCAAGCCCCGCGAGGACGGGTCGTTCAAGCCGAGCATGGGCAGGCCGTCAAAGCAGAACGATCTCCGCGCTCCGATCGGCGCGCTGGTAAACGAGGGGTGCTGGTCCGCCCAGCAAAAAATTGCTGATTTGGTTCGGTTGCTGCTCGAAGCGAAGGGGATAATTGCAGCCCGCGATACAGTGAGTCGTGTGGTCGACCAACTTTTCAAAGAAAAGGGCGATCAACGTTATCGGCGCCGTGCGCGCAAACGCTCCCATGTAGAGCGCGATGTTCCAAGCCAAAGCACCACCGGATTTTAGCGCAAAAGTCGTTTCTACGACCCATAATTTTTTGCTGCGCAACGCATTGTAATCTTTAGCTTGATTGGCAAGGCCCTCTCGTGGGGTTGCGAGGGTAGCCCCGCACCGGATCGCGCTGCTTATTGTTCGCGGGAACTCGTAACGCAATCAAGCGAACGAGCGCGAACAGAAGGCCGCGGTGCATGCATTCTAGCCCCTCTAGCCCTCCTATCGATCTGCCAGTCGCCACCAGCGGCGGCGCCATGACCATCTCTCAATTTTGCAACTGGGCCTCCATCGGCCGAACGAAGCTGTACGCCGAGGTCAAGGCTGGCCGCATCAAGTTGCGCAAGATCGGCGCACCAAGTCGTCGTTCTCCGCAGTGAGGGCGAAGCGTGGCTGCACTCGTTGCCCACTGCGGATGCCGTCTAGCTATCCCCCAAACGAAGACCCGGCGGCACGATTTCTGGGTGGGATCAGCGTGCGCACCGGGTCTGAAAGGTCTTACTATGTCTATAACTCGCCGCTCCAAAATCTGCAACCAGCGATCCGAGCAACCTGACCTCGTTCTCGTGGCGTCCGGTTCTTGTTCAGCATGCGACCCGGGCCGCGCGCAAGCTTGCCGCTCGGTACCGCCTCAGCCTCGCCCATGCTTCGACCATAGCCAATCTCGCCGGTCTCGGTATCAACGGGGACGCGCGCTAATGACTTATCCCGATCCCCCTGGTTGGAAAACCAAAGGCGCCAGCAGCGAAGCTGCCTATGCGGTCGCCCTATATGCAAAGACGCTCAGGACGCGCGTCCACGACTTTTTACGAGATCGTTATCCGGCAGCTTTCAGTGCGGATCAGATTGCCGACGGCTTAGATGAGACCATTCTGAGTGTTCGCCCCCGCGTCAGTGAACTGAAAAAGATGGGAGCAATCGAAGCCGTTAGCCAACGGCACAAGAACCGGTCCGGCATGTCGGCTCATTGCTGGCGAGCTGTGGTTAGAATGGGCGGTGAGGCATGAATTTTCAACCTCGCCAACCTTTGACCCCCGCCGAATTGGCGCGCCGGTCAGCTGCCTTGATGGCAACTCAGCCCAAGCCCGCAACTGAACCAGCCGCAGAGTTGCCGCCAGCTGATGTCGAAACTCCGTTCGAGGCTCCCATCGAGCAAGACGATGAGCGACTTTATGGGGCAACAACGGCGAAGATGCTCCGCGGTGCGAAGCGAGGCGTTGCTCTCGCGTCCGATGACGCCAAGCTTGCCTTGTTCCACGAAGCAGCAGCCACGCTGGCCGAAGCTGTCGCGGATCTTTGGCTGCCGAAAGACGTCATGGTAGATCGGCTTTACGAAATCGCCACGGCTCACGACTTCTTCGGTTGCGATCAGTCCGAGATACAGGAAGTGATCGGCAAGTACTCCGATAGCATCCTCGCGCCAGCTTTATCAATCCCGCCCGCGCAACCACCTAAGCGGCGCTTGATAAGCCATCGAGCGAGCGACCTCAAACCTGAAAAGCTGGTCTGGGTTTGGCCGGGCCGGATACCGGAAGGCAAGCTGGTGTTGCTCGGAGGGCCTCCCGGGTTAGGCAAAAGCCAGTTACCGCCTTTATGTCCGCAGTCGTCTCGAACGGCGGATCCTGGCCGTGCGGAGAGGGGTCAACATTCCCAGGCGATGTTATTTTCATGAGTGCGGAGGACGGCATCCAGGACACCATCATCCCGCGACTGATGGCCGCCGGCGCGGACACGACACGTGTTCACATCGTGGCGGCGGCAACGAAACCGGACGGGACCGGGCGCAAGACATTCAGCCTCAAAACTGACGTGGATCTTCTGGAAGCCAAAGCAAAGGAAATTGGATGCGTCCGGCTGATCATCATCGATCCGATTTCGGCCTACATGGGCGGTGCGGACGGCAACGGGAATGTCGAGACCCGAGAAGTGCTCGAACCTTTGGCGGAGATGGCCAATCGGCTCGGCATCGCGGTTGTTGCCGTGACCCATTTGAACAAGGGCGGGGCTGGCGGCAACCAAAGCGCGCTCAATAGGTTCGCAGGGTCGATTGCATTCGTGGCCGCGGCGCGGGCCGCATTCGCGGTGATCGAGGATCCCGAGGACGATGGGCGACGGCTGCTGCTTCAGGCCAAGAATAACCTTGGCAAGAAATGTGAAGGCCTCGCCTTTCGCCTGGAGCAGAGAATGGTGGCGGACGAGATCATTTCCTCAAATGTCATGTTCGAGGGCGAGCACGTCAGCCATTCGATTGATGAGGCGTTGACCGCTTCCGAGACCCGAGGCGGGACCGATCACCGATCCGGAAAAGACGAGGCCGCCGACTTTCTGCGCGATATCCTGGCGACGGGAGCAATGCCGGTTCTAGAGATCGAGCGGGAAGCCAGGGATGCCGGTTTACTTGGGCCAGATAGCCCGATCAGCCAGAACAAGTCGTTCCGGAACGCGCGCGACATGTTGGAGATTTCACCTCAGCGAAAAGGAGGTGCGGGAGCCAACGGCCAATGGGTCTGGCAGCTGCCCGCTACGCCTAAGATGCCCTCAAAAGCCTATGATGCCCCCCTTTTAGAGGGGGGCACCTTAGTCATCTTAGACCAAAAAAGGCATCTTAGGAAGTCCGGAGGGGCTGTCATGAGCGCCCCTGTACCTCGACAAAAACTAAGGGATCGCCGAGCCCACTGGCTCTACCGGTTCGAATGCAATGGGCAAATCTACACCGGCGGCATCGGCCAGTTCGACGACGGCCGGATCGCCGAGATCTTCATCAACGGTTCGAAGGTTGGCACGGCCGCTGAGACCAATGCCCAGGACGCGGCGCTCGTCGCGTCTTTGGCCTTACAGCACGGTTGTCCAATTGAGACCATCCGGCATGCCTTGGCCCGGCCCGGTGGTGGGGCCGGCCCTTTGGCTACATTGCTAGACGAGGTCGAACGGTCTGAGGACGCGCGCCCATGAGCGTGACGACCACGGATGAACGGAAGATACTTGTCCCATTCGATATACGCGAGTGCATCAGCCTGGGGCATGGCGCGGGGAGAGCCGGCATATCAGAATCGACCATGTGTAACTGGTGCAAGAAATACGGATTGGGTCGGCGCATCGGCGGCAAATGGGCAGTCAGCAAGGTAGCATTAAGGATGCACCTTGAGAATGATCTGGACGCACTCCACGTCTACCATGCCGGAAATCGGAACGACCGCCGGATCGTCTCCTATTTTGAGCGCGAAGGTCTGGGTATTTTGGTCAAGCCCATGGCGGGCTGTCAGCCCGTCGAGAGTGAAATTCGGTTCAGGGATGATCCGTCTGAGGCGGCGATTTGAGCGCGGCGACTTGTCTATGTCGGAACAGAATTAGCCCGGGTGGACTTGTTTTGAATAGGCAACTCGGAGTCCAACCATGCCATTGTTCCATTTCCATTCGCGTACGGGAACTGACGTGCTCAAAGATCTTGAAGGAGAAGAACTCCCAAGTGTCGCTGCGGCGCGAGATGTAGCGATAGCCTCGGCTCGCGAAGCGCTCATTGAGGCAATCAAATCTCATGATACTCCGCCGGACTGCATCCAGGTGACCAACAATGCGGGCCAAGAAGTCGTTACGGTCTTCCTAGCCGATCTCCTACGGAACTAGTCGAGGAATCCAGCGCAACGCTCATAGGCGATCAATTCTAAAACCCTGTGCGCGAAGAAGATTAAGCGTTCAAACTCATTTGGTATGGCGTGGTCTTTGCCTTACGAGAAGAGCGCGACCTCGATTCTCAACCATCTTCGATCGAAGCAAGGGAAAGTCGTCGAATTCGTGCGAGGAGATCCAAAAAGCCGGTGCCGGCGTTTCCTCGTGGATCTCAAGAGACGATTTTGTTCGCATGACGCTTCTCATAGCTCAAGCAATAAAACTCGCGTCACCAGAACCAAAACTACCGCGACCACGAAAATAATTCCGATCCCGATGGCGGCGTTCCTCACGAAGCTGACCCCAATTCATAGGTCCTCTCGCAGGCCTTTGAAAAACGGATGGCGGACCTTGCCCTCGGCGGACTTCGCCCGATATTCGATCTCGGCCAGCAATTCGGGCTCAACCCAGATGCCGCGATGAGCGATGCGTTTGGTGTAGGGCTGGGTTTTCCGGATCAGCGGCTTGAGCCGGGCCTGCAAATCCTTGGCCGACGCGGCGTCGAAGCCATGATCAACCTTGCCGGCGTAGATCAGATCTTCGCCCTTGCGCCGGCCAAGGTACAGGCCATCCCATTTGCTGCCCATCGAGCGCGAAGCCGGCGATGGTCAGCGTCTCGCGCTGAGCACAGGTTTTCTTGACCCAATCATTACCTCGGCCCGAAGCGTAGCGGCTGTCGCGTACTTTCGACACGACGCCCTCAAGACCGATCTTGCACGCGTGCTTGAACATATCGCGGCCGTCGACCTCGAAGCTCTGGCTGAACTGGATATCGGTTTTTGCGATCAGCTTCTTGAGCAGCGCCTTGCGCTCGATCAGCGGCAGCTTCCTCAGATCGTAGCCGTTGAGATAAAGCAGATCGAAGGCGACCATCACGATCTCGGTCGAGCGGCCCTTCAATTCGTTTTGCAGGACCGAAAAGTCGGTGGTGCCATCGGCCGCCGGCACCACGACCTCGCCATCGATGATCGCCGACCGCGCGCTGATAGCCAAGCGTCATCGGCAATCTTCTTGAAGCGCTTGGTCCAGTCGTTGCCGCGCCGGGTGAATACGTGCACGCCTCGTTGGCGAGGTGGACCTGGACGCGGTAGCCGTCGAACTTGATCTCGTGGATCCAGCGATCGCCGCTCGGCACCTTCTCGATCGAGGTCGCCAGCGCCGGCTCAATGAAGCCGGGGTAGGGCGCCTTGGTGCCGATCGCGGCCGGTTTCTTGCGCTGGAAGGCCAGGTTCACACCAGGCGGATCGGGAGCGGCAACTGATAGTCGTGATACCGGCCTTCATACCGGTCGACGAAGTCCTGAAGAAAAAACGGCACGTCGCGCAGTCTGCAGGTCGCAGCGGCGGCGCAGTTCGTGGGCGACGTCGGCCGAGACGTCCTGCGACCATTTCTCGGCGGTATTGAAGCCGACGACCCGGACCGGGTTCTTGTACTGGCCTTAGAGCAGATCCACGATCACGGTTTCCAGATCGGTCCGCTCGACGTCGGTTTCCCGGTAGGCCCGGCCGTTGCGGCCAAAGTCGTCGACCACGAGATAGACATTTTGATCGTCACCCTTCGGGCACAATCGAAGGCGTCCAACTTGACGTACGCCATAGCCAACTCCCACGCAACAGAACCGGGAACTATGGCTCCAAAGTCCAGCTCGCGGGGTTTCGATTGGTTCCGGACCACGCGTATCGGCCTGCTTACGCAGCAGCGCTTGTCCTCCTTGTCGGCTCCGCGCGCGACGATCCTCAGCGCGTCGTCCGGCAGCGGGCCGTTGCAGCGCCTTGCCTCGTCCCAGGGCGCGCGCATCCAGACGTCGCGCTCCTCGTCGGTGGTCAGGATCACCGGCATCGCCTTGGGATGGATCGGCTCGACGACCGCGTTCGGCGCCGTCGTCAGGAAGCCGTAGACCTGATGCGGGCCCGGGATCGGCTTCGACTTGGTGCCGCGGTCGCCCTTGAACTCGGTCCAGATGCCGGCGAAGGCGGATCAGCGGCCGGTCTTCGTTGAGCGCGAACCAGACCACGTCTTTTTTCTTGGTCTCGGGGTTCGGCTCCGGTGCGTATTCGGCGAAGCTGTTGAATGGCACCAGGCAGCGGTTCTCCGGCTTCAGCCAGCCCGCCAGTGCGGCGAAGAGGTGTTGCGGATGTTGGTCACCGGCGACCCGCCGGTCCTCGGCGGCGGCGGCATGCCCCAGCGCATCATGGTCAGCTCGCGCTCGGCGCCGGCGTTGCGCACCACCGGCGCCGGATAGTCCGGAAACACGCCCGGCATCGGCGGCAGGTTGCCGACGTAGCGGTTCATGACCCGAAAGAGGGCGATGATGGCGGCCTGGTTCGTGGTGATCGAATAGAGATTGCACATTGACAGAGCCGGTAGTGTGAGCGGGTCGTTCCAGGCCGCAAATCCTAGTGGCATTGCCCGCGCCCGCAAAGGCAGCTGTAATCGCCGCGCATGAGCACCAAGTCGCGAGAGGTGATCTGGGGCGGTCAGATCATGGGCGCGAATATCCGCGCACGGGAAGCCCGCAAGGCGGCGCAGCAGGCCGCCAGAGAGGCCGACCGCGCCGAAGCCGAGGCCTGGTCAATCCGGATGGAAGGTTACGGCGGCCCCGCGCAGCCCTCGCCAACCATCGGCCAGTGCCTCAACGGGGGTCTCTGCTGGCTAGAGGTCGAGTGCAACCGGTGCAAGACCCGCGCCAGCCTGCCGCTCGACGCCATCCGACGCCCTCGAGATACGCCGCTTTGGAAGCTCGAAGCGTCCTTGAAATGCCGGTCCTGCCGGAAGGGCCGCTACGCGCCGCCGGTGCACATGATCAAGCTGACCGAGCAGCGGGAGATCACGCCCTACAGGTGGGTGCATCCGGATGAGGAGCGGTGAGCCGTCGGCCAGCGAGCCTCTCTCAGAATTTGAAACATCATTAACCACGGAGGCGGTTCCACAAGGGGCTTGGGAAACGCTAACCCTCCGAGCGCGTACTATTCCGGCATGCTCGAAGATGGCAAATACATCGTTTGGTTCAAGACTGCCCTGGCGCAAGGTACGGGCGTCGTAACTCTTGCGAATGGCCAGATCACAGGCGAAGACACCGTCATTGCATACTCTGGCTCTTATGAACAAAACGGTGACGGTTTTACCGCTGTGGTTCGCACCCGCCGCTACTGCGAAGGTCAACCTTCCGTATTCGGCGTTGACGAGGTCGAGCTGAAGCTAGAAGGCAGGTCCGCCGGGCAGATGGTTGTGTGTAAAGGGACCGCTGAACAGGCGCCTGGTCTGATATTTGAAGCGACGCTCATCCGCAGTCGCGATCAGGCGCCCGCCAAAGAAAACACTCGGGAGGGGACCGCCTTCCGTTCCACGAAGCTGCCGAAGCTCCGTGGCGCTCGATAGGCCGCTACGGTACATCCGCATAAGGAGCGGTGAGCACGGAAAGCCCGCGAGGGCTCCTTTACCAGCGAGTTTGGAGTAGTGGGTCAGTTTGATTGTGGCAGACGAACGGGCTGGAAAAGGTCCGATTCCGCGTGCATATTGACAACATGAGCAAATCTCCCCGCGTCATCTTTTCCAGCAAGCGCATTTCCGATAACGATTGGCAAATTGAGGCCCACTATCCCGGCGCTGAAATTCGGTACATCAAGGGTCTCGTGAGCAAGGCCGATGCTGACGAATGGATGGGGGGAGAGCGCAAGGTTGCGTGGCTGAGATCGCAGGGTTACGCAAAATGACCCGGCCTATGCCTCGATAGGCCTCCATGCAGCGATACGCAATGAATCAGTCAGGGACAGTGATCCTAAACCCATGGACGCGTTGCTGATTTGCTCATGAACCAGCCCCTGATACACCCCCGATACAGGCGTGAAACACCCCCTGAAACACCCATGATGCACCCCCGAACCACCCTTGAGCCAGGGCGAGCCGGAAGGGGTGGTTCATAAAGCACACCTGCGGCACCTGAGACACCGGGGACAGGCTCGCCGAGGGCAATCTTGTCGCCGAGGTCAGCCGGGGCGTTACTCAATAAGCGCGCCGCCGCTGCGCACACCGGGGACTGCCGATGACAGAAGCGCTGCCGGGAGTATCGGGAAACGGGGTTCGAAGTCGGGGGCCGAGTTCCGATTAATGGGCCGCAATAGCCAAGGCAGCGATCACGACGATGGGCATCTCGACGAGGATGGTGCCGATCGCCAAAAACCAGATTTCACGCCGCTATTCAGGCGGATGTCACTGGGGGGCAGGTGGGCATCCGTGAGTTATCAAGATGCGCCGACCGGAATTGTTCATGCTCACCTGCGATCGTGAACGAACCCGTGCGCAGCGGCGTTGATGTGCTTGTCGCGCGCCTGAACCGTGACGCGGCCTGGAGCGCGGTCGGCGATCTCGGCTCCATCGGTGCCGGCCGCGCTCTTTCCTTGGCTGGACCATGGTGGCCCGACCATCCGCGCGGCGGGGCGGCGGCCGGGCCTGCGCAGGCGACAGAGGGGGTATCGTTCGCCGACGCGCTGGATCAATGGCGGCGGTCGATAGCCGTTCCATGCGGAATTTGTAAAATTACTAAGTTTCACAAGAAATTGTTGGACGTGCAAAATCAACGTGTTACAGTTTGCGGAAGTTACTTGCAAAATGGAGCACGAAATGGCCCTTGTCGCATATGCCAGAGTCAGCACTCAGGATCAGGACCTCACAGGCCAGCTTGAGGCCCTGAAGGCCGCTGGTGCCACCACGATATTCCGGGAGAAGATCAGCGGTGCCAGGGCAGATCGGCCCCAGCTGGCGAGGCTGATGGCCTCGCTCAAGGCCGGCGACGTGGTGCTGGTTACTAAGCTTGATCGGCTCGGCAGATCGACGCGGGAATTGCTAGACCTGATCGAACGTATCGGCAAGGCCGGTGCCTCGTTTCGATCGTTGGGTGATCCGTTGTGGGATACGTCCTCATCGCAAGGGCGGCTGCTCTCGACGCTCTTGGCCGCCATTGCCGAGTTTGAGCGCGAGCTCATCCGCGAACGCACCGGTGACGGCCGCAAGCGCGCCCAGGCCAAGGGCGTAAGGTTCGGCCGCAAGCCGAAGTTGTCGGACTATCAGCGGCAGGAAGCCATCAAACGCCGGGCCGCGGGCGAGACGCTCGCCGAGATCGCAAAGAGCTACGCCGTCGACATCAGCATGATCAGCCGGTTGTCGGCGGCATAGCAGCGACCACCGCCGGCCGCCGCTGGCCCGGGGCGGAGCCGCGCTCCATATTCCGTCCTCCTCGCCCCTCGTGCTAACCATTGGAACAATCGGCTGGCTTATGACAAGCAAATCAAGGGCGGCACAGCTAAGGGAGTCACGGCAACGCGATGAACAACTGCGGCCGATCTTCACTGAGCTTGCCAACCTTTCTCCACAGGCTGCCGCTGTCGAACTCCACAAACGAAAGGTACCAACTCCCGAAAAGCGCCCGTGGTCGGCAGTTATGGTGATCCGGGTTCGGCGCAGGTTGGGGCGAAGCTAACGATCGCGCTGTCGCTCGCCAACACGCGGAACGCACGCACTGATCCGAGATCCGTTGAGGCTCGGGTCGCGTTTGCAGGCAGTGGGCGCGATCTGGGGCGCGGCCGGTTGGAATGAGGACGACCAGCCGGTCGCGCTTCTAAGCCGACCAATTGTCTTCCTCGCGGCGCCACGCGTCATCGTTTAATCGATCAGCAATATCGTCCGCTGTCTTCTCGTCCTGAGCGTCGGCGATCGGCTCACCATCTTTTTTGACAATCTTCTTGTCTTCAGCTTGAACGGGAAAATCATTCGGCTGGAGCGGCTTTTTCAATGCCATCGACGGCCTCCTTCTTTCGCTGTGGGCCAATCAGGAAGTCGCGGCGCCAAGCGTCAGCGCCTTAGGCGCAAGCCTACCACTCGATTCCAGTAAATTCAGCGGCGTCGCAGCCCGCTGTTTTCCCCAGAATAACCGCCGGCACGTCCTTAGCCCCCGGGCCTCGCCATATCCTAGCCGAAAAGCCGTGGGACGGCGTGACGGCGGAACGAAGTCGAATGCCGAAATCAACAGCACCCTCCAGAATAGGGGACAACCACGATGGAGAAGGCATCGCTAGATCAGGATCAGGCCGTTGAACCGCCAGATCAGGTGATCAGGTGCACCAGGGCCTTAAATCGCGCTGCTGCGAGAGTGGCCGACGTTATTCCGGCCATTAGGCAGTTGCAGGCGGCCGGGAAAACTATGCCACACACCATCGCCGCCGGATTGAACGAAGCCGGCATCCCAACCGCCCGCGGCCGCGGGTCTTGGTCAGCGGCAAGGGTCAAGCGCTTGCTCAAGCAAATCGAGGCTTGATCGCGGTCCGATTGCCCATGCCCGGGAGAGCCGCCTCGACCTCGGCCTATCGCCAGGCTAACGCGGCGGCCCATGTTCCAAAGCCTCCCGTGCCGGGGCGAGGGCGCGAACCAGAAGCATGCTGGCGGGTTGTGTTCATGGGGCTCGGCCACGTTCGGAGGAAACTAGATGCGCAACCTGATCACGGCGATCTTGATAGTTGTTTTGGCGGGGAGCGCCTACGCGCAAGGCAGTGCTGGCACTGGAAGCACGTCCACGGGCATTGGACCGCAGACTGGCCCGACCGGACCTGGGATCCGAAGTGGCGGGTGAACTCAACAGCCCGCGTCGGCAACGAACAATAGTCGGACCAATACCAATCTCAGTCCCTCGCAGAAAAACGCGATGCCGCCGCCGAACGTAAGGGGCTATCAGAGATAGCATGTGGCGACCGCCTGATGGCTCAGCATACCTACCGCGATTTCACGGTCGAGACGTTCGAACTGGGCCGCGATAATTGGTACGCCCGCGTTCGTCGCAGCGATCGCAAATCCTTCGTCGTCGACGGCGTTATTCTTCACGAACTCGACGTAGGCACAGCTTGGCCCACGTCTGACATTGCGCTCCAGGATGCCTGTCGTTTCGTCGATCGCATGGCCCGCGCCGGCGCGTGAAAACAACTGGAAGGGAACCGATCATCCTCCCGCAGGGTTGACGCCGAAATATCGGTGTGACCATGCCTCTCCGAAGCTTTACTAGATGGAGGCCCGAAGACGACAAGCGGCTGCTCGAACTTATAACTGGCGGCACGACCCCGGTGCGAGCCGCGAACGCGCTGCGCCGGTCTCTCGGGTCTATTGAGACGCGCCTGACCGTTTTGAAGGCACGGGCCGCCCTCGGCGACAATGCGCCCACAATAAGCAGCAATGCGAAGTGGACCACGCGAGGACGAGAAGCGCTTACTCGAACTCAAGGAGCGGCCAGCCAACGTTCATGATCGCCGTCACGCTGCACCGGAGCTTGTCGGCGGTGTCGAGCCGCCTCTACCTCCTCAAGGCACGGACCGAGAGCAAGAGCCTCCCGCTCGATAGGCCGAACTGTCGATTACGGAGACTTGCCGGGGGTAGGCATCTCGGCAGAGGAACTCTTTCAAGCCGGCTGGCTTATTGGCACCAACGGAGGATCAAGGAGGATTGCCATGGCCTGGACTTGGTGCGCCCTTTTGTTCCTGACAATCTTCAGCATGCTGTTCGGCGCCGCGATGGTAGCAAACGTGAGCGACGGCACGCTCTCAAACCTGCACGGTGCCTGGCTCTCGCAGGCCATGTGATAAGCGCCGGTTTGGTCAGGCAATTGCGAGAAGCTGCTGTGGCAAAGGCACTCATTACGAAGCAAGAACTGGCACTCATCGCGTTGCAGGAAATCCGCAGCTTTCACTGGCAGCGAGCACGTGACGAGCGTAGAAGTCAAATCTCAAATCGACAAGGTGAGCAAATCCAACTGGACCTTGCACGTCTTCGCCCGGGAAGGGGCCAACATGGAAAAAATCCAGTTCGCCATCAATACCACGCGAAAGAAGCTGCGGCACCGCTATGACTTGCGATCTGACACCTGACGTCAAGCCTGCTGCGCCGGCACAGCTCGAAGGGGTCGAGATTAGTCAAATTAAATGGAGGAGGTATCAGGCAAACTCCGGCGCCGTCTTCGCTCGTGACCGAGACGGAATAATCCTGCCCCAGCAGGTCGGGTCGGCTCTCGCGTATCGACCGCGCAAGCTTGATCGCTTCAATCTGCGCCGCAGTATCATCGGCAAGGTCGTGGACGCCGTAATCCGCGACCAGATGTGCATCGACGAGCTTGAAGTCGTCCCGGGACATCACAGACCGTCATGCAAAACCGGTGCCACCGGCAGCTTGCCGACGGTCGGATAGAGTTCACGATGCGACACCTGGCGACGTCGGATCGATAGACAGGGACGCTCGAACAGGCTTCTACTAGTTCGTTGATTGGGGTCAATTCATGAGGCTGGTCCTCGTCATCGTTCTAAGCCTGTCGCTGGCGGCCTGTGGCCGCAGCCCAGGGCCGAAAGGCGAGCCTGGCGTTCAAGGGCCCGCCGGACCACAGGGTGCACAGGGCATTCAAGGGGTGCCCGGCACACAAGGGCAGACCGGCGCTCAAGGTCCCCAGGGGTCCCAAGGTGCACCAGGGGAAAAAGGGGAAAAAGGCGATAAGGGAGACAGAGGCAACTCGGGGCTGGCCGGTCTTCGTTCAGTGCAGGCCGATGGAGCCGTCACCTGCAAATCCGGTGAAACGCTGGTTTCTGCCTTTTGCCCGAGTGGCGGGGCGCCCGACGGCACAAAATGCGCGACCGGCCCTACGGTCGGCCTTTGCCTCAAAAAGCAGCTAACCAACTGACGTCGAACGAACCCGCCAGTCGCACGTTATTGAGCATGCAAAGACGCAGATCAGCTCCGACCGGCCCTATGGCGACCCAGCCCGATGAGAACGGCGCGACCATGCCATCCCAGTCGCTGCCACTCATCCCGATGGTCAGACGGTCAGCGAAAGCGCCGCAACCGACAAAGAAACCAGTCGGGCGGAGGCGGTCCGCATCGCAAAAGCTAAAATCGCGCGAAGAACTTCCTTGCGGAAACAAAGACAGGCGCAAAGGGACTGTGGATGCGGAGACTCCCTCCCATTTTCAGTTTCTAAGACGGCGCCCCCCGGCAATCCAGGGCCATCACCTTGTGCCATGCGCGGTTTGATCCAGCGGGGTGGCGCCGAAGAAATGGCTCAGGCGAGATCGTCGCCAGAGCCCAAGGGCCACATCCATTAGGCAAAGGGTCTTGTTCGAGGCAACGCCGTATTCCTCCGATGGAGATGGTTAGCATGCACCATCCAATTTGGAAGTGCCATACCGTCCCGATGGCGGCCGCCTGCCACGGCACCCGCCCAAGCGGCCACAGCTCCCAGCAGCAACGCTGTCGCAGCAGAGAACGCGAAAATGACGGTGCTGGCTCGCGTTCGAGAGATTGCCTTTTTCGAATCGGCAATGACCGTATCAACTCGGCGCTCAGCATCAGGCCCCGTTAAGCTGGTGAGGGCTGTAACCTGCTGAATTAGATACGTGCGATCGTCGGCGGTCACGCCGTTGTGGCTCGATGAGGTTAAAAGTATCCGACCCGCTTCAGCTCGCTCCGGCGCAAGTTCAATGTTTGAGGGTCGCCGACCGGCCCGGAACAGATGATCTATTTCGTAGCTGAGGATCGACGGTTCAGTAGCGCTTGGCGGAGTTGTTGTAGGCGACGGTCGAACTCGCCGCCGCTCCGACTAGTGCGGCCAAGACCGCGCCAATTACCACAGCCAATGCCCACGAACCCACCCCATGAAGGCCGTCGCGAGTTTCAACCTCGTCACCCCCAGCAGAAACATAGGGAGCGCGGGTTCGTCCGGCAACATAGCCACCGCAACCAAAGCTGACGAGCGCTTGTAGAACCAAATAGATGCCGGATAGCAGCCACAATGCAACGGATGCATCTCTCCACGTCGGCGAGGTCGAGCTTACACCCAAACCTACCGTAGCCGCGAACGTGATCATTATTAACGACAGCGCGGAAGCGGCTAATGCGCCCGCGATGATAGGCGTCCATTGCAAGGCCCAACGGCCTTCCACCGGTCCGAGGGTGCCATCCTCGGCCGTCACAGGGGCTTCAAAGGTCATTTGATTCACCCCTACCGCAAGCCGAAGAACGATAGTATTGCCATGACGATAACGATCAGGCCCACCAAATAGATCAAGCCGTCCATGTTGCGTCTCCTCCAGATTGTGGATGCCTGATAAGCGGAACTCGCGGCGAAGGTTCCGAAGTTATGCGTGCCTTCTTCGAATCCCGGTAGACGCTTGTTGGATGAACCCGCGCTGCCGTGCCCCTGCGAGGTGGGGCTAGATGCCGCCAGCGCGATGCAGCGTGCGGCTTCCCCGTGGTAGGCACGGCCGCAGATCTGGAGGAAATCAACGACCATGCCAGACCAGCGGCACTGTCCATAACCACGGGCCTGCCAATTAAATCTGCGATTGAGGGCGATGTTCCAAAAGGTGCGCGAGCCCAACGCGAGATCCGGGTTGGGAAAAGGCTAAAAAATTGCCGGTCCCGGCGGTCGCTGCAGGGAATGGTGTCGCCAAAAGCGACATCGCGCACGGAACCAAATGGGTTCGTTCGACGTCAAGCGGCGCGAAAATCAGTCGGCGGCTACCTGTGGTGCCACATGCCCAGCGGGTCTGTGCCCCAAAATGCAATTAAGACTAGGCTGCCGGCCGCCACACCCAGCAATGAAAGAATTGCTTCAAGCATCGAATCAACCTCCCCGTGCGATACGGATGCAGGTAGGAGGGAAATTGTGTCAATGTTTTGCTGCGGTTCGCTGCCGCATAGCGGAAACAAGGGTTGAGATCACCAAAGTAGCCTTGATCAAGTTGCTGACGTCCGCCTTCTTCTTTGACAGTGCGACGCTCAGGCCGGCGCAATCGGACGACTATCATCCGGAACGTCGGGTCATCCGCCCTCCTTGAAGAGAGAGGGCTTTGGTTGCGCGCGGTCGCGACATCCGACCGCAAGGCCATCGGAGTGATCTGGGGGCCTTGTTTTTGTGCAGGAACGTTTCCCGATTTCGTGCTTAGGTCCTTGTCGCGTTGTTGGAGTTCGTTATGCCTGGAGCGGGATGGACGCCGAGGATCGTGCCTTATGGGGCGGATCAAACTGCCTATCTCGTCGTCGACCGCTTTATTGGGGGCGCCGTTTACCGCGAGACCGAAATCGAGCGAACTGAGTTGGAAACCATTATCGACGACCTTCTGTCCGGCCAATTCAACGACCCGGTTCGTGTTGTCGCCTTTAATACGCTTGAGCATTGGTCGGAGGACGTCTCAGAATATATCGCCTTCGAAGTACAAACCCGTTGCGATATCGCAGGCACTCCCGTCCCTGAGCACATCCAGGACTTCGTTGCTAGTTTCACCGGTCCAGAGCGGCAGTTAACACTTCGGCTGGTTTGATCATGGTCAACGAAGCTTTCGTATGATTCGCCCGCGATGTAGCCTCCGACCGGTCACAGCGTCGCTCAGTTTGCTGGCAAATCTGGTTGCTTCCGAATGATTGAGCGGAGATCGTCACAACCCAAGGGAGGCAATCCGAATGCCTTCCCACCCTCAATAAGCGTCAGCAAGGGCATAACGATTACCTTCGAAGCTTGAAGTGTGAGAAGCGAGGTTTCCATCGCGATAACGATTAGCGTCCCGATCATATCGCACTCCTCTTTGGGTCTCTGGCCACCAATCAATAGTGATCTATGAGGGATGTTCCTTTGTCCGGTGGCTGGACGGGGCGGCTCCCGCCAAGGGGCCGCTGCCGAGCAATCCACGGAAAATGGCACCTTAATGGGCTCGCCGTGTTATTCTCCTGCCCTCGTCAGGTCGAACGGCCAGTCCGATGAATTATCAGACGTTTAAGAACGACAGCGTCACCATGTTGTATGAGAACATTCGCGCGACGGTCGCCGCAGATGCCGCGCGTAAGATGGACGGCAAAGAAATCCATTTTCGAGTCAGAGAAACATCCGACCTTAAAAGGCGCGCCAATGTTCTTGAAGCGGAAATGATTAGACGGGGCATAACTTTCGAAGCGATCGACTGGTCCTGCGAATGAAAAAGGGACCGAAGCTTGGCCCCGATCCCCTTCGATCCGCTGATCTTAAAATCTTAGTTAGACATTACTCTTTCTCACCAAGCAACGAGGCCCAAGGGCTCAAAGCTGGTCAAGCGATTTGGCGGCTGAGCTCAGGCCTTACGCCAGGTCGCGTTCCAGACCAAAGGTTGGCGAGCAACCTCAACGTGTCAGCCTTCAATGGTAGTTTGCCCACAGGCGTCTCCGCAGAGCGCCACTACGGAGAACCCCGCCGTTGGCCCCTATGGCGGGGTTTTTCGTTACGGATGTGACGCTCGTGACGTGTCTGTCAGGTGATCGCGAGCGGCGCCCTCAAACAAAAAGACCGCCCGAAGGCGGCCTCTGTGTAGCGCAGATGGTGATGCTATCAGGCTACGGGTAGCGCGACGGTTCTCCGCCGATAAGTCATGAAACCGATTCCCGAAGAAGCCTAGAATTATCATTGCCCAGGTGGAGAGCTCTGGGACTGCGGCGACGCCGATCTCCACAGGAGGGTTCGTTCATTGATCGTGGCCCCAGATCCCGACGCGTTAAGTAGGATCTGAGGTTGACCATCGTAAAACGCGACCGCACTGGTCCCGCTCGGGTCAGAATGGATAAACTCGAGTGTACCGCCGCCGCTAAATGAAAAAAACAGGCCCGATACCGTTGCCATCAGGACGTTGGTAGAAGGCGGGCTGAGGCTCTCAATCGAATTGGAATTGGTTAGATCGAAGGATGAAGCACCAACACTAGCCAACAAATTCCAATCGGTTATGTCACTCTGGTGCAGCGTCCCAATTGTCGAGTCTGTCGTGATAGACCCGGAAACCTCAGCACCTGTCGTGGTGAGGTTCACGTCATAAACTGTAGCGAGCTCCGGGCTCGCGATCAGGAGAAGGCCTCCCAGGAGCGCGCCGAATGATTTAATATTCATCGGATTACCTAATTAAATAGATATGTGCCATCAGATACCCTCAACCGACGCGCGTAGATGTACGATATGTTGCTGGATATTTCTGAGGGGCACTTCCTATTTCTTCGCCTTCGGCGCGCCGTTTGCCTCTTCGACCTCTTCAGCAAGCTTCTGCCACTCTTCAGCGATCTTAAGCCAGTCTGCCCTATCGGCCGGTAAGCGGGCCAGCGCCGAACGCTGCCGGCAATCGTAGGCGTTCTGGCGGTATCGCTCGGCAGGATTTATTACTTTTTCGCCTTCAGCCCGATCTCGACCAGGCGGCGTTAGTTAACAATCGCGAAATGCCCACACCCTGAAAGCAGGTCAAATTGCCACGAGTTTTTAAAACTCGATAGGTAATTGTGCAGCCAGCGGTGGCTGTAAAAGTGGCGACATCCGCCGGTTCTCAAAGAGCAAGCCGCGTCGCTCCCATCGGACGACGCGGCTTTCATTTGACCGGACGAGCCGGCAGCTAGCGCTGGTCGCGCTAGAAACCGGAAAACAGAGGTCCTCGCGCTCGCTAGGCCAAAATTGAGCGATCCACTCTGCGCGCGACCCATGATCTCCGCGAGAGTGGCGGAAAATTCATCGAGTTACCCCGAGGAGCTGACATAATCAGCGCGTTTGGTCATGTCCGTTTGGTGCCACAAGCGGCTGTGAGCAACCGGAACAGACGCCGAAAACGGACATGGCTCCGGCTGTACGGCGTGCCCGAACCGTGGTTCGATAAGACTGTTAGGTTGGTCGCAATCGCCGGAGGAAAGTCATGAAATCAACACGACTGATGGCAACCACGATGCTCGCGGTCGCAACCGCCTGCTTGTTCTCCATTCACGCCGCACAGGCCCAACAAGCCGCTAGGAAACCGAACGTAGTCATCATGTTGGCCGACAACGTCGGCTATAATGACGTTGGGGCCTACGGCGCGGGGGAGCTTCGTGGTATGCCCACCCCGCGAATAGACCAGCTCGCGAGCGAGGGGCTGCGCCTAACGCAGTTCCTGTGGAGCCGGGTTGCACGCCTTCCCGTGCGGGGTTCTTGACCGGGCGCTATTCGCAGCGTGCGGGTCTCAGCACCATCATCCTCGGGGGCACGCCAAACACCCTCCAGGCCAGCGAAGTGACCCTGGGCGAATTGTTCAAAAATCAGGGATACGCAACCGGCTATGTCGGAAAGTGGCATCTTGGTTCGAGCGAGCAGAGCTGGCCCACCAGACAAGGCTTCGACGAGTACCACGTTGGCGTCATCGAGACGACGGACGGCACCTTGTATCGCGACGGCATGCAGCGCGCTGGCATGCCTGAGGCCGTCATCGCCGCGACCGAGCCCGGCATCTGGGAGAGTGACGCCAGTGGTAAACTGACAAGAGTGCGGCCCTACACTGTCGATTACCGCCGACAGGTCGAGGGCGACATCGCAAAGGCGTCGGTCGAGTACATCTCGCGCGAGGCTAAGGCGCAGAAGCCCTTCTTCCTTTTCGTCGGTTTCACACACACCCACTATCCCTCGTTGGTGCCGCCCGAGTTTACGGGAAAGTCGCGCATCGGTCCGTATGGCGATGCGATGATGGAACTCGATTACCGCACCGGCCAAGTGCTGGACGCCATAAAAGATGCCGGTGTCGAGGATAACACAATCGTGCTCTGGCTCTCTGACAACGGGGCCGCCCCTTCGGGGCCTGCCGAGTATCGCGGCAGTTCGAACGCGCCATTCCGAGGCGAACTCGGCGACGCGCTGGAAGGGTCGATCCGCACCGTCTGCATGATTAAATGGCCGGGCAAGATCGCGCCGCGCGCGAGCAACGAGATGGTCTCCATCCACGACTTCTTTCCGACGCTCGCCGACATTATTGGTGCAAAGGTCCCCACAGACCGACCCATAGACGGCGTGGACCAGAACGATTTCTTCACGGGCAAGCAACCAAAGTCAAACCGCGAAAGCCTGCTCACCTTCATCGGTGAAGAGATCGTCGCGGTGCGCTGGCGGCAGTACCGAATTTATCCGAAGGAGTTCATAAGCTCCGGAGGTCCCCAATCAATGAACGGTCTCGGTGGGCACCGCGCTGAGCTAAACGGCTTTCCCGCGATCTTCAATATCGAGCTGGACCCGCGAGAAGAGTTCAGCGTCCTCGCCACTTCCGCGTGGGTCATCGCCCCGTATCTGAAATTGATCGGTGAGTACCAAAAGACGCTGGAGAAGTATCCGAATCCCAAAGCGGTCAACCTCACGGACTTCAAGTGAAAACCCGGAAGGCGAGTTCGAGTAAATAATTGTTGCTGCCGCTTTGCCAGAGCTAATCCGACGGAGGGCTGAGCGTGTCCGCTTTACGCGAGTATTGCATCACCCGCGCGGCTGACCGCGTTGGGTCATTCGCGACCAAAATGGCGTGTCCCCCCATGTCCGGTTTACCCCCGTTAGTGACCATTGAGCGGACATCGCAGCATGTCTCAAATGTGCCAGTCGCGGTGTTTCATCGGGATTTTCGCCGGTGCCTGGGAAGACGAGGAGCCCGATGCTGCCCGGCTGGCCAAGGAGACACTAATGGAATGGGTCGCCGACGGCAGAATCTGACCACATGTCGGCCTCGTCCTTCCATTGGAGCGAATCGGCGAGCCTGTGGCAGCGATCGGAGGGCGAACCTCTTCCGGTCGTGTGGTAATGAAGGTCAAGTGATG
Organism: uncultured Alphaproteobacteria bacterium; assembly: GCA_963748165.1. Taxonomy (GTDB): domain Bacteria; phylum Pseudomonadota; class Alphaproteobacteria; order Rhizobiales; family Xanthobacteraceae; genus Bradyrhizobium. Next base: position 21,442 of record CAVVIM010000033.1, read on the forward strand.
CCAACCGCAACCGAAGGGATAGCAACGTGAAGCCGATCGAGGATGTCCACGAGATCTCAGCCCTCACTTACGGGTTCATCGCCTCGAAAGCCCTGTTCGCGGCGGTCGAGCTCGACCTGTTCACGAAGATCGCACGCGGGGCCGACACGCTTTCCAAGATCGCCGAGGCCACTGGAGTTGCGGCCAATCGTGCCCGGACGCTTCTGACGACGCTCAAGACCGTCGGGCTGATCACGGAACAGGACCACCGTTTCTGCAACGCGCCGGCAACGGCAGCCTACCTGGTCGCCGGTGCGCCAGGCGACTTCCGCGACTACATTCGCGTCGTAAATGGCGGCTTCCTGTACGAGGGACTGCGCCATCTCGATAAGTCGATGCGAGGTGAGCGGGTGTTTGCCGACAAAGGCTTCTATGAAGGAATTGTCTATTCCGAAGGCGGCGTCGGCGGCGCTGCCTTCAGCAGCGCCCAGCACGCCGGCTCGCTTGGTCCCGCGCGACTCATGGCACGGCGCGTCGATCTCGCCGGGGCTACAAAGTTCCTCGATGTCGGTGGCGGCAGCGGTGCCTATACGCTCGCCTTCCTGAAGCAGAACCCCAAGCTACGCGCGACGATCCTCGATTTTCCGGAAACCATCCAGACGGCCCAGCGCTACGCATCGGAGGCCGGGGTGAGCGATCGCGTGGCGCATGTCGAAGGAAACGCTATCACCACGGCGTGGCCGGGCGAGCAGGATGTCGTGCTGATGTCCTATGTCTGGAGCGCCGTTGGCGGCAACGACATACCGACGCTTGCGCGCAGCGCCTTCACGGCACTGCGACCGGGCGGATTGGTGCTGGTCCACGATTTCATGGTCGACGATAGCCACGAGGGGCCGGACTTTGCCGCTTGGTACCTGCTCGCGGCAATGCTCGACAATCCGCAGGCCGAATGCCTGACGTCCGGATTCGTGGAGGCGGCCTTAAGCGATGCAGGCTTCGTCATCGAAGGCACTGCAACGATGCTCAACGAAATCACGCAACTCACTCGGGCCCGCCGCCCCTAACCAGCTATCCGAGTAAGTATCATACCGTCGCCAGGGAAGTCCGCTTTGGGTCAAAAGCTACCCTGACCACCCCAAAAACGACTTTCGCTTTACCCTCAACAACGGACATCGTCGGACCGGCCCGGTTGGTCCGGTTCGTGCCAACAAGCGACATGGCACGCCTCGGCCAAAGCACGGGCAGCTTATTTGCTTCCGAAGGGGAATATCCTGTTCCAGTCGTTCTTCATATCGACGACAGTCCAGTCTGCTGCGGGCGCCGCGTCGAGCGCCTTGTCAAGCTTGCCGACCTCGGATTTACGGTCGTATGCCCATTCGCGCTCGGCGTCGGTATGATGAACGATGAGCCCAAACCGTGCGCCGCTGCCTCCCGTGGTGTATTGCAGCATTTGCATGTCGCCGTCGGAGTTGCCAAATGCCGCAATCGGTCGGCGGCCGATATGTTCGTTGATGCCAACAGGTTTGCCAGGCCCGTCGTTGATGAAAGCGTCACGTCCGTAACGATCGAGCGCGCCGCGCGGCAACTGAGGCGGCCTCCGCGGTATAGACTATTTCTTCTTTTGTGTTTTCGGCGCGCAGGCACCGGCGGTGCACTTGCCGGTGGATTTATATGTGTGATCCGCTCCACTCATCTGGTCCGACCTACGTCCGGCAAAGGCGGCTGTCGAGAATGAGCTAGCTATCGTCAATACCGCAAAAGACAGAGCCAAAATAATAACCTTCATGGTGACCCCTCCATTTTCTAATTCTAAGACCTTTTGCTTCTTGGGGAAAACAGCAATCGAATGAGGGTACCGGGTCAAAGCTATCTTTGGTCTGGGGTGATGACGGCCACACCAGTACGGCATAACGATATGGCGAGAGTTGAGCGCATGCCCGCGAATTTGGTGTGAAACGCGATACCGCCGTGGCAGTGGCGTAGAGACCCTCGCCGCCTCCGTCAGCAAACGATACAGTAACAATGACGTAGGAGTGCACTGCACAATGCCCCTGTCATGGAAACTATTAAGGCCCTGTCACGTTGCCGTGACGTATATTACCAACAAGGGGGCCGAAGAATCCCAAACGGCTTCTCCAGAAAGATGTGTTGAGGGCAACGATGAAACGCGGAATTGCCATTCTGGCTTCGCTTGGCGTGTTAGCCATTGTTGCGTACTTCACCACAGCCAAATGGGCCATTCATCATGAAACAATGACGTTTTACGATGCATCGCGCAACAACCGTCCCGTCGAGGTGGACATAGCCGTGCGACGCGACAAGGAGATGCAGGCCGATGCCGGCATGTATAAGCTGCCGGTGGCGATTCTCAGCCATGGCAACACGGTCAAGTTTACCGAGTACTCGTTCTTGGCGAACGTTTTTGCCGCCCGCGGTTATATCGCGATCAGCATCCAGCACGATCTGCCGACCGATCCGCCGATGGTCACGAAAGTCGGTGAGCTCTATGTTGGTCGTCAGCCACAATATCTGCGCGGCGTTGCCAACATCAATTTTGCCGTCGAGCAAATGCGAAACGTCCAGCCGAACGCCGATTACGACGATCTGACACTTGTTGGACATTCCGCTGGCGCCGACATCTCGATGTATTTTGCCAAGTTGTACCCCGAGCGGACCAAGGAGGTGGTGACGCTCGACAATCTGCGCGTGCCATTTGTGACCGGCGGCAAATTCAAGATACTTTCGTTCCGCTCCAAGGATCCGGTCTTCAAGACTGATCCCGGCGTCATCCCTTCTGAAGAGGTCCGAAAGAAGGCTGGTATTGACGTTATTCAAACCAGCTTCCATCATAACGACATGCGCGATACCGGTCCCGATAGGGCAAAAGAATTGATTGAAGGCATGCTCGACAAATTTCTTGAAGACGATAGTCCGCTCAGGCCGGTCGAGACCAAAGCACCGGATTTGACCGATGTAGGGCCGGTTACGCCCTACGTACCGGTCACGCCGGCACCCAAGTTGGACCAACGCGTTGGTTCAGCCTCATCAACTTCATTAGCCGCGCGGCAATAGCTTAAGCGGATAGAGCTTCTGGGGCGCGGTATCGCAACATCGGGGCATGTTACAAAGAAATATCCGTAGTTTCGGGACCAATATGCGCCGCCGGCGAGACCTTGGCCGAGATCGCCGAGTCCTCCGCACCATGATCTCCCGATTGAGCTGATAGGCGGCGGTTTCATTGGATGCTTTTGCCGCACTTGCCAGTTCCATCGTTCAGGCATCCCGGGGTTTTGCCAACTTGCCGGTTTGACGAGGATTTCAACATTGTCCTCAATCATATTATGGCCGACCGTAGCGATGTGGTGGCCGGCATGAAAGTTGCTGAAGCTCTCTTGCGTTAGCATCATACGTTCGAGCAAATCGGCTTTCGCCTCGTTTTCCTCGACAAGTTCACCCAAAACTCGACGTTTCTGTTCGTCCCGAACATACGTTGTCATTTCGAGAAAAGTATCGGCTTTCTCGCGGAATAATTTTGCGGCGTCGTTGGCGGACATCTGAGAATCGTAAAATGACGTGGTTACTGAATGGTTAACGATATCCTTTAGGCCAGTTCAAGAACCAACATTCTTCGCAAATTCAGCGATGTCCGCAAGATCAACAGTTTTGATGTTCCGGCCCGTTGCCTTCGTCGGTAATGATAATCGCATGCATCACGCAACCCATTAAGGCGGACCGATGAACCAGCTAACCCGTTGCGACAGACTGATCCAGATCCGGGCGCCGGAGTTTCTGACTAAGGCGCTGGATAGCGCTGCCGATAAGCGGCTGACCTCGCGGTCTGATTATATCCGGGTAGCTTTGCTTGACCGATTGCGGGCGGATGGAATTGATCCCGCGCAGCTTGCAAGCGCCTGACGATGGCAGACATAACATCGGCTGCCGCACCGCCGCCCCCAATTGGGCTACCGGAACCAAGCGTAGGCGATCTGCCGCCGCGCTTTCGGCATGGACGCACTGAGGTCGCTCGGCAGCGGGCTCGTCAACGGCACGGGCATGCTGGTTGGATTGCCAGGCGATGTCCGCGAAATGATCGGAAATCTTCACGACCAGTATGTCAGGCCGATCGAACAGAAGCTCGGCTATCAAGGCCCATCGCCTGAGATGCTTAAACAATTGGAGGCACAGCGACCGACGCTGCTTCCGACTTCAGGGCAGGTTTCGAACCTGGCCAAGGCCTTGGTGGGGGATCCCTATCAACCCCAAACCGACTTCGGCAATCTGGCCTACACCGTGGGGCAAAAACTACCCGGGCTTCCATTGCTTGCCCTGACCCGGGGGCTCTAATGGCGCCTGATAAAACAGGGAAACAACAGGCCGGGCACTTCTCCAAGGGTACATCCGGTAATCCCAATGGGCGGCCACAAGGGTCCCGTAATACGGCCACGCTGGCCCTGGAATCGCTCCTGGATGGTCAGGCTGAGGCGTTGACACAGAAAGCAATCACTCTCGCCCTGACCGGCGATATGGCTGCCCTGCGGCTCTGTCTTGAGCGCATTATACCGCCCCGCAAGGACCGGCCGGTGAATTTTGCGTTTCCTAAGATCTCGAACGCCAAGGAGGCTGCCACGACCATGTCGGCTGTCCTCACTGCAGTTGCTGCAGGCGATCTAACGCCCACGGAAGCTTCCGAGGTAGGAAAGCTGGTCGATATCTTCGTGAAGGCCGTAGAAGCCACCGACCTGACGGAACGCCTTGAGCGTCTTGAAAAGATGAGTGCGCAATGAATTTGTCGGCCAGACTGCGACGATTGGAAGCCGCCCGTGACACAGGGTCCCTGCATGTCATGCACGGCTATTCGGATGCCGAACACGAGGCCCGGATTGCGGAATTAATTGCCGCCCATCGCGCGACGCCAGCCGGCCTATTCGTATGCATTATGAAATTCGGAGATCGGGATGGCACACGCTCGTAATATCGGTGCCCGGATTGTGAAACTTGAAACGACCCGACAGCGTCCTGACGAAATCCTACTGGTATGGCGCAGACCCAACGGTGATGTCGCCAAAGCCGTAGCGAACGCTGACTACGCGCCCGGAGACAAGGTCATTTGTGCCGAATGGCTCGGCCACTGTGAAGTGCCTTCCCCGCGCTGGTACGGCGATCGCTTACTATCAAAGCTCGAACCCGACGAGCACAAGTACATCGTTCAGGCCCTCGGTCGGGTGGGTGATGCCGATCGGCCGAAGGGGTTCGCGCCCGTTCCAGTGGTTACCGACTATCGCGCGTCACAATTGACCGACAACGAGCTGCTGCACATCTGCCTCGGGGTTCAGACGTGACGGCAGCCGAATGAGGGAGTTGAAATAATGTTCACAGCCGCGAGCGCCGCCTAATGGCTGATAAGAAGCCAAAAACAAAGAAGACCAATGATCAGTCCGTGTTCCGCTATGCGGAGGACGCTAACAATCCGAAGCTGAAAAGTCTGGGCGGCTCTAATTTCGACGACTGGAATAATATCGTCGCAAATCAGGCCATGTCTTCGGGATGGTACGGCAACAATCCAGACGAAGAGCGGGCCCGAAAAGCTAATACAGCTATCCTTTGCGCGCTATCTGGAATCGGTCTCAAGGATGAGTTGGAGGGCATGCTGGCGGCGCAATTAGTAGCGTCCCACAACGCCGCAATGGAGTGCTATCGCAGGGCGATGCTACCTGAGCAACCATTCGAAGGTCGCAAAGAAAATCTAAATCAGGCCAATAAGCTTTCTCGCACGCACACCACGTTGCTTGAAGCGCTTAACCGCCATCGCGGTAAGGGACAGCAGAAGGTCACCGTCGAGCACGTCCACGTATATGAAGGTGGCCAGGCGATCGTCGGCAACGTCGAAGGGGCGGGGGGAGGGATGCCGTTTAAAACAGAGGAACAACCCCATGCACTTGGATATGCACCGGGCGAAACGCTGCGGTGCGAAAACCCGAAACGGGAAGCAGTGTCAGTCGCCAGCAATGAAGAACGGTCGTTGCCGAATGCACGGCGGCCCGTCGCCGGGCGCGCCTAAAGGTAATCAGCACGCTTTCAAGCACGGACATTATTCTGCAAATGCAGTCGCTCGACGACGCGAGCTATCGGCGTTGATCCGGCAACTTCGCGTGGGTGTCGAAAGGCCCTAGTCTGAGATGAGTAACCAAAGCCAATTGCGCAGGCGGATAGGAAGCCTGGAAGCTACTTTGGCTAAGCGAGCGGGTGGTCGATTGGATCACCTGCCGACACACGCCGTCGCCGAACTGCGTTCATTGTTGATTGCAGAGCGAGATAGACGGCTCGCCGACCGATGTGCACACCCGGGGGAGTTGGCGCTATGCAGCTTTGAACCAGTACCAAAGTCTTGCGAATACGTAGCTTAACAATAAACCGCTCGATCCGAGGGCGATGAAGAGTGCTGCCCAAGCGGGCGGCGAATAAGCGGAGTCGTTCAATTCTCCAATTGCGAGCAGAACTAGCGAGATAAGAGTAAGCAATATACCCAAGCGATGACCTTTGCGTTTTAGCCTCGTCGGCTCATCCGCCTCGGGCTCTTGCGCTCGAAGGGACGAGCTGAGCCGTCATCGCCAAACGATTAGGGCGCACCGAGGAAGCCGACCGCAATCGGGCTCAGAGGCTCGGAATTTCGTTGAAGCGCAAACGTACTGGAGATTTGGATCAGTGCCGGCTTGTAGAACTGGCGGAGGGGAAGTGATACTGGCCCTTTTGCTCTCGCCGTTCTTCTCACTGCGACTTTTCGACTTCCGAGGACCCGTCTTGGCAATGGCGGATTGAATGTGTCTCACACGCACGAGGAGCGCTCCCATGCGCATTCAGACATATCGGGACGAAAGCCGCTGCGACACTTCGACCTGGTCATGACAGGCGAGCATGCTAGGTCTATTGACCTGGTCTGGATAACAACTTTGAGCATGCTTGTGATGGGTTTCGCCTGCGCCCTTACAGTCCCCTTCGTGTCGACGGTGGCCGGCTTGAGCCAGTGGGTCCACTAAAGGACGCGCCGGGCGCCTACATCGCCAAGCATCCCAAGGCCGTCCACTCAAGCCGCGGAGTGGCAGGCCGCCATGGAAGCGTAACGGATTCCCCGATATAGAAAAACCCCGCTTGATGAGGGGATCAAACCTCAAGGCGGGGTTAAAAGTCACTTGATCTGGTTGCGTGGCAGAGGGTCCGTCACGCAACTTCGAAGGCTATCACGGAAGCCGTGGCCAGCAATCCTGCTATTGTGACTGAATGTTTCTGCCGCTCAATACCCAGCTATCATGGGGCTGAAGGCGAAGGGGAAGTGAACACGTGTCATCATGTTTGACGAATTATCCAAGCGAGACTTTCTGATCATCCTTGTGGCCCTGTTAATCGGTGTCGGGATCACGGTCGAGGCCACCTACTATGTTGCGGAGCGATACTTTGCGGCCCAGCATGCCGATGATCCTCACGCCAGAGCCGGCGGCCTCAAGCCGTCGCAGGCGATTGACAAAAATTGAGGCGCCGCCGCACTCCTTAATTGATTTGGCCGGGGCCTAGTTTGAGTGAGGCCCAGTCTCCACATAGGACATATCACCGCCCAGCCCTCGGCAGTATTCGGTGACTGAGAGTGTTGCGCTCCCGCCTGATCAAAGGGAGCGGCATCATGCCGGAATACCGAGTTTACATCGTCGGCTCAGACGGGAACTTTGAATCATCAGTCGCGCTGAATTGCGCAGACGACCAAGAGGCCATGGAAGAAGCAAAACAGCTTGTCGATGGTCACGACGTGGAACTCTGGCATCGCGCGCGCAAGATCGCCAAGTTCGCCCACAAACCGAAAATCCAGTTCTGATTGAACAATTCCGCCGCTGCCCCGTCTTATTAAGACGGGAGTGTCGCCATGGCTCAAAAGAGCGACCGCAAGGAACTGGAACGACGGCTTGAACAGGCCCGCCGCATGGCGCGCGACCACGATGATCCGCTCACCAAAGAACGGCTTGCACAATTGATTCGCGATCTTGAAGAACAGCTACGATAGGGCGCTTCAGTTGGCGGCCTCTGGTAGAGACTATTTCTTCTTTAGTGTTTTCGGCGCGCAGGCACCGGCGGTGCACTTGCCAGTAGATTTATAGGTGTGATCCGCTCCACTCATCTGGTCCGACCTACGTCCGGCAAAGGCGGTTGTCGAGAATGAGCTAGCTAATACCGCAAAAGACAGAGCCAAAATAATAACCTTCATGGCGACCCTCCATTTTCTAATTCTAAGACCTTATGCTTCTTGGGGAAAACAGCAATCGAATGAGGATGCTGGCCAAGGCTATCTTTGGTCTGGGGTGGTTGCCTCAACCGCGGCGAGCGCGGGTGTTCGATCCGTCGCGCATGGATCACCACTGGGAAGGCGAGGCTGGCGCGCGATCGATAAGCTGCTCGACACCGGGCTATCTGGACATGGAGCCCGCCGCGATCGCCAATGCCGGCGGCCTCGGGGCGATCGTGACGTACCCCCTCATGATGTTACGCCGATCGTTTCGGGCATTGCCGAAACTCCCCAATACATGGGCCGTCATTGTCGACGGTAAGTCGTTTTCAAGCCGTACAATCAGAGAGCCAGATTTGGTCGAGGTGATTGAGGGGCGCTGTTTTCCAAAACACTGACTTTGACCACCATGCCCGAGAGGTTCTACTCTATATTCCCGGTCGGTGCTCGAGCTCGCCGGAGCGGTCCCGACGAACATGGGCTGGAACAATTAACCTATAGGTACGAGGAGAGTAAGCGTGAGCTGGACCCCACGGGATTATTTCTTGACGGTTTTTGCATGTCCTGTGCGGTGAGAGTTGGCGATCCGGCCAAGGGTAATTTTGATCTGCTGCTCATCGATGTCTTCGGGGTCGTAGGGACCGCCGTACCATTCGAGCGCCTCTTTGGCCTTCTTGCCGCGTTTGCGGGCGATGTTTTCAATGAACTCAAAGTAGCCAGGCGGACCGCCGCAGTCCTCGGGCGGGCATCGGCGTTCACCGCCCAGGAAGCGGGGGTAGGATTCTCCGGCCTCCGCAGGCTCGATGGCTTCGACGATAATCCGATGCGCCCAGTCATCGCCAAAATCATACATGTAGCCGAACTCTGTTACCCCGGCTGTCAGGAGTGCGGATAGTTTGGTCGAGGCTGCATTGCTGATCCGCCTGTTCCAATCGGGATCATCAGGAATGGGAATGCCGTACCTGCGATCGTCGGCCGTAAACTCCCAAAGGTGGTAGTCGAGCCAGCCCATGGCGGCCTGGATGACCTTGTGCAATGCCTTGAGGTTCATTGAGGTACGCACGGCGATGCGGCGCCAGATCAACGGCTCGATATACTCGATCTCGATGCGCAGGATAGCGATGGCGTCACTGGAGGAAGCGGTCATGCCGCCAGTTTGAGCCGGCTTCGCTGCCAATGGAAGCTCGAAGCGCCCTTGAAATGCCGTTCATGCCGGAAGGGTTGCTATGTTCCGCCCGTCCACATCATCAAGCTGACCGAGACCCGCGAGATCACGCCCTACCGGTGGGTGCATCCAGACGATGATGACGATCGCCCGCAGTTTGCTTCCCGTAGATTTTTTATCGGCGTAAATCGCCTTCAATGGTATTTGGACCCATGTCCATTGGACCGGGATGCATCGGGTTCACTTGAAAACCAGAAGCGTTCTCACGGTCGGCAAGATCACGCCAGCGATCCGCTTCCCCGAGCCATTTCCAACTGCGTGCTTGATCAAGTACAGCGCGATTACGGCATAACGATTCTATTTCACGGCAACTTACTAAGTTCAACATGGTCAAATCTCTAGAATGGGTTCATTGTGTCGCCTTGAAGAGAAGAGTTATTCTTTCTGTGTGACCCTTTCGCGTCTGTCGTAGAGTTTTAATGGCGAAGAGGCAGCGAGCTTGACGTATCGATTGCAGTTCCGTTTTTTCCAATGCTGTGTGTGTTTTTGAAGGTTAGGCTGCGCTTCCTAGAGCGCTCTGATCATCTTTTCGGCTGCAAACATGGCCTCTGACTCGGACGCGGTGTCATCCGGCGTCACGAAACTGGCGGTTGTCGGCCTCGGATGAACAATCCAGAGTGCAAGTACGGCGTTATGGCTGCGCGCCAATGCCCCGGACTGCCTTGGTACGTGACGATTGAAAGCTTCGATTTGTCAGCCATGTCGCCTCCGACAACAGACCCCGCGCTAACTAACCTGCGATGTCAACGCCTGAAAGCCCGCATCGGTTTTTCAAACTCGTATTTGGGCGGCTGTGCTCACTTGCACCTCATGGATGTTGCCGCACTGAGTGCATCTCAGGGTCCAGTGCTCAAACCCAGTACGCGCCGGATTAACGCGCTGAACCGTTGGCCACGGCATCCTGTCGGCATATCTAAATGTGCTGAGTGATATGATGGAAGCGGATGAGCTGCAACAGAAAATGCCAATCGCGCACCGTCCAAGGCTCTCGTCAAACCCTACTGTTTGGCGCCCTCGATCATGGTGCCCACCCAGTCCATGACGAATTCCGTCTCCGATGTAGGTTTGGCTGTCCACGTGCCTCTTAGCTGAATATTTGCCATGCTGCCGGTACCGTTCGTCTGCTCGAAAGTGCCCAAGGCCGTCCAATTCGGCTTTCCATCGACCATGGCGGTCACCTGCGCCCCCGCATGGTTTGTGAACCCCGTACTTCCGTCCTTGTACTTCGCCAATTCGTAGCCGTGGATCATCCCACTGCCTTTGATCAGATCATCGACTTCAAACCATCTTTGCTGCCCACCGTCGAACCTCGCGGACTCGCCGGACGCGCTGCCGACGCAAGTCTCGATTTGAACAACCAGAACGTGACCCGGATCACCCTCCACTGGAATCGAATGCTGCTCGGGGGTTTTGCACGTCATCTTGCCGCCAACCTGAATTGGCTCGCCGGCCCGCACTTCCGTTCCTAGGACGAGTGCAGCCACTAATATAATGGCAGCAACTGTGAATTTGCAGGAGTGCGGCATTTTTTTAACCTCCTTCGGCGCTTGCCGGCGCAAGCGTTGCCACGGCCCGTTGCTATAAAGCATCGAGTTTTTTAAGATTGGTGCAGCCTGCAATGCGTATATTTCTTGATGTGCATCAATGAATCTCTCAAAGAACGCATTCAGCATAGGTGAACGACACTGTCCTTATTTGAGAGCGCCGAACTTCCAATTTTTCGGACTTCCGGACATAAATGGGTATCTAACTCCTGCCTGATTAAAGCGGGGGCTCTCAGTCTGTCAATACCGCCGACAGGAACGAACAATCGATGCGATAGTTGAGGTAAATTCCATCAACCCACCGGAGGAAATCCAAATGGCACAATCGCCAAAGCATCCCTCGCAAGAGCATCATCACGCTGCTGCCGCTCATCACCACGCTGCGGCGCATCATCATCATCAGGCCGAACATCATCACGCCCGTGGCGAGCATGAGGACGCCAAGCACCATGCGAATGCGGCTCACGAGCATAGCGAACAGGCTCACAAACATACGACGACAGCGCACTCTCATTCTCAAAAATAGGGAATACTTGCCACGGGCCTCGGAGGAATCCGGGGCCTGTTTTTTAAGGTGATGCGAACCAGCTTCTTTTGCTGTATCCGTCTCGGCAACCCCAAATTCGATGCGATTATAATCAAATGACTTAGCGCGATTTTCTGTTCGCGTATCACTTCGATGGAACGGCCCGGTTAGATTTAAGCTTTTGCATCGCCTCGCACTCAGGGCAGGTACCATCTGCTGCTTGGACTAGTTGACGTTCGATTTCTTCGTGCAGAACTTCCCGCCTCCATGTCGAGCCGTCACTTTTCACGATATTACTGGCGCGAAGGTAGGCATGTCTTTCCTGAGCGTCATCACCCACCCGGATGGTTACAGTTTCGTGGAACGGGCAAACCGCTATCGCGCGAGTAGTAGTCAGCGCGTATCGAACTATGGAAGCGAGATCGTCGGTCGGGTTAGAGAAGGACATAAACAGCCTCTCAGCGAGGAAACCCATCGGTGCCACCACCGCGCAACGGGCGCAGGCGTGTAGGGGCTTGCATCGTCCAGCGATCGTATGGCTCGCCTGCCACGCCTTATTCCGAAAACAGGCTGCGGATCGAGGTCGCTATCTGCCGATGTTGATTACGTTCCGACCCGGTGGCAGCAAACGAGAGTGCCTGACAATGGTGCGACGCAGTTCGTAAAGCTCCGCCATCGTGTAGCGCTTGGTTTCGACAGTCACCTTTTTTGACGGCCATTCCATCGCGGCACGCGCGGTTGAACTCGACAAAACCCTGCACCGGTAGGGGGCAAGCTGGGGTTTTCCCGGTGGAGGGCTGAGTAAGTCCTCGGTGTGCCAGTCGGGCACCCCTGGCATCCTACCGACATCAGCGGCGGCCTGTCCGGTCAAAACAGCTCACCTTTTCATGGTCGCCGATGGCAGGCCGGCCGAGATAGAGGATTGGCTACTCGTGCTCTTTTAGCTTCGGATTGTCATGCAAAACCGCAGTCAGCAGCGAACTGTTCACTTCAATATGCCCGTTGTAGCTGATGAGGCCGAGCTTGCGAAACTTGTTCATGAAATGACTGACGCGAGAACGGGTGGTGCCGACCATCTCAGCCAACGTTTCCTGACTGACGTTTGGACTGATCGACTGCGGGTTGCCTTCCTTCCCGAAGTTCGCAAGCAACAAGAGTAAGCGTGCGAGCCGCTTCTCACTGGAATTGAATAGCTGGTCGATCAGGTCTTCCTCGATCCGGCTGTTCCGCGTCAGGAGATACGCCATAAACAGCTCAGAAAACGCAGGCTCTTCATGCAGGGTGGCGATCATCGCCGCTTTCGTAATTTCAGTGATGACGCAATCTTCCATCGCCGTTGTCGTCGCGATGCGCATCGGATGACCATTCATGCACCCTTCGCCAAAGAATTGGCCGGGCTCTAAAATCGCAACGATCGCTTCCTTGCCCTGATCAGATGTGACGGTCAGCTTGACCTTTCCTTTTTGAATGTAAAATACGGTGTCCGCGACCTCGCCTTGCGAAAACACGCTCTGATTCTTCCGGAATTCAATGACCGTCTTGCCCGCGCCGACCTTGGCGAGAAAGACTTGTGGATCAAAAGCGGCGGTTGCTGACGTCGGGGCCATCACAATTTGATCGGGCGGCCCTCTTGCCTAGCACTGGCCGACTTGCCATCCCGCGTTGCTGTTACCGGGAGATACCGGTCACCCGTTCAGTCTGCCACGCCGACAACCCGATTCTATGGTCAATATTGCTCACTATCGGGATTTTGATGAGGTAGTCTGACACCGTGATCGTCATGGGGTTTTGCAACGACCATGGGGAATCCAAACAAGCCCTGCATCGGCAGGGGTTCTCCGATGCAGGGTTGCGGTTTTGGATTTTAGCTCGGTGCCAGCCGGGCACCGCATACATCCTAGCGACCATCGCGGCGGGACGTCTGGTCAAAACAGCTCACCAGTTCATTGACGTTCGGCGATGGTCGGGCGGTTGAGATTCCGTTGCACTGAATGCCGGTCATGCGGAGCCGTCCGTTCACAAGGTCAAGCTGACCGAACGGCGCGAGATCACGCCGTATCGGTGGACGCATCCTGACGATGATGATGATCGGCGGTAACGGTGGCCGCCAGACCTAGGTGACGTCTGATGTTCAAACGCCATCGCCTTAATGTCTGTTATCGGGTAACCGGTCTCGTTGGTGCATCGCGAAAACGACAAGAATGACCCCCGAAGCGGAATTTCAAGCCGTCCGGACGCCATCTAGGAGGGCTACAAGGCTTGCACCCGATTGATCGGCTGCCATCTCTACCCGATTGCGCCCATTTTCTTTGGCGCGGTAGAGCGCCTCATCGGCTCGAATGAGCGTCTGATCAGCCTCAGAATCGTTCGGAACTATGGCGGCAGCACCAATGCTGACCGTCACCGAGATGGTCTTTCCGTCTTGCACGAGCGGGGTCTTGGCCACGACCTCACGCAGCCGCTCCGCCGATGTTCGGGCGGCAGCCAAATCGGAACCCGGCAGGATGACGGCGAATTCTTCTCCGCCCACCCGTGCCGCCATGTCGATGTTACGAAACGCTTTGCGCAGGAGTTCAGCGAAGTGTTGCAACACCGCATCGCCCATAGCGTGGCCATACGTATCGTTGATCCGCTTGAAACGGTCGAGATCGAGCACCAAGATCGAACAGGGCTGATCGCCAAGTCGCTGCGCTCTGGCAAATTCTTCTGTGAGCCGGGCAAGAAATAGGCGGCGGTTCGGCAGTTCCGTGAGGACATCGGTTGTGGCCAAAACCTTCAATTCTTTTTCGCTGGCGAGCAAAGCGGCTTGCGCAAGTTTGCGTTCCGTGATGTCGAGGGTTACGCAGACGAGATATTGCGGGTTGCCGCTTGCGTCATACATAGGCAGCTTGAACGTGTAGCCGATCCGATCGGCTTTCTTAGAGGCGCTCCAGAATGTCTCCTCGAATTCTACCGGCTTGCGGCCGTCGAAGATCGATCGATCCTTGGCCAGAAACTGTTCCATTTGTTCAGGTGGAAAGAATTGGCTCCCAACGGTACCGCGCAAGTCGGCGAAAGACATTCCCCATTGCTCTTCACATGCACGATTCATGAGAAAAAAGCGGCTCTTGTGATCTTTCACAAAAAACGCGACCGGTATTAAATTGATGATGGTCAGCATCAGTTCACCGTTCTCGCTCAGTGAGCGTATTTCTTGCTCCATTGTTTCGCTGTAGACGCGAACCTCGTCGAGAAATTCTCGCCATCGGCTGTCCGAGAAGTTATCCTCACTGTGCTGAAATTTCGGTCTGTGAGTTGCGTTCATGTCTGGATCGCCTCGCAAATCGAAACGTCGGCAGTATTGCTTTTGCACGCCGATTTGTTCATGCCGCAAATATTCCCTCGGCCATAACGAAGACGCTACCCGACACCTAAAGATTGGGGGTGTGTCAGCGGATATCTAACTTGATGATGGTCAATTTGAGTTTTAACGCTTACATACCGTTAAAATGGTTACGCGTTATTGATCAATGACATTGCTTGATTGTCGGTAACGGTGCCGAATTGTAAAATGCTAGCATCGCAAACCGAGGATAACAGCAGTTCTAGTTGGTCGATGGCTTGCCTTGGAGGGAGAATCCAACCGCGCCCGCACTTATCTGCTAATGGCGGTGGTCTCAACCGCACTTTTCGGAGATGGCGTGATGTCCGAGTTGAGTTTGTTTTGCGCAGCAGGGCTGACAGGGCGACGGCCCTTTCAAATCGCCCGCACTGCGGGGCGCGGTCTCGTCACGCCAACAGTTTGTGTGCTGTTTTGACCAGAGCGTCCGACTTATAGGAAATTTCTTCTTAACAGTTTCTCGTTATCTTGATGGTCACCGCCTTTTTGGGTGAACGCATGCAAGCAATCGAAACTTCCGATCCGATAGAAGCAAAACGCGCCCGCTTCGCCCAATATCGAGGCGGCATCGTGCAATTTTCAATGATGGGAATGACGCTCAACGGCATTGTCCAGTCAGTCGTGGAAGTCGCGCCCAAGCAATGGATCGTCAAGGTCCTTACGAAGGGAAGGGTCGCGTCAGCGGCTTAAGTACAAAAGTGAACTTAACGTCGCCTACCGGGCCGACGAAATAAGAGGCCATTGTACTAAAAAGGCGTTATGTCGCGGTCACCGAATTCTAATCGGCGGTGAGCAGGCCGATCTGCTTGCCCAAATTGCCAATGCCGCCGCCTCGCCAAAGAGGTCGACGTGTCAATCGGCGTTCAAATTTGACCCCGTATCGGCGTCCAATTTTGACCCCTTTGAGCGGCGGGTTTTGGCGGTAGCGCTCGCGGCGTCGGAGCTGGTCGGGGTTGCGGAGACGGGGCGAGCGCGGGTTGCGTGATCGTCATCGCGGCTTTTGAATTGCCAGCTGTCGTTGCCGGTTTCGACGATGTCGCAATGGTGGGTCAGGCGGTCGAGCAGCGCGGTCGTCATCTTGGCGTCGCCTAACGCGCTCATTCGCCGAACGCGAGATTGGTGGTGACAACGATGAACGTGCGAGAGCCAGCTGTGAAGCGGCTCAGATCTTCGGGTGTACCGCCTTCCGGAAAGAACTTTTTGCTCGATCCAAGCGCTAATCTACCCCGCGCCGGCCGCCAAATTTGTATTGGTGGTTACGCGGTGGTTCCTTTGTGGATTGACGCGAACGAGCCTCTTGATATGAACAGAGAAACGTAATTATTTCAATTGGTTGAATGGTGCTGCCAGACAGGATTGAACTGTCGACCTCTCCATTACCAATGGAGTGCTCTACCACTGAGCTACGGCAGCGTGCCCCGGATCGCGGGAATCGGCCACATGGCCCTACAAGGCGGCCGATCCTTGCCACAAGGCCCCCGCTCGTGCAAGCGCGGGGGGCGCGCGCTCGCGGGCCCCTCGAAACCCGGCCGGATCAACGCGGAACGGCGCGCGGCCAGCTTCAACAGGGCCAGTTGCGGGCCGATCCGGTTCCCCATTTCCTCGCCCAGCGCCTGCAGCGCCTTGATCGGGCGGATCATGACCTCGAATTCGACCATTTCGCCGGCGTCGTTGAACTTGATGAGATCGACCCCCTTGAGCTGCCATTTGCCGATATTGGCGGCAAATTCCAGCGCGGCGTCGTGCGGGCCCGCGACGAAGCTGCGGTGATAGCGAAAATTCTCGAAAATCTGCACCACGGTGGTCAGCACCAGCAGGGTCGCAGGCCGTCCGGGAATCGGGGATTGCACGAAGGGCGAGCGAAACACGATATGCTCCGACAGCAAAGGCGGCAGCAGCTTCGGGTCGGCCGAGGCCACGAAGCGATGCCAGCCTTCCAGGCATCGCTGCGGCAACGGCGCCAGTGCGTGTCGTTCGCCCATCGGTCCATGCTCCAATCATGTCGCGCCACGGGCGCGGCCATCGAACAGGTCTACGATGACGGATGAGAACGACAAACGCGAGGGGCAACACCGGGCCGCGGCGAAACGCCCGGCCAGCCATCCGGGCAAGGATTCCAGGCAGGATCGGCTGAAACTGGCGTTGCGCGAGAACCTCAAGCGGCGAAAATCCCAGGCGCGGGGCCGGAGCGATCCGGCGCCGGCACCTTCCCATGCCGGCGATGTCTCGCCATATGACGGCAGCGGGAAGAAGCCGGGCGGATAGCCGCCACCCGGTCTCTTCGCGGCGACTTGGGCTTTCAACGCTTGACGCGGAACGGAAATGAGCGCGGACACCACGGCAGCAGACGGCTTGGATGAGCGGGTTTCGGCTGCGGCCGTATTCCCGCGTCATGAGCAGACCTTCCCGACGCTGACGTCGCAGGAAATCGCCCGCATGCGCCGGTTCGGCGACGTCCGCAACTACCGCGACGGCGAAAAGCTGTTCGAGACCGGGCAGCCCGGCCCGGGCATGTTCGTGGTGCTGGCCGGCCATGTCGCGATCACCCAGCGCGACGGCCTCGGCCATGTGACGCCGATCATCGATCAGGGACCGGGTCAATTTCTCGCCGAAATCGGCCAGCTCTCCGGTCGCGTCGCGCTGGTCGACGGCCATGCCGAGGGCGAGGTCGAAACGCTGTTGATTGCACCGGAACGCTTGCGCGCGCTGCTGGTCGCCGAGGCCGATCTCGGCGAGCGCATCATGCGCGCGCTGATCCTTCGCCGCGTCAACCTGATCCAGGGCGGCGTCGGCGGTCCGGTTCTGATCGGTCCCTCGAATTCGAGCGGCGTCATTCGCCTGCAGGGCTTTCTGACCCGCAACGGCTATCCGCACCATTTGCTCGATCCGGTCGCCGATCACGACGCCGCCGAACTGATCGCACGCTATTCGCCGCTGCCGGCAGACTGGCCGCTGGTGGTCGCAACCGACGGCACCGTGCTGCGCAACCCCAGCGAATCCGAACTGGCGCGGGCGATGGGCATGCTGCGCGCGCTCGCCAAGGACAAGATTTACGACGTCGCCGTCGTCGGCAGCGGTCCCGCGGGGCTGTCGACCGCGGTGTACGCCGCCTCCGAGGGCCTTGGCGTGGCGGTATGCGACACCCGCGCGTTCGGGGGCCAGGCCGGCGCCAGCGCGCGAATCGAGAATTACCTCGGCTTTCCGACCGGGATCTCCGGGCTGGCGCTGACCGCGCGCGCCTTCAACCAGGCGCAGAAGTTCGGCGCCGACATGATGATTCCGGTGACGGTGACGGCGCTCGATTGTTCCCGCACCGATGGCGCCTTCGGCCTGAACCTCGACGATGGCGAGGTGCTGCGGGCGCGGTCCGTCGTGGTGGCGAGCGGTGCGCGCTATCGGCGCCCCGAGATCGAAAAGCTCGCCGACTTCGAGGGCCGCGGCGTCTGGTACTGGGCCTCCCCGATCGAGGCGCGGCTGTGTGCGGATCAGGACATCGTGCTGGTGGGTGGCGGCAATTCCGCCGGCCAGGCCGCGGTGTTCCTGGCCGGCCACGCCCGCAGGGTCCATCTGGTGATCCGCAGCGGCGGCCTCGGTGCCAGCATGTCGCGCTACCTGATCGAACGCATCGAGGCGGCGCCGAATATCGAACTGGTGTTCAACACCGAGGTGGTGGCGCTGGAGGGCGCGCCGGACAGTTCGCTCGAGCGGGTGCGCTGGCGCAGCCGGTTGTCCGGCGAAGTCACTGGCCTCGATATCCGCAACCTGTTCCTGTTCGTCGGCGCCGATCCCGCCACCGGCTGGCTCGACGGCTGCGGCGTCATGGTCGATCGCGGCGGCTTCGTGGTGACCGGCGCGCACTGCAAAAAGGCCGGAGGAGAATTGGCGTCGGCGCTGGAAACATCGGTCCCCGGCGTATTCGCAGTCGGCGACGTGCGCTCGGGCTCGGTCAAGCGGGTCGGCGGCGCGATCGGCGAGGGGGCGCAGGTGGTGGCGGCGCTGCACGGCTTTCTCGGCGACACCGCGCGGCCGGTGCTATAGCGAGGGAGAGAGTGGATGGCAAAGGACTGCACCCACATCGCCGGCATTCGCGACGTCACGCCAAGCGCGCGGGGTTGCGAAGAATGCCTGAAGAGCGGCAGCCGCTGGCTGCATTTGCGGATCTGCCGCAGTTGCGGTCATGTCGGCTGCTGTGACAATTCTCCCAACCGGCATGCAAGCAAGCATTTCCATGCCACCGGGCATCCGATCATCGAAGGCTACGATCCACCGGAGGGGTGGGGCTGGTGCTATGTCGATGAAGTGCTGTTCGATCTGTCGGCCCGGAAGACGCCGCATGACGGCCCGATCCCGCGCTATTATTGAAGGCGAACAGGGCGTCGCACCGGCGGCGGAGCTGCAGCCCGGTTTGTGACAGCCATGCAAAAAGCCCGACCGGCGTTTTCGCGGTCGGGCGCATCCGGCCACCGCAGGTAGCATTTTCGCCCGGGGAGTCGTAGCATCCGTCCGTTTCAAACGGGGGAGCGCATCATGATCCTGGGTATGAGCCTTGCCGCATTCACCAAGTTGCACGTGATCATCAGCCTGATCGAAATCGTCTCGGGTATTGTCGTCATGTTCCGGCTGCTCGGCTCGCGCCGGACGCCGGGCTGGACCGCATTGTTTCTGCTCACCACGATCCTGACCAGCGCGACCGGTTTCCTGTTTCCGTTCACCCAGTTGCTGCCGTCGCACATGGTCGGCATTCTGTCGCTGGTGCTGCTCGCGATCGCGTGCCTTGCGCTTTATGGCATGAAGCTGGCCGGTCCGTGGCGCTGGATCTATGTGGTGACGGCGATGGTCTCGCTCTATCTCAACATATTCGTGCTGATCATCCAGGGCTTCCTCAAGGTGCCCGCGCTGCATGCGCTGGCGCCGAGCGTACCGCCGTCCGAGCCGCCGTTTGCCGTGGCGCAGGGTCTGGTGCTGCTGTTCTTCATCCTTGTCATCATCGGCGCGGTGCGACGATTCCGGCCGCCGCCGACATTCGCCTGATCAAGCCATGAAAATCATCCTGTTCGGCGCCACTGGAATGGTCGGGCAGGGTGTGCTGCGCGAATGCCTGCTCGATCCCGCCGTCGCCAGCGTGCTTGCGGTCGGACGCCGTCCGACCGGCCTGCAAAATGCCAAGCTGCGCGAAATCGTGCATGACAATTTCCTGGACTTCTCCGCGATCGAATCCCAGCTCGCGGGATTCGATGCCTGCTTTTTCTGTCTCGGCGTCAGCTCGGTCGGCATGAGCGAGCAACGCTATCGGCATCTGACCTATGACATCACGCTCGCCGCGGCGAACGCGCTGGCACGGCTCAATCCGGGCATGGTGTTCATCTATGTCACCGGCCGCGGCACCGATGCCACGGAACAGGGCCGGCTGATGTGGGCGCGGGTGAAAGGCAAGACCGAAAACGACCTGCTCAAATTGCCGTTCAAGGCGGCCTACATGTTTCGTCCGGCCGGCATCCAGCCGCTGCACGGCATCCGGTCGAAGACCGCCTGGGTGCAGGCGATCTATGTCGCGGCGTCACCGCTGCTGACGTTGCTGGCGCGGACGGCGCCGAACTATATGACCACGACCGAGCAGGTCGGACGCGCCATGATCAAGGTCGCCCGCGACGGCTATCCAAGGCCGGTGCTGGAGAGCGCCGACATCAATGCGGTCTGAGCCAACGTTCGTGGGCCGCACACCATCGGCCGTTATGTCCCCGAAACGGCGTCAAACCCATCAAATAGCCGCAAATTTCACGCCTTTGCCATAACGGCCTCATTCGCCCTATACTTTATGCATAGCACAGCGGGTATTGTAATGGATCGCATTCGCATCGTCGGCGGCAGCAAGCTCAATGGCACCATTGCGATTTCGGGGGCGAAGAACGCCGCGCTGCCGCTGATGATCGCGGGCCTGCTGACCGAACAAACCCTGGTGCTCGACAACGTGCCGCGTCTCGCCGACGTCGCGCAACTGCAGCGCATTCTCGGCAACCATGGCGTCGACATCATGTCGGCGGGCAAACGCTCCGGTGATCGCGCCTATCAGGGCCAGACCCTGCATATTTCGGCCGCCAACATCATCGACACCACCGCGCCCTACGAATTGGTGTCAAGGATGCGCGCGAGTTTCTGGGTGATCGCGCCGCTGCTGGCGCGGATGCGTCAGGCGAAGGTGTCACTGCCCGGCGGCTGCGCCATCGGCACGCGGCCGGTCGACCTGCTGATCATGGCGCTGGAAAAGCTTGGCGCCGACATCGCCATCGACGGCGGCTATGTGATCGCCACCGCGCCCGGTGGTCTCAAGGGCGGCAATATCGATTTTCCCAAGGTGACGGTGAGCGGCACCCATGTCGCGCTGATGGCGGCGACCCTCGCCAAGGGCACCACCGT
The DNA here is from genome assembly GCA_963748165.1 of uncultured Alphaproteobacteria bacterium. Lineage (GTDB taxonomy): Bacteria > Pseudomonadota > Alphaproteobacteria > Rhizobiales > Xanthobacteraceae > Bradyrhizobium. Next base: position 42,775 of record CAVVIM010000033.1, read on the forward strand.
GATCACCAACGCCGCCTGCGAACCGGAAATTACCGATGTCGCCGCCTGCCTGAACAAGATGGGGGCATGGATTTCCGGCGCCGGAACTCGCCGCATCGTCGTCGAAGGCGTGAGCCGGCTCGGCGGCGCGCGCCACACCGTGCTGCCCGACCGGATCGAGGCCGGCACCTACGCGATGGCGGTTGCGATGACCGGGGGCGAGGTGCAATTGGCCGGCGCCCGGCCGGAGCTGCTGCAATCGGCGCTCGACGTGCTGACGCTGGCCGGCGCCGACATCTCGGTCAATGATTCGGGAATCCGGGTCGCCCGCAACGGCGCCGGGATCAGGCCGGTGACGGTTTCGACCGCGCCGTTTCCGGGCTTTCCGACCGATCTGCAGGCGCAGTTGATGGCGCTGATGGCAAGCGCCAGCGGCGCCTCGCGGATCACCGAGACGATCTTCGAAAACCGCTTCATGCATGTGCAGGAACTGGCGCGGTTCGGCGCGCGCATTCAGCTCGATGGCGAGACCGCCACCATCGACGGCATTGCAAAACTGCGCGGCGCGCCGGTGATGGCGACCGACCTGCGTGCCTCGGTATCGCTGGTGATCGCCGGCCTCGCCGCCGAGGGCGAGACCATGGTGAACCGCGTCTATCACCTCGACCGCGGGTTCGAGCGGCTCGAGGAAAAGCTCTCGGCCTGCGGCGCTTCGATCGAGCGCATCAGCGATTGAACCCTTGGAGTGCTGCGTGACGGCTCAACTCAGACTGGTCGCCCTCGATGCCGATGACCTCGCCGTCATTTCCGCGCATGTGCAGGATGCCCGCGTGCAGACCTCCGACATTATCTGGCGGCAGAGCGAAAAGCGGCTGGTGGTGGGCATGAACCGGCTGGACTGGGAGCCGACGGCGTCGGGCGAAACCATCCGGCGCCGGCTGCTGGCGGCGCTGCGCTTCGAGCGGGTGCTGTCCTGCAAATCGCGCGACATCGATCTGGAGGCGCCGGAGACAACGCTGGAGATGGTCGGAATCGAGTTTCATCCCGGCGAGGCGCCGGGCGGCAGTGCGGTCCTGATCTTCAATCCGGGCGGGGCGCTCCGGCTCGACGTCGAATGCCTCGAATGCGAACTGGCCGATCTTGGCCCCGACGATCTCGGAACCTCTGATCTCGACGAGGGTGCCGAACCGTCAGGATGGGACGTCTGAGCGATATACCGACGTCATTCCGGGACGATGCGAAGCATCGAACCCGGAATCTCGAGATTCCGGGTTCGCGCTAACGCGCGCCCCGGAATGACGCAAGCGCCGCCATTGACCTAATCCGCAAGCTGAAGGGTTGACGGCGATTTGTCGCCGCGCCATTGAGCAAGGGGGGTTCGACCAAGCCCCGCCGGAAAGCCACCATGCCTGTTCGACTGGACCGCAGCAGCGCCGACTTCGCCGCAGGATTCGCCGGCTTTCTCGCCGCCAAGCGCGAGGTTTCCGCCGATATCGAGGTCGCCACCCGCGCCATCGTCGATGACGTCGCGGCCCGCGGCGACCAGGCCCTGATCGAGGCAACCCGCAAATTCGACCGGCTTGATCTCGAGCCCGCCGGGCTGCGCGTCACCGCCGCCGAAATCGATGCCGCCGTGAAGGCCTGCGACGCCGAAACGCTCGAGGCGCTCGCCTTCGCGCGCGACCGGATCGAGAGCTTCCATCGCCGCCAACTGCCTCGCGACCAGCGCTTTACCGACGCGCTCGGGGTTGAACTCGGCTGGCGCTGGAGCGCCATCGACGCCGTCGGGCTCTATGTTCCCGGCGGCACCGCGGCCTATCCGTCCTCGGTGCTGATGAATGCGGTGCCGGCGCAAGTCGCCGGCGTCGCCCGCGTCGTGATGGTGGTGCCGTCGCCCGATGGCAAGCTCAATCCGCTGGTGCTGGCGGCGGCACGGCTTGGCGGCATCTCCGAAATCTACCGCGTCGGCGGCGCGCAGGCGGTGGCGGCGCTGGCCTACGGCACCGCGACCATTGCGCCGGTGGCCAAGATCGTCGGTCCCGGCAACGCCTATGTCGCCGCCGCCAAGCGGTTGGTATTCGGCAAGGTCGGCATCGACATGATCGCGGGCCCGTCCGAGGTGCTGGTGATCGCCGACCGCAGCGGCAATGCCGGCTGGATCGCCGCCGATCTGCTGGCGCAGGCCGAGCACGATGCGAGCGCGCAATCGATCCTGATCACCGATGACGCCGCGCTGGCCGACGAGGTCGCGCGCGCGGTCGAATCGCAGTTGGATACGCTGCCGCGCGCACCGATCGCACGCGCCTCGTGGAATGATTTTGGCGCGATCATCCGGGTTGAGAACCTCGAGCAGGCGGTCGCGCTCGCGAATGCGATCGCCGCCGAGCATCTGGAGATCATGACGTCGGATCCCGAAGCGCTCGCGGCGCAGATCCGCAATGCCGGGGCGATCTTCCTCGGCCCCCACACCCCGGAGGCGATCGGCGACTATGTCGGCGGCTCCAACCACGTGCTGCCGACCGCGCGCTCGGCGCGGTTTTCTTCCGGACTCGGCGTGCTCGATTTCATGAAGCGGACCTCGCTGCTGAAATGCGGGCCGCAGCAGTTGCGCGCCTTGGGACCGGCGGCGATCACGCTGGGCAACGCCGAAGGGCTCGATGCCCATGCCCGTTCGGTCGGATTGCGTCTCAATCCGCCATGACCAGACCGCCTGCAGCAGACGATTCGCTCAACCACATCGTCGCGGTGACGCTCGACGAGGAATCGATCGGGCGTTCCGGTCCCGACATCGAGCATGAGCGCGCGATCGCTATCTACGATCTGATCGAGCAGAACCTGTTCGCGCCGGAGGGCGCCAGCGCGGGGCCGTTCACCCTGCATATCGGCATCACCGGCAACCGGCTGATGTTCGATATCCGCCGCGAGGACGGCACGCCGGTGGTGGCGCATCTGTTGTCGCTGACGCCGTTTCGGCGGATCGTGAAGGACTATTTCATGATCTGCGACAGCTACTATCAGGCGATCCGCACCGCGACGCCGGACAAGATCGAAGCCATCGACATGGGCCGCCGCGGCATCCATGACGAGGGCTCGCGCACGCTGCAGGAGCGGCTGAAGGGCAAGGTCCGGGTCGATTTCGAGACCGCGCGCCGGCTGTTCACGCTGATCTGCGTGCTGCACTGGAAGGGCGAGGGCGCATGATCCGCGGGCACCATTGTTCGGATCCGATCATGCGCAGCCCGACAGCAGCCTGACCGATGGCGGCGCCCCCGCGCGTGCGCAACCCGCAAGCCGTGCTGTTTGCATGCGGCCTCAACAGCGTGCGTTCGCCGATGGCGGAAAGCCTGCTGCGGCAGATGTTTCCGCAGTCGATGTATGTCAAATCCGCCGGCGTCCGCAAGGGCGAGCTCGATCCGTTCGCGGTCGCCGTGATGGCGGAGCTGGGCCAGGACATCGCCGGCCACAAGCCGATCACGTTCGAGGAACTCGACGATTGGGAAGGGCTCAATTTCGACCTCATCATCACGCTCGCGCCCGAGGCGCATCACAGGGCGCTCGAGCTGACGCGGACGCTCGCCGCCGACGTCGAATACTGGCCGACCTTCGACCCGACCCGGACCGAGGGCAACCGCGAGCAGCGGCTGGAAGCCTATCGCCAGGTTCTGGACGGGCTGTTGCTGCGTATCCGCAAGCGCTTTGCAAAGGTTGGACCGCCGAGCGGGTAGCCCATCACAGTCGTCCCTGCGAACGCATGCGGACGCCGGGACGACAATGATGTGTTCCATGGTTGTCTCAGCTAGTCCCTTCCGATAGGTTCCGCGCGCGCCGTTCCCCGAATCCTCTCCGACCCCTATCCGCATGCTAGGCCGTCCCAAATTCGTTCTCGCCTCCGGTTCGCCGCGCCGGCTCGGCCTGCTCAACCAGGCCGGCATCGAGCCCGATGCGCTGCGGCCGGCCGATGTCGACGAAACGCCGAAGCGGGGCGAATTGCCGCGCGCCTGTGCCAACCGGCTGGCCCGTGCCAAGGCCGACGCCGCGCTCAAATCGGTGCAGCTCGATGACGAATTGCGCGGCGCCTTCATTCTGGCCGCCGACACCGTGGTCGCGGTCGGTCGCCGCATCCTGCCCAAGGCGAATCTGGTCGACGAAGCCTCGCAATGCCTGCGGCTGTTGTCGGGGCGCAACCACCGGGTCTACACCGCGATCTGCCTGGTGACGCCGAGGGAGGCGTTTCGCCAGCGCCTGATCGAGAGCCGGGTGCGCTTCAAGCGGCTCAGCGAGGACGATATCCAGGCCTATATCGGCTCCGGCGAATGGCGCGGCAAGGCCGGCGGCTATGCCGTGCAGGGCATCGCCGGATCGTTCGTGGTCAAGATGGTCGGCTCCTACAGCAATGTGGTCGGCCTGCCGCTCTATGAGACGACGGCGCTGCTCGGCGGCGAAGGTTTTCCGATCCGCTTCGGATGGTTGAATGCCAGCTAAGCCGCGAAAGCAGCCCGGCTCCGGCAAGGCCAAGCCGTGCCCGATCTGCGGCAAGCCGGCCGCGGAGGCCTCGCGGCCGTTTTGTTCCGAGCGCTGCCGCGACGTCGACCTCAACCGCTGGCTGTCGAATTCCTACGCCATTCCCGCCGCCAAGGACGACGACGAAGACGCTGGTTGAGGACGTTTTGTGCCGTTTCCGGGGCGAGGAGGCCGGACCCGGCCGGTCTTCGTTTCACGCGGCCGCGCGCCGCGCAGCCGCTGGCGAAGCGTGGTGGACAGGGCAGGCCAGCCTGACTATAAACCGGCGCTCCCGGCCCGCGCCGGGCAGTGCCCAGGTAGCTCAGTTGGTAGAGCATGCGACTGAAAATCGCAGTGTCGGTGGTTCGATCCCGCCCCTGGGCACCAATTCGCCGGCATTCGGAATAAAAATGCGGACATCGTTCGCATCTTGGCCCGACGCGGCGCGGGTAGCTGCGCTGGTTACAATATCCCGGTAGGCACGATGTGCATCGCTCACGTCTTCGGGACCCGCATCGGTCCATCTGAACACGATCCGCCATTGATTGTTGATGCGGATCGAGTGCTTACCCGCCAAATCGCCCGCGCGTCGCAGAAGCCGAAGCCCTATTCCCGCGCCCAGATGCTTTTCCACATCCTGGAAAACGATCTCGATGGGTGCTTTTAAGCTTAACTCGCGATGCTGCCCTATTCTCCCCACCGGAGCTCAGCTTTTTCTTTACCCAATGCCTCGACTCACATTTATTCACAGCATCCCAGTTGCATTTGTCGGCTTCGGTCAGACCCAGCTCTCAGCCCTGATTCCCGGCATGCGGCCGAACTCGCGCAGATTATGGGTGACGACGATCAGCCCCTGGCTGCGGGCATGACCGCCAATCTGCATGTCGTGCGGGCCGCAGGGTGTTCCCGCACGTTCCAGCTCCGCCCGAACCTGCCCGTACTGCGCAGCCGCTTTGGCCTCGAATCCCAACACTTCGAGGCGCGCTGCGAAATGCTCAATGGCGATCAAATTGTCGGCACGGCGCGCCGATTTCTCGGCGCCGTAGTGCAACTCGCCGAGCGTGATGCTGGAGATACAGAGTTGCTCGGCGAGGGCGTTGAATTTCTCCAGCAGGTTCGGCGGATAGTTCTTCATCACATAGATGCAGATATTGGTATCGAGCATGTAGGTGAGCATCAGAGCGGCTCGCGCTCCTCGGCCTGCGGCTGTTCACGCTCGGCCATGAAGTCGTTACTCGCGCGCGGCCCAGTCTGAAACAGATCGTCCCACCGCTTGCCCTGCGGCACGATCAGGCGGCTGCGGCCGATCTTCACGATGTCCACCTGGTGGACGCCCGCCGGGAAGGCAACGGCCTTCGGCAGCCGGACGGCTTGGCTGCGATTGCTGGTGAATACCGTGGAGCTGGTCATGGCTGCACCTCTTGTATATCCAAGTGGGATATACATACATCAGATGGCATATATTTGCAAGGCGGGCGCCAGGGCACGCCGGATTTGTTGTCCGCTGAGGCTGGTTTAGATCGCCTTCAGCTTGCGGTAGGCGAACCACACCATCTTCAGCAGCAGCCAGCCGTCGCGGAAGCGCGAGATCTGGGTTTCGCCGAAGGTGCGCGCCTTGTAGTGGATCGGCGTCTCGATGATCTTGAGGTTCTGCTTGGCGGCGCCGAAAATCAGGTCGAAATCGCCGAACGGATCGAAATTGCCGAAATAGCCGCGCTCCCGCGCCAGCACCTCATAGTCCTTGCGCAGCAGCACCTTGGTGCCGCACAGCGTGTCCGTCAGCCTGGTATTGACGAGATAGCTGAACAGATAGGCAAAGCAGCGATTGGCGACGAAGTTGAGCGGGCGCATCGCCTCGCGCTCCATCGGATAGACCAGGCGGGTGCCGTTGACGAACTCGGCCTTGCCGCTCTCGAGAATGGCGTGATATTTCGGCAGCGCTTCCGGCGGCATGGTGAGATCGGCGTCGAGGATCATCAGCACGTCGTGCTTGGCCGCGGCAAAACCCTTGCGGACGGCGTCGCCTTTGCCCCTGCCATCCTGTTTCAGGACCGTGATGTCCCAGCTTTCCCGATGGGCGTCGCGAACGCGCTGGCATTCCTCGAAGGTGCCGTCGCTGGAATGGCCTTCGACGAACAGGATTTCCTGGGCCGAACCGAATTTCGGCATGCGCAGGATCGCGTTCTCGATATTGCCCCGCTCATTGCGGCAGGGAATGAGAATGCTCACCGAAAGCTTGCGGTCCGGAAACGACCGCACCGGCCGTCCGACCAGATAGGTTCGCAGGCACAGATTCCGGATGCCCGGCAGCGGCGCGATGAACCGGTTGACCAGCGGCCCGAGCCCGAACAGGCGGATCGGGATCAACTGCCGTTGTTCGTGGCGGATCACCTCGAAATCCGACAGGTCGATCAGGTTCAGGAAATCCGCCGTCGCGATATAGTTGATCTGGGTCTGCGGGCTCTTGAATTTCAACAGCTCGGCGAGCCTGAGGATCGGCTCCCACAGATGCGAATAATAGGAGATCACGATCCGCGTCGCCGGATCGCACAGATCATGCACGCGCCGCAGCGTGCCGTCGATGTCCTCGAACATGCCGATGGTGTCGGCAATCAGGACATAATCGAACGGTCCCGCGATGGAAGCGAGCGTGGCCGGATTCTCCGCATCGCCCACAACAAAATGCAGATCGGGATGAAGGTCGCGGGCCCTCGCCAGGGTGTTCGGGCTGAAATCGATCCCGACCCCGTAAGACGGCTGCAACGCCGCCAGCAGGTCGCCGCGGCCGCAGCCCAATTCCAGCACCCGCTTGCCCGGCGGAATCAGGAACCGGGTGAACTTCAGATCGTCCTCGCGGTAGGGGCCGTTGAACTTGCCGCCGCGATATTGCTCGCCGCTGCTTGCCTCGGCGTGTTCGAGCAGCGCGAGCTTCCTCGGGCTCGGCGCTTGCGGCGCGCCATTTTCGGTTTGCGGGATGACATCCATGGCGGGCCTCGTATCGGACCTAGTCGGTCGATCGCGACGACGGCTGGTCGTTGCCAGCGGTTGCCGGGCGAACCAGAAGAAAAGCCGTTCTCAGCTCGATCAGCCGGTCACCGTTCTCGAACCGGACCGGATTGGGCTCGAGCAAAGTGAGATTTGGCGCGGCCTTGACGGTTTCGGCCGTCGGAAAATAGCTCTTGTCGATGACATAGGCACCGACCTGGCGACCGGCCAATCCCGCGGCAGAGGCGCTGAACATGTCGCGGCGGCTCGCGAGATATTCGTCCTTCAATCGCGGCACGCCGGCGTTGAAGATGACGAAGCCCTCGCCATACCCCGCAAACGGCGTCTTGTAGAGGAACGCGATCGGCCGCTTGTCGTGGGCCCGCTCGGCGTCGATATCCCTGAGGTCGGCCGCCGCCAGTGCGCTGTCACGGGTTCTCGCCGCCAATATGGAAACCAGCGACGGCGCCGTTTCATAGGCCATCAGCAGGATGGCCGCGGTGGCGAGCACGGCGGCCGCGGTTCCGAGCCGGTAGCCCGACGAGTTCACCAGCAGATAGCCGGCGACGGCGCTGGCCGGCAGCGTGGCGGAGACGCCGGCGGTATAATGAAGATCGTAATGCTTGAGGACGAAGATCGCGGAAGCCAGCGAAGCAAGGCCCGCTCCGATGCAGATCACCGCAACGGGGATATGCTGCGGTCCCCGCCGTGCGGCGAACAACCCGCCGATCGCAACGGCGCCGCCGAGGATGGGGGCGATCAGCATCGCATAGGCTCGCTCGCGCGGTATCGCCGCGATGGCCTGCCGCAAGTCATGGCCGCTGACCACGAACTGGTCCCCGGTTCCATACAATCCGGAATTGAAGACGATGCTCCTGTGAAATCTCAGCAAGTGAAGGAACTCGCTCCAGCCAATCACCAGGCATCCGACGGCCAGAATGATCCCGAGCGAGCTCAGGGTAAAAAGCACGCAGCGTTGTCGGATCAGAACAAGCCCGGCGCCGCCGAAAACCAGGCTGCAGATACCCGCGGCCGCCAGCGCCAGCGAAACGTTGATATAAGGCAGCTTGTTCAGATAGGCGAATGCGCTGACGCTGGCGGCGAGCACGGTCACGCTGCGGCTGAAATCCCGATCGAGCGCAATCCGCACCAGCGCGTAAAGGAACAGGCCGTTGACCAGGATCGCGAACAATTCGATCGAGGGGGTCGTGAACATCAGCAATGTCGCCGGGGTCGAACTCAGCCAGGCCAGCAGGCCGATTGCGACCACGGCGGCCGGCGCGAGAGACCGCGCGGTGCGCGCCAGGATATAGACGCCGGCCGCTCCGACCAGTGCGCCGAGCCAGACGCTGGCCTGGTGATAATCCTCGACGTGATCGATCACGGCACCAAAGAATCCCGGACCGTTCCATGCAACCGGGTATCCGGCCAGCGCCAGCGCCAGCCAGCTCATGAAATAGAACGGCACGCCTGGATGATCCGCCATCCCGACCGACGGATAAATCCGGAAATCGGCCATCCGGTACGCGAGGTTCAGGGCGTCGCCGAGTCCGAGCGGCTCATAATCGGTGTTGGCCCACAACGAACTCGGGTGCGAGTAGAACAGAAACGGCGGAATCGCGATAAAGAGGATTGCAAAGGCGAGCGGCCACGACAATAGTCTGCGGAAATCAGATTTCATCCATGGTCACCGATCGAACCGTCTTCCTGCAGCTCCGATAAGGCTAGCCGAAGCACGCCATTGTGGTTTGTAATCGGATGTTGTCAACCGACGCGCGGCGGGGCGCAGCCGGCGTCGTTGCTGGATATTTCCTGAATGTTCGCGATCTTTGTCAGGGATTCCGCCGTCAAGCTGTTCGGGTTGACCGCGAAGCTCGGTCTGCAGCGTCTGCCGTTTTTCAACCGCGGCTTTCTTGCGCTGTACCAGCTTTACAAGCGGTATTTCGAGGCCGGACCGATCGACAGGCTGAAGGAATTTGTGCCCGAGGGCTCGCTGGTGATCGACGTCGGCGCCAATGTCGGGTTTTTCTCGCTGCGCTTTGCCAGGTGGGTCGGCGACCGCGGCAAGGTCATCGCGATCGAACCGGAGCAGCGCAACTACGCAAGCCTGGTCGGGGCGGTCGAACGCCAGGGCTTTTCCAGCCGGGTCGAAGCGTTGCAGGCGGTGGCCGCCGCGACCCGCGGCGAGGTTTTGCTCGAGATCAACCCGCTCCATCCCGCCGACCACAAGATATCCCGGGACGGCACCGGATTGCCGGTCCGTGCCGTGACGCTCGATGAGCTTGTGCAAGGCCAGTCAGGCCGGCGGCCGGCGCTGCTGAAGATCGATGTGCAGGGTGCCGAGATGATGGTGCTCCGGGGCGCCGGCGGGATTCTGAGGCAGGCCGCGCCGGCACTGTTCATCGAGCTGCACGAGGCCGGCCTGAACAGTTTTGGATCCTCGATAGCGGAGATTCTCGGCTATCTGTCCGAGTACGGCTACCAGCCCTATTGGCTGGCGCGGAACGGTCCGCACCGCAACACCAGCGCGCCGGAGATCCACGCCGCGGCGAGCCGCTCGGGATATGTCGATGTCCTGTTCCTCAAAGCCAGGTCGCCGCAACAGGTGCCGGGCGGGCCGTGACGGGCGGGCGGTCGTCCAATCCGGTTACGGCCGCGGCGACCGGAAATCGATGGCGCGCAGGATCACGCCGGGAGGATTGCCCTCCAGTTCGACCTCGCTGAATTTGCGCGCGGCGCGTTCTTCGATGCGGTCGCGCAGTCTCAGGAACTGCTGCTCGCGCTGCGCCGGCGCCGTTCGCGAGGTGCCTTCGAGTTGATCCATCGCATCGGTGGAAATGGCGCAGGGGATACTGGCCTGCTCGTTCTTCATCGTGAACAACACCACCATGCGGTTGAAGTCGTATTCCCCGAAGTCACCTCGCGTCAGTGCCATATCGAACACTCCCGATTGAACGACGGGCCAAAGGCCCGTCTAGAATTTTTTCTTGGCCGGCGGCGGATTGAGCTCGGCGATCTTCGAAAGGCAGTCCTCCCTGGTGGTGTGAGGGCCGGTGACGAAGGTGCCGCTCACCTTGGTGCTGTACCAACCCGACACCACGCCGAGACGCAGCGACTCCTCGATTTGGACGTGACGCGGCGAGAGAATTTGCATGGAGGTTCCTTTGGAAACCGGATGTTCGGCTTGCGGAACATCCCGGGACCTTCGCATTGCGCCTTTTATGCCGGGAAAGCCACGGCTTTCTTTTCACCCGGCGGTCCGCGCCCGGCGTCCCTCGATCGGATAGGCCGGATCGTTGAATCCGGGCGTCGAGGGGTGGCCGCTCGCCACCAGGCGATCGATCAGCGCTTCATCCTCGGCGGTGAAGCGGTAGTCGAGCGCGCGCACATAATCCTCCCATTGCGCCTCGGTGCGGGGGCCGGCGATCACCGCGCTTACGAAAGATGAGTTCAACACCCAGGAGACGGCGAATTGTCCGGCGGTCACGCCCCTGGCCTCGGCATGCCGCCTGATTTCCTGCGCCAGTTGCAGCGATTCCGGACGCCACTCGGTCTGCATCATGCGGGTGTCGTTGCGCCCGGCGCGGGTATCCTTCCCGGGCGGTGTGTCGGGATGGTATTTGCCGGTCAGCACGCCGCGCGCCAGCGGGCTGTAGGGCACGATGCCGAGACCGTAATAGCCGCAGGCCGGAAAATGCTCGACCTCGGGCATCCGATTCATCGCGTTGTAATAGGGCTGGCTGACCACCGGCCGGTCGATGCCGAATTGATCGCAGATGTTGCAGATCTCGGCCACCCGCCAGGCCCGGTAGTTCGAGACGCCGAAATAGCGCACCTTGCCGCTTCGAATCAGTTCGCCCATCGCGCGTACCGTCTCCTGCAGCGGCGTCGAAGGGTCTTCCTTGTGCAGGTAGTAAATGTCGATGTAGTCGGTGCCGAGCCGCTTCAGGCTTTCCTCGGCGGCCTGCAATACCCAGCGCCGCGACAGCCCGCCGCGGTTGGGATCGCTGCCGATCTGGTTGGCGAGCTTGGTCGCAAGGATCCAGCCTTGCCGGTTGTTGGAAATGGCGCGTCCCACCACCTGTTCGGAATTGCCGCCATTATAGGCGTCGGCGGTGTCGATGAAATTGATGCCGGCCTCGCGCGCCTTGGCGACGATCCGCATCGAGGTGGCCTCATCGGCCGGTCCGCCGAACATCATGGTGCCGAGGCAGATCGGCGAAATTTTCAGGCCGCTGCGGCCGAGAGCACGGTATTGCATGGGTTTTGTCCTTTGCGGAGATCGGATCGGGGGGCCCGTCGTTCCGGGGCGCGCGTGAGCGCGAACCCGGAATCTCGAGATTCCCCGATGCGCAATTGCGTATCTGAGGTCTGGTCCTTCGGACCATCCCGGAATGACGGAAGAAGGATTACTTCGTCGCGTCCTTCCGAGCCATCATGGAAAACTCAGGACTCATTCTTCAGTATCTTGAACACGCCGCTCGCCATGACGATGCAGCGGTTGCCGGCGGTCACCTCCGTGGTCATGAAAATGAGACTGCGGGTGGTGCGAACCACGCGCGGCTTCGCCAGCAGGATCTCGCCGATTTTTCCGCTATCGACAAAATGCACGTCGAGCTGAATCGTCGCCAGCGTCGGCCGGCCTGACACATGGCGCGCGGTCATGCCGCAGGCCCGATCCGCGAACGTCATCAGCAGCCCGCCCTGCACCAGGCCGCGGCGGTTATGGTGCTTGTCCTGCGTGATCAGCGCATATTCGCGCTCGCCGCCCACAATTCGCTGCCACAGCGGCCCGACCAGGCTGAGGAATCCCGTGGTGTCGACCAGGGTCCAGCCGGAGGATTTCAGCTTCTCCGCGGCCTTGTCGGTCATTTCGGGTGTTTCCGCAGTGGGCAGGGAATTTGGAGGATGGTCCGGTCATTTCATCATTCGCCGAGCTGTTGTAGTCAAGCGGGATGACCCGGCCATTCGATGATACCACAAGGCGGAATATCGCCGAGCGCTGCGCGGCCTTTGCGCGGCTGCCGGCGCGCGAGCCAGCTTCCGCGCTGAAGCGCGCCGCCGTCGCCATCACGCTGGTTGCGGCCGGCGAGGCCGACTGCGGAACCGCGCTGCTGCTGACCCGGCGCGCCGCCGGCCTGCGCTCCCACCGCGGCCAATGGGCGCTGCCCGGCGGACGCTGCGATGCGGGCGAAACACCGGCAGCGGCTGCGTTGCGCGAACTTCATGAAGAACTCGGCCTTTGGCCCGGACCCGGGCAGGTGCTGGGATGGCTCGACGATTATCCGACCCGGTCCGGCTATCTGATCACGCCGGTGGTGGTGTGGGCCGCCGACAGCGCGGCGATTTCGCCCAATCCCGCCGAGGTCGCCTCGGTGCATCGCATCGCGCTTGACGAGATCGAACGGGCGGACGCCTACGACTTCACCGCCATTCCGGAAAGCAGCCGCCGCGTGATCCGTTTTCGGCATGGCCGCCAGTTCATCCACGCACCGACGGCGGCGCTGATCTATCAGTTCGCCGAGATGCTCGCCGGTCGCGACACCAGGGTTGCCGAGCTGGAGCAGCCGGTGTTCGCCTGGAAGTAGCGGCCGCGACCGACCGCCGTGCCGTTTCGGGGCTGACTTGCACGAAACGCTTGCTACAACGGGCCATGCGCCGCCATGCGATTCGCCAGCACTCCCGATGTCTCGCGCTCGCGCTGCTGCTGATGGGGCCGCAGGCGGCCGTCGGGGCTGCCGTGTGGCCGGGAGCGCCCGCCGATGCGATGGCGCAGGCGGTCTCGCCGCAGGCGATTGTCGAATATCGCCGCAAGCTGAAACAATATCTCGATGCGCGCGAGGCCTTCGAGCAGGAAGCCGGTGCATACTGGAATGCGATCGCCGAGAGGCGGCGAGGCCGCAGCGCCAAGCGGCGCGAGCACCAGGCCATTGCGCTCGACGATTATGTGCTGACGCAGCCGCCGGTCTATGCCGGGCCGAAGCGGCCGGTCAACCCGTTGCCGACGGAGGAGCCAGAGGCGGCCCGTCGCGAGCGCAAATACATTCCCGTGGTCGCCGACCTGCTGAAGGCCGCCGCCGAGCAGTTTCAGTTCACGCCGCAGCGGCCGGCAAGCGAGATCGAGTTCAAGCGCGCCTATGCCCGCTATGCCTCGGCGGCCGGACTGACGCGCGAGCAGGCGGTGCGGGTGTATTCGTTCGAGACCGGCGGCAACGGCAATCATGACATGCAATCGGGGCTGAGCGCCTCGCGTCCGGGCTCGCATGCGATCTCCACCGCGATCGGCTACAACCAGCTCCTCACGACCAACAGCGTCGAGCTGATGGCCGAACAGGGCCCCGAATTGGTCCGGGCCCTGATGGCAAAGGCCGCGCCATTGCCGGGCGGCTCGCGCCAGGCGATGGATCACAAGATCGCGGTGCTGAAACGAATGGTGGCGCTGGCGCGCTCGGTCCCGGATCAGTGGGCGGCGCACGAGAGGCTTGCCGATACCCCGCAAGGCTGGGCCATCCATGCGATGGTGCTCGACCTCGATGTCGGCCCGATGCTGCAGACCCAAAAGCTGCTGACCTCGGTGATTTTCGCGCGCGCCAAGGGCTATACAAGGCCGTTGACCGCCGCCGAACTGGAGATGATGAATCTCACCGGCGACGGCACCGGGCTCGACATGGTGACCATGCCGCAGGCGCTGCGCGAGCAGGTCCCGACTGCGAACTTCTTCCAGCGCAGCGGCTACGAACGAAATCCCGTGGCGATCCGCCACAATACGGTGGCAAAGCTGCTCGCGGTCACCGACGCCCGCATGGACAGCAACAGCAATTTGCCGGGCGCGAAAGAACTCGCGGCAGCGTTCTAGAGCGCTTTCGTTTTCAATCGAATCGCAGTTGCTTCTCCGGAGGCCTGATGGTTCGAGACGCGCGAAGGCGCGCTCCTCACCATGAGGGTCTGGGACCTCATCCTGAGGAGCATCGCGAAGCGATGCGTCTCGAAGGATGAAGCCATCGAGGCGGAAATTGCGCCCATCCCGCCTTGGACATCACTGGTCCGGGCCGAACATGAACTTGCCGTCGCCCTCGAGATACGGTCCGCCTCGCATATAGAGCTGGCCGTTCTGGCCGATGAAGAACAGCGTGCCCTTGGGCACCTTCTTGGCGCCCTTCAACAGCAGGCCCGCATTGTTGGTGCCCATCTTGTAGGAAAACGTCTTGCCGTCCTTGCCGTAGCCGTAGCCCATGTCCGGCGCCAGCACCCAGGGCGTCGGGCCGGCGGCTTGCGCCAGTGCCGATGTCGTCAGCGCGGTCAGCGCGGCTGCCACCACAAGGCTCTTGCTTGAAAATCTCGTCATCATCGTTCTCCCGGCGGCCGGCGCGCGGCCCGCCAATGTCTTGAACAAATCACGAACGCCGTTGTCCGGTCAATACAACCGGTACAACCCGTGCATTGGTCGCAGCAGGAATTTCCTGCGACTTTGTGATTTCCCGATCGCGGCGTCGCGACTATCTTGCAGTTTCAGTCTAGAATCGACGCTTGCGAAATAGGCCATAGGGATGATTCGGATGAACCCCGTCGTGAAAATCTGTGTTGGTGTCGCGTTGGCGCAGGTCGCGCTGGTTCCCGTTGCCCGTGCCGACGAATTCGAGCTCAGCCATAACCAGCGCATTGCCTGCAGCCGGGGCCTGAGCGCCGGAAAGCTCAATACCGCGACCTGTAAATCCTACGCCTATGTCTTCAATACCAAGACTTCGGAGTATTTCCGGTGCACCGTCAGCCTGGCGCTGACGCGCGACAACAAGGAAGTGATCAACGTGCAGACCGATGGCGGCTGCACCAAGAGGCCCCGCATCTTCGAGACCGATTCCCATTACGCGTTCGACGCCACCGAAACCGAGCCACCCAACACCAATTCGTTTTTCGGCCCCGGCGGCTACGCGATCTGGGCCAGCGACACCACCGCCCAGAAGGTGCGCGGCTGCATCACGATCAGCTCCGGCCTGGGCTCCGACATTTCAAAATGCCTCGACATGAAGTTTCAGTGACCGGTGCGATAGGCGCTGCCATCGCGCGGACCTGATCGAGGGAGGTACTCCGGCATGATCCCGACCCGGTTCCGCGCTGGCGCTATCGAACGCTAATTTGCCGTTGGCCCGCATTTGCCGGCCCGACGGGTTGACCGCGGCCCCCGCGCCGTCCAGTTTCGCGGCGGGAATCTGGGGAAATCCATCGATGCTGAAGTGTTCCAAGTCGATCGCCGCTGCTGTCGCGGCGGCGGCTCTGGTGTCGGTGCCGGTTGCGCGGGCCGAACAATTCATCAACGTGCTGACCGGCGGCACATCCGGGGTTTATTATCCGCTCGGCGTCGCCATCGGAAAAATCTACAGCGACCGGCTTCCGAATGTGAGGACGCAGGTACAGGCCACCAAGGCGTCGGTCGAGAACCTGATCCTGCTGCAGCAGGGCCGCGGCGAGATTGCATTTGCACTGGGCGATTCGATGAAGGCCGCCTGGGAAGGCGATGCGGAAGCGGGCTTCAAGACCCGACTGGACAGACTGCGCACCATCGGTGCGATCTATCCGAACTATATCCAGATCGTCGCCACCGCCGACAGCGGCATCAAGACGCTGGCCGACCTCAAGGGCAAGAGCCTGTCGGTGGGGGCGCCGAAATCGGGAACCGAACTCAACTCGCGCGCGATCCTTGCCGCTGCCGGGCTGAGCTACAAGGATATCGGCAAGGTCGAATATCTGCCGTTCGCGGAGTCGGTCGATCTGATGAAGAACCGGCAACTCGATGCGACGCTGCAATCGGCTGGGCTCGGGGTGGCCTCGCTCAAGGACCTCAGCACCTCGACCGAGATCACCGTGGTGTCGGTTCCCAGGGAAACCGTCGACAAGATCGGACCGCCATTCGTGGCGGCGATGATCCCTGCCAATACCTACACCGGCCAGGAAAAGGATGTGCCGACCGCGGCCGTGGTGAATTATCTGGTGACCAGTTCCGCGGTGTCCGACGATCTCGCCTACCAGATGACAAAATTGATTTTCGAGTTGCTGCCGGAACTGGCGAACGCACACGCTGCCGGCAAGGAGATCAAGCTGGAGAATGCGGCGGCGGGCAGTCCGGTGCCGCTGCATCCCGGCGCGATGCGCTATTACAGGGAAAAAGGTTTGATCAGGTAAACCATCGTCAGGCCCGGGCTGGTCCCGGGCATCGAGTATTGCCGCAAGTCGATGGCCGGGGACGGCGCCGGTCATGACCAAGACCAGTCATATTTATGGTTCGAGGGAAAGATGGTGCAGGCCGAAGGCGCAGCGCAGCCGGTCGAGGTCGCATTCGATAATTTCGAGCACGGGTTTCCGGACGGCTTCGGTCCGGGCGGCTGGGGACGCCTTGGCTATGCCATCGGCATCGCCTTCGCCGGCTTTCAACTGGTGATCGCGGCGTGGAATGTGCTGCCGAGCCAGGTGGTGCGCGGCGTTCACGTCGGCTTCCTGATCCTGATGACCTTCGGCCTGGTCGGCAATTTCACCGCCAGGAGCAACGCCGGCCGCGCCGCCGGCTGGCTGATCGGGAGTGCCGGCTTCCTCTGTGGAATCTACCAATGGGTGTTCTATGCCGACCTGATCGCGCGCGACGGCGATCCGACCCAGCTCGACCTTGCGGTCGGCGCGCTGCTCGCGGTCCTGATTTTCGAGGGGACGCGGCGCCTGATGGGGCTGGCGCTGCCGCTGATGTGCGGCGCCTGCATGCTCTATTGGGGCTTCGGCCAGTATCTGCCGGCGCCGTTCAATCATCGCGGCTATGCCTTCGATCAGATCATCACCCATCTGTCGTATGGCACCGAGGGATTCTATGGCGTGCCGATCTACGTTTCGGCGACCTACATCTTTCTGTTCATCCTGTTCGGCGCGTTCCTCGAACGCGCCGGCATGATCCGGTTGTTCACCGATGTCTCGCTCGGCCTGTTCGGCGGCACCCGCGGCGGCCCGGCCAAGGTCGCGGTGGTGGCCTCCGGCATGATGGGCACGATCTCGGGCTCCGGTGTCGCCAATGTCGTCACCGTCGGCCAGTTCACCATCCCGCTGATGATCAGGTTCGGCTATCGCCGCGCCTTCGCCGCCGGGGTCGAGGCCACGGCGTCGATGGGCGGACAGATCATGCCGCCGGTGATGGGGGCGGTCGCCTTCATCATGGCGGAGACGCTGGGCGTCGACTATTCCGTCATTGTCAAGGCCGCGGTGATCCCTGCGATTCTCTATTTCGCCTCCGCGTTCTGGATGGTGCATCTCGAGGCCGGCAAACACGGCCTGGTCGGCATGACGCGCGCGGAAGTCCCGAGTGCCTGGCAGGCGCTGGTGGCGCGCTGGTATCTGGTGCTGCCGCTGGCGGCGCTGGTTTACATGCTGTTCGAAGGCTTTACCCCGCTCTATGCCGGCGGCATCGGGCTCGCGCTGACGGTGGCGCTGATCCTCGGCGCCAGCATCACGCTCGGCTTTTCCGGCGCCGCGCTGCGCTATTTGTTCTGGATCGGGCTCGCGCTGGTGGTCGGCGCAGCATCGCGCAACGGGCTCGATATCGTTCCGGTCGCAGCCGTGGTCGGAATTCTGGTGCTGATCGCGGCGCTCACGCGCGGCGGCCGGGCGACGCTGGCGGCCTGTCGCGATTCGCTCGCCGACAGCGCCAAGTCGGCGCTCACCGTCGGCATGGCCTGCGCCATTGTCGGCAGCATCATCGGCATGATGACGCAAACCGGAATAGGCACCATCTTCGGCGGCTGGATCATCGGCCTCGGTGCCAAGAGCCTGTTCCTCGCCCTGATCATGACCATGCTGCTGTCGATCCTGCTCGGCACCGGCATCCCGACCATTCCGACCTATATCATCACCGCCGCGCTGGCCGCGCCGGCGCTCGCCCAACTCGGCGTGCCGCTGATCGCCAGCCACATGTTCGCGTTCTATTACGGCATCATGGCCGACCTCTCGCCGCCGGTGGCGCTGGCGGCGCTGGCGGCGGCGCCGATCGCGAAGGAAAACCCCGACAAGATCGGCTGGGAGGCGATGCGGATCGCGCTCGCCGGCTATGTCATTCCGTTCATCTTTGTGTATTCGCCGGCGTTGATGCTGCAAGCCGGCGACCCGATGGCCGCGCGGCTCGGGTTCTATGGCGCGGTGGTGTTTGCCACGCTCAAGGCACTGGTCGCGATCGCCCTGTTCGGCATGGTCGCGATCGGCTTTTTGTTCACGCGGCTGACGCTGGCGGAGCGGGCTGTCGCCTTTGCTGCGGCGCTGTGTTTGCTCGGCGATTTCAGCTTCAGCGATGCCGCCGGTTTCGCGCTCACCGTGGCCATCGTGCTCTGGCAGTGGCGGCAGCGCCCGCGCGTAGTGGCGGCCGCGTGAGCCTGTGCCTTGCCTCGGCGGGCGTCGTCAAGACGCTGTCGGTTGCGGCGTTCACGCTGGTCTGGACCCATTCGGTCGAGAAGGTCGACTGGCAGGAGGATTGGCGGGTCACCGCGGCCGGCCTCGAACTGGTGCAGGCGCGGGTCAAGGGCTCCGGTGCCGGCATGGAGCCGCCGCCGGAGGCGCGGCTGGTCGACGGCTGGTTTCAGTGGCAGCCGCGGCGCGCGCCGATGCCCGAACTGGCGCTCGGCAATTCCGGTGCGGCGGGCGAATGGCGGCTGTGCAGCGATGGCCGCTGCCAGACGCTGTCGCAGATTTTCAGGCATCCGATCGGCATGAACGTCACGACGATGCGGCGATGCGATCCGTAGATGGGGTAACGGGCCCCGGATGCAGCGCAGCGCAATCCGGGGCCATGACGCGACATCTCAGCGCCGTCATTCCGGGGCGATGCGAAAGCATCGAACCCGGAATATCGGGATTTCGGGTTCGCGCTGACGCGCGCCCCGCAATGACGAGAAGAGGCTCATCCGCGGCCCGATTCCCGGATTGCGCTGCGCTGCATCCGGGCTTCTGTAACGGGCCTCGACGTGTCAATCCCTTTTTGCGTTATCCACTCGCCGGGGACTTGCTTCTGTACGGGATCGGCGCAAGGCCGTCGCCTGATGGAGTTCATGGAGGATAGGTCGGCCAATCTACGGAAGCGTGATCGCATCTTGGAGATGTGTCGACATCCCGGATGACGGTCTGACCTGATCCATCGTCCCGGCGAAGGGACTTCGCTTCGGGAGAGCTGGTGTCGTGCTCCGCCCGAAAACCTGCTTTTCCCTGTTAAGCTGCTGCAGCAGCAGCGTTGAATGGTGTTGCGTTGGCGAGCATGCGATGCAGGATCACCGCGAGCTTGCGCGCCAGCGCGACTTTGGCTTTGCTGCTGCCGGCTCGCCTGGCGATCCGCATCGCCCAGCTCTTGAGCTGCGAGCAGCCTTTGACGGGCTTTGTCAGCATGACGTGAGCGGCCTGGTAGAGCGCCTCGCGCACCGAGGCGTCACCAATCTTGCTGATCCGCCCCGAGTAGTCGGTCTCGCCGGACTGATACTTCTTCGGCGTTAACCCGAAATGCGCTCCGGTCTGCTTCGACGACTTGAACCGTGCCGGATCGTCGATCGCCGAGGCATAGGTGAGCGCCACGATGGGCCCCACCGCCGGCGTCGTCATCAACAACCTGGTTCTTGCATCCGAGCGTGCCATCGCGCGCACGCGCTTCTCAAAGACGTTGAACTCGCGCAACAGAACCGTGCGCACCGAGAGCAGCGCCTCGCCGATCGTCTCCAGGTGGCGATGACCCTTCACCAGTTCCTGGATGCGTCCGGCAAAGCTCCGCGCCGTGGTTTTGCCAACCTTCAGCCCGAAGCCGCGCAAGATACCGCGCAGGCTGTTCTCGACGTCCAGGAGCTTGCTCTGGACCAGCTTGCGCGCGGTCAGGACCGCTCGTGCTTCCTGCGCACTCAGCGACTTGCAGTGCACCGGCCGGAACCAGCCGAGCCGCATCAATTGCGCGATGCCGCGCGCGTCATTGCGGTCCGACTTCACCGGCATCGCCTCGAACGCCTTCCGCACGTGCCGTGTCTCCAGCAGTTCGACCGCCAACCCCGCTTCCCGCGTTGCCGCATAAAGCCACTGCGACAACGGCCCGGCTTCCAGCCCGATCCGGCTCAGTTCATAGCCCAGCGACCTCAGCCAGCCGATCAGCGCTTCCGGCTCGCTGGCTGCCTTGCCTTCCCGAATAATCTTGCCGTTGCTATCCACAACGCACACACTCGAGCATTCCAATGACACGTCAATTCCTGCATAATAGTCCATGGTCGTCTCTCCTCGATGTTTGGAGCGAGGTCCACACCTCGACTCCGTTACACCATCAATGTGAGGGACGACCGCCCGCCTTCCAAGCCAGCCGCGCGACGCGCGCAATCAAACAGCGCCGTAGCTAGCGCGGCTGGCCTGGAGCGCAGACCGGGGCCCGTTACCCCATCTACGATCGATTGGAAACTGAAGGGGAACACGGGATGGATCGGCTCAGGGGCAAAATTGCGATCGTGGTTGGCGCGGGCTCGATCGGGCCGGGCTGGGGCAACGGCAAGGCGACGGCGGTGACGTTTGCGCGCGAGGGCGCGCAGGTGTTCTGCGTCGACCGCAACGGCACGGCTGCAGCGGAGACCGCGAACATCATCGCCTCGGAAGGCGGCAAAGCGAGCGCGTTCACCGCCGACGTCTCCCGCGCCGGCGAGGTCGAGGCGATGGTGGCGGCGTGCCTCAAGGCCTACGGCCGCATCGATGTGCTCGACAACAATGTCGGCATCGCCGAAATGGGGTCGGTGGTCGAGGTTGCGGAAGCGGACTGGGACCGGGTGTTCGCGGTCAATCTGAAAAGCGCCTTTCTCGCCATGAAGCACGTCATCCCGGTGATGGCGCGGCAGGGCGGCGGCTCGATCATCAATATCTCGTCGATCGCCTCGATCCGTCATCTCGGCATCTCCTACGTCAGCTACGCCGCCAGCAAGGCCGCCATGAACCAGATGACGCGCACCACGGCGGTCGAATACGCGCCGAAGAATATCCGCGTCAACGCCATTCTGCCCGGCCTGATGAAAACGCCGATGGTCGAGCACTCCGCCGGCCTCGCCGCGAGCTATGCCGGGGGCGATGTCGAGGCGATGTGGCGCGCGCGGGATGCGCAGGTGCCGATGGGCCATATGGGAGAAGCCTGGGACGTCGCCAACGCCGCGCTGTTCCTCGGCTCCGAGGAATCGAAATACGTCACCGGCCTCGAACTGGTGGTCGACGGCGGCATCACGCTGAAGGTGAGCTAGGCGCAGCGTTTTCGCCTTGAAATGTCGGGCTATACGGTGACAATGCCAACGACCTCGGCCAATCGCCGCCGGACATTGTACGAGCAGCGGAACAAGTGCCATGAACATCCGGAACGCCAGCAAATATCACGAGGTGTATGCCCGCTCGCTGCGGGATCCCGAGGGCTTCTGGGGCGAGGCCGCGCGCGACATCGACTGGATCGAGCCCGCGACCAAGATCTTCGATCCCGCGCTCGGACTTTACGGCCGCTGGTTCGCCGGCGCCGTGGTCAACACCTGCTACAACGCGCTCGACCGTCACGTCGCCGGCGGGCGCGCCGATCAGGTGGCGCTGATCCACGATTCGCCGCTCGCCGGCAGCCGCCGCAAATTCAGCTATGCCGAGATGCTGCACGAGGTGCAGACGCTCGGCGCCATCATGCAGGATTTCGGCGTCGCCAAGGGCGACCGCGTCATCCTCTATATGCCGATGGTGCCGGAGGCGGTGGTCGCGATGCTGGCCTGCGCCCGGATCGGCGCGGTGCACAGCGTGGTGTTCGGCGGCTTCGCCGCCAAGGAGCTCGCGACCCGGATCGAGGACGCCAAGCCGAAACTGATCTTCTCGGCGAGCTGCGGGCTCGAGCCCGGCCGCATCGTGCACTACAAGCCGCTGCTCGACGAGGCGATCGCGCTGTCGAGTGTCAAGCCGCAGGCCTGCATCATCCTGCAGCGGCCGCAGCAGGGCTGCGATCTCGTCGCCGGCCGCGATCATGACTGGGCCGAACTGCGAAGCGCGGCAGTCGCGGCGAAAAAATCCGCCGCCTGCGTGCCGGTCAAGGCCACCGACCCGCTCTATATCCTCTACACCTCGGGCACCACCGGCAAGCCCAAGGGCGTGGTGCGCGACAATGGCGGACATCTGGTGGCGCTGAAATGGTCGATGTTCAACCTCTATGGCGTCGCGCCCGGCGAGGTCTGGTGGTGCGGCTCCGACATCGGCTGGGTGGTCGGCCACAGCTACATCATCTACGGGCCGCTGATCCATGGCGCGACCTCGATCATGTACGAGGGCAAGCCGATCGGCACGCCGGACGCCGGTGCGTTCTGGCGGGTGATATCCGAGCACGGAGCGGTGGCGTTCTTCACCGCGCCGACCGCCTTCCGCGCCATCCGCAAGGAGGATCCCGACGGCACGCTGATCCGCCGCTACGACCTGTCGAAATTCCGCACCCTGTTCCTTGCCGGCGAGCGCGCCGATCCGCCCACGGTGGCATGGGCCGAGCGGCAATTGAAGGTGCCGGTGATCGATCACTGGTGGCAGACCGAAACCGGCTGGTGCATCGCCGGCAATCCGGTCGGGCTCGGCATGCTGCCGGTCAAGCACGGCTCGCCGACGGTGGCGATGCCGGGCTATCGGGTCGAGGTGGTCGATGAAGCGGCAAGACCGCTGCCGGCCGACGCCATGGGATCGATCGTGATCAAGCTGCCGATGCCGCCGGGCTGCCTGCCGACCCTGTGGGAGCAGGACGAGCGCTGCCGGGAGGCCTATTTCAACGAATTTCCCGGCTACTACAAGACCTCCGACGCCGGCTACAAGGACCAGGACGGCTACGTCTTTGTGATGGGCCGCACCGACGACATCATCAATGTCGCCGGTCATCGGCTTTCGACCGGCGGCATGGAAGAGATTCTCGCCTCGCATCCCGATGTCGCCGAATGTGCCGTGCTCGGCATCAAGGACGCCATCAAGGGCGAGGTGCCCTGCGGCTTCCTGGTGTTGAAGGCCGGGGTTGCGCGCCCGTCCGCCGACGTGGAGAAGGACGTGGTGGCGCTGGTGCGCGACAAGCTCGGCCCGGTCGCGGCGTTCAAGATCGCGATCACGGTCGGCCGGCTGCCGAAGACGCGGTCGGGAAAGATCCTGCGCGGCACCATCAAGAAGATCGCCGACGGCGATCCGTGGTCGATGCCCGCCACCATCGAGGATCCGAAGGTGCTGGAAGAGATCGGCGACGCCTTGCAGGGCCGGCTGTGACCACCCGTCATGCCCGGGCTTGACCTGGCTTGACCTGGCTTGACCCGGGCATCCATCCTCGATCAATGACGCTGCCTTGTTTTCGATGGATTGCCGGGTCAAGTCCGGCAACGACAGCATTCGGGACTGCGGACGGGATTTGTGCATGCGACCAAGAGTTTCAACCCATCTGATCGCTCTCGCATGTGCCGCGCTGGCGCTATCGGGCTGCGCGGCGCGCCAGCAGGCCCCGGTTTCCGGCCTCAGCGACGATGACGACGCGTTCTGCCGCGCCAACAATGTCCAGGCCGGCTCGACGGAATACATCGCCTGCCGCAAGGACCGCGATGCCCAGCGCAGCAACGCCACCGCGCGCGCCGACCGCCACCAGCGCGACCTCGGCGAATACATGCTGAACCATCCGGATCATCCGTAAGCGAGGGAGCCCGCCATGAACGAAGATGTCTTCAACGCCAGTTTGCGCAAATTCCTGAAGAAGGTCGGCATCAGCTCGCAGCGCGAGATCGAGAAGGCGGTGCGCGAGGCGATCGGAACCGGCCGCCTCAAGGGCCATGAAAAGCTGCCGGCGAAAATGCTTCTCACCCTCGGCGGCGTCAGCCTTTCGCACGAAATCTCCGACGAGATCGAACTCGGCTGAACTCACCCGTCATGGCCGGGCTTGTCCCGGCCATCCACGTCTTTCTTTGTGAGGCGTGATCAGGGCGTGGATGCCCGGGACAAGCCTGGACAAGCCCGGGCATGACGAAGAGCCCGCAGCCCCTCATTCCTCGTCGGGCTTCTTGCCGCCGATGGTCTTCAGCTTGGCGAACACGGCGTCGACGTTGAGGTCGTCGCGCTGCTTCTCGGTCGGCTCGATCTCCGGCTCCTTGCGGGTGGTCTCGGAGGCCGGCAGCAGGGTGGCGCCGCCATAGGCGGCATCGGCCGGCTTTTCCTTGGCCGCGCGCTGCACCTCGAAATCGAGCTCGATCTGCGAGCACAGCCCGAGCGTCACCGGGTCCATCGGCGTCAGCGTCGAGGCGTTCCAGTGGGTACGGTCGCGGACACTGGCGATGGTGGTCTTGGTGGTGCCGACCAGCCGCATGATCTGGGCGTCCTTCAGCTCGGGATGGTTGCGCACCAGCCACAGGATCGCGCTCGGCCGTTCGTGGCGGCGCGACACCGGCGTGTAGCGCGGGCCCTTCTTCTTGGCCTGGGCCGGCAGCATGACCTTGCTCTCCTCGAGCTTGAGACGGTAGTTCGGGTCGTTCTCGCCCTTTTCAATCTCGTCGCGGGTGAGCTGCCCGGTCGAAATCGGGTCCATGCCCTTGATGCCCTGGGCGGCATCGCCATCGGCGATGGCGCGGACCTCGAGCGGGTGCATTTTGGTGAAGTCCGCCACCTGATCGAAGGTCAGCGCGGTGTTGTCGACCAGCCACACGGCCGTCGCCTTTGGCATCAGCGGTGCATTGCTCATGGCAAATCTCCTTTGTGCTTCGCCCACCTGTTCTGGAGGCGAAGCCGTGGTCATCAGCGATGACGGGAATTACGTCCTATATAAGCCGTCCCGGGCTGACCGCGCAATGGCCTGATAAACAGCCTTGACAGCGCCCGAAAGCAGTCCCAATTCGTTATTCGAATTGACCGTTCCCCGCCCGCCGGCGAGGGGTGATTCGGTCCGAGATCGATCCCATGCAGGCCAAACCAGCCCTGACAATCGTGCTTTGTTCGCCGCGGGGCTTCTGTGCCGGCGTGGTGCGGGCGATCGATACCGTGGAGCGGGCGCTCACGATCTACGGCGCCCCGGTCTATGTCCGCCACGAGATCGTCCACAACCGCTATGTCGTCGACAGCCTGCGGACCAAGGGCGCGATTTTCGTCGAGGAACTGGCCGAGATCCCGGATAACACCAATGCGCCGGTGGTGTTCTCGGCCCACGGGGTTCCCAAGTCGGTTCCGGCCGACGCCCGGGCCCGCAATTTTTTCTCGCTCGACGCCACCTGTCCGCTGGTCACCAAGGTGCACCGCGAGGCGGCGATCCATTTCAAGCGCGGCCGCGAGATCCTCTTGATCGGGCATTCCCATCATCCGGAGGTGGTCGGCACGCTGGGGCAGTTGCCGCCGGGCGCGGTGACGCTGATCGAAACCGCGCACGATGCCGCGACCTTCACGCCGAAGGATCCCGACAATCTCGCCTTCGTGACCCAGACCACGCTGTCGATCGACGACACCGCCGAAATCGTCGCCATGCTGAAGGACCGGTTCCCCAACATCTCCGGCCCGCACAAGGAGGACATCTGCTACGCCACCACCAACCGCCAGCTTGCGGTGAAGAAGGTGGCGCCGGTGGTCGACGCCCTGATCGTGGTCGGCGCGCCGAACTCCTCGAACTCGCAGCGGCTGCGCGAGGTCGCCGAACGCGAAGGCTGCCCGATCGCGGTGCTGGCGCAGCGCGCCGCCGATCTCGACTGGTCGCGATTCCAGGGCATCAAGAGCCTCGGCATTACCGCCGGCGCCTCGGCGCCCGAAGTGATCGTCGAAGAGATCATGGGCGCATTCGCCGAGCGCTACGAGTTGCATGTGGAGACGGTGTCGGCCGCGGAAGAGAACGAATTCTTTCCGCTGCCGCGCTCGTTGCGGCCAGACGCGGCCGAGTGAACCCTCATGGCGGTTTACACGGATGTCGCCGCCGAGGATCTTGCGGAATTTCTCACGCATTACGAGATCGGCGAATTGCTGTCCTACAAGGGCATCGCCGAGGGCGTCGAGAATTCCAACTTCCTGCTGCATACCAGCGGCGGCTCCTTCATCCTCACGCTGTATGAAAAGCGCGTGGCGGTGGACGATCTGCCCTATTTCCTGTCGCTGATGGCGCACCTTGCCGAGCGCGGCGTCCGTTGTCCGCAGCCGGCCAGGAACCGCAACGGCGAAGTCTACAGCACGCTGGCGGGACGGCCGGCAGCGATCATCAATTTCCTCGAAGGGGTGTGGCCGCGGCGGCCGAACCCGGCGCATTGCGCCGGCGTCGGTCGCGCGCTCGCCAGCATGCACCTCGCCGGCCACGACTTTCCGCTGTTCCGGAAAAACCCGTTGTCGGTCAAGGGCTGGCGGCCGCTGTTCGATCTGGCGGCGCCGCGCGCCGACAGCGTCCAGGCCGGGCTGCACGATTTCGTCGCGCGCGAACTCGATCATCTCGAGGCGTGCTGGCCCGCCGGGCTGCCGGTTGGCGTCATCCACGCCGATTTGTTTCCCGACAACGTCTTCTTCCTTGGCGACAAATTGTCGGGACTGATCGACTTTCCGTTTTCCTGCAACGACATCCTGGCCTACGACGTCGCAATCTGCCTGAACGCGTGGTGCTTCGAACCCGATCACGCCTTCAACGTCACCAAGGCGCGTGCACTGCTCAATGGCTATGGCCGCGAACGCAAGCTGTCGGCGGCCGAGCAGGATGCGCTGCCGCTGTTGGCGCGGGGCGCCGCGCTGCGCTTCCTGCTGACGCGCCTGGTCGATTTCCTCAACGTGCCGGCGGGCGCACTGGTGAAGCCGAAAGACCCGCTCGAATATGTCCGCAAGCTGCGCTTTCAACAGGGCGTCGCCAGCCTGCGCGATTACGGCGTTGCCCGTCCCGGATTTGCCGCGTGAGCGATGCCAGGCTGCCCCAGGTCCGGATTTTCACCGACGGCGCCTGCTCGGGCAATCCCGGACCCGGCGGCTGGGGCGCGATCCTCAAATTCGGCGACGTCGAGAAGGAGTTGAAGGGCGGCGAGGGCCACACCACCAACAACCGCATGGAATTGATGGCGGCGATCTCGGCGCTGGAATCCCTGAAAAAGCCGTGCGCGGTCGATCTCTTCACCGACAGCCAGTATGTCCGTCAGGGTATCACCGGCTGGATCCACGGCTGGAAGCGGAATGGCTGGCGCACCGCCGACAGGAAGCCGGTCAAGAATGTCGAACTCTGGCAGCGGCTCGACGCCGCCCTGAAACCGCACGAGATACGCTGGCACTGGGTCAAGGGCCACGCCGGCCATGACGAAAACGAACGCGCCGATCAACTGGCGCGCGACGGCATCGCGATGGCGCGGCTGAAGGGCTGAGCACCTAACCGTGGCTTCATCCTTCGAGACGCATCGCTTCGCGATGCTGCTCAGGATGAGGTCATGTTAGACCCTCATGGTGAGGAGCGCGGCTGCGCCGCGCGTCTCGAACCGCGAGGCCGCTGAAGGCGCAATGACACGAACTTACAGTTGTCCGAGCAGGGTATCGCCGCCGGAAACCTCGACCTTGCCGGGCGCCGGCTCGCGGTTGAGCTGCTTGACCAAGCCGTCATCGACCAGCATCGAGTAGCGATGCGAGCGGATGCCGAGGCCGTTGCCGGACGCGTCGAGCTCCATGCCGATCGCCTTGGTGAATTCGGCATTGCCGTCGGCGAGGAACACCGCTTCATCGCGCTGGTCGGTGTCGCGCTTCCACGCGTTCATGACAAAGGCATCATTGACCGAAACAATCGCGATCGTGTTCACGCCCTTGCCCTTGATGGCGTAGGCGTTGAGGAAAATGCTCGGCAGATGCATCTTGTGGCAGGTGCCGGTATAGGCGCCGGGCACCGCGAACAGCGCGACCTTCTTGCCCTTGAAGATGTCGTCGGTGGTCTTGACCTGCGGACCCTCCGCCGTCATCACGCGAAATTTCGCCTCGGGCAGCTTGTCGCCAACTTTGATCGTCATCGTCAATTCTCCTCAAAATGTGCGGATGTGTCTTAGACCATTTTCCGGCTGCGTGGAAACCACCATCCCGTCATTGCCCGCAGCCCGGATGCGGCGCAGCGAAATCCGGGATGCGGCACAAAGGACCCCGGATTGCGCTTCGCTGCATCCGGGCTACAGGCAGGTGGCCGTCAGGCCGCCGCGGCCTTCTTTTCATCGCGGAGCTCGCGGCGCAGGATCTTGCCGACATTGGTCTTGGGCAGGTCGGTGCGGAATTCGATCTGTTTCGGGACCTTGTAGTTGGTGAGCTGCGTAGCGCAGAACTTGATGATGTCCTCGGCGGTGACGTTCGGGTCCTTCTTGACGATGAACGCCTTGACAGCCTCGCCCGAGCGCGCGTCGGGGACGCCGATCACGGCGCATTCCAGCACGCCGGGATGGCTCGCGATCACTTCCTCGATCTCGTTGGGATAGACGTTGAAGCCCGACACCAGGATCATGTCCTTCTTGCGATCGACGATCTTGGTGAAGCCGTCCGGGCTCATCACGCCGATGTCTCCGGTGCGGAAGTAGCCGTCGGCCGTCATCACGTTGGCGGTCTCTTCCGGCCGGTTCCAGTAGCCGGCCATCACCTGCGGGCCCTTGGCGCAGATTTCGCCGGGCTCGCCGAGCGGCAGCTCGTTGCCGTCGTCGTCGCGGATCGAGAGCCAGGTCGAGGGCACCGGAATCCCGATCGAGCCCGAGAAGCGGTCGGCATCGGCGGGGTTGCAGGTCAGCGTCGGCGAGGTCTCCGACAGCCCGTAGCCTTCCGACAGCGCACAGCCGGTGGTCTTCAGCCAGGCGTCCGCAACCGCTTTCTGGGTCGCCATGCCGCCGCCGAACGACGTCTTCAGCTTGGAGAAATCGAGCTTGTCGAAGCCGGGCGTATGCAGCAGGCCGTTGTAGAGCGTGTTGACCGCCGGGAAGCTGTTGACCTGGTATTTCGCCAGCTCCTTGATGAAGCCCGGCATGTCGCGCGGGTTGGGAATCAGGAGATTGACGCCGCCGGCGCGCATCGCCAGCAGGAAGCACGCGGTCAGCGCAAAGATGTGGTAGAGCGGCAGCGCGCAGACAATGAACAACTGATCGACATGCGGCGGCTTCTTCAGCGCCGGCTGCAGCCAGGCGTCGTTCTGCAGCACGTTGGCGAGGATGTTGCGATGAAGCAGCGTCGCGCCCTTGGAGATGCCGGTGGTGCCGCCGGTATATTGCAGGAAGGCGACGTCGTCGGGCGCGAGCTTCGGCTTGTTCAGCTTCATGGCGCGGCCGGTCGTCACCGCGTCGTTGAACAGCACGGCGCCGGGTATCGAATAGGGCGGCACCATTTTCTTGACCCGCCGCACCACCAGATTGACGATCATGCCCTTGAGGCCGAGCAGGTCGCCCATGCTGCCGACGATGACGTGCTTCACCGCGGTGTTGGCCATCACCTTCTGCACGGTAGTGGCGAAATTCTCCAGTACGATCACCGCCTCGGCGCCGGAATCCTTGAGCTGGTGTTCGAGTTCGCGCGGGGTGTAGAGCGGGTTGACGTTCACCACCGCATAGCCCGCGCGCAGCACCGCGGCGGTCGATATCGGATATTGCAGGACGTTCGGCATCATCAGCGCCACCCGGGCGCCCTTTTGCAGGCCCTTGCCTTGCAGGTAGGCGGCGAGCGCCGCCGACATCTCGTCGAGATCGCGGTAGCTGATCGACTTGTCCATGCAGATGAAGGCCTTGCGGTCGCGAAACCTGGCAAAGCTTTCTTCCAGCAACTCGACGAGAGATGCGTATTGGGTGACATCGATATCGGCGGGCACGCCAGCCGGATATTGCTTGAGCCAGATCCGCTCCATGGTATTTCCCCTCCGCGTGATGGCCCCGTCGTTCTGGAATGGGGAGGCCTTGTTGCCGGCAGTATTGAGCAAGGCGATGGCCGATGGCAAGCGGCGGCGGGCGCGGCGGGCGCGGTCACGATCGGTGACCGAAAAAGCCGATTTTGGCGGCCCAAAAGCGCCCCAAAGCGTTTTCGAGCGAAGTGGATACCGGTTCGCGTGAGGAAAACGCGTCAAAACGGGAAACTGGAGCCCGGTTCTGATTCAATCAGAACCGAACAGGCTCTACGTGCGCGGCGCGGCGGTCTTTTGATTGGCGGGCGCGGCGTCGCCGGTCGTGCTCTTCGCGGCGGGTTTGGTCGAGCGCCTCGCCGTCGCCTTGGGCTTTGCCGGCTTGGCGGTCGCGGCGGCCGCCTTGTCGTCGGCCTTGGCTGCGGCATCGGGCTTGGCATTGGCATGCCGGACCGCGGCGGGTTTGGCCGCGGTTTGGGTCTTGGCGTCCTTGCCGGCGTCCTTACCGCCATCGTCGGCTGCGGCTTTCGGCGCGGCCGCGGTGTCGGGCTTTTTCGCCGCCATCTGCGACTTCTTCTTTCCGCGATGCCGTGGCGCCTGCTTCTCGCTGTCGGCGGCGACCGCGGCAATCAGCGCCGCGCCGGTTCTGGTCGGGCCGGTATAGACCTGGATCGGCTCCGAAGGGGCGGCCGGCCCTGCCAGCAGCTCGGCCGGTTTCGTCACCGGCGGCTGCAGCCCGGCGGCGAAAAACGTCATGCCGCTCTCGCCACTGCCCGAGGTGTCGGCGGCGCCGGCGACCGTCTCCTCGTCCTCATCGCTCGACGGGTGCTTGTGCTTGCCGCCGCACATCTCGTCGCGCAGGTTCGGCGGCGAGGCGTCGATCGGCACCAGATTGTCGACCGTGCCGAGCGACGGCCGCAGCCATGACAAGGTGTTGCTGGAAAAGCCGCGATCGAGCAGTTGGGCGGCCCGGACCGCGCGCATGGTGCCGGACGACGCACCCAGCACCACGGCGATCAGCCGCCTGCCGTCGCGGGTGGCCGACGCCACCAGATTATAGCCGGATGCGCAGATGAAGCCGGTCTTGAAGCCGTCGGCGCCCGGATAGCGCCCGATCAGCTTGTTGAAATTCTGCGTGACCTTGCGGCCATAGCGGATCGAGGGGATGTGAACGAAGTATTCGTATTGCGGCAGGTCGCGAATGATCGCACGCGCCAGGATCGCCAGATCGCGCGCCGAGGTGATCTGGCCGTCGGCGGGCAGGCCGTTCGGATTGACATAGCTCGTCTGCGTCATGCCGAGCCGTTGCGCGGTCTCGTTCATCATGGCCGAAAAGCCGTCGATCGAACCGCCGACGCCTTCGGCGAGCACCACGGCCATGTCGTTGGCCGACTTCACCAGCATCATCTTGAGCGCGTTGTCGACGGTGACCTGGGTGCCGGGCCGGAAGCCCATCTTCGACGGCGACTGCGAGGCCGCGACCGGCGAGACGTTCAGCAGGGTATCGAGTGTAATGCGGCCATCCTTGACCGCTTTCAGCGTGACATAGGCCGTCATCAGCTTGGTCACTGATGCGGGATACCACGGCATGGTGGCGTTTTCGGCCTGCAACACCTTGCCGCTATCGGCCTCGATCAGCAGCAGCGCCTCGGCATGGACATGACGCGGCGCCAGGATGGCGAGTGCCGCAGCGAGCACGATCCAGTTCAGCGATGACTTGCGAAGCAGCGGGAGAACAAATTGCACGATCCGATTCCGGTCTTTGAGACGCGCCTCCGAAGCAGAGGTGCTGGCATGTGAGGTTCGGGTGTCAAGCGTGTCCGGCACCGTCGGTTACGGCGGTTCGAACCTATACCGGCTGGTTCGCCCTTAACAGACCTTGTGCGATCAAATCGTGGACGAAATGCGCCGAATTTTGTTGACGCTCAAATCTTCAGCGCCGTGCTTGCCTTGTCTTGCGGGGGCAGGTCTTGTGGGTGCAGGTCTTGTGGGCGCAGGCCGCGCCGCGATTCTCCTCGATCATGAACTGAGCGCGTGCGAGTTCCGCAAAACGGCCGCCTTTCGCGATCAGTTCATCAAAAGTTCCGCTTTCGATCACCCGTCCGCCGTCGAACAGCAGGATCCGCGTGGCATTGCGAATGGTCGAAAGCCGGTGGGCGATCACGAAACTGGTACGTCCCTTCATCACTTCGTCGAGTGCGGCATTGACCCTGGCTTCGGTCACGGCATCGAGCGCGCTGGTCGCCTCGTCGAGGATCAGGATCGGCGGGTCCTTGAGCAGCGCGCGCGCGATCGACAGCCGCTGCCGCTCGCCGCCGGACAGCATCCGGCCGCGCTCGCCGACATTGCTGTCGAATTTCCGTTCGCTGCGCTCGATGAATTCGAGCGCCTGGGCGCGGCCCGCCGCGACCCGCATCTCCTGCGCGGTGGCGTCCGGCTTGCCGACCCGAAGATTGTCGGCGATCGAGCGGTTGAACAGCAGCGCTTCCTGAAACACGACGCCGATATTCCGGCGCAGCGCGGTCAGCGTCAGGCCGCGAATATCCATGCCGTCGATCCGGATGAAGCCGGACTGCGGATCGAAGGCGCGGTGCAGCAGCGCGATCGCGGTCGATTTGCCGGCGCCGGTCGGGCCGACCAGCGCGATGGTCTCGCCGGGCAGAGCGGTGAAGGAAAGGTCCTCGACCGCGGACCGCTTGCCGTCATATGAAAACGAGACGTCGTGGAATTCGATCAGGCCGGCGAGGCGCCCGGGATCGATCGCATCCGGCCGGTTGCGGACCGCCGGCACCGCGTCGAGCACGTTGAAGAACTCCTGCAGCCGGGGCGCCTCCATGAACACGCTGTTGATGAAGCCGACCACCTGTTCGAGCTTCTGGATCAGCATGGTGGCGAAGCTCACGAACATCACGATCTCGCCGACGGTGGTGAGGCCCTCCTGGTGCAGCACGATGCCGACGGCGAAGATCGCGAGCACGGTGATGGTGGTCGAGGCGCGGGTGATGACGGTGACCAGCGCCCACCACGACAACACCGGCATCTGCACCGCGAGCAGTCTGTCGGCGACGAAACGCAGGCCCTGCACCTCGGCATCGATGCGCACGAAGCTTTGCACCAGCGCGACATTGCCCAGCGCATCGGAGGCGCGCGCGGACAGGTCGCTGTAATGCGCCTCGACCTCGCTTTGCATGCCGTAGGTCTTGCGCACCACCAGCGTCGTCAGCACCGTGAATACCACGCACAGCGCGAACAGCAGGATTGCCAGCCGCCAGTTGATGTAGAGCGCGAGCGGCAGCAGCACCACCAGCGACAGGATCGCGGCGAAATGCTCGCGGAAGAATCCGAGCCACAGCCGCCACAGCGCATCGGTGCCGTTCAGCATCACTTTCATCAGGCGGCCGGAATGGGTGCCGGTGTGAAAGGTCAGCGGCAATTGCATGATGTGCTCGAAATAGCCGGTCAGCACCGCCTGACGCCGGCGGTGCGCGAGCCGGTCGGCGTGCAGCGCGACCACGGCGCTGCAGCCGATGGTGAACAGGCCGAATCCAGCCCAGGCCGCCAGCAGCGGCCAGGCCGATGCCGAGCCGGGCGGGCCGGGGGAGGGCTTGCCGGAGAGCACGTCGACGATGCGCCCGAACAGCACCGGCTCGGCGAATTGCGCCCCGGCCAGCAGCAGGTTGGCGCCGGCCAGGATCCAGCCCAGCCGCGCCTCGTTGCCGAGCAGATGCAGGACGCGCGCGTAGAGGCGAAGCAGGGACATGCCGGGGGCCCGCGGAACGAAGCGTTCCGGCCGGCATTCTAATCAGGGAACGCCAGCCGAGATATAGCGCCCGCGCCGGCGATTTGGCCGCCGCTCCCCGGTTTGGTACCCGCTGCGCGGTCCCCGGGGCGGCTCACGGGGCCGGCCAATTCACCGTTTTGTCACCACGGCCGTTAACACGCTGGCGAGGAGTTTGGATTAAGTTTGGCAGGATGAGTGATTCGCTCGAGCGGCTTTACCTTGCCGTGATCGCGGCCAGGGATCTCGATCCGGCGGTTTCGCGAACCGCCCGGCTGTTTCAGCGCGGCCCGGCCAAAATGGCGAAAAAACTCGCCGAGGAAGCCATCGAGGTCGTGATCGACGCGGTCAACGGCAAGCGGGATGCGGTGGTGCGCGAGAGCGCCGATCTGCTCTACAATCTCACGGTCTTGTGGGCATCGGCCGGCGTCGAACCCGACGACGTCTGGCGCGAGATGGAGCGGCGCGAGCACCTGCTCGGAATTGCCGAGAAGCTGCCGAAATCGGCGGTAAAACTGCCGAAGGCATCGCCGTCGCCGATGGCGCGGCGGCCAATTGTCGCGCTCGCAGGCCGCAATCTCCGCAAACGCCACTGAGGCTTGCCGGATTTCTCCGGCTTCCCGGCATGGACAAATCGGCGCCATGATGGTTCATCGCCGCCATGCTGAGACGAATTTACGACTGGTGCATCGACGCGGCCCACAAGCCCTATGCGCTCTGGATCATGGGGGCGGTGGCCTTCGCCGAAAGTTCGTTCTTCCCGGTGCCGCCCGATGTGATGCTGATCCCGATGTCGCTGGCGCGGCCGCAGCGGGCCTGGCTCTATGCCGGAGTCTGCACCGCGATGTCGGTCCTGGGCGGCATGCTCGGCTATGCCATCGGTGCGCTGCTGTACGATTCGGTCGGCCATTGGCTGATCAATCTCTATGGTCTCGCCGACAAGGTCGAGAGCTTCCGCGCCTCCTATGCGCAATGGGGCGCGTTGATCATCATCGGCAAAGGCCTGACGCCGATCCCCTACAAGCTCGTGACCATCGCCTCCGGCTTTGCCGGCTACAATATCTGGCTGTTCGTGCTGTGCTCGATCATCGCCCGCGGCCTGCGCTTTTTTATCGCCGCGGTCCTGCTCAATCGCTATGGCGAGTGGATCCGGGTCCGGATCGAGCGCCATCTGGCGCTGTGGGTGGCGCTCGGGGCCGGCGTGCTGGTGCTCGGTTTCATCATCGCGTTTCGCATGCTGTGACGGCACGCCGAGCGGCTTTGCCGGCGCGTTATGCCGGTAGCGCGGCGGGATCGCGCGGCGGGATCGCGATTGCCTTCTTGGTATGATGTCTGGCATCCTTAGAGCGGGGCCTCGCGCCTCGCCTCGAATAACCGGAAGGGTCGTCCCGAATGTCCATGCCTGCCTTGTTCAAGGGCCGTCTGTCGATTCCGGTGATCGGGGCACCGCTGTTCATCATCTCCGTGCCCGATCTCGTGATCGCGCAGTGCAAGGCCGGGAATCGTCGGATCGTTTCCGGCGCTGAACGCCCGTCCGCCGGCGCTGCTCGACGAATGGCTGGCGCGGATCAGGCAGGAGCTCGCGGCCTACGACCAGGCCCATCCCGAGCGGCCATCGGCGCCGTTCGCGGTGAACCAGATCGTGCATCGGTCGAACAACCGGCTCGATCAGGATCTGGCGCTGTGCGAGAAACACCGGGTGCCGATCATCATCACCTCGCTCGGCGCGCGCGAAGAGCTCAACCAGGCCGCGCATCGCTGGGGCGGCATCGTCTTCCACGACGTCATCAACCAGAAATTCGCCCACAAGGCGATCGAGAAGGGCGCCGACGGCCTGATCCTGGTCTCGGCCGGCGCCGGCGGCCATGCCGGCGAGATCTCGCCGTTCGCCTTCGTGGCCGAGACCCGGCAATGGTTCGATGGACCGATCGCGCTGTCGGGTGCGATCGGCAACGGCCGCGCGATCCGCGCCGCGCGGCTGCTCGGCGCCGACTTCGCCTATGTCGGCTCCGCCTTCATCGCCACCGCCGAGGCCAATGCGGTGGAGGGCTACAAGCAGATGATCACCACCTCGACCGCGGAGGATATCGTCTATTCCAACCTGTTCACCGGCGTGCATGGCAATTATCTGAAGCCGTCGATCGTCGCGGCCGGAATGGATCCCGACAATCTTCCGGAATCCGACGCCTCGAAAATGAGTTTCGGCACCGACGCTTCCGGCGAGCGCGCCAAACCGAAGGCGTGGAAGGAAATCTGGGGCAGCGGCCAGGGGGTCGGCAGCGTCGGCAAGATCGTGCCGGCCGCCGAATTGATCGCGCGGTTCAGACAGGAATATGCCGAAGCGGTCGACCCGGCGCTGTGATGCTCGGCCACACCTGTTCGGCCCCCGCCATGACCATGCGAGCGTGCTGATGGACGCCATCTATCGCGTCGACGGCAGCCGCGTCCTCACCAGTCCCGACGCCGCCGGTCCGTGGGCGCCTGACATGCAGCACGGTTCGGCGCCGGCGGCGCTGGTGGTGTGGGCGGCCGAGGCAATCCCGACCCCTGTGCCGATGGCGATCGCGCGCATCACCATCGACCTGATGCGGCCGGTCCCGATCGCGCCGTTGACGCTCGAGACCGAAGTGCTGCGCGAGGGCCGCAAGATCCAGCTTTGCGCGGTCAGGCTGCGCGCAGGCCATGCCGTCGTGGTCGGCGCGACCGTGCTCAAGGTCAAGACCGCGGCGCTGGCGTTGCCGCCGGAGGTGGCGGAGTTGCCGCTCGAACTGCCGGGGCCCGAGCAGTCGCGGCTCGAGCAGCCGGATTTTTCCGGCAGCCCTTTTGTCGCGGGAATTACCATGCGCGCGGCCCGCGGCCGCTTTGGCGTGCCGGGTGCGGGCGCGATCTGGTACCGGGTCGACCGTCCGCTGATCGAGGGGGCGCAGATCTCGCAGGCGATGCGCGCGGTGGTCGCCGCGGATTTCTGCAACGGCACCTCCGCTGCGCTGGATTTCCGGAAATGGACCTTCATCAATGCCGACCTCACCGTCAGCATGGCCCGGCCGCCGGTCGGCGTCTGGATCCTGCTCGATGCGGAATCCTGGATCGGCCGCGACGGCGCCGGTCTCGCCATGGCGCGGCTGGCCGACCAGCGCGGCTATTTCGGACGCGCGGTGCAAAGCCTGGTGATCGAGCAGCGATAGCGGCAGCGACCGGGCGCGGCGGCGGAATTCTTCCCGCGAAAATAGTTCCATCGGCTGTGGAACCGTATGGTCCCGCCAGGGGTGCCATGCATTCTGTGAAACGTTCGCCGACAAGGCGAAGACCGGCATTTGGGGCCTGGACGACATCCTGGCGGGCGGATTTTCGCGCGGCCATCTGTTCCTGGTGGAGGGCGCCCGGCACCGGCAAGACCACGATCGCGCTGCAGTTCCTGCTGGAAGGCGTGCAGGCCGGCGAGAAATGCCTCTATATCACGTTTGTCGGAGACCGAACGCGAGTTGCGCGACGGCGCCGCGTCGCACGGCTGGGCGCTGGACGACGGCATCGAAGTTTTCGAATTGTTGCCGCCGGAAAGCCTGCTCGATTCCGAACAGCAGCAGAGCCTGCTCTATTCGTCCGATCTCGAACTCGGCGAAACCACCAAGCAGATTTTCGAGGCGGTCGAGCGCGCCAGGCCGAGCCGGGTGGTGCTGGACAGCCTGTCCGAAATCCGGCTGCTGGCGCAAAGCTCGCTGCGCTACCGGCGGCAGATTCTGGCGATCAAGCATTATTTCGCGAAGTTCAACACCACCGTGCTGCTGCTCGATGATCTCACCGCGGAACTGGTCGACAGGACCGTGCACAGCGTCGCCCATGGCGTGCTGCGGCTCGAGGAACTGGCGCCGGCCTATGGCGCCGAGCGGCGGCGCGCCCGCGTCATCAAATATCGCGGCGTCAAGTTCCGCGGCGGCTATCACGACGCCACCATCACCACCGGCGGGTTCAATGTGTTTCCGCGGCTGGTGGCGTCCGAACACCGCACGCAATTCGACGCGGCACGCTGTCGAGCGGCATTGCCGAACTCGACAAGTTGCTGGGCGGCGGCATCGACGAGGGGTCGAGCACGCTGGTGCTCGGACCGGCCGGCACCGGCAAATCGCTTGCGATGATCATGTTCATCGTCGCCGCGATCGCGCGCGGCGAGAAGGCGGCGCTGTTCGTGTTTGACGAGGAACTCGGGCTGCTGTTCGCGCGCATGAAGGGACTCGGCATCGACCTCGAGGAAATGCAGCGCGCCGGCAAGCTGTTCATCGACCAGGTCGATGCCGCCGAATTGTCGCCCGGCGAATTCGCCCATCGCGTCCGCAGGCGGGTCGACGAGGACCAGATCAAGACCGTGGTGATCGACAGCCTCAACGGCTATCAGGCGGCGATGCCGGAGGAGAATTCGCTGATCCTGCACATGCACGAATTGCTGCAATATCTGAACCGGCAGGGCGCCGCGACTTTCATGACGGTGGCCCAGCACGGCCTGGTCGGCGACATGAAAGCCCGGTCGATGTCACCTATCTCGCCGACACGGTGATCCTGCTGCGTTACTTCGAGGCGCTGGGAAGCGTCAGGCGCGCGATTTCCATCATCAAGAAGCGCACCGGCGCGCATGAGTTGACGATACGGGAATATCGCATCGGCACGGCGCGGTCTCACCATCGGCGCGCCGCTCGACGGATTTCGACGGCGTGCTGAGCGGCGTGCCGACCTTTGTCGGCGAGCGCGAGGCCGCTGCTGGAAGGGCAGACTTCGTGAGACCGGGCGCCTCGTCCGAGCGCGCCGTCATCCTCGCGCCGACGGGGCGCGACGCCGCGGTCGCCGCCGCGCTGATCCGGGAAGCCGGCTATTACGCCAATGTGTGCGCCGATCTGCGCGGCCATGATCCAGGAGATCGAGGCCGGCGCCGGCCTTGCAGTGATCGCCGACGAGGCGATCAAGACCGCCGATCTGCGCGGCCTGTGTCAACTGGCTGAACCGTCAGCCGACATGGTCGGATTTTCCGATCGTGCTGCTGACCCATCAGGGCGGCGGTCCCGAGCGCAATCCGGACGCCGCCCGGCTCGCGCAGGAACCTCGGCAACGTCACCTTCATCGAACGCCCGTTCCATCCGACCACGCTGGTCAGCATCGTCGGCTCCGCGGTCCGGGGCCGGCGCCGCCAATACCAGACCCGCGCCATCCTGGAAGACCTCACCGAAAGCGAGGGCCTGCTGCAGACCGCCTTGAACGCCGGCCATCTCGGCGCGCTCGAATTGCACCTGCCGGAGTTCGAGCTTGAAGCCTCCGACACCTGCAAGACGTTCTTCGGCCGCCAGCCGCGAGGATCCGTTTTCGTACCAGGACCTGCTGGCGGCGGTGCATCCCGAGGATCGTGAGCGGCGGCATGCAGGCGCTCGACCGCTCGATCGAGATCCGGCCAGGACTATAGTTTCGAATACCGCAACATCTGGCCCGACGGCTCGGTGCACTGGGTCGACGTCCGCGCCCGCGCGGTGCGCCGTCTCGACGGCAGCCTGAAATCGCTGGTCGGCGTTTCTTCCGACATCACCGCGCGCAAGGTCGCCGATATCGAGCGCGAAGGCCTGCTGGCGCAGCTTGCGGCCGAGCGCACCGCGCTGGCGCAACTGACCGCCACGCTCGAGCAGCGTGTCGAGCAGCGCACCGCCGACCTGATGAAGGAAGTCGCCGCGCGCGAAAAGGCCCAGGAGCAACTGCGGCAGGCGCAGAAGATGGAGACGATCGGCCAGCTCACCGGCGGCGTCGCGCATGACTTCAACAATTTGCTGATGGCGGTGATGGGCAATCTCGACCTGCTGCGCAAGCGCATCCCGGCCGATCCGCGGCTGCACCGGCTGGTCGATGGTGCGCTGCAGGGCGCCGAGCGTGGCGCCTCGCTGACCCAGCGCCTGCTGGCGTTCGCGCGCCAGCAGGATTTGCGCGCGGTGCCGATCGATCTGCGGGCCCTGATCCAGGGCATGATCGATCTGTTGGAACGCTCGCTTGGACCGCGCGTGGTGCTGCGGCTCGATCTTCCGGAAGGGTTGCCGCCGGCCCGGGTCGATGCCAACCAGCTCGAACTCGCCGTGCTCAATCTGGCGATCAACGCGCGCGACGCCATGCCGGATGGCGGCGAGATCGATATCCGGGTCTGCGAATACCGCGCTAGCGGCGATCCGGTGTTGGAGGCCGGCCGCTATCTCAAACTGTCGGTGAACGATACCGGCACGCGGAATGTCGCCGGAGACATTGAAGCGGGCGATCGAGCCGTTCTTTTCCTCCAAGCCGCTCGGCAAGGGCACCGGGCTCGGCCTGTCGATGGTACACGGACTGGCGGTGCAGCTCGGTGGCGCGCTGCAGCTCTCGAGCACGGCGGGAAAGGGCACTGCCGCCACGCTGGTGCTGCCGGTGGCAACCGCGCTGGCGGAAGCCGAAAGCCGCGGCGCCGCGACCGCAGAAGGTCAAGCGCTCCGCGGTGATATTGTTCGTCGATGACGATCCGCTGATCGCGATGTCGACCACGGAAATGCTGGAAGATCTCGGCCACCGGGTGATCGGCGCCAGCTCCGGCCGGCACGCGCTCGATATCATCAGGAGCGAACAGCCGATCGACCTGATGATGACGGATCATGTGATGCCCGGCATGACCGGCATCGAACTCGCGGCGGCATCGCGGCGGCTACGGCCCTCGCTGCCGATCCTGCTCGCGACCGGCTATGCCGAACTCCCCGAAGGGGCCCAGCTCGAACTGCCGCGGCTGGCCAAACCCTTTCACCAGGACCAGTTGCGCGACCGGCTCGATCAATTGCTCGGCTGAGCGCCGCCGCACCTCATCCGACCATGCGCTCGCGTCCGATCCAGAAGCCCGCCCTCAGCACCTTCTTGTCGACCTTGCCGACCCCGGTCATTGGCAGCTTGTCGACGAATTTCACATGCTTGGGCGCGTGCGCCGATCCCTTGCGCGCCTTGACCAGGTTGATCAGCTCCTCGGCACTGGGCCGGGCGCCTTCGCGGGCGACGACGATCGCGGTTACGGCCTCGCCCCATTTGTCGTCGGGTACGCCGACCACCGCCACCATGGCGACGTCGGCATGTTGCGACAGCACGTCCTCGACCTCGCGCGGAAAGATGTTGAAGCCGCCGGAGACGATCATGTCCTTCTTGCGGTCGAGGATGAACAGGTAACCGCGCTGGTCGGCCCGCGCGATGTCGCCGGTGTGCAGCCAGCCGTTTTTCAGGGTTTCGGCGCTCTGCTCCGGCCGCTTCCAGTATTCGGCCATCACATGGCTGGCGCGGACGCAGATCTCGCCGGCCTCGCCGGTAGCGACCTCGCGGTCCTCGTCATCGAGCACCTTGACCTCGCAGGCGGCGATCGGAAAGCCGCAGGACAGGAACAGTTCCG
Source organism: uncultured Alphaproteobacteria bacterium (assembly GCA_963748165.1). Taxonomy (GTDB): domain Bacteria; phylum Pseudomonadota; class Alphaproteobacteria; order Rhizobiales; family Xanthobacteraceae; genus Bradyrhizobium. Next base: position 84,256 of record CAVVIM010000033.1, read on the forward strand.
GGGCTTTCGGATCATGATCGGCCTTGCGCAGCACCGAGACCGGATAGCACTCGGTCTGCCCGTAAAGCTGCGAGAACACCGGACCGATCCGCTCGATGCCTTCGGTGAGCCGGCTCGGCGACATGGCCGAGGCGCCGTACAGCAGGAGCTCGAGCGAGGACAGGTCGGTCCTGGCGAGCGCCGGATGGTCGAGCAGCACATAGATCATGGTCGGGACGAACAGCGTGAAGTTGATGCGCTCGCGCGCGATGGCGTTGAATACCGCCTCCGGATCGAAACCCTTCAGCATATGTACGGTGCCGCCGCGCATCAGCGTCGGCAGCACCTTGGTGCCGGCGACATGGCTGATCGGCGCCACCGTGAGATAGCGCGGCGTGTCCGGAATTTCGAAATCGGCCAGGATCGCGCTGGCGAAGCCGCCATATTCGCGATGATGGCGCAGCGCGCCCTTGGACTTGCCGGTGGTGCCGCCGGTATAGTTCAGCGTGGCGATGTCGTCCGGACCGGCGAAGCAGCGTGGCGTCGCGGTTCCGGCGGCATCGATCGCGTTGAGCAGATCGCTGCCGTAACCGGCCGGACCCAGGGTAAAGACGGTTCCGATGCCGGTCGCTCTTGCCGCCAGTTCGCCGCCGCGATCCCGGAACGTGTCGGCATCGACGACCAGCAGTTGCGCCTCGGAATCCTCCAATTGGAACAACTGATCTTCCAGCGAACCCAGCGGATGCAGCCAGGTGATGGCGAGCCGCGACAATTGTGCGGCGACGCCGGCGCACCAGGTGTCGGCGCGATTGGCGGTCAGGAACGCAACCCGCGCCCCCGGCGGCAGGCCCAGCGACATCAACGCCTGCTGCATGCGGCCGATCAGCTCGGTTGCACCCTGGTAGGTGATCGAGCCTCCCGGCCAGGCGAACGCAACCCGCGACGGATAGCGGGCGAGCGCGCGCAGCGTCTGCTCGCACGCCGCCGGAAACGCATAAAGGGGATTGCTCATGGATCCTCCCGCCCGTCCGGTTTTGGATTTGGTGTTGGGCCTTCGGTCGTGCCAATGTTGCCGAAGGCTAACATAACGAAGCCGCGGCGCGGAACGAACCTTATTAGTTGGGAAACGCGATTTTGCATCTGGTCGAGCCTTTGGCACGCATTCGCGGCCGCCTGCGCCTGCCGCTGATCGCGGCGCCGATGTTTCTGGTCTCGGGCGTCGAACTGGTGGCGGCGGCCTGCCGCAACGGTGTGATCGGCGCCTTTCCGACCGTGAACTGCCGCGGCCCGGACCAGCTCGATCAATGGCTCGACGACATCGAAGGCCGGTTGCGGCGTCATGCCGATGCGACGGGAATGGCGCCGGCGCCGATCTGCCCGAACCTGATCGTGCACCGCTCCAATGTGCGGCTGGCGGCGGATCTCGCGGTGCTGCTGCGGCATCGGCCGGAGCTTGTCATCACCAGCGTCGGCTCGCCGGCGCCGGTGCTGGCGCCGCTGCATGATGCCGGCGCGCTGGTATTTGCCGATGTCGCCAGCATTCGCCATGCGCGGCGCGCGGTCGAGGCCGGCGCCGACGGCCTGGTGCTGCTGACCGCCGGCGCCGGCGGGCAGACCGGCTGGCTCAACCCGTTCGTGTTCGTGCGCGCGGTGCGCGGGTTTTTCGACGGGCCGGTGGTGCTGGCGGGAGGGATCGGCGACGGCCATGCCTTGCGTGCCGCCGAGGCGCTCGGCTGCGACCTCGCTTATATGGGCACCAAATTCATCGCCACCCATGAGAGCCTGGCCGACGCGAGGTACAAGCAGATGCTGGTCGACAGCAGCGCCGACGACATCCTCCTGACCACGGCGTTCACGGGGCTGCAGACCAACATGCTGCGGCCCTCGATCGCGGCCGCCGGCCTTGATCCCGACGACCTGCCGCAACGCGGCGGCATCGACATCGGCAAGGACATCGACATCGGCGCGCGCGATGGCCGCCCGGCGCGCTGGCGCGACATCTGGAGCGCCGGGCATTCCACCTCGGGCGTGACCGCGGTCGAGGGGGTCGACAGCCTGGTCGCGCGCACGCTCGCGGAATACCGCGATAGCTGAGTTCGAAAAAGTAGCTCGGCCGTCATTGCGAGGAGCGCAACGGCGCTCGCAATCACGCCCTTTGGCTGAGCTTCGTAACAAGCCCGCCGTTCCATTAACGCGCCGTTAACCAAATTCGCCCCAACAATCCCCCGGGGGCCGGTGCCGCTTGGCCGGCGCGCGGCATTGCCGCGCAGGAGATGCGACATGGATCTGGAGACCGTTACTAGAACGCCGGCCACGCTCGACGAGATCAGGACCCGGGTCGCCTATGCGCTCTCGCGGCATCCGCTGTGCCGGGGCGTGCAATTCGACATCGTCAGCACCCCGCGCACCCGCAAGGGCGGCAACTGGACCATCAGCCTGCAGTCGGTCACCCCCGATGCGCTGTGGGAAGCCTCCGATATTGTCGCCGAAATCCAGGACGCCTACGATCTCGGCGCCTGATTTCACCGCACCCGGCCGTCCCTTGCCGCTCAAATTCAGCGCCGAGGCCGCCGCGGCGGCACGGTTAAGCCTTAATTACGATCCAGTTTCCGGGAAATTGACCGTCGGTCGAGGACGGAAATGGAGAACGGCTTGACCCGTGCAATCACACTCGCCGCGCTGACAGGTCTGCTCGTCGCCGGCGCGGCCGCCACCAGCATCCTGGCCCGCAACGCCGAGTCCGAGCCGCAATTGGCGGCGGCGCCGCCGGAATTTCAGGAGCCGGTCTCGAACAAGGCAGCCAAGAAGGACCGGCTGCCGGTCGCCGCCACGCTGGCGCTGGCCGCGTTCGAGCCGCAGCCGCCAGCCGCCGCGCCGACCCAGTCGCTGCGGCTCGCCTTCGCCAGCACGACCGCCAGTATCGAGCCGCCCAGGCCGGCCACCGCCGCCGCCCCGGTAGATGTGCCGGAGGCTGCCAGGCCGAAGCTGGCGACCAAGCCGTCGCCGCCGCCGCAGAAACCCTATGCGCTGCTCAGCGACGCCCAGATCGCCACCATCAAGGAGCGGCTGCGGCTTTCCCCCGAACAGGAATCCTATTGGCCCGCGGTGGAAACCGCGTTGCGCGCCGTGGCGCGGAAGATTCACGCCACCCGCCAGGCCGCCCCGCACGCCAACAGCGCGCCGATCGATCCCAACTCCGCGGAAGTGCAGCAGTTGAAATCGGCCGCGATGCCGCTGCTGTTTCAGTTGCGCGAGGACCAGAAGCGCGAAGTGCGCACGCTCGCCCGCCTGATCGGGCTGGAAAAAGTGGCCTCGCTGATCTGAACGCCGTCATTCCGGGGCGATGCGGAAAGCTCGAACCCGGAAGTTCGAGATTCCGGCTTCGCGCTGACGCGCGCCCCGGAATGACCAAAGCGGTGCCAAAGCGGTGCGTCCCCGCCTGACTAAATCGATTTACTGCATTTCATGACATGAAGTTCGATCCCGGCGGCGGGCGAACGCGCTGGCGAGACGTCAACTGTACTGAGCAGCAGATCCTCGAAGTCGAATGTGAAAAGCCTCACGATTCCCCCCGGCAATTCCTCTCGCCAGCCCACAACCTGATGCTTGCTGGTAAAATCCCGCTTGATCTCCCAAACGCTCTTGCCATGTTCAGTTCGAAATGCGGGCCGAGTCGGGTCCTTGATGATCTTGAGAGTTGTCCTGTCGGCGACCTGAAGTCGGTAGCGATATCAACGGCGTTTCGAGATTGCCGCCGTCGATTACTATCTCCTTGGAAGCAAGTTCCGGCAATGGCGCCTTTGCGGCGAACGATTGGTAGCAATCGACCGTCACAGCAGGCAGCGATTCAGGAGAGCGTTGCGCGTGGACACTCGGTAACGTGGTAATAGCCAACAGGAGACCGGCACTTAGTGCTTTCATGTTACACCCTCCAAGCGGCACCCGCTTTTAATGTTGCCTCCACACCATCGATTCAGAAACATATTTGATAGCCGGTGACCACTCAAGCCGCCTTGTCCAGGTCGGGTAACGGCAATGCCGACGACCTGAGCGGACCAATCGGCATTCACGGCTATTCTTCTCGCACCAATTCCGGAAGCACGCGGTAGCGGGCGATCTCATGCGGGAAATTGCCGCGGTTAGCGAGCAGGATGATGCCGGCTCGATGGGCCGGCACCAGGCCGACATAGGCCGTTGCGTTATTGAGTCCGCCTGGCTTGTCAACGACGTCCACGTCGTTCAAATGAATGTTTTCCCAGGCCATCGCCTGTCCGAACTTCTCGCTCACACGAAATGTCTCACGCTGCGTCATCCGTAATGCTTGCCGCAACTGCGGATCGATCGCCTCGCCATCGATACAGGCGGCAAGAAAGCTGGCCAGATCGCGAGCCGAGGAGAACATCTGACCAGTCCCGGGGAAATCGTAATAACTCTGCTGGTCTCCGGGTGGACCGATCACCATGCCCGTATCAGAGTAGCCCTGTACGACGCGTTGCAACAGCTCCGGAGCCATCATGGCGCGATTGTCCGGCCGCGCTCGGGCAGGAACGTTTGGTTCATGCCGAGCGGTTTCAGGATACGGTCTTCGATAAGCTCACCGATCGGCCGGCCGTAACGACGTTCGAGCGCGAGCTGCAGCAGCACATACCCTGCATGTGTATAGATACGCTGCTTCCCCGGCTGCTCGCCTGGTTGCGGCGTCCACGCGTTGAGCATGTTGAAGAATTGCTGCAGCGTAAACGAGTTGTTCGGCCATGGCGGGTGATCGGTCGGCAGCAGGAGTCCGGACGTATGCGTTGCCAGTTCGCCGATCGTCACGCTCTTGATGTAGTCGCCGCGCAACTCGGGGACATACCGGCTTACCGGATCGTTCAGACCGAGTTCGCCACGAAGCGTACCCAGCGCGACCAGGATTGCCTCAAACGGCTTGCGCACGGACGCTACGTTAAACAACGTGTCTGACGTGATTGGCCGCTTAGTCGATCCGTCGGCGACGCCGTAGTTGAAAAACTGCGTGTTGCCCGCAGCGTAGACCGCCACCGCAAGACCGCCCGGCTTCCCCACGGTCTCCGGAGCCAGATAGGCCGTTACGAGGTGCGCAACCCTGGCATCCACGCCAACATCCGCAACCGACCCGCGCGCCAGCGCGAGCAGCAGAACGGGAAAAATCGTCAGGCCTATTGATCGACGATGTCGCCACCAGCGCGTAGAACCTGTCACCATACCGAGCCATCGTCACATTGAAGCCGCCCGACACTCATACGTGCACGATTCCGGCGCTTATCGGGAAACGCCCGTCAATTTGCCGTGAGGTTGTCGACGCACGCCGACTTGCGGATATCTTTGGTTGAGGGCGCTCACGCTATAGCGGGCTACGACACTTCCCCGTCATGTATGGACGGCCTCCTCTCGGCAAGGGCTTGTTTGGTGTTTCGGCAAACGGATCGGGGAGCGGTCATGTATACGGCCTCTGAATGCGGTCGCTGACCGCGGGCCCTGATGGAGATCGCGGATCGAATTCCAATCATTCCGGCGTGCTGTGACGCGCGATGACGGTACGGAGTGTTTCGATCCCGGTTTCCTGACCATTTTGCCATCACACCATAGTTGCCCTTTCCGACAGATGAGCGCGAGCGCGGCGGCTGTCGCCCCCCAATCAGGCAGCAGCCGACGCGCTCGCGCGAGCCCGGTACTTCTCTCCTTTGGCCAGCATGGCCCAGATGATACGCGCGGTCTTGGCGGCGAGCGCCACCATGACGACCTTATAGGGACGACGCGCCAGCAGCTCGCGCAGCCACGGGTCGCTGACACCGCGCCGCTTCTGGTGGCGCAGATAGCCGCTCGCCCCACTGATCAGCAGGGCTCGCAGCATGCGGTCGCCCCGTTTGGAGATGCGGCCTGGACGATGCTTGCCGCCGCTGCCGTGATCGCGGCCGGTCAGTCCGATCCAGGCCGCAAAATCGCGGCCCGAGCGGAACACCTTCGCATCAGCCACCTTGGCCAGAACCGTGCTGGCGATGATCGGGCCGACGCACGGCACCTCCATCAGCCGGCGCGCCTCGCGATCGGCGCGGGCGGCTTGCGTAATCTGTCGCTCCAGCGCGCGCTCATCGGCATCGAGCGCCTGCCAATGCCTGGCCAGAACCAGCAACGTGCCCCGCATCAGCTCCGGGATCTCCGCGTTTGCCGTTTCGAGCCGGGCCATCAGCTCGCGCAATCCCCTGATGCCCTGCGCCGCCACGATCCCGAGTTCGCCCAGCGCAGCCCGCAGCGCATTCGCCGCCATCGTGCGCTGCCGCACCAGCAGCGCCCGCGTGGTATGAACCGCCATCGTCGCTTGCTGCTCCACGCTCTTTACCGCCACAAACCGCATCGTCGGCCGGCCCACCGCCTCGCAGATCGCCTCCGCGTCGCGGCCATCGTTCTTGTTGCGCTTCAGGTAGGGTTTCACATAGGCCGGCGGCATCAGCCGCACCTCGTGGCCATAACGGCCGATCACCCGCGCCCAATGGTGCGCGCTGCCACAGGCCTCCATCCCCACCAGGCACGGCGGCAGTTGCGCAAAAAACTTCTCCACCGCACCACGCCGAAGCTGACGCCGCACCACCACCCCTCCCGACGCGTCAATCCCGTGAACCTGGAACACGTTCTTCGCCAAATCCAAACCAATCATGCTAATCTCGCCCATGGACGGCTCCCTTGTCTGGTCGAATCAATATCACCAGTCTGGCACACTGATGCCGTCGGGGGCCGTCCACACCATCATTCCGGGACGCGCCGCTTGGCGCGGACCCGGAATCCATTTTGCCGCAACAATGGTGGCGGATAATACGACAGCGCGCGTAGCCCGGATGGAGCGAAGCGCAATCCGGGGAGCGGCCTCACCCGCCATGCGATTCCCGGATTGCGCTGCGCTGCATCCGGGCTTCTGTAACGGGCCTCGACGTGTCAATCCCTTTTTGCGTTATCCACTCGCCGGGGACTTGCTTCTGTACGGGATCGGCGCAAGGCCGTCGCCTGATGGAGTTCATGGAGGATAGGTCGGCCAATCTACGGAAGCGTGATCGCATCTTGGAGATGTGTCGACATCCCGGATGACGGTCTGACCTGATCCATCGTCCCGGCGAAGGGACTTCGCTTCGGGAGAGCTGGTGTCGTGCTCCGCCCGAAAACCTGCTTTTCCCTGTTAAGCTGCTGCAGCAGCAGCGTTGAATGGTGTTGCGTTGGCGAGCATGCGATGCAGGATCACCGCGAGCTTGCGCGCCAGCGCGACTTTGGCTTTGCTGCTGCCGGCTCGCCTGGCGATCCGCATCGCCCAGCTCTTGAGCTGCGAGCAGCCTTTGACGGGCTTTGTCAGCATGACGTGAGCGGCCTGGTAGAGCGCCTCGCGCACCGAGGCGTCACCAATCTTGCTGATCCGCCCCGAGTAGTCGGTCTCGCCGGACTGATACTTCTTCGGCGTTAACCCGAAATGCGCTCCGGTCTGCTTCGACGACTTGAACCGTGCCGGATCGTCGATCGCCGAGGCATAGGTGAGCGCCACGATGGGCCCCACCGCCGGCGTCGTCATCAACAACCTGGTTCTTGCATCCGAGCGTGCCATCGCGCGCACGCGCTTCTCAAAGACGTGAACTCGCGCAACAGAACCGTGCGCACCGAGAGCAGCGCCTCGCCGATCGTCTCCAGGTGGCGATGACCCTTCACCAGTTCCTGGATGCGTCCGGCAAAGCTCCGCGCCGTGGTTTTGCCAACCTTCAGCCCGAAGCCGCGCAAGATACCGCGCAGGCTGTTCTCGAGAGGCGGACCAGCTTGCGCGCGGTCAGGACCGCTCGTGCTTCCTGCGCACTCAGCGACTTGCAGTGCACCGGCCGGAACCAGCCGAGCCGCATCAATTGCGCGATGCCGCGCGCGTCATTGCGGTCCGACTTCACCGGCATCGCCTCGAACGCCTTCCGCACGTGCCGTGTCTCCAGCAGTTCGACCGCCAACCCCGCTTCCCGCGTTGCCGCATAAAGCCATGCGAAAGGCGGTTAGGATGGAGAAGACGACCTCAGCCAGCCGATCAGCGCTTCCGGCTCGCTGGCTGCCTTGCCTTCCCGAATAATCTTGCCGTTGCTATCCACAACGCACACACTCGAGCATTCCAATGACACGTCGATTCCTGCATAATAGTCCATGGTCGTCTCTCCTCGATGTTTGGAGCGAGGTCCACACCTCGACTCCGTTACACCATCAATGTGAGGGACGACCGCCCGCCTTCCAAGCCAGCCGCGCGACGCGCGCAATCAAACAGCGCCGTAGCTAGCGCGGCTGGCCTGGAGCGCAGACCGGGGCCCGTTACCCCATCTACGCGCTTGCGTTCACCCCACGCCCTCGTCGCTGGCGAGCAGTCCCTTTACGGCGCGGGCCCAGCCGGCCAGTTTTCGCTGGCGTGTGGCCTCGCTCATGTTGGGTTTGAAGCGGTGCTCGAGCCGCCAATTGTCGGCGAATCTCTGGCGGGCTCGGGATAGACGCCGGCGGCGAGGCCGGCGAGATAGGCGGCGCTGCAGCGATCGCAGGGCGGGTTTTTTTCAAAACCCGTGAGCGATGCGACTGCGCGCAGGACGAACGATGCATCCGCGTACGGCGAAGTCGTGTGGTCCTGGCATCCGTTGCTGATGCCAAGTCCGCGGAGGCGCGTCGGCCCGACCGGGCTTGGACAAGCCATATCCGCGGATGACGGTGGCAAAAGGAATTCGTCACCGGGGAGAGCGCGAAAGAAACCGTTCCAACCATTGCGTGCGGGAATGCCGGGTGTTTCCGGTGTACCTGTGGTGACTGGCTCGTGTGCTTTTCATCATTCGCACGCGAGGCTGCGGGTGCATCGGCACCCGGCATTCCCCACGCCCTCCACGGGCGGAAGTTCTTGTCATGCCTCGGGCGCATCGCGCCGCGGGAATGCGGATCTATGCGTCGCGCGAGCGAAGGCTGGTGCCCTGGCCGGCATCCAAAGAGGACACCAAGCAGATGATAAAGCACAGTTTTTGTTTAACAAAAACCGAGAGTACCATCAGCTATACCAAGCCAGTGTTTCACAATTTCGGTTCGAATCCGCTTCAGGCTGAGCTTGCGAGATCAGGAGCTATTCTCGTCAATTCTCTGTGAGTTCCCGGTTGTTAATTCACAGCATAGTAGTGAACCCATGACGTGACCATCAGGCAATGAGCATCGATCCAAATGACATCTTCAACAAGCTGATGGCGCTAGGGCCGCCGGATTCCATTAGCGTGCCTGAAGCGTTCCAAAGGATCGGTTCGCTGATCGATCTTGCAGGTGACCTGAACAAGGAGGACGGCCTAGCGCGCGCACTCGGATGGTGCGACGACCTTGGCCAAAGCAAATTGAACAAGCAGCAGAAGGCGCTGCTCGACTATTTTCGCGCCAACGCCTGGGCAAACCGCCAGCGGTCCAAGCATCGCAATGTTAACGCGGCGTGGCAGTGGGAGCAACCTGAGCTACAGCAGCAGGTTTTCCATCTCAGGCGCGCCTTGCAATCGGACGGATTCCCGAAACTATCGTCCCTTCGCCAATGCCAGGTACTTACCAATCTCGGCAACCAGCTCAGCGCTGTCGGCCGTTTCGTTGAGGCACGGCCTGCCTGGACGCGCGCGCTGCAGGTCAGTCCGACCTTCGAAATCGCGCTTGGCAATCGCGGATATTCGCGTAATGAGCAGTCATGGAACGAGCCCAAATGACTACGCATTGGCCAAATTAAGGCGATACCGGGTGTGACGCAGCTCTCCGGTCTTGGTCAATGCGGCCTTCTCGATAAGATCCTGCAAATCTCTTGTCGCTGTGGCGCGGGACGTTCCGGTTATGCTGATATAATTCTCTGCGCTTAAGCCGCCCCTGAAACCGTCGATGCCTTCGCGGAATATCCGGGCGATGACTTTCTCCTGACGCTCGTTGAACGTGCCGCGATGCTTATCGTAGAACTTTGCCTTGGCAACATAGAAATCCACACGCCTGATGGTGTTGTTCTGGGCTTCCAGAACCGTGTGCGCAAAATATTTGAGCCAGCTTGTGATCTCGGTTTCTTTGTTATTGCGCTCCAATGATCCGTAATAATCGCTACGCTTCCGCTCAATCGTGTAGGCGAGCGCAATCAGGCTAGGTTGACCAAGATTTTGCGCGAGAGACTTTTCCGCGAGGGCGCGGCCTATGCGGCCGTTGCCGTCTTCGAACGGATGAACACACACGAAGTACAGATGGGCGATGCCGGCGCGCGTGAGCGGCGACAACGGATTCTTTGCCTCCGGGGGCAGTATCGTTGAACCATGTGATGAACTGCTTCATCTCGTCCGCCACGTGGCTGGACGGCGGAGCCTCGAAATGCACGGTGCGTTTATGGATCGGGCCCGAGACGACTTGCATGGCATCGACGTGCGTCCGGTAGCCGCCAATGGTCTGAATGGCTGTATCGCCGCTCAGCAACATGCGGTGCCAGTCGAACATCGTCCTGTCGGTAAGCGCGTCAGCAAAGCTGCGGTAGAGATCGACCATCATTTTTGCGATGCCACGTTCAGCCGGTGAAATGCCTGGCTTTTCTACTCCCAGCCCAAGCTGATGGCGCAGGGACGACTGAACGCTGTCGCGATTGAGGATCTCGCCCTCGATTTCAGAGGTTTTTACGGCCTCGTCGCTGATAAGCTCGATTTTGAGGGTATCCTGATCGTCGGCCCCGATATGCTTGAAAGCGCCGAGGAATTCCCCTGACCGGAGCAGGAACTGCTTTTCCAGCGGCTCCAAAGCCTTTGAATCATATGTGAAATTCGGCCAATCCGGCTTTTCCCAGTTCCAGCTCATGAGTTATAGATGTCCCTGCTATAGCTCATAATATTCGAGATTATGAGTTATAGCAATAAATTCTATAGCTCATTGGTCCCGGTTTAGGCCTCGATGAAATCGGTAGCTTCTGAGCAACTATCGGGTGAAGCAAATTTGCGTCAAGCTGATGTTGGATAACGTTGGCGCAGGCCAATCTTCACGATGACGCAAATGGACGCCAGAATTGCCGAACTGGTGGCGCGGCTCACGGCACTGGAACGCGAGTGCGCGGAGATCGTCGCCGAGATCGACACTCTACGATCGGCGCGGAGTGGGAAGACCGCGGCTATAAGAGTGGTCCCTTCCGCAAAAGCGGGTAATCCCATCGACCGGAATTCATCAATCGAAAAGAAGATTGCCCTGTTTCGCCGGCTTTTCCGTGGCCGCTCAGATGTCTTCCCAGTCCGTTGGGAGAATCGTACGACTGAACGCGCCGGCTACGCACCCGCCTGTGCGAACGAATGGCAGCGTGGGATTTGCGAAAAACCAAAAGTCAAATGTTTGGCATGTCCAAATCAGGCATTCCAGGCTGTAGATGACGTGTCGATCGAACGCCATCTACGCGGGACCGACACGAATGGCGCTCCGTTCGTTATGGGT
>CAVVIM010000034.1:0-190520 GCA_963748165.1 uncultured Alphaproteobacteria bacterium
AGTGGCGGAAAGAGTTTTCCAACCGCGCGCCCCTCGATGATCAGCCACTGATCTTGGGCTGCGGCGGGGTCGGCGGCTCAAGTGGGCATCGCCTCTCCGGGATCTCGTTCCAGCTACCCCCTCTCTTAAGGGAGAGAGAGGGTAGTGGGGCGGACGCTATCGAGGATGGCGCCCTTCGGCATCGGCGCGGTGTTGTCCTCGCTCGCATTGCAAGGCGGGCGAGCGGCAACGGGTACGGGTGTGCTCGCCCTCCAAGGTCGATCAGAATGGCATTCGCACACCCAGCCGCACCCTTCGCAAAGCAGGGCGGACTATTCGCCCTCCGCACCAATCGCATAGGCTGTCTCGCCGTGGGCCGCGTCATCTCCCACTTTGAGGGTTGCATCATCCATCCGCAGCGGCACGATGAACGAGATGACCTTGAGGATGATGAAGGTCGCGATCGCGTTGTACACGATTATGAACGCCGCGCCTTCGGCCTGGAGCAGGAGTTGACCGGCGTTGCCATAGAGCCAACCCGTCACGTTGATGCCGGGCGCCTCCTTGTCGGTGCCGATATACATGAGCATGGCGGGATTGGCCAAGATTCCGGTCAGCAAGCCGCCGGTGAGGCCAGCCACGCCGTGGGTCGAGAAGACACTCAGTGTATCGTCCACCTTCATCATGAAGCTGGTCTTTTGCAGCTTGTTCATCGCGAGCCAGGGAATGATGCCGGCGACGATACCAATGATGATCGCGCCCACGCCATCGACGAAGCCAGCGGCGGGAGTGATTGCGACCAGGCCCGCGATCATGCCGTTGACCGCGCCGAGCACTGACGGCTTGCCATAGGCCATCTTGTCCAACAACGTCCAGACCAGAAGGGCCACCGCGGTGCAGGTGTTGGTGTTGAGCACCGCCGCGCCGGCATCGGCGTTGGCGAAATAGGGATCGCCGCCGTTGAAGCCGTTCCAGCCCAGCCACAGGATGCCGGCACCGACCAGCGTCATCAACAAGCTATTTGGCGGGAAATGGTCGCGATCGGCCTGAAGCCGTGGGCCGATGACCCATGCGGCAACGAAGCCTGACGTTCCGGCGGCAAGATGGATGACGTAGCCGCCCGAGAAGTCTGCTACGCCCAAGCCGGCGAGCCAGCCGCCACCCCACAGGCTGAACGCACCCACCGTATAGACGAGCGTCATCCACACCGGGCAGAAGATCATCCACGCCGTGAAGTTCATACGACCGAGCACGGAACCGGCGAGAATGATGACGGTGATGGCAGCGAACACGAACTGGAAGAAGATCAGGGTCGCCATCGGAAAGGTGAGAGGCGGCATGCCCGCCGCGGCGGCCGGGACGGTCGCCTGGCCGGTGGTAAATACGGCCGACGTCGCCAAGCCCGGCGTGCCGAGGAATGGGAACAATTGCGGCCCGAACGCCATATTGTAGTCGAAAAGGACCCAGACGACCAAGACCGATGCGAACGCGTAGATCGCCATGAAGGCGGAGTTGATCGCCCACTTCTTCTTGACGATGCCGCCGTATAGAACCGTTAGTCCGGGAATGCTTTGCAGTCCGACGAAAGTTGCCGCCGCCAGTTGCCAAGCGTTGTTTCCGGTATCTAGCCATTGTGGTGATGGTACGAGTGCCATGTTTCTTCCCCCAAAAAAAGCCGTTGTAAGACGATGTCATAGAGGCAAGCGATTAAATCAGCGCAAAAACTATGCCAGTTAATTAAGCGTTGATTGGCAATGTTTTTCCGGCTGAGCCTGGGCAATGTGACTATGAAATATGCATATTGATTACAAAGCGGGCATCAAAGTGCCGCGGCTATTGGTTCGGACGCGGACACTGGCTGCAGGAATCGGCGCCTTGATGCTCGGGATGACCGTCCCCGCGATCAGCGGCGAGACCGCGCTCACCTGCACCAATCTGGCCAGCGGCGCGAGCTTTCAGATCAAGATTGACTACGATCGCAGCACCGTCGATGCCAATCCGGCCGAGATCAGTGACCGCAAGATTTCGTGGCGCGACAAGAACCGCTGGAACTACACGTTTGATCGAAAATCCGGAAATCTAACGATCATCCTCGCCTCAGCCACCGGCGGCAATTTCCTTTATGATCGCTGCAAGCTTGAGAATTGAAGCTGCGATCACGGAATTGAACTTTGGACCATCACTTGGGTCAGGATCCGCACTGCCGACCGCCCCGCGGAAATAGGAGCAGCGGTGATGGCTGATGGGGTTTCCGGCGTCAGGGCAAGCGTGGGTTTCGCCTCGCAGACCGGGCCCCGCGAACGCAACGAGGATTTCGCTGGCGCCGTTTTCGGCTGGGAGCTGCCCCAGCCGCGTCACGACGTTGTGGCGGCGATCGCAGATGGAATTGGTGGGGCGAAGGGCGGTCGCGTCGCAGCCGAGACGGCGGTGCGCGGCTTCCTGGACGGGTTTTGCGACCTGCCGGAAACGATGGAAGTCCCGCGCGCCGTCGCCAACGTCGTCAACGCACTCAACCGCTGGATTTACTCCTATGGCAAGCGCGATCCCATTCTGGCGGGAATGGGATGCACCTTCACCGCGCTCGTGCTGCGCGGCCGTATTGCACACATCCTCCACGTGGGCGACACACGCGCTTACCGGCTAGGCGGCGACCGCCTTACCTGCCTTACCGTCGATCATGTGCGAGAGGATGGCACCGGTCGGCCGAGCATCCTGCACCGCGCGTTGGGCGTTGAAACGGAGGTGCGGCTCGACTATACGACCCAGCCGTTGGCGCGGCACGACCGCTTCCTTCTGTGCAGCGACGGAGTGCACGGGGTTCTGACCCCCGACACCATCGCCGACATCCTGCGTGAGCGCTCAGCTTCGGACGATTCCGCACGAGCGCTGGTTTCGGCGGCGCTGGAACTCGGGCAGCGCCGACAATTGCACGGCCCTGGTGGTCGACGTCGTCGAACTACCGACGGTCGAATCCGCCGATATCGGCGCAGCCATCGGCCAACTGCCGCTGATGCCGGTGCCGATCGACGGCGAGACGGTCGATGGTTTCCTGCTCAAGGTCCTGGTTTCCGACGGCCGATACACCCGACTGTTCGGTGCGATCGACGAGATCGAGGGAGGTGAGGTGGTGTTGAAGTTTCCAAAGCCGCAAGTGGCGACGGTCGCCACCTATCGCGCCGCATTCGTGCGCGAGGCATGGGTTGGCGCGCGCGTGCACAGCCCGTGGGTCGGCCGTACGATTGAGCTGCCGCCCGGCCGCCAGAGCTGGCTTTACACGGTCATGCCACTCTACCAGGGCGAATTGCTGGAAACACGGCTCACGCGCCGTCTCGGTTTGGAGGAAGGGCGCAATATCGCGATCAAATTGGCTCGCGGTGCCGCGGCGTTGCACCGCGCCGGTATCATCCACCGCGACATCAAGCCGGACAACGTTATTCTCGAGCGTGACGGATCGCTAAAGCTGCTCGATCTCGGGGTGGTGCGCGTACCCGGACTGGAGGATTCCCCACCCGAGAACATTCCAGGCACGCCTGCCTATATGGCCCCTGAAATGTTTGACGGCGAACCCGGGAACGAGGCCACTGACCTTTATGCGCTGGGCGTCACCATGTTCCGCGCCTTCACCGGCGAATTCCCTTACGGCAATCCCGATGCCACCAGCTCGCCGCGTCGAGACCGACCGAGGCCGCTCTCTGCTCTGCGCCCCGACCTCCCTGCCTGGCTCGAGGCCGCAATCGGGCGAGCGATCGCAATCGATCCCGCCGAGCGTTTTCGCGACATGATCGAATTCGCCGTGGAGATGGAGGCGGGACCGGCGCGCGCCGCAGTTGCTGTGCGCCGGCCGCGGACACTCTATGAACGTAACCCGGTTCGATTCTGGCAGGGTCTGGCCGCGCTGCTCGCGATCGCGCTCCTCGTGTCGCTGCTGCGGCATTAAGGTAGTGTCCCGGTCCCTTTATTGGCACTTTTCGGACCTCGCGCGATGCCCGACTTGCGTCTGGAAATCATAGTCCAGGCGGCAACCGCATATCAGGATTGGGCCCGCAAAAATGAACAGCCCTCAATTCTCTCAGGGGCCAAATCCCCGGTGGGTCGATAAAGGGCAACCAGGTGCCGCAGTCCCGGAAGTGCCTCCCCGAACGGGGCGGCTTTCGCGCAAACCGAACTGGCCACTCGCAGATCCAATGCCGATTTGGCAGTGGCCCATTTTGCCTAAACTACAATCCGCTGCGGTGCGGCAATCCGGCTTAGTATGCGGTTATGACGGTTCATTCCAGCGACTATTACGTCGTTACTTACCGAATTGGTGAGCGCGGCGAACGCTGGAACTGGGAGCTACGCCGCAAGGGCAACCTGCTGGGTGTTAAGATGACCGGCGATGGATACGAGTTTCGCTCGGCCGCGAAATTTGCGGGCAAGCGAGCGTTGGCTGATTTTCTGTCCGATCTATCGAACGAAGAAAAACGCCCAAGCAAGTAGGGTGGCACCGTTGATCGGACCAATGTAGGAGCATGTCGCACCACAACTTCAAAAAACCTAGCAACATCCGCAGCCCTGTTTAGTCCGCCCTCAAAGGGCCGCCGGGTGGCTGAATTGGCGCGCCGGGCACACGAGGCCGGAACGGATTGGCCGGTACTGTGTTTTATGAAGTGCGGACGCGGCGCCAGCCGTTCCTCAAGGTGATGCTTTAAGGCCACTGAACGGGTCTCTTCACATGCAACAATCAGCCGTATTCGAGTTCGAGCGCGCAGTTCGCGAGTTTGCGGAATGGCGGGCCGTGCCCGAAACCGAGCGCTCTCCGGCCCCGGGGTGGTGGTGGGGCCCTGCGATTGCTATTTTCAGAAAGCCAGAGACGATGCCGACGAAGTGGTGTACCGAACTGGAACTGCCACCGTCTTCCACCTATGCTGCGGGGGCGGCTGTCCTGATGGACGCGCTCTCAGATCAGACGTCGCTGCCGTGGCCTGACGAATTTCCACGGAAGATTTATTGAAACGATGACATCAATCAAAAGCCGCACGCAGGCCATCGGGGTGCCTTCGCGATTTATCGTGCCCGCGACGACGCTGCCCGCAAACCCTGTCCAATCTGACATCTTGATGGCGCCGCCACCGGATTTCGATACAGGTATCATCACGACGATTGCCGCGCCCAGCACCATCCCAAGCGAAATGATCCATAGCGCGCTCAAGCCCGGTAGGTTGTTTCCGCCCATTCGGTCGACCTGCCTCCCCTCGCGTATTCTGTCGAGGCGCCGACAGCCGCAGGGGGAGGCCAATCCACCAAAAGTTTTGGCTCAGCCGTCGCCCTCTTTTGCTCACGCGGGGCAGGTCGGGTCGTGCGCTACGCGGTGACTTGACAGCCATCGTTGCTGAGGCGAAACCGGGGCCAAATCATCGCAGCTCCATTTTCGCAGGAGAGGCCGCCGCGTAGAGGATCCGATCCGTTCGCGCAACAAGCTTCGGCATTTCCGTTCGACCAATCGAAAGAATTCGGGTGTTGCGAGCTCGCCCACCAACCGGAGCCAGCCGACCTCGAGGAACTCGTTCGACTAAAGGTAAAACATCGAGGGGCGATGCCTTCCCGGCGGCTCCGAGACGTTCTCCTCGCCGCGCCGTCCTTCGATCGCTGCTGGTTACGGTTTCGCCTCGACGAGCACCAGCAAAGTGCCATTGGCGGCGGCGGGCGCGACGCAGACGGCGCCTCCGGTGCGGACTCCGGCTGCACCTACGGCTTGCTCCGCGGCCGCCAGACTGGATGTCACAAGCACGAGGCCCGCGCCGCCGCGCTCAGGCAGACCCGCCAGCGAGACATCAGGATATCGCCGACTCAACTTGTCTTTGGTGAGGAAGATGAAATCGGCGCGATTCGAGCCGGATGGCACCGCGACCGCGCCATCCGATTGAGGCCTGACGTCGCGATCGATCATGCGCCCGAGGTGCGCTGCGTCTTTCGCTGGGTCGGTCGAAACGATCAATACCTGCTTGAGTTTTTGTGCGCCGTTGGCGTGTTTCATCAGCTCCGGAATCCAGACGGTTTCCCGGGTCTTGTGCTGGCAGGCGAAAATGCGAAGTTCCGCCGGCGCCTCCTTGATCGGCCATTGGAATATCCTGAACTGGGCCACCGAGCGTGTGCCGTCAGGCATTGTTACCGGGCGCTCGAAGTCGGTCGGACCGAGCGCGGCATAACCGCGCGCGCGAATTTCCTCAGTGCCTTCATCCGAATCGATCGCTGTGAACGCGATGCACTCGATGCCCTCGCCGCGTTTTGCCAGAAACGTCCGGGTGGGGATATTGTGTTCGGTTTCGACCAGCACGCCAAGCAATTCGACGTAGTCGGGATCGAGCATGATGGTGTAGTTGCCGGATCCCATCTTGGCACTGTGCGTGCCGCGCGGCGACACCGTGAAGCCAAGGCGTTTCCAGTTCGCGGCAGCCTGATCGAGATCCGCGACCACGACGACGGCGTGATCGATACCGATGACATTCCGGAGTGCCACGCGTTTGTTTCCTCGCCAGCAATTGGCTACTAAGCTAACCAGATCGATCCGGCGTCGGCAAGCTGACCCCAACAGAACCCAGGCTCTGCCAGCGCCCGTCCATAGGGGACATGATGATGGATATAACCAGTGTCCGCTGGCCCAGCTCGCTGTGGTCGGCGGCGACGCCACCCGGTCCCGATCTGCCTGAGTTCGCAGGGACGGCGGAAGCCGATGTCATCGTCATCGGCGCTGGTTTCACCGGCCTGTCGACCGCGCTGCATTTGCGCGAGGCGGGCGTGGACGCTGCCATCGTCGAAGCCATGGAGCCGGGCTGGGGCGCATCCGGCCGCAACAACGGACAAGTAATCCCGACGTTGTCGCGGCCGGATCCGGATGACATTGTCGCCAAGCACGGCGCTGCGGGCGAACGTTTCGTCGCGCTTTTGCGAGACAGCGCCACTAAATTGTTTGATGCCACGCGGCGCTATCAAATTCAAGCCGAGCAAGAACAGTCAGGCTGGATTCAACCGGTACATTCGCCGGGCCGCATCAAGATCGCGGAACGGCGGGTGCGGCAATGGTCGAAACTGGGTGCGCCGGTCGAGTTGCTCTCCCGCGACGACACGCGCCACATGTTGGGATCGGAAGCCTGGTTCGGGGCTTTCTGGAATCGAAGCGGAGGGCACATCAATCCGCTCGCGCTCTCGCGCGGTCTCGCCCGGGCGACGCTGGAGCGCGGTGGCCGCATTTACGCCCGCTCGCCCGCGATCAGCTTCAGGCGGTACAATGATCGCTGGGTGGTCACGACAAAAAAGGGCGAGATCAGCGGGCGGGCCCTCGTCGTGGCAACCAATGCCTACACCAGCGAGTTTTCCAGATCGCTGATGCCGGCGATGGCGCGCGAAGTGATGCCGGTGCTGTCCTGGCAAATGGCAACGCGCCCGCTGCCTGAAACAGTTCGGGCGACCGTCATTCCCGGTCGCCAGGCCATGTCGGATACCCACGGCGAACTCTACTTTGCCCGCTACGATGCACGCCATCGCCTTGTGACCGGCGGAGCCGTGATCGGGCCGGGGAACAAGCCCGAAAGGCTCAAGATCAAGGTTGCGGAACGGCTGAAGCGGCTTTGGCCGCAAATCGGGCGGGTTGAATTCGAATATGTCTGGAATGGTTATGTCGGAATGACCGGCGATTTCCTGCCGCGCATCCATCGCCTCGGACCGGATGCGTATGGCTGGACGGGGTGCAATGGCCGCGCCGTCGCGCTCTCGATCGCGCTCGGAGATGAACTGTCGAAAGCCGTTCGTGGTTATCCGGAAAACGATCTTGCTTTGCCGTTCTCGGATCCAGTGCCGATCTTCGCGCATGGATTGCTGCGCCGGCTCGCGCCCCTGATGCTGATGGTTTATCGGCGGCGCGACGCGCGTGAAATCGCTTGAAGACGTGACTCGTTCCGAAGGCGTTGCACCGAACCACCGTCCGACACAGACCTATTTGATCGGCTTCCATTGATGTAGCAGGTGGCTTGCGCGAGCGTCCTTTCAGGGATTTCCGGCGCCGGGCACAAAAAGTGCTTCTTGAATTCTGGTAATTTTCGAGGGACTGTGATGGGCGGAACAGGCGCCCGCCGTGGTTCGAGGCCTTGGCCCAGAGCGGCGCCGGCAACGCCGCAGACATCGACCGTGATCGGCGGAAATTCCGGGAACTGTAGCTTGCGCAAGAAGCGCGAAATTGGGGGAGATCCAGCAAAATGGCCTTTTCGCTCTATGACGCAACTGTCGCCAACTACCTTCAGATTCTCGGCGCCGTCGGCGGCTTCCTTGAAAAGAGCCTCGGCCATTTCCGCGACAAGGGCGTCGATCCGGCCGAAATCGTCGAGACGCGACTGACGGCTGACATGCTGCCCTTGCGTTTTCAGATCGCCTCGGTCGTCCATCATTCGCGCGGTGCAATGGAGGCGGCGAAGAATGGCGTGTTCACGCCGGCGTCGGGTAGACCAGACGCTGACTATGCCGCACTTCAGGCACTGGTGACGGAGGCGCGCACTGAACTCTCGGCGCTGACGCCAGAGACCGTCGACGCGCTGGTCGGCCGCGAAGTCACCTTCCGGGTCGGCGAGCGCGCGCTGCCGTTCACCGCGGAGGGTTTCCTGATGTCGTTCTCGCTGCCGAACTTCTTTTTCCATGCGACCACGGCTTACGACATTCTCCGCCACAAGGGCGCCCCGCTCGGAAAGCGCGACTTCATGGGCCGGCTGAAATTGAAGGGGTGAGAGCACGCCTTCAGCCACCCATCGTTCCGGGTCCGCGCCCCGGAATGACAGCCAGCGGGCTTGGATGGCTTCGTGACGAGAAAGTCAATCGCCCAGCAGCGCGATGATCTCGTCGGCGAGCTGCTCCGGCGGCCGGCCTACGGTGTCGAGCCGGATCTCGGGGTGTTCGGGGGCTTCGTAGGGCGCGTCGATGCCGGTGAAGTTCTTGATCTTGCCGGCCCTGGCCTTGGAATAAAGTCCCTTCGGGTCGCGCCGGACGCATTCCTCGATCGGGGTATCGACGAACACCTCGATGAATTCGCCGTCGCCGACCAGCGCGCGCACCATCTCGCGCTCGGCCCGGTAGGGCGAGATGAACGAGCAGATCACGATCAGGCCGCTGTCGACCATCAGCTTCGCGACCTCGCCGGCGCGCCTGATATTCTCGACGCGGTCGGCCTCGGTGAAGCCGAGGTCGCGGTTGAGGCCATGGCGGACATTGTCGCCGTCGAGCAGCATGGTGTGCCTGCCGAGCGCGAACAGCTTCTGGTCGAGGATGTTGGCGATGGTCGATTTGCCGGCGCCGGACAGCCCGGTGAACCAGACGATGCAGGGCTTCTGCTGCTTCTGCGCGGCGCGTTCGCTCTTGCCGATGGTCAGGGGTTGCCAGGCGATATTGGTGGCACGGCGGAGCGGGAAGGCGATCATCCCGGCCGCGATCGTCCGGTTGGTGTAGCGATCGATCACGATGAACGATCCGGTCTTGTGGTTGGCCTCATAGGGATCGAAGGCCACCGGGAAGGCCACCGCCACATTGCAGAAGCCGATTTCGTTGAGGCTGAGCGTGGTGGCCGCGAGGTGGTTGCGGGTGTTGACGTCGATGCGGTGCTTGATCGTGGTGATGCTGCCGGAGACCGACTGCGTCCCGATCCGGAAGATATAGTTGCGGCCCGGATCCATCTGGTCCGCGTCCATCCAGATCAGATGCGCCGCGAACTGATCGGCGACTTCCGGCCGCTCGGTCGGCCTGCGCCAGCACATCGCCGCGGCCGACATCGATCTCGTCCTCCAGCGTCAGCGTCACCGCATCTTCGGCTTCCGCCGCCGCCAGGTCGCCGTCTGACGTGACAATGCGCTTGATCCGCGTGGTGCGCCCGGAGGCGGCGACGACGATCTCGTCGCCTTCAGCGATACGGCCGGACGCCACGGTTCCGGCATAGCCGCGAAAGTCAGGGTTGGGCCGGTTCACCCATTGCACCGGAAACCGGAACGGCTGGCGGGCCTTCTCCGATCGAATGTCGATCCGCTCGAGGTAGTCGAGCAGGCACGGGCCCTGGTACCAGCAGGTCAGGCTGGACCGGTTGATGATGTTGTCGCCGAACCGCGCCGAGATCGGAATCGGAACGATCGAGGCGAAGCCGAGACCGGAGGCGAAGGCCGCATAGTCCGCGACGATGCGATCGAAGATGTCCTTGTCGTAACCGACCAGGTCGATCTTGTTCACCGCCAGCACGACATGGCGAATGCCGAGCAGCGAACAGATGAAGGAATGGCGCCGGGTCTGCACCAGCACGCCCTTGCGCGCATCGATCAGGATGATGGCGAGCTGCGCATTGGAGGCGCCGGTCGCCATGTTGCGGGTGTATTGTTCATGGCCCGGCGTATCCGCGACCATGAACGAACGTCTGGGCGTGTTGAAAAACCGGTAGGCCACGTCGATGGTGATGCCCTGCTCGCGCTCGGCCTCCAGCCCGTCCACCAACAGCGCAAAATCGATGTCGTCGCCGGTGGTGCCGTGCTTGGCGCTGTCGCGTTGCAGCGCCTTGAGCTGATCCTCATAGATCATCTTGCTGTCGTGCAGCAGGCGGCCGATCAGGGTCGATTTGCCGTCATCGACCGAGCCGCAGGTGATGAAGCGCAACTGGTCCTTGGTTTCGGGCTCGCCGGGTCCCGGGCTTGCTTTCGCGTCCATCAGAAATAGCCCTCCCGCTTCTTTTTTTCCATCGAGGCGGCCTCGTCGCTGTCGATCAGCCGGCCCTGCCGCTCCGAAACCTTCGCGGTCTGCATCTCCGCGACAATGTCCTCGATGGTGCTGGCGTCGGACTCGATGGCGCCGCTGAGCGGATAGCATCCGAGCGTGCGGAACCGGATCATCCGCTGCTCGGGGATTTCGCTCGGCTCGAGCGGCAGCCGATCGTCGTCCACCATGATCAGGGTGCCGCCCCGACGCACCACCGGCCGCGGGCCTGCGAAGTAGAGCGGCACCACCGGGATCTTTTCCAGCATGATGTATTCCCAGACATCGAGCTCGGTCCAGTTCGACAGCGCAAACACCCGCATGGTCTCGCCCTGCCGGATCCTTGTGTTGAACAGATTCCACAGCTCCGGCCGCTGATTGCGCGGGTCCCAGCCATGCCCCGCCGAGCGGAACGAGAAGATGCGCTCTTTGGCGCGGCTTTTCTCCTCGTCGCGGCGCGCGCCGCCGAAGGCGGCATCGAATTGATGGAGATCGAGCGCCTGCTTCAGCGCATCGGTCTTCATGACCTGCGTGTGCAGCGAAGAGCCGGAAGCGATCGGATTGATGCCGCGCGCGATGCCGTCCTGGTTGACATGCACGATCAGATCGAGCCCGAGCCGCCTGGCGGTTTCATCGCGAAACGCAATCATGTCGCGGAACTTCCAGGTGGTGTCGACATGCAGCAGCGGGAAGGGGAGTTTTGCCGGATAGAACGCCTTGAGCGCGACATGCAGCATCACGCTGGAATCCTTGCCGATCGAATACAGCATCACCGGCTTTTTGAATTCGGCAACGACGTCGCGCATGATCTCGATGGACTCGGCTTCGAGGCGCCGCAGATGTCTCGGCAACATATTTTAAGTCTCGTTTTACTGCGGATGGCCGGGCACGGCGGCCCAGGCGACGAAATGGCCGTTGCGGTATTCCGGCTTGCCATAGCGCAGCGGCTGGCCATCCAGATCGGTGACGCAGCCGCCGGCGGCCCGCAGCACGGCATGGCCTGCCGCGGTATCCCACTCCATGGTGGGCGCGAGACGGGGATAGACATCGGCTTCGCCGGCGGCGATGGCGCAGAATTTCAGCGACGACCCCGACGGCCGCAGTTCGGCAACGGGATGCCGATCGATCCAGGCCTGGGTTGCAGCGTCGAGATGGGACCGGCTCACCACCGCGCGCCATCCCTGCGCCGGCAGCCGCCGTACTTCCATCGCGCACAGCGCGCTGAACGCCGGCGAGGGGCCGTGATGGGCGACCGCCATCCTGCAGGCGGTCGCGCCACCGATGTAGAGCTGCCGCAACGCCGGCGCATACACCGCGCCTGCCACCGGCATCCGGTTTTCGATCAGGGCGATGTTCACCGTGAATTCGCCGCTGCCCTGAATGAACTCCCGGGTGCCGTCGAGCGGGTCGACCAGAATAAATCGATCGGCATCGACCACGGGTGCTCCCGAACAGCTTTCCTCGGTGATGACCGGCAAGTGAGGCAGGTTGCGTTGCAGGCACTGGCGGATGATTTCGTCGGCCTTGAGGTCCGCTGCGGTAACCGGCGAGCCGTCGGACTTGGTGCCGGGGTCGGCGGCGCTGGCGCGGGCCTGCATGATCGCCTCCCCGGCGCGAACCGCGATCAGGCCGAACAGGCGCGCCAGCCGGTCGCGTTCGTCCAGGCAAGGCTCGGTGGTCACGTCGCCGGTTCTCGCGACGGCTGCGATGCCGGCGTCTGGATCAATCCCAGCCGCTCCGCGTCATAGCCGCGGCCGAGGATAGCCTGCCACCAGGCGCGCTGCTCGACATACCACCGCACCGTCTTCTCGATGCCGCTTTCGAAATTCTCGTCGGCCCGCCAGCCCAGCTCGCGTTCGAGCTTCGAGGCGTCAATGGCATAACGCCGGTCGTGGCCGGGACGGTCGGCGACGAAATTGATCAGCCGCCGGCGCGGCCCCTCGGCAGCAGGCGCAATCCGGTCGAGCAGATCGCAGATCGTTTCCACGACGTGCAAATTGGTGCGTTCGTTGCGGCCGCCGACATTGTAGGTCTCGCCGACGGCGCCGCGCTCCAGCACCAGCGACAACGCCTTGGCATGGTCTTCCACATAGAGCCAATCGCGCACGTTCTTGCCGTCGCCATAGACCGGCATCGGTTCGCCCGCGAGGCCCTTGATGATCATGTGCGGAATGAGCTTTTCCGGAAAATGATAGGGTCCGTAATTGTTCGAGCAGTTGGTCACCAGCGTCGGCAGCTCATAGGTCTCGCGCCAGGCCCGGACCAGGTGGTCGGACGACGCCTTGCTGGCGGAATAGGGCGAGTTCGGCGCGTAGGCCGTCGCTTCCGAGAAGGAGCCGTCAGTGCCGAGCGAACCGAACACCTCGTCGGTCGAGACGTGCAGGAAGCGAAATCGCGCGCGCCGCTCGGCCGGAAGCATCCTCCAATGGCGCAGCGCCTCCTGCAGCAGCGTGAAGGTGCCGACAATGTTGGTCTTGATGAATTCGCCGGGCCCATCGATCGAGCGATCGACGTGGCTCTCCGCCGCCAGGTTCATCACGGCGTCGGGCTGGTACTTGTCGAACAATCTGCGCAGCAACGCGCCTTCGCAGATGCAGGTCTGCTCGAAAGCATAATGCGGATTGCCGACCGCGCCGGGCAGTGAATCGAGGTTCGCCGCATAGGTCAGCTTGTCGATGTTGACCACCCGCGCATGACTGTCGCGCAGGAGATGCCGCACCACCGCCGAGCCGATGAAACCCGCGCCGCCGGTCACGAAAATCGTGGAGCCCCTAAAGCGCATGATTTTGGTTTGCCTCCACCCGGTCGCGTATCCCTAACAGAACGAGAAAAGCGAGTAAGGTCCGGGCTGTTGCGTGTATTTACAGCCGCGAGTCAGGACCTCAAGTTCCTCACATTTATTCCTTAAAAACATACCAGATTGGGTGCGGCGCACAAGTTTTGCACTGAATCCGGCGTTAACGGCACGCTTCGGCCGGGATTAATCGGCTTGCCTTCGTTAAGCTGAGCTTGCGCCGCCAAATCTCGGAAACACCGCCCATGACAGAGCCCACCCTCCCGCGATCGGTCAGCGAGATCGCCAGCTATCACGCCCACGTCTATTACGATCCGGCGACCACGCGTCTGGAGGCCGAGCGGCTGCGCGGATGGATGGACGAGCGTTTTGCCGTCACCCTGGGACGATGGCATGACGTCAAAGTCGGTCCCCACGATCAGGCCATGTTCCAGGTGGCCTTTGCGGCGGAGCTGTTTGCCACGCTGGTGCCCTGGCTGATGCTCAACCACGGCAGCCTGAGCGTCCTGGTCCACCCGAACACGGACAACCCGCGCAGGGATCATCTTCTAAATCCGCTCTGGATTGGATCACCCCTGGCCGTGCATGGCGAAAACCTGCCGGAACACGCCACGGCGGAACAGGCGCCCTCCACCAACACCCATGCGGCCCGCTAAACGACCACGTCGGCGTACCTGAGCCTGAGCAGATAAAGGGCGGCGATCGCCGCCGCGAGGAAGCCGGCCGCGGCGCCGACGCCAAGCGCCCAGCGCGGACCGAACGTGTCGGCCACCCAGCCCACGATCGGCGCGCCGATTGGCGTACCGCCGAGCGCGAGCGCGAGCAGGATGGCAATGACGCGGCCGCGCATGTGCGGCTCGGTCGACGTCTGGATGAGACCGTTGGTCGTGGTGGTCAGAGTCTGCGCGGCGATGCCGATGACGAATCCTGGGCAGTGCGCTGCATCCACGAGCCTACATTGGACACCAGCGCGCCCGCGGCCCAGATCCGGTAGTTTGCCGCAACGAATTCCGGCTTTTTTGACGCGGTTGCACGGCCAAGCCTTGCGCTCGTGGAGCGGCGGCGGCACATTCGGCGTGCGGCGGCAGATGCGCCGCCAAAAACCCATCCGGGGAACACCTATGGCGGCGACGCGGATCGACTGCGATATCCATCCCGCGGTGGGCGGAACCCGCACCACGCTGCTGCCCTATCTTGACGATCACTGGAAGGAACAGGTGGTGAGCCGGGCGATCGATGGTCTCGATCTCTCGAGCTATCCGCCGAACATGCCGCTGTCCGGCCGGGCCGACTGGCGGCCGGCGCAGGGCAAGCCGGGCAGCGAACTTGCGATGGTGCAACGCGGTGCGTTCGACCAGCTCGGGGCCAGCCACGCGATCTGCAACGTGCTCTACGGCGCCCAGGCCGTCTACGACCCCTACATGGCGGCGGCATTCTGCAAGGCGATCAACGACTGGATCGCGGCCGAATGGCTGGCGCGCGATGCCCGGCTGCGCGCCTCGATCGTGATTCCGCTGCAGGCGCCGGACCTCGCGGTCGAGGAAATCGAACGCCGCGCCGCCGACAACCGGTTTGTCTCGGTGCTGGTGCTGGCGCAGGGCGAGAGCCTGTTGGGGCGACGGCACTACTGGCCGGTCTGGCAGGCCGCCGAGAAGCATCGGTTGCCGATCGCGATCCATGCCGGCAGCCAATATCGGGGGGCGCCGAGTTCGATCGGCTGGCCGTCCTATCGCTACGAATTTTATCTGGCCGAGGCGCAGGCGTTCCAGGCCCAGGTCTTGAGCCTGATCTACGAAGGCGTTTTCCTCAAATGCCCCGGCCTCAAGGTCGTGCTGATGGAATCCGGCGTGAGCTGGTTGCCCGCCTTCATGTGGCGTGCCAACAAGACCTGGCGCGGCGTGCGGGTCGAGGTGCCCTGGGTCGATCGCGAGCCGGCAGCGATCATTCGCGATCATATCCGCCTCACCACGCAGCCGTTCGATAGCCCGCCCGATGCCGCAGGCGTCGCCGACATCGTCGACCAGATCGGCTCGGACCGCATGTTCCTGTTCGCGTCCGATTATCCGCACTGGCAGTTCGACGGCGACGACGCGATCCCGCCGCATCTGCCGGCCAGTATCGTGTCGCGCATGTGTGCCGACAATCCGCTTGAAACCTTTCCGCGGCTCGCGCTCGCCGCATGAACCGCGCCGTCCGAAGGAGGCTCGCATGAGTGATGTCATCGACCGTCCCGTCCTCGACCGGGAAGCGTCAGCCAAAAGCCGGCTGCGGATCATCGACTGCGACGTGCATCCGAGCCTGCACGCGCGTTCCGACCTCAATCCGTTCCTGGCAAAGCGCTGGCAGGACCATCTGAAGACCTACGGCGACCATCTGCGCACGCCCTATATCGGCACCACGCCCTATCCGCGCTCCTCGCCGCTGATCGCCCGCCGCGACGCCTGGCCGCCGACCGGCGGACCGCCGGGATCCGATCTCGATTTCATGCGGCAGCAGCACCTCGATCCGCTCGACATCGAGTTCGGCATCCTCCAGGTGCTCGACATGTTCATCTTCTCGCAGCAGAACCTGGAATTCGGTGCGGCGATCCAGCGCGCCGTCAACGACTGGCAGCTCGCCAACTGGACCAGCCGCGAACCGCGGCTCAAGGCCGCGATCCTGGTCGGGCAGGACGACACCGAGGCGGCGGTCGCCGAAATCGAGCGCTGCGCCAAGCTCGGGCAGTATGTCCAGATCAATGTCTGTCCACGCGCCAACGAGCCCTTGGGTCGCCGCCGCTACTGGCCGATCTATGCCCGCGCACAGGAGCTCGGCCTGCCGCTCGGCATCCATGTCGGCGGCTATGGCGGCCACGCCCCGACCGGCGGCGGCTGGCCGTCTTATTATGTCGAGGAGCATCAATCCAATGCCCATTCGGTGGCAGCGCAGCTTTCAAGCCTGGTGATCGAAGGCGTCCCGGAGCGCTTCCCGCGTCTCAAGATCGTCTTCATCGAGGGCGGGTTCGGCTGGATCCCGTCGACCATCTGGCGGATGGACCGGCATTTCGATCGCTTCCGGGACGAGGTCCCGCATCTGAAGCGGCGCCCGTCGGAATATGTGCGGGAACAGTTCTGGTTCACCACCCAGCCGATCGACGAGCCCGACGAGGCGAAGCACCTGCGCTCGGTGATCGACTGGGTCGGGGCGGATCGCCTGCTGTTCTCCTCGGATTATCCGCACTGGGATTTCGACGATCCGCGGTTCGCGTTCAAGACGCCGCTGACCGAGGCGGAACGCGGCAAGATCTTCAACGGCAACGCGCGCGCGCTTTACAGACTTTGATCCGATGGCCCGTCACATTGTCGCCCGGACCACCGATATCCCGCCCGGCGGCAACAAGGTTGTCGGCATCGAGGGCCGCGATATCGTCGTGTTCCATGTCAACGGCGAGTTCTTTGCGCTGCTCAACCGCTGTCCGCATGAGGGTGCGCCGCTCGACAAGGCGGCCTGCGTCGCGCGGCTGACCTCGCCCGAGCCCGGCGTCTATCAGCGCTCGCGGGTTGGCGAGCTGATCCGTTGCGCCTGGCATGGCTGGGAATTCGACATCCGCAACGGACAGTCCTGGTTCGATCCGAACCGGGTCAAGGTCCGCAGCTATCCGGTGCTGGTCGAGGACGGCGAGACCCTCGCCAAGGGCCCCTATGTGGCGGAAACCTTTCCGGTTCACATCGAGGACAGCTACGTCATCGTCGAAACGTGAGCGGCCTCGGCTCGCAAACCGCGAGGCGCGTGCTATAAGCCCCGCGGCGTTCATGACAGGTGCTGCCCGATGTCGAAACAGGCGATGCGCGAGGAGGCCGAACGGTTGATCCGCGAAACCATGGCGAAGAAGGCCATTGTCGTGAAGCAGGGCAACACCCGGATCGAGACGGTCTGCGGCAAATGCGGCGCGCCGAACCGCGTCCTGGCTGAAAAAGGCGCGACCCGGGTCAAATTCGCCTGCAAGCAGTGCGGCCACAAGCAGGAGACGCTGTAGGCGCCTTTAGCGATCCCAGCTTTCAATTTGTGGAACGATGCCCACACATTTTTGAGGTGCGATAGAACGTGCAGTTCCCGCAACGGGCGGCGCGGAACCTCGCCGGAACGCGCAGCGAAATAGAAACAGACTGGGACCGCAACGCACGCTTGCGCTCTTTTGGCGGTCGACGTAACTTCACACCCGTTGGGGTGTTCGATAAAACTTGGGAGAGATGAATGGCCTGGAAAGCACCGAAGATCGTTGAAGTGCCCGTTGGCATGGAAATCAACATGTACGCCTGCGCGGCGCGCAAGTAAGCAGCTTCGATAACCCGCCCGGCCCGGAAGCTTCCTTCCGGGGCCGCGGCGGGGACTTCCCTGGAACCGGCGATGTCCCGCGCCGGTCACGCCATCGACGAAATGATCGTCCCGGCCGCAGCGGCCTTTTTGGCTAGCCGCGCTTCACAAAAGCAGCAAACGCCCCGGCGAAATCCGGATGCCATCGCGACAGCGGCGGGCGGTTTTCGACAATATCGCCTGCCGCCCACAGGATCCGCCGCTCGTCGAGCCGGCGCGGCACGTCGTTGTCCGGGCACAGAATATAAAAATCCCCGGCCTCGATCCGCTCGATCATGAAGTCGACGGTCTGCTCGGGCGTCCAGGCGCCGGCCGGCTTCTCGGTGCGGCCTTTCGCGGTGAGGCCGGTGAAGACAAAGCCCGGAATCAGAAGATGGGCGCTGAGCTGGCTGCCTGCCGTGTTGCGCAATTCGTGCTGCAGCGCTTCGGTAAAGGCTTTCACGCCGGCTTTGGCGATGTTGTAGGCGGGATCGCCGGGCGGCGTGGTGATGCCCTGCTTGGATCCGGTGTTGATAATGAGCCCGGGCCGACCACGCGCGATCATGCCGGGCGCAAAGGCCCGCGAGCCGTGGATCACACCCCAGAGATTGACGCCGAGGATGCGCTGCCAGTTTTCCGCCGGCCCGAACATCTGGCTGCCCGGCTGGATGCCGGCATTGTTCATCAGAATATCGGTGCCGCCGAACCGCTTTCGCACGGCGAGCTCCAGGGCGGAGACGTCCTCGACACGGCTGACATCCGTCGATGATACCATGACGCTGGCCGCGCCTTCGGGCGCTGCCGCCGACAGCTTCGCTTCGGCCTCGGCGAGACGATCGGTTCCGAGGTCGGCGATACAGACCTTCATGCCGAGACGCGCAAAGCGGGCCGCGGCGGCGAGGCCGATGCCGGACGCGCCGCCGGTCACGACGGCGACATGGTTGGGCGACATGGCGGGGTGGGGCACAGCGTTCTCCTCGAATACGGTTCGCGCATCATCACCAGGAAGCCTTTTGCGAACAAGGCGAACCGGCTACATATCCGGATCAACCGGTATTTTTTGGGGCGGGCATGAATTATCCCTCGTTGTTTTCACCGCTGCAGGTCGGTCCGTACCGGCTCGAACATCGCGTCGTGATGGCGCCGCTGACGCGAATGCGGGCGGAACGGCCAAGCCTCGCGCCGCGGCCGTTGAATGCGGAATACTACGCCCAGCGCGCCACGCCGGGAGGCCTGATCATCGCCGAAGCCTCGCCGGTGATGGCGACCGGACACGGCAATCCCGGTACGCCCGGCGTCTATTCGGAGCCGCAGATCAGTGGCTGGCGCGAGGTTGTCGATGCCGTCCATGCCAAAGGCGGCCTGATCTTTCTCCAGCTCTGGCACGTTGGTCGCGTCTCGCATTCCTCGTTCCAGCCCGGCGGCGCAAGGCCGGTGTCGTCCTCCGCGGTGCCGATCTCGGCCGCGTTGAAGACCATGACCGCCGACGGCAAGCCCGCGGCCTACGAGACGCCGCGCGCGCTCGAAACCGATGAAATCGCCGACCTGATCGCGAGCTTTCGGCAGGCCGCGCGCAATGCGCTCCGGGTTGGATTCGATGGTGTCGAAATCCACGGCGCCAATGGCTATCTGATCGAGCAGTTCCTGCAATCGCGCACCAATATACGCACCGACCGCTACGGTGGATCGATCGAGAACCGCGCGCGATTCCTGTTGGAGATCACCCGGGCCGTCGTCGAGGTCTGGGGCGCCGACCGCGTCGGGGTCAGGTTGTCGCCCTATGGCATTGCCAATGACAGCGGCGAAGCCGATCCGATGCCGCTGTATGGCCACGTCATCAAGTCGCTGGATCGGCTTGGGCTTGCCTATCTGCATTTCATCGAGCCGCGCTCGAGCGGTGCCGGCCGCGCCGAGGTCAACCACCAGAACGTGCCTTCGGCCATGGTGCTGTTTCGCCCGATCTGGAACGGCATTCTGATCACGGCGGGCGGCTTTACCGGCGAGAGCGCCGATGCGGCGATCCGTGCCGGCCATGCCGACGCCATCGCGTTCGGCCGCATCTTCATCTCCAATCCGGACCTGCCGCGTCGCCTGCAGCGCGGCTTGGCGCTGACGCCGTACAACCGCGCGACCTTCTATGGCGGCGAAGCGGCCGGCTACACCGACTATCCCTTTCACGACGAGCTACAGCAGGCGTGAGAGCAGCGGTAGCCCGGATGGAGCGCAGCGAAATCCGGGGCCATCCCATCCGCATCGCGATTCCCGGATTTCGCTGCGCTCCATCCGGGCTACGGCCGTCATTGTGACGAGGAGAATTCGGCTACGAAGCGGTGATGACGGAGGATGGCAGTGACGACAAAGCCAAAAGCGGTGGCGCCGGGCAAACCTGCAGCGGGTCAATGCCTGTGCGGACGGGTCGGTTTCGAGATCGACACGCCGGCGCGCTGGGCCTGGCACGATCATTCGTCGGCCAGCCGCCGCGCCCATGGCGCGGCCTATGCCACCTATGTCGGAAGCTGGCGCAAGCGGTTCCGGATCACCCGCGGCCAGAATCATATCTCGCGCTTCGAGGACAGGCTGGCGAAAACCGTGCGGAGCTTTTGCGCAAGCTGCGGCACGCCGCTGCTGTATGAGCGCGCAGGTTCCCCGCATATGGTGAATGTTCCGCGCGCGCTGTTTTCAGGCCGCACCGGACGGCAGCCGCTCTATCACATCGCGATCGAGGAGCTGCAGGAGTGGGCTTACACCGGCGAGCCGCTGGTGCCGCTGCAGGGCTTTCCCGGCGTAGTCTGGCAGCGTTCGAAACGAAAGCGGCGCTCCGCCGGCGACGATCCGTTCGAGCTCAGCCGCGACGGCGCCTGAGACGGGGGGCCGCGCGCAGGGCTGCCATGATCGGGCTTCCTTGATCTCGGCCTGCGAGATCGGCCATGTTGTGGCGGCGCCCGGCGGTAACGGCCGCGGGCAGGAGGAGACCTTTCCATGAATCGCATCACCGGGCGCTCGGCGTTCCTTGCTCTGCTCAAGGACGAGGGCATCACCCACCTGTTCGGCAATCCCGGCACCACCGAACTGCCGATCATGCATGCCCTGAAGGATCATCCCGACCTCACTTATGTGATGGCGATGCAGGAAAGCCTGGTGGTGGCGATCGCCGACGGCTTCAGCCGCGCCTCCGGCCGGCTTGTCGCCTGCAATGTCCATGTCGCGCCCGGGCTCGGAAATGCGATGGGTTCGCTCTACAACGCGCAATTCACCGGCACCCCGATGATACTGACCGCCGGGCAGCAGGAGCAGGGTCATGGCCTGATGGAGCCGCTGCTGTTCGGACCGCTGGTGCGGATGGCCGAGCCGCTGGTGAAGTGGGCGGTGGAAGTGACCAGACTGGAGGACCTGCCGCGCATCGTGCGTCGGGCGGCCAAGGTCGCGACCACGCCGCCGACCGGGCCGGTGTTCATCTCGTTGCCCGGCGACATCCTGAATGCCGAAGCCGGCATCGAACTTGGCCGTTCCACCCGGGTCGATACCCGCGTGCGACCGTCGGACCAGAGCCTGCAGGCGCTGACGCAGCGCATCCTGAAGGCCGAGCGGCCCGTCATCGTCGCCGGCGACGAAATCGTCAAGAGCGATGCGCTGCAGGAAGCGGCGGCGCTGGCCCTTGTGCTCGGCTGTCCCGCCTATCAGCAATCGGCGCCCTACGGCGCGCATTTCCTGTCCGAGAGTCCTTGCTTCATGGGCGCGCTGTCGCGTCTGCAGAAGCAGGTTCGCGAGGTCCTTGCGCCCTACGATCTGTTGATCGCGCTGGGTACCGATCCGCTGCGGATGTCGGTGCACAGCGAGGTCGAGCCCTTGCCTGACGGCATGCCGATCGTGCAGGTCGGCCTGGTCGACTGGGATCTTGCCAAGAACTACGGCGCCGAGATCGCCCTCAAGGCCGACGTCAAGGAGACCCTGCGAGCGCTGGTTCCGGCGTTGAAATCTGCCGGCGGCGCCGCGCTGCAGGCGCGTGCCGGCAAGGCCATCGCCGCGCTCAAGCCGAACAACTGGACGGCGCGCCGCGCCGGCGTGGTCGAGCAGATTTCCAGGGCCAAGGATCGTTCGCCGATCGATCCGGACTGGCTGGCGTTGCAGGTGGTCGAGGCGATGCCGGACAACGCCATTCTGGTCGACGAGGGGCTGACCTCCTCGCGCCAGATCAATGCCCTGCGCCCGCACCGCGATCGCTACGGCTACCATGCGCTCGCCTCGGGCGGCATCGGCTGGGGATTGCCGGCCTCGGTCGGCGTCAGCATGGCCAATCCCGACCGGCCGGTGGTGTGCTTCACCGGCGACGGCAGCGCGATGTATTCGATCCAGGCGCTGTGGACCGCGGCGCATCACAAGCTGCCGCTGAACGTCGTGATCATCAACAATGGCGGCTACCGCATCATCAAGCAGCGGCTGCTGGCGTTTCACGGCGACGATCATTACGTCGGCATGGACTTTGCCGATCCGCCGATCGATTTCACCGGGCTCGCCAGATCGTTCGGGCTGGAGGCGATGCGGATTACCGAATCGAAGGATCTGGCGGCGACGCTGCCGCAGGCGTTCAAGCGGCCCGGCGCGAAGCTGATCGAAGTGGTGGTCGACGGTACGGTCTAAATTATCCCGTCATTGCGAGCGCAAGCGAAGCAATCCATCGCTCGCTGTCATTCCGGGGCGCGGCGTTGGCATCGCCGCGGAATGACACCCCTGGATTGCTTGGTCGCAAGTGCTCCTCGCCATGACGGTGTAAACCTATTCCGCTGCTTTCGATCTCGTATGCGGACGATAATGCGCGGCGGGATGGGGTGCGGCGAGGCGGGCACGGCCGGTGCCGAACAGCTTCTCCCGTAACGTTCCTCTTCGATAGGCGGCCTTGTAGCGCCCGCGCCGGGTCAGTTCCGGCACCAGCATGTCGCTGATATCCTCGAAATCGCCGGGCGAGACCGCAAACGGCACGTTCAGGCCGTCGACGTCGGTCTGCTCGAACCAGGCTTCGATCGAGTCGGCGACCTGTTCGGGTGTACCGACCACCACCGGTCCGATCCCGCCGATGCCGACATGCTCGGCGACCTCGCGAACGGTCCAGATCCGGTCGGGATCGGCGCGGGTGATATTGTCCATCGCGGTGCGGCCGGCGTCGTTCTCGACGTGGCGGACCTGCTGGTCGAGCGCGTAAGTCGAGAAATCGACACCGGTCCAGCCGGACATCAAAGTGAGCGCGCCTTCCGGACTGATGTGGCTGGCATAGTCGGCGTATTTCGCCGCCGCCTCGGCCTCGGTGCGTCCCAGGATAATGGTCATCATGCTGAACATCAGGATTTCGGCCGGGTTGCGGCCGGCTTCGGCGGCGAGCGCGCGGATCGCGGCGACCCGCGGCGCGATCACCTTGGCCGACGGGCCCGACATGAACACGCATTCGGCGTGTTGGGCGGCGAATTGCCGTCCGCGCGGCGAAGTGCCGGCCTGATACAGCACCGGCGTGCGTTGCGGCGATGGCTCGCTGAGATGAATGGCATCGACCCGGTAGTGATTGCCCGCGTGGTGGATGCGGTGCACCTTGGCGGGATCGGCGAAGATGCCGCGCGACCGATCGCGCAGCACCGCGTCGTCCTCCCAGCTTGCTTCCCACAGCTTGTACACCACCTCCATATATTCGTCGGCGATATCGTAGCGGTCGTCATGCGCGGTCTGCTTGTCCTTGCCGGAACCGCGGGCCGCGCTGTCGAGATAGCCGGTCACCACGTTCCAGCCGATCCGGCCTTCGGTCAGATGGTCGAGCGTCGACATCCGTCGCGCGAACGGGTAGGGCGGCTCATAGGACAGGTTGCTGGTGACGCCAAAGCCGAGGTTTTCGGTGACGGCAGCCATCGCCGGGATCAGCAGCAGCGGCTCGTTCGCCGGCGTCTGGGTGGCGTTGCGCAGCGCCGCATCCGGACTGTTGCCGAACACGTCGTAGACCCCGAGCACGTCGGCGAGAAACAGCCCGTCGAACCGGCCGCGCTCGAGCGTCCTCGCCAGATCGGTCCAGTATGGCAGCCGGTTATACTCGCTGGTGCGATCGCGCGGATGGGTCCACAGCCCCGGCGACTGATGCGCGACGCAGTTCATGGCGAAGGCGTTGAGCCGGATTTGCTTTTTCATGATCGATACGCCTTAAAGGCCAGGTAAGCCCGCGGTCTGCCTGCAGCGACAATGGTATTCGAACCGTACCGTGTCACGCAACCAATGCCGACCGGCCGGCGCAGAGGCCGCTGGCGTCGCCCAATTTGATGGATCGCCCGGCAGCAATTCGCCTATATAGATGCCGCAACTGCTTCGCATCGATGGCGGGAGAACGTGCTTGGATCAGATCGCTTATGTCAACGGTTCGTTCGTGCCCATGGCCGACGCCAAGGTATCGATCCTGGACCGTGGCTTTCTGTTCGCGGACGGCATCTACGAAGTGGCTGCCGTGCTGGACGGCAGGTTGATCGACAATGCTTCGCACCTGGCGCGGCTGCAGCGCTCGGTCGGCGAGATCGCGCTGGCGCTGCCGGAGACATTGGCGCGGATTCAGGAAATCCAGAAGGAGCTGATCGCCCGCAACCAACTCGTCAACGGCATGATCTATCTGGAGGTGACGCGCGGCGCCGATAGCGGTCGCGATTTCGCGTTCCCCAGGAATCCGGTCAAGCCGACGCTGGTGATGTTCACCTCGGTCAAGGACATCGTCAACGCGCCGTCGGCGAGGTCCGGCATCGCCGTGATCACCGTACCCGACATCCGCTGGGAGCGGCGCGACATCAAGAGCGTGGCGCTGCTGGCGCAGGTGCTGGCCAAGCAGGCCGCGGCGGAGGCGGGCGCCGGCGAAGCCTGGATGATCGAGGACGGCAAGGTGACCGAAGGCGGATCGTCATCGGCCTTCATCCTGACCAAGGACGACGTCCTGGTGACGCGGCACAATTCCAGCGCCATCCTGCCGGGCTGTACCCGCAAGGCGGTGGTGGCGCTCGCCGAGGAACGCCAGCTTCGGGTCGAGGAGCGGCCGTTCACGGTCGAAGAAGCCCTGGCCGCCAAGGAAGCCTTCACTACCAGCGCCACCCTGTTCGTGCAGGCCGTGGTGAGCATCGATGGCAAGCAGGTCGGCGATGGCAGGCCGGGCCCGATGACGAACCGGTTGCGCGAGATCTATCTGGATTTCGCCCGCGCAACCGCGGTGTAGATCTCGCGCCGCCGATCGCGCCGCGGCGGCGCCGATCCTATCGCAGTTCCGCGACGAACCTGTTCCGCAGGGTACCGATGCCGGTGATGTCGATTTCGACGATGTCGCCGGCCTTGAGGTCGGGCGAGGCGCCGTCGGTGCCCATCCAGATCACGTCGCCCGGCCACAATGTAAAGTATTTGGTCAGCTCGACGAGGAACGGCACGATGCCGAAGATCATGTCGTTGGTGCGGAAGCGGTTGCTCTCCCTGCCGTTGACCCTGACCACGGTTTCCATGCGGTCGAGATCGACCTCGGTCTCGATCCACGGCCCCATCGGCTTGAAGGTGTCGGCATTCTTGGCGCGCCACAGCCCGCGATCGGCTTTCTGCCAGCTCCGCTCGCTGACATCGTTACCGATGGTATAGCCGAACACGCACGACATCGCATTGGCCTTGTCGAGGTGCTTTGCCTTCCTGCCGATGACGACGACCAGTTCGCCTTCATAATGAATTTTCTCGGTGGCGGTTGCGGGAATCACGACATCTTCGTCGTGAGCGATCAGCGCGTTCTGCGCGCGATAGCCGATCTCGGGACGATCCGGCACATTGGGCACCTCGCCGCGCTTGTCCGCCGCCTCCTTGAGATGCTTGAGATAGTTGAGGCCGACGCAATAGAAGGTGCGCGGTACCAGCGGCAGTTCGATCTTGACGTCCTTCAGCGCATGGGATTGCGCCGTTCGGGTCCACTCGCCGAACGGATCGCCGCTGATCGCGACCACCCTGTCGGCTTCGACGATGCCCCACGAAGTTTGTCCACCGGCAGTGAATTTGAGCCAACGCATTCGCAAAGTCCCCTATTCCGCCGCGACCCGCGGCTGGGTTTTCCAGGCGCCGGCGGCCGGACGCGGCAGGCCGAGATTCTCGCGCAAGGTCCTGCCGGTATAGTCCTTGTGGAACAGGCCGCGCCGTTGCAGTTCCGGAACGATATGGCGGACGAAATCGGCGTACGAGCCGGGCACATAGGTCGCCGCGATGACAAAGCCGTCGCAGCCCCGTCCGGTGAACATTTCTTCCAGCGTATCGGCGATTTCCTTCGGCCCGCCGACGATCGCGTCCTGGGTCTGGCCGCGGCCGGAAAAGGTGATGAAATCCCGCGTGCTGGGGTTGGTCTTGCCGCTGGTCCTGAGCACGCCGTCGCGGATGCCGATCATGCCCTGCATGCCCTGGAGTTCTTCCGTGCTCAGCGGCTCGTCGATGCCTTTGCAGGCGAAATCGTAGTTCAGGCCTTCCGACAACAGCGACAGCGCGTCGATTTCCAGTGGCAGCTTCTGGATCAGCGCCATCTTGTCTTCGGCTTCGGATTTGGTTGCGCCGGACACCGGCGTCGTCAGGTTGCAGAGGAACATCTGATCGGGATCGCGGCCGGCCCTGGCGGCCTCGTTCCTGATCGCGTCATAGCCCTGCCGGGCGTTCGCCAGATTGCGCGCCGCGGTGAAGATCACCTCGCCCCATCGTCCGGCGAAACGCTGGCCGCGGCCGCTGGCGCCGGCCTGGATCACCACGGGATGGCCCTGTTGCGAGCGCGGCACCGTGAACGGTCCGCGCGACTTGAAAAATCGTCCGTTGTGATCAAGCCGCTTGACCTTGCTCGGATCGGCGAATCGCCCGCTCTTCTTGTCGATGAGCAGCGAGCCGTCTTCCCAGGAATCCCAGTGGCCGAGCACGACTTCCATGAACTCGTCGGCGCGGTCGTAACGCAGGTCATGTTCGAGATGCTGATCGCGTCCCATGTTGTGCGCTTCGCCGTCGTTCACGGAGGTCACCACATTCCAGGCGGCACGGCCATCGGTCATCAAATCGAGGGTGGCGAAGCGGCGCGCCACGTCGAACGGCTCGTAATAGGTGGTCGAACAGGTCGAGGCGAGCCCGAGCTTTTCGGTGACCATGCCCATCGTGGTCAGGACCACGATCGGATCCATCTTCACGCAGCGGATGCCATATTCGACCGTGTGGGCGTGATCGTTGCCGTAGCGGTCGGGCATCGCCAGGCGATCGTCGAAGAACGCCATGTGGAATTTTCCGGCTTCGAGGATCCGGGCGATCTCCTGGTAGTAATCCGCCGACATCGAATCGTCGCGCAACTCCGGATGCCGCCACGAACTCGGCAGGTTGGTGCAGTTCTGCGCCTGCAGGAAGCCGACCATCGCCATTTGCCGTGTCATGCTGTTCTCCCTGGTCCGGCCTGGTGTTACGCGAGACCGAGTTCAGCGGCGAGTTTGTACTCGCCGGCCAGTGCCCGCAACTTCGCCCAGGTGGCGTCTTCAACGTCGATGCCGGCGAGCTTGCGCTGCTGCTCGCGGATATATTCGATCTCGCCCGGATAGAGCACGCCATTGCTGCCCTGCGAGGGCGGCGTCGCCTTGAGGTATCGGGCGAATTCGGCCACCTCTCGCTTGAACTCCTTGAGCGGCCGGAACGCCGCCACGTTGAACACCGCCATGAAGCATCCGTCATTGTGCCGCCCGCTCGGTTCGACGCCGAAGCCGAGGCCGGTAAGCAGGCCGCACAACACCTCGACCATCGCGGCGAGGCCGCTGCCCTTGTAGCCTTCGGTGCCGCCGAGCGGCAGCAGCGCGCCGCCGTTGCGGAATTGCCGGGGGTCGGTGGTTTGCCGTCCTTCGCCATCGACGATCCAGCCGGCGGGGATTTCCTCGCCGCGCGCGGCGGCGAGCTGGATCTTGCCGGCTGCGACCGCCGATGTCGCCATGTCCAGATAGAACGGCGCTTCGAGGTCGGAGGGCACCGCGATCGAAATCGGGTTGGTGCCGAGCCGTGCCTCGCGGCCGCCGAACGGCGCGACGATTTTGGGAGAACGGCCGGAATCGGCGGTGGCAAGCCCGATCATGCCTTCCTTGATCGCCATCATCGGATAGGCGGCGAGCCGTCCGACATGACTCTGGCGAAACACCGTGCAGGCCGCGACGTTGGCGGTCTTCGCCTTTTCGATGGTCAGCGCCATCGCCTTGGCGTTGACATGAAAGCCGAAGCCCCAGTGGCCGTCGATCACCGCCGTGGTCGGCGATTCCTGCACAATGGTCCAGTTCGCGCCGGGAACGATATGGCCGGCCTTGATGCGATCGATATAGGTCGGGATCGCGATGATCCCGTGCGAGTCGTGGCCGGCGAGGTTGGCATTGACGCAGCCGTTCGCGACGGCGTCTGCTTCCTCGTCCGAGGCGCCGGCAGCCCTGAGGAGCGCCGCACCGATGCGGGTAAGACGGTCGGCCTGGACGATCGGCATGGGGTTCCTGTTGCGATGCCCGCGCGGGGACGGATCTTGCTTGTTGTGACGCCCCGCATGGTCTCAAAGCGAAGGCCCGATGGCAATGACTTGGGTCGGAATTTTTGCCCGGACGAGATCCGGCACGGGCGGATCGCCATGTAGCCCGGATGGAGCGGAAGCGAAATCCGGGAAGCCGGCCAGACTAGACCAGAAGGTCCCGGATTCCGCTGCGCTCCATCCGGGCGACGATACCGGTCATCTGTCAGGGACGGCTGCATCCGTCTTCAGCGGATGAGCCTTTCTGTGCCATGCCCACGCGGTCCGGATAATCGTCGCGAGGTCGGAATGCGCGGTGCGGAACTGCAGGGTTTCGCGCGCGGCAGTCGGGTCGGCGACCAGAAAGGTCGGATCGCCGGTTCGGCGCGGCTTGACGACATGCGGCACGTCGCGGCCGGCTTCGGCCGCGATGGCAGCCAGGATCTCGCGCACCGAAAAACCCTTGCCGGTGCCGAGATTGAAGGCGCCCCCCGATGGTCCTGCATCAGCAGTTTCAGCGCCAGGACGTGCGCCGCCGCCAGATCGGTGACATGGATGTAGTCGCGGATCGCGGTGCCGTCGGGTGTCTGGTAGTCGTCGCCGAACACCGCGAAGTCCGAAATGTGACCTTGCAGCGCCATCATGGCGCGGGGGATGAGGTGGGTTTCATTGTCGCGCAGCTCGCCGATCTCGCCCGACGCGTCGGCGCCGCTGGCATTGAAGTAGCGCAGGCAGAACGATCCGAAGCCATAGGCGCTGCGATAATCGGCCAGGATCTGCTCGATCATCCATTTCGACGTGCCATAGGGATTGATCGGCGCGCCGGCGTCGCTCTCCGGCAGGGCCTTGCTGTCGGCGTCGCCATAAACCGCGCCGGTGGACGAAAACACCAGGCGATGGCAGCCGGCTTCGCGCATCGCGGTCAGGAGCGACAGCGTGCCGGCGACATTGTTGGCGTAGTATTTCTGCGGATCGGCGACGGACTCGCCGACCAGACTCGACGCCGCGAAATGCATGACCGCGACGATGCGATGCTGCGCGAAGGCGCGGTCGAGCGCGGCGCGGTCGATGAGGTCGCCGACGACAAGCGCGCCGGTCACGAAGTTGCGGTGGCCGGTTGAAAGATTGTCGAACACGACCGGCTGGTAGCCGGCCGCAGCCAGCGCCCGGCAGCCGTGCGAGCCGATATAGCCCGCACCGCCCGTGACCAGAATAGCCG
The DNA here is from genome assembly GCA_963748165.1 of uncultured Alphaproteobacteria bacterium. Lineage (GTDB taxonomy): Bacteria > Pseudomonadota > Alphaproteobacteria > Rhizobiales > Xanthobacteraceae > Bradyrhizobium. Next base: position 29,596 of record CAVVIM010000034.1, read on the forward strand.
GCTGTTCGCTCATGCCGGCGTCCAATTATCGAGGTTCATGGTGATCCGGTCCCTTGGCGTGCGGTCGGTGCGTGGAAAGGGGCTCTTCGGGGAGCATATAAAGTGCCGGCGGGTTCAGGGTCAAATCGCGCCAGCAGCCTGCTAAACCGGTCGCACCACGCGCGGCTGGCCCGGCGCGCATTCCAGCGTCTCGCGATCCCATTTCGCCGCATTCGCCGCGGCCTCATAGCTCGTTTGCAGGAATTCAAGCAGCGCCTGGTCGGGATGCTTGGCGGTGCGCACGGAATCGTAGGGAAGAATGAACTCGCCCAGCGCCTCGCTGAAGAAGGCGGCTTCCGGCCGCACCCGCGCGGCGCGGTAACCCGCCGGTTCGGGATAGGCATAGGAATAGAACGCCGGATAGTCGATGGCGCCGCTGCCGGGCCAGAAGCCTGCGCTGCTCTCTTCGTGGGAGTAGGCTTCGCACGCCACCGCGTCGGGGAGATTGGGAACGCCGCCGGGATGGCGTGGCGCGCGCCGCCCCGAAAAGCGCGTCACCGCAAGATCGAAGCTGCCCCAGAAGAAATGCACCGGGCTCGCCTTGCCGAGGAAGCCGGTGCGGAATTGCTTGAAGACGCGGTCGACGTTGACAAGGATCTGGAAAAACCGCCGTACCGCTGCCGGGTCGTAGGACGCATGGCGCGTATCCTGCGAAAACCGGATCGGGTCGGGCAATTCGCTCGGCATCTCGTCGATCTCGACGTCAATGCCGAGTTCCGCCAGCGCCGCCATCACGGCCGCATGGAAACTCGCGACCGATAGCCCGGCCAAGGCAAACTGGCGTCGCGCGCCGTCGCTGGCCGAGATTCGGAGGTGATGGTCGATCAAGTCGAAGTCGATCTGAAACGTGCGCGTGGCGTCGGGGATCGGCGAGGTGGCCAGGCCGCGTGCGGTGACATACAGCGTGACGTGCCAGGAATGATTGAGCCACGGTGTCCGCGCGAGACGGATCTTGCCGACGATCTGGGTCCACAGATGCAGCGTGTCATAGGTCTCGCGCCAGGCGGCGGTGGGCAATTCAGGCCAAGGGTCTAGTGGAGCGTCTTGCGGAGGGTCCAGTGGAGGGTCTTGCCGGTCCTTGCTCATCCGTCACCACCATCAACAGCGCTGGCACCGGTGTCCCGGCACGACAAGGCCGGGCGCGATCCGGCCCGGTCTTTATAAGCAAACTGTCGGCGCTTGGGGATGGCCGCTGGCTAGGACTTTTTCTTCCCGTCCTTGGCGAAGGCCGCGTCGACTTCGTCTTTCTTGATACGGGCGGCCGGATTTCCGCGCTGACCGAGATTTTGCTCCTCGGTCCCGTCGCCCATCATGCCGGGATGCGTCGTGGCCTTCTTGCCGGCGTCCTTGGCGGGGGTCTTGGAATCGGGCTTGTTGCTCATGTTGAGGTCTCCAGGCGCGGATGCGCCTCACACAACTGCCGGAACGCCGTCCGGTTCCCGGCCCGGCCGCGGCCGGCCGCTGTCAGGATCCGTTGCATTCCCGGCAATGGCGCCGCCCGCGCGACGCACGGAAAAGGCTGCGGCACCACCAGCGTCGCGCGATGGCCTGCAGCGGATTGCGGGTCAGTTGATAGATAAAGAGAAGTTCGATCATGGCGAGGTCTCGTGCCCCGCCAGGAAATGGGGCGGCATGCCCCTGAGGGGAATGCCGCCCGCGTGGCATCAGCCATGCAGCTTCTGCGCGGTCTCGGCGATCACGCGTCCTTGATAGCGGGCCGCCGCCAGTTCGTTGTCGCTCGGCGCCCGGCTGCCGTCGCCGCCGGCAATTGTGGTCGCGCCGTAGGGCGAACCGCCGGTGATTTCGTCGAGTTTCATCTGGCCGGCAAAACCGTAGTTCAGCCCGACGATTACCATGCCGAAATGCAGCAGGTTGGTGATGATGGAGAACAGCGTGGTTTCCTGGCCGCCATGCTGGGTCGCGGTCGAGGTGAAGGCGCCGCCAACCTTGCCATGCAGTGCGCCCTTGGCCCAGAGGCCACCGGCCTGATCGAGGAAATTCGCCATCTGCGATGCCATCCGGCCGAAGCGCGTGCCGGTGCCAATGATGATGGCGTCATAGGCGGCGAGGTCTTCGATCCGCGCGATCGGCGCCGCCTGATCGAGCTTGTAGTGCGACGCCTTGGCGACGTCGGCGCGCACCAGTTCCGGCACTCGCTTGATGTCGACCGCGGCGCCGGCTTCGCGAGCGCCTTCGGCAACAGCCTTCGCCATGGTCTCGATGTGACCGTAAGCGGAATAATACAGGACGAGAACTTTTGTCATGATTGGTCTCCGAGGGGTTGAGAAGTGAATATGAGGTCGTCATGCCCGGCCTTGTGCCGGGCATCCACGTCTTCCTGGCGACCAAGGCGTGGATGGCCGGGACGAAGCCCGGCCATGACGAGCTAGGGGTCGTCGTCAATGGACGGCCTTACGCAGCGTCGACCAGCACCAGTTCGGAATCCTCCAGCGCGGTGATCGTGAGCCGGGCTTCGTCGCGGATTGCGACACCGTCGCGGGCATCGACTCGCACGCCGTTGATCTCGACCGCGCCCGCGGCCGGCACCAGATAGAGGCTGCGGGTCTTGCCCGGCGCATATTCGGCCTTGTCGCCGGCCTTGAGCGTGGTGGCGAGCACCCGCGCGTCGGCGCGAATCGGCAGGGCGTCCTTGTCCTGATCGAAGCCGCTGGCAATGGTGACAAAGCTGCCGGAGCGATCCGCCTTCGGAAACGGCTTTGCGCCCCAGGTCGGCGCGCCGCCAATCGTGGTGGGCTCGATCCAGATCTGGAAAATCCTGGTCCTGGTCGGCTCGAGATTGTATTCGGAATGGCGGATCCCGGCGCCGGCGCTCATCACCTGGACGTCGCCCGCCTCGGTGCGGCCCTTGTTGCCAAGGCTGTCCTGATGCGTGATCGCGCCCTCGCGGACATAAGTGATGATTTCCATATTGGCATGCGGGTGCGCGGGAAAGCCGGTGTTCGGCGCGATCTCGTCGTCATTCCACACCCGCAGCGAGCCGTGGCCCATATTGCCGGGATCGTAGTGGCTGCCGAACGAGAAGTGATGCCGGGCCTTCAGCCAGCCGTGGTCGGCGCTGCCGAGTTTTGCAAACGGTCTGAGTTCGATCATGGGATGTTCCTTGGAGAGCTTCGTTGCGTTGCCTTGTGGATATGCCTTGGCGTTTGATGTATAAATAGAAACTATGGAAACTCATTGTTTCAGATATTAGGCCTCGGAAGGAACCCCATGGCAAAACTTCCGGACTTCGACGCGCTCGCGATTTTCGCCAAAGTCGTGGAATTGCGGTCGTTCGCGGCCGCGTCGAGCGAGCTTGCGCTGTCCAAGGCGACGGTCTCGAAGGCGGTGAGCCGGCTGGAGCAGCGGCTCGGCGCGCGGCTGTTCAACCGCACCTCGCGGCGGCTCGCCCTGACTGACGCCGGGCAGAAACTGTCCGGACCCGCCGCGCGCCTGCTGGCCGATGGCGAGGCGACGGAAAACGAGGCGCTGGCGCAATCGGTGGCACCGCGCGGGCTGGTGCGTCTCGCGGTACCGATGACGTTCGGGGTCAAGGCCGTGGCGCCGCTGCTGCCGGAATTCCTGGCGCAGCATCCCGAAGTCGCCATCGATCTACACCTCAGCGATGCGACCGTGGACCTGATCGGCGAGGGCTTCGACGCGGGCCTGCGCATTGCACGGCTGCCGGATTCCTCGCTGGTGGCGCGGCGGCTGTGCGCGATGCCGCGCTATACGGTAGCGGCGCCCGCCTATCTCAAGCGGCACGGCCGGCCGAGCCATCCGATGCATCTCGCCCAGCATCGATGCTTCGCCTACACCTATCTCTCCACGCCGAATGTCTGGCACTACACCAACTCAGCCGGCGAGCAGGTCAGCGTGCGGCCGGCGGGTCAGTTGCGGGTCAACAATGGCGAGGCGCTGATGCCGGCCTTGCTCGCTGGCCTTGGCATCGCCGACCTGCCGGACTTCATCGTCGGCGATGCGATCGCATCCGGCGAAGTCGAGGTGATCCTGAAAGGCTGGAACCAGCCCGAAGGCGCGGTGCACCTGGTGATGCCGCCGGGCCGCCCCCGCCCCGCACGCGTCGAGGTGTTGGCCGATTTCCTGGCCGGGCGTTTTGCCAAGGGCAGGAAAGTAATCGAGAGTCATTGAGCGAGGCCGGCAAACCCGCCCAAAGCCTGTTCGGTTCTGATTGAATCAGAACCGGGCTTTAGCTTCTTGTATTGACGCGTTTTCTTGACGCGAACCGGGCAGACTTCACATTTTGTTGTCCTGCGCGACCTTCCCAAGCCGCATTTGGTTTACAGGCTGGCATTTGCCGATGGAATCCGCACGCCAACTCGATCCGGAACAAGGATTGGCCCATGCGAGTCTGCCGAATTGTTCTCAGCCTTGCGATAACGACCGGTGGTTTCGCCGCCGTTCAGAGCGCGGCCGTTGCCCAGGAATATCGTGGAACCCTGGAGCAACAGCTTGCCTGCACGCCCGATGTCTTCCGTCTGTGCGGCGAACAGATTCCCGACGCCAACCGGATCGTCGCATGCCTGCGGCAGAACACGCCGCAGCTCAGCGGGCCCTGCCGCGCGGTATTTGAATCAAACGCCAGCATGAGCCGAGCAGGCCGCGCCGAAACGGGATGACCGGTCGGGGCCGTACAGCGACCAATAGCCAAGCCCGAACGCCGCGCTACATCCGCACCGCCGCGATCACGGACGCGACGGCGGCCACCAGCGCCAGGACCACGACCGCGGCCAGCCAACGGACCTGTCTTCGAACCTCGTTGCGGTCGTGAAAGCGAAGCCAGTCCCGCACGAAGCCGGCCGGGACGTCGGAGACAACTTCGTTGTCGTTCGCGTGATGCATTTCGTGATCGACGAACATCGCGCGCACATTGGGCACGCCGATCCGTTCAAGCTCGCAATACCAGTGCCACGCGCGCTCGCCGCCCGTCCATCGATTCTCGAAAGGAAGCCGGTGCGATTTCATCTTGAACCTCCGCACTATGCCTTGATCCGCGCTCGGCCGGAGTAGTCGCGCACAAAGCGGACCATCATAACGATACAACTGCGGCAACGTGCCGTCCAATGTTTCGTGCGGGCGGACCGCGAATGCAGTCAGGTGCGGTGCTCGCAGACGTCGACCCATTCGGCAGCAACCAATTCCGCCATTCGCGACGGCGCGATCCGCACCGCGCTGTGGATCGAGCCTGCCGCCGGTACCACCTCATCGAACGCCTGCAATGAAACATCGCAGTAGATCGGCAGCGGCGCCTTCAGGCCGAACGGGCAGACGCCGCCGACCTCGTGGCCGGTGATGTCGGCGACCTCGTCGAGGCCGAGCATCTTGGGTTTGCCGCCGAACAGGGCCTTGACCTTCCGGTTATCCATCCGCGAGGTGCCGCTGGCCACGATCAGCACCACCCGCTCGCCGATCCGCAAGCTCAGCGTTTTCGCGATCCGTCCGGGCTCGACGCCATAGGCCTGCGCCGCCAGCGCCACCGTTGCCGAGCTGATCGGCGCGACCATCACGGCGATATCGGGGGCCCTCGCCGCGAAGAACGCGCGCACCGATTCAAGGCTCATCGGGTGGCGACCAGCCGAGGCAGTTCCGACAGCGCGCGGATGCGATGGTCGGGCTCGACCCCGAATTCATCCATCTGCATGCGAAGCGCCTTGAACAGGGTGAGCGGGGCGATCAGGTCGCTTCTGACGCAGGCCAGTGCCATCGCTTCCGGCGTCACCCGCTCGATCCAGGCGACATGGAAGCCGAATGCCTTGGCACCACAGGCGTCCCAGGGGTTCGACGACACGAACAGCACCTCGGTCGGCGACACCCCGAGTTTGGTTTCGACCAGGGTGTAGACGTCCGGGCTCGGCTTGAAGATTTTCATGGAGTCGACGCTGATCGTCGCATCCAGCACGCGGTCGAGGCCGCTGTTGCGCACCAGCGCGTTGAGCATGTCGGTGCTGCCATTGGAGAGGATGGCGAGCTTGCGGCCGCGCATCGCCGCCAGCGCCGCGGCCGCGTCCGGATAGAGATCGAGGTGCAGGTATTTGTCCATGATGCGGTCGAACACGCGCTCGTCGTGCCGAAGCCCGAGGATCCGCAGCGTGTAGGCGAGCGATTGCCGTGTGATGACGGAGAAATCCTCATAGCGCCGCATCAGCGAACGCAGCCAGCTATATTCGAGCTGCTTGATCCGCCAGATCTGGGTGATGAGTTCGCCGTAACCGGGAAATGCCTCTTCGGTGATGGCAGCCACCGACTGGACGTCGTAAAGCGTGCCATAGGCGTCGAAAACCACGGCCTGGATGTTCACCGGTCCTGCTCTTTCCCGCCGATCGTTGCGTTGAGGAATTGGCGCAGCGCGACGATCGACTGATCCGTTGCCGCCTGGTTGAATTCGAGACGATGCCCCAGAAATTGCCTCGGTGACTTGAGGTCGGGGGCGTCGAAGGCGTGATAGGCCCCGGGAAGGACGATGAGCCGGATCGGGGCGCCCCGGCCCGGCTGTCGTGATATTCCCCAATCGTCGCGGCCCTCCACCATATTGCGGCACTCCTGGGCCGGTGTCCAATCGTCAAGCTCGCCGACCAGAATCAGCATCGGTACGGTCACGTCGCCCGTGAACGCGCGGCAAGGTGGATAGAACGCAGCCGCGGCGCGAAACCTGTTGACGGCCGTCTGTTCGATGATGCCGTGCTCGACCGATAACAGCGTGAGCCAGCCGCCTTGCGAAAATCCCAGCGCCGCGATCCGCGCCGGATCGACGAACGGCTGGCGTACCAGGAAGTTGAGGGCGCGGTAGGCATCGAAGGCGAGATCGGCCGGCGCGCCGCTGCTGCAGGTGTCCTGGATGCCGCGCGGGCCGAAGCTGTCGACGGTGAGCGTCACATAGCCCCACGACGCGATCCGCTTGCCCCAGCGTTGATCGAGGCGCTGCCAATTGCCGTTGCAGCCGTGCAGCAGCACCACGGCGGGGGAGGCGGCGGCGCCGTCGGGTTGCCGCAGGTAGCCCTGCAGCGGTTGCGGGCTGGCCAGCGGATTTTCGAATTCCACGACGGTCGGGGCGGATCGAGACAGCGGCGCGGCGCACTCGGCCGCGCCTGCGATCAGCACGGCAGCGGCGAGGGCTGCAGCGGCAGAGAAGTTCATCAGGGACCACCATTTCGCCTGGCGCTGCGCCAATCGATCGTCGCCGCTCGCGTCAGATACCCAACAGCTTCCGGGCGTTGGCCTTCATCACCTTCGGCCTGATCTCGTCGCGGATCTCGAGCTTGGCAAAGTCCGCCAGCCAGCGGTCCGGCGTAATCACCGGCCAGTCCGAACCAAACAACATCTTGTCCTGCAGGATGGAGTTGATGTAGCGCACCAGGATCGGCGGGAAGTATTTCGGCGACCAGCCGGACAGGTCAATGTAGACATTCGGCTTGTGGGTCGCGACCGACAGCGCCTCTTCCTGCCATGGAAACGACGGGTGCGCGAGGATGATCCTCAAATCGGGAAAGTCCGCCGCCACGTCGTCCATATACATCGGATTGGAGTATTTCAGCCGCATCCCCATGCCGCCCGGCATGCCGGAGCCGACCCCGGTCTGGCCGGTATGGAACAGCGCGATGGCGCCGCCGTCGCTGATCGCCTCATAGAGCGGATAGGCCATGCGGTCGTTGGCGTAGAAGCCCTGCATGGTCGGATGGAATTTGAAGCCCCTGACGCCATATTGCTCGATCAGCTTGCGCGCCTCGCGCACCCCGAGCTTGCCCTTGTGCGGGTCGATGCTGACGAACGGGATCAGCACATCGGAATTTTCGGCGGCGACCTCCAGCATCTCGTAATTGCTGTAGCGGCGGAATCCGGTCTCGCGCTCGGCGTCGACCGGGAAGATCACCGCGGCGATTTTCTTGGCGCGATAATAGGCCGCGGTTTCCGCAACGGTCGGCGGATGCTTGTTCGGCGACTTGAAATACTCCGCCATCTGCGCCTGGAAATCATCATAGCCGTCGTCGCCATGCATGCCGCACGGCTCCTCGGCGTGGGTGTGGATGTCGATCGCGACGACGTCCTCGATATCGGGCAGCTTCAATTTGGACATTTCAGATTCCCGGCAGGTAAACTGATTGTACCATATAACAAATTTGGCAAGGCGCCGGCCTCCATTGGAGAGCGAAAGCCATTGCGGTAGTAAAGTCGCCAAAAATGACCAAACAGCGAGGACGCCATGGCCGAGGCCTCAACCTTCGAGACCGATTTCTGGAAGGACGCCAATCTGCGGAAAGTCTGGGACGACATCGTCCCCGGCGAACCGCGCAAGACCGTTCCCTACAGGCTGACCCGGGAGGCGATCGAACTGTACTGCAAGTCGGTCGGGGAGGATCATCCGATTTATTTCGATGAGGCCTACGCCGGCACCACGCGCTACGGCGGCCTGATCGCGCCGCCGTCGATCCATATCCTCCTGATGTTTTCCTGCACGCCGGCCGACGACTGGATGCGCAGCCCGGGCACCGTCAATGCCGGGCAATCCTGGAGCTACAACATTCCGGCGCGGCCGGGTGACGTCATCACGCTGCAGGCGAGGGCACTCGACAAGTTCATCAAGCGCGAACGGCTGTTCGTGGTGCACGACAATGTCTTCTTCAACCAGCGCGGCGAGGTGATCTGTTCCGGCCGCGGCTGGACCATTCGGCCGCAGTGAGGCGCGAGGGATGAAATCATGACATCGACGTTTGAAAGCCTGAAGGCCGGCGACCTGATCGAAGGCCCGAAATTCGCGATCTCGCGGCAGTCGATCCGGCTGTTTTGCGACGCCTCGCTCGACTACAACCCGCTGCACCTCGACGACGACTACATGAAGGGCAATTTCGGCAAGACCAATTTCGGCGGCATCATCATGCACGGCATGAACAATTTCGGCCTGATCTCGCGCATGATCACCGATTGGGCCTATCCCGCCGGCGCCATCCACCGGCGGCTCGAAACGAGATGGGTCAAGCCGGTCAGGCCGGGCGACACCATTCAGCCCTCGGGAATCGTGAAATCCACGCAGGTGACTGCGAACTCGCGCTGGGTCCTGATCGACGTCATGGTACGCAACCAGAACGACGAGAAGGTCGCCACCGGCGAGGCCATGGTTGAGTTCCCGAACGATTGACCGTCACGTCGGGAGCCGGAGCGCTGGCGAGGCGGCCGCTACCGGCCAAACCGGGTTCGAAACGCCCCGTTTGGATTGACATTCGGGCTGCCAATGGCCTAGAAACCGCCGTCCCGGGCGGTATGGCCGCTGGCGGGATCAATCTCATTTTGCCACTTTCGGCCTGTCGAGAACGGCCTTTCAACGTATCAGGATTGCCCCATGAAGGTCCGTAACTCGCTGAAATCGCTGCGTGGTCGTCATCGCAACAATCGTCTGGTCCGCCGCAAGGGCCGGGTTTACGTGATCAACAAGGTGCAGCGCCGGTTCAAGGCGCGACAGGGTTGAGCCGGGGCTGACCGAGCCGCCGGTTCCAGCGAAAATCCCTCCGCTTCACATCTTGCTGCTTTGCAAGATGGTTTTGCCGCGTCTAGAGTTTGACGATGGCATCGAGATTCTCCCTCCAGCGTTACCGCGGACTCGCGGCTCTGATCGTCGCCATGATCGCGGCGGCCCCGATGGCTGCCTCCGCGCAGGATCCGGACTTGGGCCCGCTCAGGCAGCAGAAGAAATTACCGGAAGCGCCGGGCAAGCTGCCGAAGGTCGGTGCCGACCGTACCCGCGGACTGGATTTCCTGTTCGGCGCGCTGAAGGTGGCGCCGGACGAGGCCAGCGCCAAGCATGTCGAGGCCCGGATCTGGGCGATCTGGATGCAGACCCCGAGCGATACCGCGGCGCTGCTGATGGCGCGCGCCAAGGCCGCGATGGATGCCCAGCAGCTCGATGTTGCGCTGAAACTGCTCGATGCCGTGATCAAGACGCGTCCGGATTATACCGAGGCCTGGAACCGGCGGGCGACGGTGTATTACCTCAAGAACGACTACGGTCATTCGCTCGCCGATATCGAGCAGGTGCTGGTCCGCGAGCCACGTCACTTCGGTGCGCTGGCGGGGCTTGGCATGATCATGCAGGACATCGGTGACGAGAAGCGCGCGCTCGACGCCTTCCGTGACGCGCTCGCCGTCAACCCGTACCTTGAAAAGGTCCCGGAACTGGTCAAGACCCTGAGCGAAAAGGTCGAGGGACGCGACATCTGATCGCGCCGGCCGGCATCGCCGGCGACGATGCCTAATGCATAACCAGCGAGATATGATCTGCCGGCTCGAAGGAACGGCGGAGAGCCACTTTGGCAGGAATTCAGGGCGCCGCGCCATATTCCCCGCTTGACTCACACATATCTCGGCGATTATGTATCGATCCATAGCCCGTATGTTATCGGTCGCAAATGCCGAACGCTCACGATCTGCTCTTCAGAACGCTCGCCGATCCGACTCGGCGGGCTCTGTTCGAACGGCTGTGCCGCGAAGGAGAGCAGACGGTGGGGGTCCTGACGGCCGGGGCCGGGGTCTCGCAGCCGGCTGTCTCAAGGCATCTTGGGGTCCTGAAGCACGCCGGGTTGGTGCGCGACCGCCACGAAGGTCGCCAGACGCATTATAGCGCGCAGCTCGGCGCCCTGGCCCCGCTGATCGACTGGACACGCCACATGGCCGGGTTCTGGCAAAGCCGATTCGACCACCTCGAAGATCTGCTCAAAAGGATGGACCAATGAGCGAACCCGTGACCGAAACGCTTTCCGTCATTGTCGAACGGGAGGTACCTTTTCCGCCGGAAAAGATCTGGCGCGCGCTCACGCAACCACACCTGATCGAGGAGTGGCTGATGAAGAACGACTTCAAGCCTGTCGTGGACCACCGTTTCAATCTTCGCGCAGACTGGGGCGCGGTCGACTGTCAGGTCCGGGCAGTCGAACCAAACAAAACGCTGTCTTACACGTGGGGAGCCTATGGTCTCGAGAGTGTCGTTACCTGGACTCTCACCCCTACCAGCACGGGGACCCGCCTGCGCATGGAGCATTCGGGCTTCCGGCCGGATCAGCAGCAGGCCTACCAGGGCGCCAAGGGTGGCTGGCGGCGGTTCTTTGCAAACCTGGAGCAGGTCCTGGCGCGGATCGATTGATGCCGGCACAATTCAGGGATGGCTGAGGATCCAATGAATCCGTCGGACCGTATCGACGAGCTGATCGCAAAACTCACGGACTGGCGTGGCAAAACCTTCGCCAGCATCCGCAAGAGCATCCTCGAGGCCGACCGCGAGATCATCGAGGAATGGAAGTGGATGGGAAGCCCGGTGTGGTCTCGCGATGGCATGATCGCGGTCGCCAACGCCCACAAAGGCAAGGTGAAGCTTACATTTTCCGACGGGGCGCGGCTGCCGGATCCTGACAAGCTGTTCAACGCGGGCCTCGAAGGCAACGCGAGACGAGCGATCGATTTTTTCGAGGGTGACAAGATCAATGAGCGCGCTCTGAAAAATCTCGTCCGCGCCGCTGTCGATTACAACCAGATCAAATTGAAGAAGAAGGCCGCTGGTCGGCGCGCGAAAGTACACAAAAGCAAAAAGACATGAAGCCACGGCAATTTCTCGCCGATTGTCTGCTGACTCGAGTTCGCCGCTTCGTTTGCGCGAGACCAGGAATTTCAGAATTGCGCGTGTAAACGCGTCGCGACGATCGATGCCGGCCCCCGGTCTCGGTTGTAGGCTGGATTGGCGATGAATTGATAATCGAACGTGAGTTGCCAGGTGTTGACCGGCAAGGTGTAGTAGGCTTCCAGAATTTTTTCGGGACCGGGATTGGGAAGCGCCCCGTCTCCGATCAGAGCGGTATATCCGCCAGCGGCCAAATAAGCCTCATGGGCCTTCGATATGGTATTGAGAATTCCGGCAATCCCTACGGTGTCACTGGGTCGGCTCCAGAATTTTCCGGATATTGACGCACCGCCCGCCAGAGTGGCGTCGTCATCGGTGAATGCGTAAGTTTCAAGATTGCCCGGAGTGTATCCTGCGCGTGCAAACAGGCCGAGGCCCGGCAAAATCTGCTGCTCCAGATTGGCGGAAATTCCCCATTTGCTGGTGTACGACCGCACCAGAGAAAGGTCGGGTGCAGCGCCGGTCGAGGCAGCAAGTTCCACCGCTTCCGTAAAGTTTCCCAGCCGCGCGCGCGTCAGATATCCGGTAACCAAAACCTTGCCCGGTTGACCCCATAGCTCGTAACGACGCTCGACTTCGCCCACCATCTGAAATTGACCGAAGGTCGGGTCGAGGTCGCTGCTATTCGGGACAACCGGGCCGTCAAAGGCGCCGGCGCGAACTGTCCAGCGGCCCGCGTACCATTCGACAGCAGAACCGTACGTGAAGGCCCAGGCATCGGCCGCGTAGTCGAAGGTTCCAGTGTTGACCAGGGTCCAATTCAAAAAGTCGCCGCGCGGATCATTGGCGTATTTATTCTTGTCGAAAATGTCGACGACGCTGAATTTGCCCACCGTAATTACAATTCGGTCGGTGGTCTGAGTGCCGGCAAACTGATTGAATCCGGCATCGACTTTCTGAGTATCGCCGCCAAGGTCGATCGTTTGCCGCAGAAATGCGCGCGGTACCCGGGCGTACGGATAGGTTGAGCCGACCTTGTAGGCTTCTGCGCTGGGAAACCCGGCGACGCCGAAGGTACCGCTAAGCCCGAAACCCTGATCGATCTCCGGGTCGATCCAAATTTCTGCGCCGTTCCAGGGACGAAAGCCGAAATACAAATCGAAGTCCAATGTTTCGCGCCCCGCATTCGGCGCGAGGCTGTTTTGGCCGCTATAGGGAGCACGAAACGGAAAGGCGTATTGGCCGACGAAGGTTGTTTGGCCGTGGATATTGAAGATGTCGGTATCCAATGGCGGGACACCCTTGGTGAAGACATCGCTGTTCGGCAGATCTGCACCAAGCTGATAGTTCACGCCGAGCCGGAGACTCTGCACAGAAAGGTCGGACGTGAACGCTTGACCCGCCGCAGGAAAAAACCTTTGGCGATTTCCAAATTCGGTTGCGAGAAATTCGAGCTTGGCGGTCCAGTGCTGCGCGATCGGGACTTCGACCCCGGCACCTGCCGCCCAGCCCCATCGCCACAGAAGGGCTGCTTCGTTGCCTAGAGCCTACCGGCATCCCAGCGAGTTGCGTTCGCTCCAGTTTGTCGTATGTCCAAGCGACGCCGCCGGTTCCATAGACCAACCAATGGTCGAAGGCATAGCCAAAACGGCCGCGCAAGGTTCCAAAATCCAGTACGGTGTCGGTATAGTTTGCCTGTCCGCTTGGCGCTGACGAAACCGTTTCGCTACCGGCAAGCGTGTTGGGCGCCGAGAGGTCCATTTCAACGCCCAACAGGAAGCGCGAAGGCAGCATGCGGTTGTAGCCGGCCTGCAACCCGGCGAAATAACTGCCGGTACCCTTGAAGGCATCGTATGAACTGAAGAGGTCAAGCGAACCGTTCAAAGGTCCCGCGCCGCCCCCTTGCGTTGCAACCCAGTCTGACGTGCCGGCCGCGTATCCAAAATGGCCGCCCAGATAAAATCCGCTCCAGTCAGAAGGTGCGGTCAAAGCCTTGGTAGGCATCGTCTCCGGCAGGTCGGCCGCCGCTGCTGGACGGATCAGGAGGACAGCGAAGAACGCGATAGCTCCCGTTGGAAATGCGCGCCTCATTCCGTGCCCCAGACAGCATCCTCAGTTACTCGCCATTCGAGTACGATTTGCAAGTACGCCGGTTCTTCTTCCACGGTTATGTGACGGATTTGCAACAACAATCAGCTCGCGATAAACGAGGGCTGTTCAAACCAGCTCAACGAAGCGGACGATGCCGGCGCAGCCGTTTGGGCCGTGGCCCGGAACGGATGCCACAACTCAGTTCAAAATAGCTATTGGGGTCGATGTCCGTCTGGGGCGGGTCGTCCGGGGTGGGTCAAAGCACAGGTCTGCTTCCGCCCGTATCTGTATCGCTTCTGTATCGCTTCTGTGTCGCCTCTGTATCGCCGCGCAACTCGATCGAACGTTCTTCAACCGGATCAGGCAATATCGGCGTGCCGCGACCCGCTATGACAAGCTTGAGGCCAACAAGCTTGAGGCCAACGATCTGGCCTCCATCGAGCTCGCGTCAATCCGCATTTGGTGACGCGCCAAGAGTCCACGCCCTAATGCAGAACGTTGCTGCCGCGTTCCAGCGGCGCGCCATGAGTCACCGCGGCGTAAAGTTGCGCCAGTTCGACCTCAAGCTGCTCATTGACCAGGAGGAGGGCCTTCAACGCGCCGCGAAGGTCGCCGTTGCAGGTCGCCACGATCCGGTCGATGGCGGCTTCGCTTGATCCGGAAGTCATCGAAAATACTCCATTTGCACCTTGTCGTAGGGGGCGCGCCGACCGTGGTGAGATAATGGTGGCGCGGGCTGTGCGTTCCTGTGGATAGCGTGGAAAAGGCGGCCAGTTTGCTGCAGGCTTGTCCGATGCGAAGATGTTCGGAATTATTTCCATTCAGCACGGTTATAGGAACGTGCCGATGACGGCCGTATGAAGGCGCGCCCGCTCGGATGGCTAGTTGACCCGGGAAAACTTGGCTGGCCGCGAAACCCCGACGCCGCAAAGCCGTAATTCAATCGTGCCCAAGGTGATCCGGACATTGCAAATGATATCGGTCGTTGTCGTGGCGGCGCTGGTCGTTCTCGCGCTGGTCACTCAGGCGGGTGTCATTGTCCTGCAGCGTGCCTATCCCGCGCAGGGAAAGATGATCGATGTCGCCGGGGCAACCCTGCACGTCATCGATATCGGTCCGCGCGATGGCGCCATGCCGCCGATCGTCATGATCCACGGGGCGAGTTCCAATCTCGAAACCATGCGGCTGCCGCTCGGCGACATGCTCGCCAAAGCCCATCGGGTGATCCTGATCGACCGTCCCGGCCATGGCTGGAGCGTGCGCGCCCGCGAGGACGATTCGACGCCCGCGATCCAGGCCCGCATGATCGACCAGGCGCTCGAACAACTGGGGATCGGCCCGGCTGTCTTTGTGGTCCACTCCTGGGCCGGCGCACTGGGCGCGCGCCTCGCGCTGGACTATCCGCGGCGGGTGGCCGGTCTCGTCATGCTGGCGCCGGTGGCCTACCCATGGCGCGGCGGTGTCGGATGGTACAACAGGGTGGTCACCACGCCCGTGATCGGCCCGCTGCTTGCCTCTACGATCACGCTGCCGCTCGGTTACCTGCTGACCGGGCCCGGCGCACGCAACGTGTTCCTGCCGCAGACCATGCCCGGGGATTACGTGCGCGATACCGCGACGCTGCTGTTGCTGCGTCCACGCGAATTCCTCGCCAACGCCCGCGATCTCGTGACGCTGAAAGCGGCAGTGGCCGAGCAGTCGCCGCGCTACGGCGATATCAGGACACCGACGGTGGTGATCACCGGCGATGCCGACGACACGGTTTCGCCGGCCATCCATTCACGGCCGTTTGCGGCGGCGGTGCCCGGCGCGAAACTGATCGTGCTGTCGGGTGTCGGCCACATGGTGCAGAACGCCGCGCCTGAACTGGTGATGCGCGAAATCGATGCCATGATCGGCCGCAATCATATCGCTGCCGTCAAATGATGCGCGGCCGCGCCACCGCGCGTCGGGCCGGGAGTCACGGAGCCAGAACCGGTGCCGGCATGCCGCGCTGAAACGCCAGCAGATCGAGCGTCGGCGGTTCGGTTCCGGTGAGAATGGAACAGCAGCCGTGAGCCTGGCCGCGATGATGGGTCTGATGATTGAACAAATGCAGCAGGATATCCTGCAGCGGCTGGCTGTAGGGCTTGCCCGAGGTGGTTTGGTACGCAACGGGTGTGGCGAGATCGGCCTCCGCATAGCCTCTGACGACCTCGATCAAGCGGGTATCTTCCGCGATCCGGGCGCGCAGCAGGTCCTGCCGGTTGTCGTGCAGGATGGCGTCGAGGCGGTCCGGATGTTCGCCGCTGCCGGTCAACCGTTTCAGCCAGATGCGATCGGTCAGCAGCAGATGATTCAGCGTGCCGTGCAGGCTGCCGAAGAAAACCCCGGTGGACCGACGGTATTGCTGCTCCGGCATGTCCAGGGCCGCGCCGTAAAGCCGAAGGTTGGCCCAGCGGTTATAGTCGGCAAGCTGCCGGAAGTTCTCGATCGCCATCGTGCTGTCCTCATCGCAAACTACGGCCGATGATAGCTTGCGGGCCCGGTCCAATTGGTGAAAATATCTCACCAATGGAGGAAAGCGGGTACTATTTCGTTCACATCCCGAACGCCCGGCATCTTCATTTGCTGGTATTGCTGCGCGACTGGGCCGTCGAAGCGGCACGGCCGTTTCGGTCCGAGCCAGGCGAGAGTTCCGCCGGTGCCTTGGCGAGCTACCCAAGGCGATCCAGACATGCTTGATTTGCCATGACAAATCGGCCATTGCGCTTGCGTGGCCGCGGGAGGCCAGAACATGACCATCATGATGCCCGCATCGGATCAGGCGGTGCTGGGTCGCCGCGACGCCATCGTGGCGGCGTTGCGCGCGATCGTGCCGGGCGAAGGGGTGATCGACAAGCCTGACGAAATGCTGCCTTACGAATCCGATGGCCTGACGGCCTATCGCCAGCCGCCGATGGTCGTGGTGCTTCCGGACACCACCGAACAGGTGGCACGGGTTTTGAAGTATTGCTTCGAGCAGGGCATCAAGGTGGTGCCGCGCGGCTCCGGCACCTCGCTGTCCGGCGGCGCGCTGCCGCTGGCCGACGGGGTGCTGCTCGGCCTCGGCAAATTCAAGCGTATCCGCGAGGTCGATTTCGACAACCGCGTCGTCGTCACCGAACCGGGGGTGACCAACCTCGCCATCAGCGAGGCGGTGGCCGATGCCGGCTTTTACTACGCGCCCGACCCGTCCTCGCAGATCGCCTGCTCGATCGGCGGCAACGTGGCGGAGAATTCCGGCGGCGTGCATTGCCTGAAATACGGCATGACCACCAACAACGTGCTCGGCTGCGAGATCGTGCTGATGTCGGGCGAAATCATCAAGATCGGCGGCAAGTCGGCGGAGGCCGCCGGCTACGACCTGATGGGCATCATCACCGGGTCTGAAGGCCTGCTCGGGGTCATCACCGAGATCACGGTGCGGATCCTGCAGAAGCCCGAGACTGCACGCGCGCTGATGGTGGGCTTTGCCGAGGTCGAGGCGGCGGGCGAATGCGTGGCGCGGATCATCGGCGCCGGAATCATTCCAGGCGGCATGGAAATGATGGACAAGCCCGCGATCCACGCCGCCGAAGCCTTTGTCCATGCCGGTTATCCGCTCGATGTCGAAGCGCTGTTGATCATCGAACTCGATGGTCCCGGCATCGAGGTCGACGAGCTGATCCAGCGGGTCGAAGCGATTGCGCGAGGCTGCGGCTCGACGCTGTGCCGGATTTCGAATTCCGAAGCCGAGCGAAACCTGTTCTGGGCCGGCCGCAAGGCGGCATTTCCCGCCGTCGGGCGGATCTCGCCGGATTATCTGTGCATGGACGGCACCATCCCGCGCGCGGCGCTGCCGAAAGCGCTGGCGCGCATCCGCGATCTTTCCGGCAAATACGGCCTTGGCGTCGCCAACGTGTTTCATGCCGGCGACGGCAACCTGCATCCGCTGATCCTGTACGACGCCAACAAGCCCGGCGAGATGGCCAGGGCCGAGGCCTTTGGCGCCGATATCCTTCGATGCTGTGTCGAGCTCGGCGGCGTGCTCACCGGCGAACACGGCGTCGGCGTCGAAAAGCGCGACCTGATGCCGGAGATGTTCAGCGAGATCGACCTCAACCAGCAGCAGCGGCTGAAATGCGCGTTCGACGCCCAGGGCCTGCTCAATCCCGGCAAGGTATTTCCGACCCTGCATCGCTGCGCCGAGCTCGGCCGGGTCCATGTCCACGGCGGCAAGCTCGCCTTCCCGGATCTGCCGCGGTTTTGAAGCCCGGTTCAGATTGAATCAGAACCGGGCTCTGGCTTCTGGTTTCGAAACCGCCGTGGCGGAGGAAATTTGCGCGTTTGCCCGCGCGGCCGCGGGTCACAGCAACGCGTATTGTGTGCGTTCCCGTTTGGCGAGCAGCGGCAGCGCCTGGCCGGCGATGAAGGTCTTGAAATACGCACTTTCCTGATGCGCCTTGAATGCCGCTTCGTCGACGAACAGCTCATAGAACAGGAAGTGAGCCGGGTTTTCCTTGCCCCTTCCGATCAGGAACAGCTTCGCGCCGGGGTCACGCTGGGCTTCGGGAAGGAAGCGATCCAGGATGCCGGCAACCTTGTCGGCCTGTCCCTCCCGGGCTTCCCATTGCGCGACCACCAGAAGCCCGCCGCCGCCGACGGCGTCGCTGACGGTTTGTGTGTTCGTTGCGTACCGACTCATGATCGTTGCTCCTTCGACTGGGTATTGTTTGCCTCAAGCGAGCGCGATCATATGCCAGGCCTGGACAATTATGGTTCGATATCAGACGAAGTGTGTATGCATGATCGCGGCCGAACCGCGCCGGCGTCGCGCCGCCGATGGAACCGCGGTCGCGCATAAGGGTTGCGAGCGCGGCCGGATCGGCCGGCGGCATGCCGGAAGCGTCAAGCCCTTGTGCCGGCCAGCCACGTCTTTAGAAGGATGGCTCGGGACAGCAACGGCTGCGGCAAACGCAGCCTTTCGAGGTCGGTTACGCCATGACGACAAGGCGGTGGACGTGGACACGCTGAAGGTTCGTGACGCCGGAGATGTCGAGCAGGTGGTGCGTTCCGCACTGGCCAGCGAGCAGCCGCTGGAAATCATCGGTCATGGCAGCAAGCGGCTGATCGGGCAGCCGATGGCGACCAACGCGCTGCTCGACCTGTCGGCCTTGAACGCGGTGACGGCCTATGAGCCGAACGAGCTGATCATCACCGTCCAGGCCGGCGCGCCGCTGGCCGATGTGGTGTCGCTGATCGATTCCAGGAACCAGCATTTGGCGTTCGAGCCGGTCAACACCGCGCGGCTGCTCGGCACCGCGGACATCGGCACCATTGGCGGCATGATCGGCGCCGGACTGGCGGGGCCGCGCCGCATCAAGGCCGGCGGCGCGCGCGATCATCTGCTCGGCGCGCATGCGGTGTCGGGTTTCGGCGACAGCTTCAAGGCCGGCGGCAAGGTGGTCAAGAATGTCACGGGTTACGACCTGTGCAAGCTGCTGGCGGGGTCGTGGGGCACGCTCGCGGTGATGACGGAGGTGACATTGAAGGTGATGCCGCGGCCCGAGAGCGAACGCACCTTGCTGCTGCGCGGACTGGACGACCTTACCGCAAACCGGGCCATGACGGCGGCGCTGGGGTCGCCGTTCGATGTGTCGGGAGCCGCGCATCTGCCGAATGCGGCGCTTCGGACCGCAGCGGACGGCCTTGGCGATCTTGGACCGTCGCAGCAGGCGGTGACGCTGCTGCGGTTGGAGGGCATTGCCGCTTCCGTCGCCCATCGCGCGGCCGCGCTCGGCGCGGACCTGGCGCCGTTTGGCAGCGCGGAGATGCTGGAAGATGCGGTCTCGGCAGCGGTCTGGGCTGCGGTTCGCGACGTTCACCCGTTCGAGGCCGGCGGCATGCTGGGATCATGGCCGGTGTGGCGGATCGTTTGTCCGCCGGCCTCGGGAGGTGCACTCGGCGAGCGGCTGGCGCGCGACACCGGGGGCAGCGTGGTTTACGACTGGGGCGGGGGCCTGATCTGGGCGGCGCTGCCGCCCGATCCGGAGGCTCACGCCGCGCTGGTGCGCGGGCGCGTCGATGCCGCCGGGGGCCACGCGACGCTGTTGCGCGCGGCCGAGGAGGTGCGACGCCATGTCGACGTGTTCCATCCGCAGCAGAGCGGCCTTGCTGCGCTCGGCGAGCGGGTCCGCCTCAGCTTCGATCCGAGGAACATCCTCAACCGCGGCCGGCTGATCCGGGGATCGGCAGCATGAAAACCGAATTCAGCCTCGCCCAACTTGCCGACCCCGATATCGCGGAGGCCGACAAGATCCTGCGCGCCTGCGTGCATTGCGGGTTCTGTACCGCGACCTGCCCGACCTATGTGTTGCTCGGCGACGAGCTCGACAGCCCGCGCGGCCGCATCTACCTCATCAAGGAGATGCTGGAAAAGGACCGGCCGCCGACGCCGGAGGTGGTCAAGCATATCGACCGCTGCCTGTCCTGCCTCGCCTGCATGACCACCTGTCCGTCCGGCGTCAACTACATGCATCTCGTCGACCAGGCACGGGTAAGGATTGAAAAGGAATATCGACGGCCGCTGACCGAACGGGCGTTGCGCGCGCTGCTCGCCTGGGTGCTGCCGCGGCCCGGGCTGTTTCGTCTCAGCATGATTCTCGCACGGCTGGGCCGGCCGCTGGCTGCCCTGCTGCCGGCCCCGGGGCCCGCAGCAGCATCGCCGACGCTGTGGCGGCGGGTCACGGCGATGCTGGCCCTGGCGCCGAAAAGCCTGCCCGCGCCGGGACCGGCCGGCGGCCGTATCTTTGCAGCCGTCGGCAGCAAACGCGGACGTGTCGCGCTGTTGCAGGGCTGCGCCCAGCAAGTGCTGGCGCCGCGCATCAATCAGGCCGCCATCAACCTGCTGACGCGTCACGGCATCGAGGTGGTGCTGGTCAAGGACGAGCAATGCTGCGGTGCGCTCACCCATCACCTCGGGCAGGACGGCGATGCCTTGGCACGTGCCCGCGTCAATATCACGGCCTGGCTTGCCGAAGCCGAGCGAGGCGGTCTCGATGCCATCCTGGTGACGACATCGGGTTGCGGCACCGTGATCAAGGACTACGGATTCATGCTGCGCGAGGACCGCGATTTCGCGTCCGCCGCCGCGAAGGTCTCGGCGCTGACCAAGGACATCACGGAGTATGTCAGCGGCATCGAGCTTAGTCCCACGCAGCAAAACGGCGACATCGTTGTCGCCTATCACTCCGCCTGTTCGCTGCAGCACGGACAGAAAATCACGCAGGCTCCGAAAGAATTGCTTTCCAAGAACGGATTCGTGGTGAAAGATGTCCCCGAGAGCCATTTGTGTTGCGGTTCGGCGGGGACCTACAACATTCTCCAGCCTGACATTGCGAACCGATTGCGCGATCGAAAGGTCGCAAACATTGCGATGGTCGGGCCGGACATGATTGCTGCGGGCAATATAGGGTGCATGGTGCAGATTGCCGGTGGTACGTCAGTTCCCGTAGTGCACACGGTTGAGCTTCTCGATTGGGCGACGGGCGGCTCCAGGCCAGGATTGAACGGGTCGATGGACCCCGCGCGGAAAGCAAACGACAAGTTAGACGCCCGATAGACGTGGATCAGCGGCAACAGGAGGATCACGATGGCTAAAGGGAAAAAGAATAAAAAGGGCAAGAAGAGCAAGAAAAAGGCCCTGACGGCGAAGAAGAAAACTTCGAAGAAAACTTCGAAGAAAACCGCGAAGAAATCCGCCAGGAAGGTGGCGAAAAAGGCCAAGAAGTCGGCCAAGAAATCCGCCAAGAAATCCGCCCGGAAATCCAAGGCGGCTCCGAAAAAATCGGCCAGGAAGGCCACCGCCAAAAAGAGCGTCGCCAAGAAGGCCGCGCCTGGTGCGGTCGCCAAACCGCCCGCGCCCAAGCCGGCACCGAAACCTGCGGCGCCCAAGCCAGCGATGGCCGCGCCAGCGCCCGCCCCAACGCCCGCGCCCGCGGCGCCGAGCTGGGCCGGTCCAGGCCATGCATCCTCAAGTCCGGCCCCATCAAGTCCAGCGCCGTCATGGGGACATTCCAGCGACCACGGTTCATCGACGCCATCGTCCGGCTTTGGCGGTGACGACGACAAATAACCGGGCGGAGCACGAATCGCCCCTTGCAATTCAAGGCCGCAGCGCCCGCGCTGCGGCCTTTTTGCTGGACCCCGGCTGATTCGAAAAACCGGCCCGGCACACCGGCAACACCGGGGTCTTTGAGCGCAAGCCGCGCGGATTTGGGTCCCAAAGTCGGTCAAAGTTGTTGTCGGAATGCAACACACTCCCGCAACCTTTCGTGGTACGGCCAGAACGCCTAAAAAGTCGGCAGATGCTTGACTTTTTTGCTTCCTGCAAAGACCGCCGCGTTCCAGATTGCGTCCGACGTTAGTAAATTTGGTTTCAGTCGATTATCGGTTGCCTCGGGGGCGTTCGGAATCGGACTGTTTTTTGGAAATGTGATGGGGATCACCATGAAGAAAGTAGCTTTGTTGGCAACGGCGCTGGCAATGGTTTCAGGTTCGGCTTTTGCGGCAGACTTGCCGGTTAAGGCCGTCGCGCCGCCGCCGGCGGCATTTGATCCCTGGGACATCGCCTTCGGCAGCGCCGTGATGAACGATTATATCTTCCGCGGCGTTACTCAGTCGAACCACAACCCCTCGGTGACGGCCTATTTCGAGCCTCGCTACAACGTCAACAAGGACCTCCAGCTTTACATCGGTACCTCGACCGAAAGCATCTCGTTTGCGAACCGCGCCGCCGCCGAAGTTGACGTCTACGGCGGTATCCGTCCGACCTTCGGTGCGTTTGCCTTCGACGTCGGCGTCTGGGGTTACCTGTATCCGGGCGGAACCTGCTTCTTCGGCGCCGCGACCGATTCCGCCGGCAATCCGCTCAGCTCGGACTGCGCAACCAACTTCCTGCTCAACGGCAACGTCATGAAGAAGGACGTGAGCTTCTTCGAAGTCTACGGCAAAATGAATTACACGATCAACGATAGCTGGCAGGTCGGGGTGAACGAGTACTATTCTCCGAACTTCCTGAACTCCGGCGCCTGGGGCGACTACGCGTCGATCACCGGCAAATTTACCGCGCCGAGCGCGACCTTCGGCACCAGCGGCGTCGGCATGTATGTCTCCGGCGAATTCGGACGGCAGTGGCTCGGAACCTCCGATTCGTTTTACGGGACGACCTTCACCAATCCAGGCTTTGCCGGGCCATTCCCGAATGGCATCCCCTACGCCAGCTATAACACCTGGAATATCGGCATCGGCTTCACCTACAAGGTGTTCACCCTCGACCTGCGCTACTCCGACACCGACCTGTCGAGGGGTGACTGCAACGCCTTCACCAGCGCCTTCAACGCCGGCGGAACGACCAACGTGACGGCGATCAATCCGGGCGGCGCGGGTTCGAACTGGTGCGGCGCGGCCGGCATCGTCAAGCTCTCGGCTGACCTGACCGCGATGACCAACCTGAAGTAAGTCACTCTCCCGAGTGTATTGGGGCGGCGGAGCGATCTGCCGCCCCTTTTGTTTGCGCGCCTCGCTGTCTATGACGCTTCCGGCTGCGGCGCGACGTTCGGGTCGCGGTCCCGCAGCGCAAACCGGTCGCCGTCGCGGGCCAGCACGACGTTGCGCTGGTGGAAGGCCTCGAGGGTCGAGCGGTGACCGATCGACACGATCGTGGTGGCCGGCAGCTTCTGCTCGAGAAGACGGTAGAGAGCCGCCTCGGAGGGTTCATCGAGCGATGCGGTCGCCTCATCGAGGAACAGATATTGCGGTTTGAGCAGCAGCGCCCGGGCGATTCCCAGACGCTGCTGCTCACCGAGCGACAGCATCCGGTTCCAGTGCGCGTGCTGTTCGAGCTGCGGGGCGAGCCTCGGCAACCCGACCGCGAGGAGCGCATCCCTGACCTGATCCGAACCATATGCGGTGGCTTCCGCCGGGTAGACCGTCGCCGCCTGCAGCGAGCCGATCGGAAAATACGGCCGCTGCGGCAGCATCATCAGGCTGGCGTCGGCGGGAATCGCGATCGAGCCGGTCCCGAACGGCCAGATCCCGGCAATGGCGCGGAACAAGGTCGACTTGCCGGAGCCGGAGGGGCCGACCACCAGCGTCCGTTGGTGGCTGTGAAAGCTGAAGCCGTTGGCCGCCACCAGCGGACTGCCATTCGGCAGCCTGACCAGAAGCTCGCGCAGATCGATTCCGTCGCCGCTCGACGGCACCACATCGATCGCATCGGCGGCGGTCGCGAGCCGGGTGGCACTGGCGATCGACATTTCGAACCCGTCAAGCCGCGCCACCACCGCGCGCCATTCCGCCAGCGTCCGATAGGCCGAGACGAAAAATGACAGCGCGCTCTGCACGTTGCCGAACGCCGAGGCGGTCTGCATCATGCCGCCGAGCTGGATCTTCTGGGCGAAATAGGCCGGCGCCACCAGAATGAAGGGGAAGATCACCGCGGCTTGCGCATAGCTCGAGGTCAGGGCCGTCAGCCGCTTGGTCCGGCTCATGATGGCATACCAATTGTCGACCACACGGTTGAAGCGGTCGGTCAGCCGGGTCCGCTCGGCGCTCTCGCCCCGCAACAGCGCCACCTGCTCGGAGTTTTCGCGCACCCGCACCAGGTTGAAGCGGAAGTCGGCCTCGAAGCGCTGCTGTTCGAACGAAAGATTGACCAGCGGCGCGCCGATCCACTGCGTCAGCGCCGTTCCCAGGACGGCATAGACCAGTGCGCCCCAGACGAGGTAGCCGGGGATCGCGAATTCACGGCCGTAGATCGTGAGCGGCGACGCCGCCGAGAGGCCCCACAGGATGACCACGAAGGATGCCAGCGACACGATCGCACTGAGCAGGCCGACGCTGATCCCGAGGGTTTGATCGACGAACAGCTTCACATCGTCGGAAATGCGCTGGTCGGGGTTGTCGGCCGCATCGCCCTGCAATTGCATGCGGTAATGGTTGGCGCCGTGCATCCATTCGCCGAGATAGCGGCCGGTCATCCAGCGCCGCCAGCGGATCTGGAGCCATTGGTTGAGGTAGAGCTGGTAGATCGAAAGCGCGACGTTGAGGCTTGCGAGGACGGTGAAAACTCCGAGCTGCCAGACGAAGCCGTCCCAGTTCCGTTCCTGAAGATCGTTGTAGAAACGGCCGCGCCACTGGTTCAGCAGCACATCGATGGCGACCAAGGAAAGCTCGATCGCAATCACCGACGCGAGCAGGGTGCAGCCGGCCAGTTTGTCTTCGGAACGGAAATAGGGGGAAGCGATCCGCCATACGGTCGCGATCGTCGCGCGGATTTTGTTCACCGATGTCTGTCTCCAGGAGAAATGGCCGCAGCGGCCCAAAACAGTGGGGAAGTCGATAAAATTAGACTAAAGTCGCATAGGGCGTAATCTGCGTTACCTTGTCGCCGCCGCCGAGTTGACCCTAGCATGGCCCCAACGGCGAGGGGCGGGGGGCCTTCGCACTTCGCGAGGTTGTGAGCGAACTCACGCGCTGCCTAAATTCGCGGCTGGCTTCGTGCATTGCATACATCACCCCGCCACCCTGCCAGGCGCGTCTGACCGCCCACGCTGGTCGGGGTGCCGCACGCAGGCGTGGGGGGAGAAATGCAATGTGGGATCAAGTCTATAACCCATTTCACAATGCCGCGCTGTCGACGATCGCGGCGGCGATACCGGTGGTCACGCTGCTGGTTTTGATCGCGACCGGCAAGGTCAAGGTGCATTTCGCCGCGATTATCGCGCTGGTGCTGACCAATCTGGTGGCCGTCTTGCTGTTCACCATGCCCGCCACCATGTCGATCCGCGCCTCGCTGCTCGGAATCGTCATCGGCTTCTTCCCGATTGGCTGGATCGTGCTGAACGTCATCTTCATGTACCAGCTCACCGTCACCGCCGGCCGGTTCGAGGCGCTCAAGCGCGCGGTGGGTGGCGTAACCCCGGACCGCCGGCTGCAGCTATTGCTGATCGCCTTCTCGTTCGGCGCCTTCTTCGAGGGCGCCTCGGGCTTCGGAACGCCCGTGGCGATCACCGGTGCGATCCTGATCGGGCTCGGTTTCTCGCCGCTGGCGGCATCGGGCCTGTCGCTGATCGCCAATACCGCGCCGGTGGCCTATGGCGCGCTGGGGACGCCGATCCAGGGCCTCGCTTCGGTGACCGGCCTCGATCCGTATATTCTGGGTGCGATGGTCGGACGGCAATTGCCGATCTTTTCGCTGATCGTGCCGTTCTGGGTGGTGTGGGCGTTCGCCGGGTTCAAGGGCATGAAGGAGGTCTGGCCGGCCATTCTTGTCACCGGCCTGTCATTCGCGGTGCCGCAATTCCTGATCTCGAACTATATCAATCCGTGGATCGTCGACATCGGCGCCTCCCTGATCTCGATGGGCTGCCTGATCCTGTTCCTGAAGGTCTGGCAACCGAAGGTGCTGTGGCTGTCGCCGGCGCTGCGCGGCAAAGACGAATCCGCCAGCACGATGGCGCCGGCGAAGCTGGTCGATCCGGCGCCGCTGGCGCCCGGGGAGCTGTTCACCGCGCTGCTGCCGTGGATCATCCTGTGCATCATTCTGCTGATCTGGGGCACCGGCTGGTTCAAGGCCGCGGTCAATCCGATCTTCACCTGGAACTACGCGGTTCCCGAACTGCACAACATGATCAACAAGGTTGCGCCGGTGGTACCGACGCCGACCAAGGAAGGCGCGGTGTTCGCGTTCACCTATCTGTCGTTCACCGGCACCGGCATGCTGATTGCCGCGATCATCGCGGGTTTCATCATGGGCCTGTCGCCGGGCAAGATCGTCAGCGAGTATGGTCGTACCATCAAGCTCTGTGCGTATTCGCTGATCACGATCTCGGCGATGCTGGCGATCGGTACCTTGACCCGGCTGTCCGGCATCGATGCCACGCTCGGTCTCGCCTTTGCCGCAACCGGTGTGCTCTATCCGTTCTTCGGCACGCTGCTGGGCTGGCTCGGCGTGGCGCTGACGGGATCGGATACCGCCTCGAACATCCTGTTCGGCAATCTGCAGAAGATCACGTCGCAGCAATTGGGGCTTTCGCCGATCCTGATGGGTGCGGCGAATTCATCCGGCGGCGTGATGGGCAAGATGATCGACGCGCAGTCGATTGTCGTCGCCTCGACCGCCACCAACTGGTTCGGGCATGAGGGCACGATCCTGCGCTTCGTGTTCAAGCACTCGATCGCACTGGCGTGCCTGGTCGGCCTGTTTGTCATGCTGCAGGCCTATGTCTATCCGTTCACGGAGATGGTGCTGAAATAACCGTGCGGAGCTGGACGATACGCACGAAAATCCCCGCGACCGGCGTCGCGGGGATTTGTTTTGAGGTCGGCGACTTATTGCGGACGGCAATCTGGCCAATGCGGCGCGTGCGTATTACAAGGCGGCCTCTGAACGCAGGGATAGACGAGAACGCGCATGTGGTCGGTGACGGGGTTTTCGAGGCGGGCCGCTGCGGTGCTGCTGCTGGGCGCGCTCGCCGCCATGGTCCGCGCCCGCGCCGATGACGGATTTCCGTTCGGGTTCGAACTGACGCTGGATGTGGCACAGCAGCCGGGCTCGAAGCGGGTGCCGCAGCTCGAGATCGGCGACAGCGGTGAGGCGACGCTCGACCTGTGGTGCAAGGACGCCAGGGGCCAGTTTTCCGTCGCGGGAAATACCGTGATCTTTGTTCCCGGCCTGGTCGAAGACCACGACTGCTCGCCGGCACAGGCGGCAGCCGACGATCAACTGGTCGCTGCCTTGAGCGAGGCCACGAGCTGGAAACGGGACGGCGATTTCATTTCCTTCATCGGAACGAGATCGCTGCGTTTTCACCTCAACACCAACTAGGGCGTGAACTTGTCGTGAGCAGATCGGGTCTTTACGATTTGGTTTCGGCGGAATGTTCGCCCATGCTCCTTGCTGTAGCGCAAGCTTCCCGATCCATTCGTAATCGCTCAGTGCGTAGCGGGCCGTCTCGATAGCATGACGACCCGCCTGGACGCTTAAGGCGCAATGCGCGTTCAATTGGGGGATCAGATAGCTGCTGTCGTCGGATCGATGATGCGCTTGATCGCGGTGATCTTCGTGGCGGGGAACCCGCTGATTTCCGCGTGCCGTTGAATGGCTCCGACGTCCTTCGCCAGATAGACGCAGAAGGTCTTGTCTTCCGCGACATAGGACTCGACCCACTGGACATCGGGGCCGAGCTTGGCCAGCGCCGCGTTCGAGGTCTTTGCCGCATCCCTGAGCTGGTCGAGCCCGAATGTGCCGACCTTCGGAATATCGCGTTCGACTATGTACTTCTGCAGCATGACAAAACTCCCTTTGGCCTTTTCTGCCGGCTGGCGGGTACGATTGCCGGACGTCCGCAAGCTATCTTGAGAGCGTTATGCCTCCGTCATTTCTGCGGGCAAGGTGGATGGCGTCGGCGTTATTTCTGCTAACGTGACAATCATTTATTGCCTGGACCACCAATTCGACGAGCTGCTTTGGAAGGACACGCTGTGATCGGGGCGGAACCAGGATTGCAGTTGCAGTTGCTCGGCGGCTTTGCCTTCACCAAGGACGGCATTTCGGCCGGCCAGGTTTCCCTACGCCGGGCACAGGCTATGCTGGCCTATCTGGCATTGAAGACCTCGCACAGCGAGACGCGGGAAGTGCTGCTCGATCTGCTGTGGCCCGATCGTTTCAAGGAGCAAGCGCAGGCGAGCCTGCGGCAGGTGCTGTTCGAGTTGCGAGCCATTCCCATCGTCGGCCCGGGTCTCGTCGAGACCTCCCGCACTGGTGTGGCGCTGGGGCCGGCCATCGTCGATTGCGATGTCTGGCGCTTGGAAAGCCTTGCGAAGGTGGGTGACCTCGCGCACGCGGAGTTGATGCTCGAGCTTTACCGCGGCCCGCTGCTCGATGGCGCGTCGGCAGGATCGGAACCGTTCGCGCAATGGCTTTCGATCCAGTCTTCTCATCTTGAAGCCAAGGTCGAAGGCGCCGTGCTGCGCGCCGCGGCGGACCCGCTCGATCCCGGCGGCAGCGAACGCGCGATCCAGGCGCTGTCGCGTCTGATCGAGCGTTCTCCAATGAGCTGCCAGGCGGTATCCCGCTTGATGCAGATCGAGGCCGCCAGCGGCCGCATCCCAGAGGCGCTGCTGCATTATGAGCGCTACAACAGGCGCTTGAGGATCGAATTCGACGAGGAGCCGCCACCGGAACTGCATCAGGTCTATGTCGCGTTGAAATCGGCCCCGCGGCCACCGGCCGCGGCATCGCACGTTCTCAGGCGTCCGGCATTTGTGCACCGGGATCCCTGGACCAGGACCCAATCCGATGCGCCTGTCGTAGCGGTGCTGCCCTTTCGGTATGAGGGCGCGCTTGCCGCCGGCGCGCCTTTGGCGACGGCACTATCGGATGACATTACGCTGACGCTGTCCGGTTGCCGGTGGTTCAGTGTGCTGTCGCGTGCCGCAGCTAACAGCGTCAAGGGTGACGCATTGTTCGTTCCGAAGGATTTTGCGCAACGGACCGGCGCCGACTATTTGATCTACGGCACCATCACCGACCGGGCCGGCGGTTTGTCGCTGGTGATCGAACTTGCCGAGGCCGAGACCGGTTACATCCGCTGGGCCAAGCGCTACGACGCCCCCAGCGCAAACCCGCTATCCTGGGTGTCGGAAGTGTGTCCCCTGATCGTAGCGGCGCTCGATCCGGCCGTCGCCGAGAGTGAGCGGAAGGCGTTGCGTCGGCCGGCGCTGGCTGCCACAGGATCCGAGGCGGCCTATCAGCACCTCGTATTCGGCTACAGCCAATTCTACGCTGGGCAATGGGCCGAGGCGCTGACTTCCTTCGGAAGCGCGATCAAGGAGGATGCCACCTATGCCCACGCCCATGCGATGATGGCGGTGACGACCTATCTGTCCGCGCAGGTGCAGCGCGGCACCGGATGGATCAACGCGCTCCGCGAGGCCGAAGCATGCGCCCGGCGCGCGTTGGAGATTGATTCATCCGAGGCCAAGGCATGCAACATCCTGGGGCAGGCGCTTGATTGGCAGTCGCGCCACGCCGAGGCCAACGATTTCCTTGAACGGGCGGTGACGCTCAATCCGAGCTTTGCGCTCGCGTCGACGGCGCGCAGCTATCACGCGGTGATGACCGGCGAGTTCAACGTTGCCAAGGTCTTTATCCGCACCGCCATGCGCTTGCGGGTAGGGGATGCGGGCATGGGTTTGTGCCTGCCGTCCAAGGCGCTCGCCGATATGCATCTCGGCAACCACGAGGAGGCGCTGCAGACCGCACACTGGGCCGTGCGCCTTCAGCCGAAATTCTGGCTCGGCCGCCAGATTCTCGCAGCGTGTCTTTCCGCCTGCAACCAGATGCCAGAAGCCGAGAAGGCAACCGCGGAACTCAAGCGCGATTATCCCGGACAAACCTCGCACGAATTTGCCGCGTGGTTTCCTTATGCGAATCCCGATGATGGCAAACTCGTCACCCGGGCCCTGCGCCGCGCCGGATGGCAATGACGCTGAATATGTCGAGGGTGCCAGAGGCGACGTTCGATGGTCGGCGCCGGCCACGCAGGTCGTGCCGGGTCCCGCCACGAATACGGACCGGGCCAATCATGTCTTGCCGGTCGCCAGCATCCTGGCGCGGATTTCGGATTTCAGCACCTTGCCGACCTTGGAACGCGGGAGGTCGTCCCACACTTCAATCTGCTTCGGCGTCTTGACGCTTCCAATCCGCTGCTTCACGAACATCGACACCGCCGCGACGTCGACGCTGCGTCCCGGTCTCGGCTGCACGACGGCGACAACGCGTTCACCCCATTTCTCGTCCGGCAGGCCGATCACGGCGCAATCCTGGATGGTTTCGTGGGCCTGAAGGGCGCTCTCGACTTCGACGGAATAGACGTTGAAGCCACCGGTAATGATCATGTCCTTGGCGCGATCGACGATATAGAGGAAATTGTCCGGGTCCAGATAGCCGATATCGCCGGTGTGGTGCCAGCCGTGGGCGGAGGCTTCCGCCGTTGCCTCGGCGTTCCTGTAGTAGCCATCCATCACCAGCGATCCGCGAACGACGATTTCGCCGCGTTCTCCAGCCGGCATCAAATTGCCGTCGCCATCCATGATGCCGACCCGGACCAGCGGCCCGACACGGCCCGCCGACGACAAACGTCCGGTCGCGATCGAGCCGTCGGGATTGTAGTGGTCCTCGGGCGGCATCATCGAGATCATCATCGGGGCCTCGGTCTGCCCGAACAATTGTGCCATCGGGCCGAGCTTTTCCAGCGCCTCGGTGAGGCGCGCGACCGAAATCGGCGCCGCGCCGTACCAGAAGCATTGCAGCGAGTCGAGATCGGCACTTTCGAGCTTCGGATGATCCAGCAGCATGTAGATAACGGTGGGCGGAAGGAATGTGTGCGTGACCCGGTAGAGTGCGATCAGGTCGAGGAATTCGCCGATGTCGGGATGGTGCATGATCACCACCCTGCCGCCGAGCGTCATGATGGGAAAGCACAGCACCCCGGCGGCATGCGTCAGCGGCGCGAGCGCCAGATAGATCGGGCGTCCCCTGAACGGGTAGCCCATCAGGGTCAGCGCCGTCATCGTTTCGATGTTGCGACCCGAGAGCATCACGCCTTTGGGTTTGCCGGTGGTTCCGCCGGTGCCCGGTATCAGCGCGAGGTCATCGACGGGTTCGCGCTCGAACGGTTCGACGCCGACATCGGCAAGCCAACGCTCGAACGAGGGCGCGAAGGGCATATCGGTGTCGAGACATACCAATTGGCGCAGTTTGGGCAGGTCAGGCCTTATTTTGTCGACCATCGGTGCGAAGCCGCTGTGAAACAGCAGCAGGCTGCAATCGAACGCATCGAGGATGAACTGGTTTTCTGCCGCCTCATTGCGCGGGTTGATCGGACACCAGACGGCGCCGGCGCGCGAAATGCCGAATACGCAGGCAAAGGCGACCGGATCGTTGCCGGACAGGATCGCGACTTTCTCACCTGGGGCAACGCCGGAATCGGCGAGACCGCGCGCGATTCGATAGCTCAGGCGCTGCACCTCGCCATAGCTCAGGTCCTTTCCGTCCATGGTCAGGCACGGAGCGTCGGCACCCAGCGAGGCGCCCTTGTCCAAATAGTCAACCAGCCGCACGGACGACCTCCCGGGACGAGGCGGGTGGCGTGCCGATACACGCCACCCGGCTGGTCAATTGTGAACGGTCAGAATGGGGTTCATCACCAGCCCGAAGCTGCGCAACTGGCCCAGCAATTCCCGGTGCCCGAAGGCCTGGCAGGCGGAGGCAAACCCAACCTTGCGGGGAGCCGTCTGCAACAGCGAGAATGCGGCGTAGGCCTGCAGCATGCCGGTCTGCTTGTAGTTGCAATTGCCGTGGATCACGCAATGGGCGCGGCCAAGCGGTCCCGATGCATAGACGGAATCGATCGAGGTGTTGATGCGCGGATTCTCGCGCGGCGGCATGGTTGCCTGCAGCGTTGCCGCGATGTCGGCCAGCGCCTTCTCCTGCTGGTCGGGCGGCAGCGGCTTGATCTTCTCCTTCACCATCTCCTGGGTCTGCACCACGCCCAGCATCACGTCGCGCTGCATGACGCCACCGAGCACCCGGCAGTTGGACACCCGCGGATCGTTCTTGAACCAGACCGGATGCGCGGTGCCGCCCCACGGCACCGCGATGGCGCCCTCGTGCTGACCGGGCACGTTGACCTCGAAATTGGCGGTTACGTCCCATTCAACAAATTTGTTCTGGACCAGATAGTACCAATTCGCCTTGAGGATGGTGAAAATCGTCTGCGTCGAGGCATAGGTCGGAAACCCCTTCCACAGCACCAGGATGTCGAGCGTGTCGAGGCCGGGCGTTTCGAGGCAAAGGTTCGCCGCGATCTCGCCCGTTGTGTACATCTGCGCCATGTTGGGCGCGAGCAACAATCCCTTGCCGGCGAATTTTGTCCCCCAGCGCTCCTGCGCCAGCAGCACCCAGTCCTGCTCGCCGGTGGTGTCGGTGTAGTGACAGCCGGCTGCCAGGCAGGCCTCGACGACTTCCGGGCCATACTTGATGAACGGGCCGACCATGTTGCTGACGACCTGTGCGCCCCGGAACAGCTTGGTCAGCGCTTCGACACTGTGTTCAACCTCGGCAACTTCGTAGTCGGCGGTTTCGATGCCGGGAATTTTCTCGACGACGGCCTTCACTTTGGCCGCATCGCGTCCAGCGGCGATGAAGGGAATGTTGTATTCCCGCAGATATTCGCAAACCAGGCGCCCGGTGTAGCCAGAGACGCCATAGACAATCACAGGCCTTTTTTCGCTCATCTTGATATCCTCCCGAATTTCTGTTGGTTGCGGTTGGCGATCTACATGCCCATGCCGCCGTCGACCGGCAGGCCGGCACCCGTGATGAAGCGCGCCTCGTTGGAGCAAAGGAAAACAGCGGCGTCGGCCATGTCGCCGACCTCGCCCAGCCGGCCGAGCGGCGTCTGCGCGATAACCGAGGCGACGGCGGCGCCGGCGTCCGGCGCCAGTCCGGCGGCGACAATGTCGTTGGCCAGTTGCATGCCCATCTCGGTGGGGACAAGCCCGGGATAGAGGCAGTTGACCCGCACGCCGTAGCCAAGCTTGCCGGCTTCCATCGCGGCGATCCGCGTCATGCGGTCGACAGCCGATTTGGTGCCGGAGTAGCCGGCAATGGCCGGGAATGCGATCGTGGCCGCCACCGAGGCGATATTGACAATGGCGCCGCCGGCACCCGCACCGCCGCCAGGTCGCATCGCACGAAACGCATGCTTCATGCCGAGACCCGTGCCGACGATGTTGACGTCACACATCCGGCGCAGATCCTCGGCCCTGAGATCGACGACGAGCGAGGTTATCTCGATGCCCGCATTGTTGATCAGGATATCGTAGCCACCGAGCGTGGCGATGGTGGCCGCGACAGCCCTTTCCCATTGCCCGTCGTCGGTGACGTTCAGTTCCACAAAGCCGGTCTTGGCGCCGGTCTTGGCGCCGGCCTTGGCAAGGCGGCCAGCGGTTTGCTTGCCGAGATCGGCGAGAATGTCGCCGATCATGACGGACGCGCCGGCATTGCTCAGCGCTTCTGCGATCGCCGCGCCGATACCTCGCGCGCCACCCGTGACCAGAGCCTTGCGGCCCGCCAGACTTTTTTCACTCATCGTAGGCTCCTCCCTTGGTGATTTCGTTGCGGCAACGCGCCTTGCCGAGCCGGTCAGGCTGCCGCCCGAAGGCGAGCCTGTTGCTCCTCGTCCGCTGCGATAGGGATTCCGGCTGACCGGCCGGAATGAACGGTGCTGGCGTTCCAGCTTTTCCTCCCGTGCGCAGCTTCTTTCGGCTGCGGTGTTTGGGAAATTTGACACTTGCCCAAGATTTCCTTGACGATTGTCCAAAATCTATACACTTGTCAAGTAATCCTTGACTGCGGGGCCGGAGGATGTTTTCGCAGGCGCTTCGGGGCATGATGACCCCGGGGTGACGGGGTGATTCGGAGTGTAGGCGTGCGCAGGGAATTGGGAGTAACGCAGCGCAAACTTGAGGCGACGAGACGGCTGGCGCGGCCCTCGGATCGAATCGAGCGTGGGCGTGTCGACAAATTCAGTGCGCGGCGAATTGAACTTGCCGAGGCCGCGCTGGAGACCTTGGCCGAGCTGGGCTATGCGAGGACCAGCCTGCGCGAGATCGCGCAGAAATCCGAGTTTACGCACGGTGTGCTGCACTATTATTTCAGCGACAAGGTCGACCTGATCTGCTGTTGTGTTCGTCACTACAAGGCGAAGTGCGTGACCCGCTACGACCAGATCACGTCGGCGGCGCAAAGCCGCGACGAACTGATGAAGGGTTTTCTGGAAAAGCTCGGCGAGACGGTTCGCGACGAGGCTCGGATGCACCGGCTCTGGTACGACCTTCGATCGCAGTCGCTGTTTGAAGCGGCCTTTCGCGACGACGTCGCGGAGATCGACAAGAGCCTGGAAGACATGGTGTGGCGCGTCGCGTCCCGCTTTGCCTCGCTTGGCGGCCGACAGCCGGCGATTTCCCGGGGCGCCCTTTACGCGTTGTTTGATGGACTGTTCCAGCGCTGCCTGCTGCGGCATCTCTCCGGCGATCGCAAGGCGATTGCGGACCTGCGGGCGGAAGTTGAACGTCTCCTCCCAACCGTCGCATAGCGACGGCGGCCGTCGTTCAATCCGGCACACCGAATCCGGAAAAGTGGACCTGGCTACATCGCGACGCCGATCTCCGGATTGCCGGTCTCGCCCGCGACCGCGCCTTATTTCCAGGCGGACTTGTCGACATCCCAGCGCTGGCCCCGGAATTCCCTGGCCAGCGCGTCGACCGAGCCGTTGTCGTCGCTCGGGTCGGTTTCCTCGTCGCCGGTGGATTCGTCGATCAGATTGAGCCTCGGACCGGCGGTCTCGTCCGCCGTCGAGATCACGGGATTGCCGATCCACAGCATCAGCCGGTCGGAAGCGCCGGGCCGGTCGGCTGCGACCAGCGCGGTGACCTCGATCGTGTCGGTGAGGTCGAGCGCCGGATAGATTTCGCTGGGGCGCTTGAACGTCAATGTCAGCTTGCCGGTGCTGCTGCTCCATGCCGACGACGATGATTTCGCCGACAGGGTTTTTGTCAGCACCTTGGCGATGGTGGCGGCGAGCCGGTCCTTGTTGAGCCTGTCGCCGTCGCGCC
The DNA here is from genome assembly GCA_963748165.1 of uncultured Alphaproteobacteria bacterium. Taxonomy (GTDB): domain Bacteria; phylum Pseudomonadota; class Alphaproteobacteria; order Rhizobiales; family Xanthobacteraceae; genus Bradyrhizobium. Next base: position 65,084 of record CAVVIM010000034.1, read on the forward strand.
AGTCGGCCGCCGGAAACCGGATGGTGCGCTCCATATCCACGATGCCGCTGGTCCATCCTGCGGAAACCACCCCGGGCGCCGATCTGGCTTTCGCGATCAGCGCGGCGGCGCGCTCCGGATCGACGGTGACGCCGATCGTCTGCTGGCCGGCGCGCAGGGCATCGCAGCCGATGGTGAGACCGCCAAGCGCAATCTCGACGTCCTGTCCCCGCAGTCCCTTCAGGAAGTCCGAGGCAGCATCGAGCTTGACCCTGACGCCGACCGATTCGGGAGAAACCTCGGTAAAATCCTTCGGCGCGGCGGTGAGGCCGTCATCGGTGGCCTGGTTGTCCAGGAATTCCCTTTCGCTGAGGTCGGAATTGTCCGACGAGGTCACTTCGGTCACGGTCTGGCCGACGCTGATCTCGCCCTTGAATTCGAAGGTATCGCCGGTCGGCCGGCGCGCGAGCTTCACGCTGACCGGCAACTTGTCGCCAAGGCTCTGGGTCGTGCCGGTCAGGGTCGGGCCGTTCACCGCAAGATTGACGACAAAGCGGTCCTTGCGGTCCGAGCCCTTCGCGGCCGGGTAGCAGACATCAAGCACCGCGGAGGTGACGGTCTTGCCCTGGCGGGTTTCCTTGAGGATGACGTCGGCATTGCCGTTCATCAGCCCATCGATGGAGGTGAAGTAGCGGGTTTCGATGGCGCCGGGCGCAGCCTTCGGCGACAGCTTCATGTCGGCCAGGGCGAGCCCCGACGAGGTCCCCGTCACCAGGCCGACCAGACAGAACAGCAGCACGCGCATGGGGGAGTCCTCGAACGATAGAACCGGATGGTGTCGTCAAGCGGTGTCGATGCCGGCCGCCTGACCCTCGCTGGCAAACCTGGCGACGGTTGACCAAAAACAAGGCCGCCCGGAGGCGGCCCTGCTCGATCGATGGTCCACAACGGGTCGACCTAGAAGCCCATGCCACCCATTCCGCCCATGCCGCCACCGCCGCCCGGCATCGGCGGCGCCGGCTCCCTGGGCAATTCGGCGACCATGGCTTCGGTCGTCACCAGCAGCCCCGCGACCGAGGCAGCGTCCTGCAGCGCCGCGCGAACCACCTTGGCCGGGTCGATGATGCCCTTGGCGACCATGTCGACATATTCTTCGGTCTGGGCGTCGAAGCCGAACGTCTCGGACTTGTTCTCGAGGATCGTGCCGACGACGATCGAGCCTTCGACCCCGGCATTCTCGGCGATCTGGCGGACCGGCGCTTCCAGCGCCTTCAACACGATATTGATGCCGGCCTGGACATCGGGGTTGTCGTGGCTGATGCGGCCGACGGCGCGCTTCGCACGCAGCAGCGCGACGCCGCCGCCCGGCACGATGCCTTCCTGCACCGCCGCGCGGGTGGCGTTGAGCGCATCCTCGACGCGGTCCTTCTTTTCCTTGACCTCGACTTCGGTGGCGCCGCCGACGCGAATGATGGCGACGCCGCCGGCGAGCTTGGCCAGCCGCTCCTGCAGCTTCTCGCGGTCGTAATCCGAGGTGGTCTCCTCGATCTGTGCCTTGATCTGGCCGACCCGGGCCTCGATGTCCTTTTTCTTGCCGGCGCCGTTGACGATCGTGGTGTTTTCCTTGTCGATCACCACCTTGCGGGCGCGGCCGAGCATGTTGATCGTCACGCTTTCGAGCTTCATGCCGAGTTCGTCCGAGATCAACTGGCCGCCGGTCAGGATCGCGATGTCTTCCAGCATCGCCTTGCGGCGGTCGCCGAAGCCGGGCGCCTTGACGGCCGCGACCTTGAGGCCGCCGCGCAGGCGGTTGACGACCAGCGCCGCCAACGCCTCGCCTTCGACGTCCTCGGCGACGATCAGCAGCGGACGGCCCGACTGCACCACGGCCTCGAGCACCGGCAGCATCGCCTGCAGGCCCGATAGCTTCTGCTCGTGCAACAGCACATAGGCGTCCTCGAACTCGGCCGTCATCTTCTCGGCATTGGTGATGAAATAGGGCGACAGGTAGCCGCGATCGAATTTCATGCCCTCGACGATGTCGACTTCGGTCTCGAGCGACTTGTTCTCCTCGACGGTGATGACGCCTTCATTGCCGACCTTCTGCATCGCCTGCGCGATCATCTTGCCGATCGCGGCGTCGCCGTTCGACGAAATGGTGCCGACCTGCGCCACTTCGGACGACGAGGCGACCGGCTTGGCGCGTTTCTCGAGATCCTTGACCACCGCGGCCACCGCGATCTCGATGCCGCGCTTCAAATCCATCGGATTCATGCCGGCGGCGACCGACTTGGCACCCTCGCGCACAATCGCCTGTCCGAGCACGGTGGCGGTGGTGGTGCCGTCGCCTGCGGTGTCATTGGTCTTGGAGGCGACCTCGCGCAGCATCTGCGCGCCCATATTTTCGAACTTGTCGTCGAGCTCGATCTCCTTGGCAACGGTGACGCCGTCCTTGGTGATGCGGGGTGCGCCGAAGCTCTTTTCGAGCACCACGTTGCGGCCCTTGGGGCCGAGCGTCACCTTGACCGCGTTGGCGAGAATGTCGACGCCGCGCAGCATGCGGTCGCGCGCGTCGCCGGAAAACTTGACGTCTTTGGCTGCCATTTTGTGCTCCTTGGGATGGTGCTCGGCCCGGGCAGCGGGCCGTTGCCCGCGTCTCGAAGCATGAGCTTGTTGAGGCTGCGTCGGTCAGGCCAGCACGCCCATGACGTCGGATTCCTTCTTGATCAGGAGATCGACGCGGTCATGGAGCGGACGAAATTTGGTTTTAGCCATCGCGGTTCCCCTGGAAGCTCGGTGTTCAGGTCTGGTTCGCCATCGAAACGGCTCGGAATGCGGTCGTATCCGATACCCCAAGGGGGCAGAACCGTTCGCATAGCAATCGCGCTCTCGGAGTGCTAATTGTGCGCCCGGAAATATGGCTTGGCGCCGATCCTGTCAAGCAAACCGGGGTTACGCGCTTGGTGAGGTGGATATAGGATGGTTATGGAAACTAAATCGGAGCAGCGACGTAATCCGTTTGACGTGATTGCTCCGACAACGGTTTTGCGCTTGGCTGCAACACGGGGCGGCCACGAATTTGCTCGGGGGGAGTCATGATCCGGTCAGTTAGCGCGCGAACGGTTGCCAATCTTGGGGTCGCCTCGGCGCTCGCGATAGTCCTGGGGGCGTGCGGGAGCATGAGCCTCACATCATCGTCGCCCACCGCTGCCCCGGAGCCCGGCGTCGCGCCCGAACTGCCGGCCTCGATCCGCGCCGACGAGATCGTCGGCCGCTGGGGCCTCGCATCGTATCAGGACCCGAAAGACCGCGCCCGCACCGAAGCCGCCGCACGGGGGCAGTGCAAGCAGCCCTACGTGATCGGGGCTGGTTCCTCCGGCGGGGTGATCATGCATCTGGCCGACGAGGCAACGCCGCAGGAGCTGCGACTGAAGGGCAGCCCAAGCGGCAAGAACTATATCGGTCCGCCCGGTCCGGCCGGCGGCGAGCAGGATCGCGAGATCGTTTCATTCGACGGCCGGGTCCTGATCACGCGCTTCATCGACCCCGATGCGGCAACCCGTTACGGCAATATGGTTTACGTCCGCTGCGGAGCCCACGCCTGATCGGTCCGGGCGCCCGGGCCGACAGCACTCGAACTCAGTCAAACAGCGCGTCGATGTCGTCCTGCGAGGCATGGCCGACATCGCCGGCGAGCTTCGGGCCGTTCAGCAGCCGGTCGTCGCTTTCGCGGCTATCGACGATCGGCGGCGCGTGTGACTTGATCGCGTCGATGCCACCCCAGATGTCCATCATGACCGCGATGTGGTTCTCGATGAACTTCATCGTGGTCATCACCTTCTTGATGCGCTGACCGGTCAGATCCTGGAAATTGCAGGCCTCGAAGATCGAGACGACACGCTCCTGGATTTCCTCGCTGAGCAGCTTCTGCTGATCGGGCGAGTTCACCTTGGCCAGCGCGCTGGCCGCCTGGTCGATCGACTCGGCCGCTTCCAGAATTTGCTGGGTGGCTTCCTCGGTGCCGCCGACCACGGCGCCGAGTTCGCCGTTGACCCTGGCCATTTCCTCGCCGCTGAAGCTCTTGCCGTGCAGCACGGCGATTTCCCGCTTGGTCCGGCTGATCGCATCGTAGATCAGGTCGAGTTCGACCTTGAGCTTCTCGCACTGCTCGATCTGGGCGCGATAGGTTTCCAGCAGCGCCAGGGCGTCGGCGACCTCTTGCTCCGAGACGGCATCGACGCCGGTTCCGCTTGCCGCGCCGCGGACCGGAGCGGCCATCTGGCTGCGGATGGCGCGCAATTCGTTCATGATCTCCTGATGCATCGGACCAACCTCGCCGTCCGTCATGGCGAGCGGCGGCAAGTTGGCTGCTTCTTCGATGCGAAAACGTCGGCGCTGAATTGGCATGAGGTTGTTCCTGATCTTCACCTCCGCCGTTTTAGACCGACGCGATTTAACATCGGGTTCACGGCTAAACCCGTGACGAAGCGGGCCGCGCGCGGTGCGACATACCGGCGATTAACCATGCGATGAGGCGTTCACCGAAAATAAACGCTGCGGGGCAAAACCCGGCGCGGCCGACGACATGGTGAATCCAAACGGCGTTTCCGTTTACCAAACCGATGCGGTTTTGATCTCTATTGGTCGCGTGCAACGGCGCCGCTCAGGCGCTGCCACGACGAAACAGTACAGAGTACGTCGATGTCCAGGAAAACCTCCCTTGCGCTGCTCGCCGGCGCCTCCTTTCTTGCTGCCGCAACCCATCCCGCCGCGGCGTTCGATGCGACCTCGCAGGAACCTAGGGTGATCTTCGCCGATCAGCCGCCGCAGCCCGTCGCCCCGGTCCGCACCGCCTATGCCGAGCGTTCCAACATGGGCGGCGGCTTCATCGAGTTCCTGTTCGGTGACGGCCAGCAGCAGGCCGGCCGCTACCCGCAGCAGCCGATGTATCAGCAGCAACCGTCCTACGATCGCAGCGCCCGCTATTGCCGCAGGTCGGGCCGCAGCAGTCGATACCCGAGCCGGAACAGGCCAGCGATCCGACCCAGCGCCCGTTCGATCCGAAATACGAGAAGCAGCTCGTCGAATATCACGGCAAGGAAAGCCCCGGCACGATCGTCATCGATACGCCGAACAAGTTCCTGTTCCTGGTGGAGGGCGACGGCAAGGCGCTGCGCTACGGCATCGGCGTCGGCAAGCCGGGATTCACCTGGTCCGGCGTGAAGACGATTTCCGCCAAGCGGGAATGGCCGGACTGGACCCCGCCGGCGGAAATGCTGGTGCGCCGTCCTGACCTGCCGCGTCACATGGAAGGCGGTCCGCAAAATCCGCTCGGCGCGCGGGCCATGTATCTGGGCTCCTCGCTCTATCGCATCCATGGCTCCAACGAGCCCTGGACGATCGGCACCAACGTGTCGTCCGGCTGCATCCGGATGCGCAACCAGGACGTGATCGACCTCTATGGCCGCGTCAATGTCGGCGCCAGGGTCGTCGTGATCTGACGTCGCGCGGGGCCGGAACCACAAACGGCCGCTCGCAGGAGCGGCCGTTGTTGCCGAAGCGGCGACGATCGGTCAGGCGTAGTCGCTGTCGCCATCGCCGCCGAAATCGTCCGAATCCAGATCCGTATCGTCCTGGTCGTTATCGCCGTTCGAGGTATCGCCGTTCGAGGTATCGTCGTTCGAGGCCTGGTCGAACAGCCCGGCGCGCGAAGTGTCGTCGGCACGATCCTGCGATGACGAGTTGATATCGTTGATGCCGGCGTCGCGCGAGAGGTTGCTGCCGGATTGATCGCTCGACGCAGTCTGGCTTGAGCCTCGGTCGCCGATCCCGCCGGCACCGGCGAAGCCTTGACGGCTGCCGCCCATCATCGAGCGGATGCTGTTGAGCAGCAGCGAGCCACCGATCACGCCGGCCGCCGAAGCCGCCGCGGTCCCGAGAAAGGAACCGCCACCTCCGCCGAACTGCGGCTGCGGCGCGCCGTAGGATTGGCCGTGAGGTTGCTCTTCTATACTGCCCTTGATAGTGCCCTTGCGGCTGGCCCTGCTGCAGCACCTGGCCGCTGTTCCATACCGGGCGGCTTGTCTCTGGCGGCGGGACGTTGGGCACCGAACCGTGCGTCTGGCTCTGCCCGAAGATCGTTTCCCGCATCGAATTGAGAAAGCCGCCGGATTGATTCGGCTCGGGCGCGGTTGCGGCCTCCAGTTCCTGGATGCGGCTGTCGGCGCGCCTGAGCGCTTCGTCCTGCACCAGAACGGTCTGCACCAGCCCGTAAACCGCATTGGGGGCGGTGCGCAGGCCTTGCGCGATCGCAGTGGCCGCGTTCGGATCGCGCGGCGCGCCCTCCAGCTTCGCGAGCCGGTCGAAAAGGTCGTCGATCAACTGGCGTTCTTGCGGTGTCATGGCGATTTCTCCCTCGCTTCGAAACGCGGGGAAGATGTAGGGGGCGGTTGGTGCCGCAAGTAGTGCTGCCCGGAATTAAATTTTGGTATGCGACAAGATGCCCGGCGGCACCTCCGCAAAGCCTCATCCCAGGCTGACATTGTTCGCGGCCAGCAGGCGCGGGAAAGCCTCGCTGCCAAGGTAGGCGTGTTCGCGTTCGCGCTGGACCGTGAGCGGGTCGAGCCCGACAAGGGTTTCATCGACGAAGCCGGGGTGACACATGACGACGCCGTCCTCCGGCAGCCCGGCGAGGAATTGCGCCATCAGCGCGCCGAAATCGGGCTGCCGTGAAAAATCATAGGCGCCCGCGAAGCCCGGATTGAACCTGATCCCGGCGCGCGAGGCGCGCCTGCGGAATTGCGCGCTCAGAAGGTCGAGAAACAGCGCCTTCGGCGTCCCGAGCCGTTGCAGCAGCGGCTGGTCGCGGCCGCATTGGCGAACCCAGGCGTCCGGCGCCGCCGTCTGCACCGCCGCCAGAAAGGCGTCCCGCACCTGCGGAAATAGCTGCGCATGCTGATGGCCATCGACAAAATCGGGAGCACGGCCGAACAGCTCGCCGAAGGTTTCGAACTGCACCATCAGTTCGGCGCGGACGATTTCAGGATCGAGCCTCCGCAGCAGGCCGGCGCGCAGAAGCTTCGGAAAGCCGGGAAACATGCCGCCGTCGATCGGACTGAAATGCATCGTCAGCGGGCGAAACGGCGCGGTCAGGGTCAAATGCAGGCCGATCGCGCAGCGCGGGCTGTTTGCAGCCGCGGTGCGCAGCGCGCCGGCCTCGTCGCGGCCGAGCGCGGCGCCGACCACCATCGCCGATGTCGCGTTGAGACGGCCGCGCTCGACCAGGTCGCGAATGCCGCGGTTGACGCCGGGACTGATACCGTAATCATCGGCGCAGAGCCAGATGCGGCGCGGCGCGGCGTCGCTCATTCGGCGGCGGACCTTTCGCCGTCGCCGCTGTCGCGTTCGGCCTCGATTCGTTTCTCGCTGTGTTCGGCGACGAAATAGATCGGGCGGGCCTTCAGCTCCGAAAGGATCTTGCCGATATATTCACCGACAATGCCGATCATGATGAGCTGCACGCCGCCGATGGTCATCAGGCCGACCACCAGCGAGGGATAGCCGGGCACCGACTTGCCATTCATCCAGGTCTCCCACAGAATCGAGAGGCCGAACAGGAAGGCGACGGTTGCGAGCAGCGCTCCGAGCAGGCTCGCAAAGCGCAGCGGTGCCACCGAGAACGAGGTCAGGCCCTCGATCGAAAGCCCGACCAGCCGACCGGTGTTGAACCTGGTGACGCCGTAGGCACGGGCCGCCGGCTCGTAGTCGACGCGGATCTGGCGGAAACCGATCCAGCTTGCCAGTCCCTTGAAGAAGCGATTGCGCTCGGGAAGCTGCCGCAGCGCCGCGGCGGCGCGCGGCGACAACAGCCGGAAGTCGCCGGCATCTTCCGGGATCTTCTGCCGCGCGCCCCAGTTGATCAGCGCATAGAAGCCGTGCACGGCCAGCCGCCGCAGCAGCGATTCATTGTCGCGATTCGCCTTGGCGGTATAGACCACGTCATAGCCGCCATCGATCCAGTGGCTGACAAGCTGCTCGACAAGATCCGGCGGGTGCTGGCCGTCGCCGTCCATGAACAGCACGGCGCCGCGCCGGGCATGGTCGAGTCCCGCCATCAAGGCGGCTTCCTTGCCGAAATTGCGCGACAGCGACACCACCTGAATGTCGAGCGCCCCGGCCGCAAGCCCGCGCGCAATGGCGAGCGTCGCGTCGGCGCTGCCATCATCGACGTAGACGACCTCGCAGGCGAGCCCGTAGCGCCGCCGCAGGCCGGTTGCCAGTTCGCTGATCCGCTGGTGCAGAAAGGCCAGCCCGGCCGCCTCGTTGTACAGCGGCACGACGATCGACAGCCCCCGCGCGGCCGCCGTGGCCGCGGTGGTGGAAAGGGCGGAAACATCCGTACCGAACGTCATCGATCAGGTCTCAACCATCCGAAAAACAACATTATGGCAATCGTCGCGCCTTGTCGCCACGGATCGTGCGGCGACCGTTCGTCTCACCGGCGCAGGAATGCCTCGAGTTTGGCAAACAGCGGATTGTCGCGGTCGAGCACATAGTCGAGCGATGCCACCGACACCGTGTCGGCACCGTTGGCGCGCAGAAAACTGCCGAGGGCGTAAAGCTGCGACGGCGGGCAGTGCAGTGTCACCATGCCCGAAGAGGTCGGACCGCCGAACGGCGAGACCACGCCGAAGCGATTATGGGCCTCGGTCAGCAGCGCGGCGTTGCATCCGGCAAAGCGGGTGCGGACCTCCCGGTACTTGTTGGCGCGGGCGCGGGCGGCGATATGATCGAGGATGACGCGCGCGGTCTCGCGGGCCCCGTCCGACCAGTCGGCGTCGCGCGAGGCCACCAGGTTGGCCTGGCTGCGCAGGATCACGCCGTCGTCGAGCACCTTCAATCCATTGGCGGCGAGGGTGGCGCCCGTCGTGGTGATGTCGACGATCATTTCGGCCGTTCCGACCGCCGGAGCGCCCTCGGTCGCGCCGGCGCTTTCGACGATGCGGTAATCGACGACGCCGTGCGAAGCAAAGAACGACCGGGTCAGATTGATGTATTTGGTCGCAACCCGCATCCGCCGGTTATGCTGGGCGCGGAACCCGGTGGTGACGTCGTCGAGATCGGCCATGGTACGGACGTCGATCCAGGCCTGCGGAACCGCGACCACCACATTGGCACTGCCAAAACCGAGGCTGTCGATCAGCAGCACGCGCGCGTCGGCGTCGAGGATGCTCTCCCGCACCAGGTCCTCGCCGGTGACGCCGAGATGCACCATGCCGCGCGCCAGTTGCGAGGCTATCTCGCTTGCCGAGAGATAGGCGATCTCCACATTGTCGAGCCCGTTGATGGTGCCGCGATAGTCGCGGGCGCCGCGCGGCTTCGCCAGCCCCAATCCGGCGCGCGAAAAGAACGCCTCGGCGTTTTCCTGCAGCCGGCCCTTGGAGGGAACCGCCAGAACAAACGGCGTCGTCATGCCGATGCGCTCCCGCTCGCGGCGGGCTTGCCGCCGATTTGCGCCAAGGCCTCGACCCATACCGAAAATCCGACCGCCGGAATCGGCGTGGCGGAACCAAGCTGCGTCATCAGCCCGTCATAGCGTCCGCCTGCGACCAGCGGCTCGACCCCGTTGCCCCTGGCATGCAGCTCGAATTCGAAACCGGTGTAATAGTCGACGCCGCGTCCGAACGAGGTCGAGAAACGGGTCATGCGGGTGTCGATGCCGCGCGCCGCCATGAAGCCGACGCGGCTCTCGAACTGGTCGATCGCGGCGGCAATATCGAGCCTGGCGTCGTCGGCGAGCGCGCGCAACTGCGCGATCGCCTCGTCGGGGTCGCCGGCGATGGCCAGGAATCGCTTGATCGATTGCAGCGCGTCGCGCGGCAGCGCGCCGCCCTTCAGGGTCGACTGTTCAAGGAAACGATCGGCGATTTCGGAGACCGAGCGGCCGCCGACATTGGTGGTGCCGGCGATCGACATCAGGTCGGTGACCAGCGCCAGCGCGGCCTTGCGGTCGGAGCCGGCAAGCGCGGCGAGCACGCCCTCATACTCGTTGCGGTTGGCGCCGGTCGCCAGCGTCAGCCGCTCGATATCCTGGGCCAGGCTGATCTTGCGGTTGAAATCCTTGATCAGCCGGCGCCGCCACACCGGATAGAGCTCGAGCGCATCGATCAGCGCGATGAACAGCGCGACGTCGCCGGTGCGAATTTCGACGCCGGTCAGTCCCAGCGCGGCGGTCGCCTCCAGCGCCAAAGCGAGCATTTCGGCATCGGCGGCGGCGCGATCCTGTCGCCCGAACGATTCGATGCCGGCCTGCAAGAACTCGCTCGGGCGGCCGCCGCGATAGCGAAACACCGGGCCGAGATAGCTGAAGCCGGCGGGCTGGCCGGCCCGACCGGAGGCGAGATAATCCCGTGCTACCGGAATGGTGAGGTCGGGACGGAGGCAAAGCTCCTCCCCGCCGGCATCGCTGGTGAGGTAAAGGCTTTTCCGGATGTCCTCGCCGGACAGATCGAGGAACGGCTCGGCCGGCTGCAGGATCGCGGGCTCGGCCCGCGCGTAGCCGGCTTGCGCGAACGACAACAGCAGGGCGTCCGCCCATGCGGCGGACCCGGTCGCACCAGCGGCGGCGGTCAGGCTCATCTTCGAGGTCCGATAATCTCCGGAAACAGGTTCCAAAGGCTTGAGGTTGCGCCCCCTTAGCATGGTCGGGGCAGGGTTTCGACAGGGAACGGCCAAGTGGCTTAATGCCGATGGAACGCTGGCGGCCGACCCCGGGAGGGCTGCCAGGGCCGGTTATCCGGCGCCGCCGGTGCCGGTCCAGTCGCCGAGCCCGGCCTGGACCAGGGCCAGTGCCGCCACCGCCGCGGTATCGGCGCGCAGCACCCTCGGGCCGAGCGAAACCCGCAGCACCAGCGGCTGGCGCAGCAGGATGGCGCGCTCTTCCTCGGCAAATCCGCCTTCGGGGCCGACCAGGAGGTCGACGCCATTGGCCGCCGGGGCGTCGTGCAGCGCCTGCATGGGATTGGCGACCGCGGCAGCTTCGTCGCAGAACACCAGCAGCCGCTGCGCGTTGCGCTGGCTCAGATAGCGCTCAAGCGTCACCGGGTCCGCGACGGTTGCGATACCGAGGATGCCGCATTGCTCGGCCGCCTCGACCACGTTGGCCCGCATCCGCTCGCCGTTAACCCGTGCGACCTGGGTGAAGCGGGTCAGAACCGGTTGCAGCGACGCCGCGCCCATCTCGACCGCCTTTTGCACCATGTAGTCGAGCCGGGCGTGTTTCAGCGGCGCGAAGACATAAGCGAGGTCGGGCAGGCGGTCCTGCGGCCGGGTCCGGGCGACGATATGCAGGCGGTCGGGCCGTTTGCGCCCGGCGATCGAGGCCTGCCATTCGCCGTCGCGCCCGTTGAACACCAGGACGGTTCCGCCCGCGGTCAGCCGCAGCACATTGCCGAGATAATGGCTCCGGCTTGGCTCGAGCGCGATCGTCTCGCCTGCGGCGAGCCGGGCATCGACAAACAGCCGGGGACTGCGGAAATCGAGTTGCGGCATGAGCAGTGTTCCAATCCGCGGGCCTTTTAGCCCAAAGGATGAGAATTTACGCCAATAATGGGTTCCGGTGCGGCCCTGCGCCGCGCTGTTGCCAAATTCCACGGGTTGTTAAGCGATGGCGGGAATCGTAAAAAGCCCCGCCGGAAGCGCTTCCGTCGAGAGGGCGCTGGGGCTATCTGGACCTTGCCGGAGAAACAGCTTTGATCATGCGCCGCCTTATTGTGCCCGTCGCCGTGGCTGTCGTTAGCGCCTGCGCCGGTCCGGTCATGGCGCAGGGCGCGTTTCCCGCGCCGCTGCCGGGTCAGACGGTGCAGCCGAACGATCCGGCTTTTCCACCGGTGCCGGGCCAGAGCATGCCGCGCAACGATCCGGCATTTCCGCCGGTGTCCGGTCGATCCGCGCAGCGCAACGACCCCGCATTTCCTGCCGTCAACGGCTCGGCGCCGGTGGCGGCGATCGGCGCGGCGCCGACTTCGTTCCCGGTCAATGGCGCGGCACCGCTCACCGGCGGCGGATTCGAGCGGCCGGCGCCGCCGCCAGCGCAGGCGGGTGGTGGGTCGGACGAGTGCATGAAGGGATTCATTCCGTTGCGTACCGAGGCCGAGCGGCGCGGCAAGCTGATCAAGGCCGCCAGCGACCGCCACGCTACGCCGCAGGAGGCCTGCAAGCTGATCGAAAGTTTCGGCCAGTCCGAAGTCAAGATGATCAGATATGTCGAAGTCAATGCAACGAAGTGCGGGATTCCAGCGACGATCGCCGACCAGCTCAAGACCGGCCACAAGAACACCGAGACCATGCAGAAGAAGGTTTGCGAGGCCGCGCAACAGGCAGGGCGCGGCCCGGCCGGGCCGAGCCTCAGCGAAGTGCTGGGATCGGCCGCGACGGTTCCTGAAGCCACCAAAACCAAGAAGGGCGGCAGCACCTTCGATACCCTGAACGGCAACGTGCTGACCCGATGACCGGGCTCCGATGAGCGGCGCGACCGCCCGCGTTGCCGACTCGACCGGCAACTGGGTCGATACCCGCGCGCCGAGTTGGTCGCGGCCCTATCTGCGGCTCTCCCGCCTCGACCGGCCGATCGGATCGTGGCTGCTGCTGATACCCTGCTGGTGGTCGGCCGCGCTCGCCTGCGGCCTCGTCGGCAATCTCGCCTCCTTGCCGCGGGTGCTGACGCTGTTCCTGGTCGGGGCCTTCGTCATGCGCGGCGCCGGCTGCACCTGGAACGATATCACCGATCGCGATCTCGACGCGCGGGTCGAGCGGACGCGGTCGCGGCCGATTCCGGCGGGACAGGTCAGCGTTGCGCAGGCCGCGGCCTTCCTTGTCGTTCAGGCGCTGATCGGGCTCGCCGTGCTGCTGCAGTTCAACCGCTTCGCGGTCGTGACCGGAATCGCCTCGCTGATCGTCGTCGCGATCTATCCGTTCATGAAGCGGATCACCTACTGGCCGCAGATCGTGCTGGGACTCGCATTCTCCTGGGGCGCGCTGATGGGGTTTGCGGTGATCCTCGGCCGGATCGATGCGCCGGCGCTTTGGCTTTACGCCGGCTCGATCGCATGGGTGATCGGCTACGATACCATCTATGCCCATCAGGACGCCGAGGACGACGCGCTGATCGGCGTCAAATCCACCGCCTTGCTGTTCGGCACCCGCACCCGTCCGGCACTCGCGGCGTTTTATGGCGCGGCGGTGGTTTTGATCGGCATGGCGCTGGCCTCGGCAGGCGCGCGCTGGCCGGCGTGGATCGGGCTTGCCGCCTTTGCCGCGCATCTGGTCCGGCAAATCGTCCGGCTTGATATTTCGAATCCCGCGCTGTGCCTGCGCGTCTTCAAGTCCAACCGCGATGCGGGGCTGTTGCTGTTCGCGGGACTGCTCGCCGAGGTGGTGATGCGGGCAAGCGCGGCGGCGTAGCAACTGCATCGTCATTGCGAGGAGCGCGAGCGACGAAGCAATCCACGCTTTTCGTCCCTCACGATGGATTGCTTCGCTTGCGCTCGCAATGACAGCGTTTAGGCGTTGGCTTTGCCCATCCCACCGGGGCCGTGCCGCGCCGGTCTCAATCCCTGGCGATGATCTCGCGCTCGCCCTGGTAAATACTCGCCGGGTTGAGCAAATCGCCGCCGCGGCGCCGGACCAGGAATTTCGGACGCCGTGTCCGGATCGCGTTGTGGCGCCGCCGCCGCGCGGCCGGCTCGCGGGCCTTGTCCTCGGGCAATGTCGGCAGCGCGAGGATGTCGCACCAGATCTGCCAGGCCTGCGCGATCTCATCGCGATTGGCGCTGAAGCAGAGCGGGATTGTCAGTGACGGGTCGCGATGGACCAGCACCAGCATCTGGGCCTCGTCGACGCCGCGCAGCCCAACCCCGAGAAAATCGCAGATCCGGATGCTGACCGCCATCTGCATGCCGTGCAGGGCGCGGCGCAGAACGACGCGCTCGCGATGAAGTTCGATCCGCCGCACGCCGCCATCGGCACGGCTGTCGTGCGCGTCGAAGCTGACCGGAAGCGAAAGCGGGTCGAGCCGCAAGGCGAAGTTCAAATCACGGGAACACCGGGCAACACCAGGCTCCGCCCGGTGCGCGGATAGGCCCGTCGAGATTGTGTGGGCCGGTTCGCCGTGATCTGCTGGAGCCTGTTGGGGCCACATGGTGATCCATCCGATACTACTTCGCTACCGGCCGAGACTGGCCCGCGGGCAGCCAAAGGCGACTTGTCGAAGTCGTTAAAATTTGAGGGATCGGGCGCCTGAAATCTGTCAACCCTAACAAACTGCGCCGGAGCGGCGCGACCTTGTTCTCCCTGGTCACCGGCCGTGGCTTCGCATCGGCCGGCGTGTTTGGAATTTGGTGGGCTTCATGCACTTCGACAGGCCGGTCTCGGCCGAAAATCGTGCAAGAATATGCCGATCGGCAAGACCCGCCGCCGGTGGTCGTGATGAGCTACCGAGGCGGCATCGCGGTCCGCCACGTGAGGACCGGTTGGGCCGGTCTCAGAATAACCCCGGGCTGAGGTCGAGGCCGGCTTGGGCAAGATCCAGGCCGCAGGTCAAGCTCACCAGCGACAGCAGAAGGCCAATTCCGCAAAAAATGGCGATGGGTTTCAAGGTGTCGAATTCACCGGCCGATTGAACGGCGCGTGACAATGCCTGCGCAATAGCGGTCACTGTGACCTCCTGGTTCCAAGACTAGAACGACCGACGTCGGCCTCGGCGCTGCGACCAGGCCCCGCCGCGGATCGCGGTCGAGCGTGCCCGAAGGCCCGGCGCGGCGCCTTCAGGACACCTTATTTTTCGCTCATGAAATTCATTATTTTTGTTTTGGAAGCCGCGCTGAAAGCGTGATGGATGACCGTTCTGACACGGAAGTTTTTGAATTGATTTATATTTTCGATAAATACGCTCTCGATCCCGGCAGGCGCGAGCTGCACTGTGGCGCGACCATAGTCGCCATGGAACCTCAGGCCTTCGACCTTCTGGTACATTTGATCCGTCACCGCGAGCACGTTGTTAGCCGGGACGAGTTGATCGAACAGATCTGGGGCGGCCGCATCGTGTCCGAATTGGCGCTGAGTACGCGCATCAATGCCGTGCGCTGTGCAATCGGTGACAGCGGAACCGAGCAGCGTCTGATCAAAACCTTGCCGCGCAAGGGTGTACGTTTCGTCGGCGAAGTGCGGGAGGGGCAGCAGCCACCTGAGGCGCCAACCGAGGCGCCGGCCGCCGCCCCGGTGCAACGCGGCTCGTGCGAAACCATCGACGTGCAGCAGGCCAATGAGGGGCAGCTCGCCTCGCAGGTGCCGGGCACGGAAATGATCGACGGGCATTCGGACGCGCTAGCCCTGGTCGTGCCGGCACCGATCGAGTCGCGCCGCTTCGTTGTTCGGCGCGCGAGCCTGGCAACCATCGCCGCAATCTGCCTGTTATGCTTCGCGGTTCTAACGTGGAGTTATTTCGCGCGATCGGCACAATCCGAACAAATCAGAGCGAATATCGAGACCGCAGCAAAGCTCAGTCACATCTCCGAACAGATCAATATGACGTCTCGCGAGGACTATGATTCCGTCCGCGCGCTCGATCAATGGGCGGTGGACCTCGACCCCCATAACGCTGCCGCTCTGGCTCGCTTGACGTTTGCAATTGTGACCGGCGTGCTGAATCACTGGTCGGATGACGTTATCGGCGACCTTCACGCGGCCGATCTGGCGCTGCAGGATGCCATTCGCATTGCGCCGGAGAGCATGATGGTGCGTGGCGCCCGGTGTCATATCCTTCGTGCGATGCGACAGTTCGAAGCTGCCATCACAGTATGCAGCGAAGCCGCTCAGAGCTTTCCGGACTACCCGTTTCTTCACAAGGAGATCGGATATGACAGGCTCATGCTGGGCCAGTTCGATGAGGCTTTGGCCGAATTCCTCCAGGCCGACCGAATGGCGCCCGAATCGCGGTTGCGCTGGAGCTGGGAGCAGGGGATAGGCCTGATCTATCTGATGCGGGGGCAGGATGAAAAGGCAATCGACCAGTTGTCGCGCGCGGCGCTCGAAGCGCCCAATGCAGGACACCCTGCGGCCTATCTGGCTTCGGCCTATGCCCTGGCCGGCCGCGAGCAGGAAGCCCGCGACGCGCTGGACCATTACATGAAGCTGTGGCCGAAGACAGCCTTGAACAATTTCGGGCCAATGGTCGGAACCGCCGCATTCAACAGCAAGATGGAAAGAGTGCTGGAAGGACTGCGGTTGGCAGGGCTCCCCGAGTGACGCGGCGGGCGGCCGCGCAGAAGCAGCCGTTCAGGGCCGGGATGGTCGCACCGGCGTAGCCGGCAAATATCGCCGGCCCGAGACTGGCCACTCGCCCGGGGCGGCGCGATGGAACCAGCGTGGGATCAGATCAAGGTTCTCAGCAGAGCAATCAAGTGGCTGCACTGATCCTCCGTTCCGACCGTAATGCGCAGGAAATCTTCGATTCGGGGTTTCTGGAAATGTCGTACCAGAACGCCGTGCTCCCGAAGCCGGGCAGCGAGATGCGCGCCGCTGCGGCTGCGATGGCGCGCGAACACGAAGTTCGCCACCGATGGCAGAACCTCGAAGCCCAGTTCGGAAAGGGCATGGACCAGCGATTCGCGACTCGCGATGATGCGTTCCCGCGTCTCCTGAAACCATGCATCGTCCTCGATGGCCGCGACCGCACCAGCGATGGCGAGGCAATCAAGTGGGTAGGAGTTGAAGCTGCCTTTCACCCGTTCCAGCGCCTCGATCAAAGGTCGTTGGCCAATGGCAAAACCAACTCTTAGTCCAGCCAGGGCCCGCGACTTGGAGAGGGTCTGGACGATCAGCAGATTGTCGTGGCGCGCGACGAGCGATACAGCGCTTTCGGCGCCGAAGTCGACGTAAGCCTCGTCGATAACCACCAATTGGTCCGGATGCGCGGCCACCAGCGCCTCGATCGCCCGGCGCGGAAGCCCTATGCCGGTGGGGGCGTTCGGATTGGGCAGAAGGATGGCGCTGCATGGTCGGCGGAAGTCGGTAATTCGCACCCTCATCGCGGCATCCAGCGGCACCTCCTCGTAACGGATTCCGTATAAGCCGCAGTAAACCGGGTAGAAGCTGTAGGTGATGTCGGGAAACAGCAGCGGCGCATCATGCTTCAGAAGGGCCTGAAAGGTATGGGCCAGAACCTCATCCGAGCCGTTGCCAACGAACACCTCCTCGGGCGCAACATCATAGCGTGCCGCGATCGTCGCGCGCAGCCCGGATGCGCGCGGATCGGGGTAGAGGCGCAGGCGATCCGTGGCCGAGGCGATCGCTGCCAGGACGCGAGGCGAAGGCGCGTAAGGATTCTCGTTGGTATTGAGCTTGACGATGCCTTCCAGCTTTGGCTGCTCACCGGGCAGGTATGGCGACAGGCTGTGAACGAGCGAACTCCAGAAGCGGCTCATGATTTGCGATCCAACGGCGGGATCCAATCACAGTAGGATAGGCCAAGCCCTGGCGAAAGTCCGCTCGCGCCGGTGCGTGAGCAGGTGACAGCGCGCCCGGGGTTCGGCCGAGCAAACTTGTCGGGCTGCTGGAAGGCCATTGGGCCATTGGACCGGGGTTGCAAAAATGGGTCGGGCCGCATGGCGCGGCCCGACCCGGCGGGGTTGATCCCGCTTGTTGTTGTTTGACGCCTCTCGGCTTGTCTCCCCGCCGGGATTATGCTCCCGGTCGATAGCCCGCACCTTGCCAGAGCGGCGTCCGTTTCGGCTTAAAAAGGCTGGTTAATCGGAGGTCACCCGCGCTCGATTCGCCCGCATGATTGACAAGACCTTGGCTCACATGATTGACGAGACGTTGCAGCAAATCGGAGATTCTTTTGGTTTGGCATCGGAAAAATGCTTGAAGTCCGCGTAAATCGGGCACATCTCAAGAGGTCGCCGATCTGCATCGAGCCTCTCTCAGCGCGTGTTCAATCCCCGGGAATTTGTACGTGATCTCTTCACCATCTGCCGCATCCCCGTTTTCATCGAAAGCCGCCGCCTCCGACCTGTTCGACCAGTCCGCGCTGAGCGCGCTGGCGCAGCGCCTGGTCGAGGCGGCGAAGCGCGCCGGCGCCGATGCCGCCGATGCGGTCGCCGTGCGCGGCGTTTCGCAGGGCGTCGAGGTACGCGACGGACGGGTCGAGGAATCCGAACGCTCGGAAGGCGACGATGTCGGATTGCGCGTGCTGGTGGGACAGCGTCAGGCCGTGGTCTCGACCAACGATGTCAGTGGCGAGGGCACCGCCAGGCTGGCGGAGCGCGCCGTCGCCATGGCGCGGGTCGCGCCGGTCGACAAATATGTCGGGCTCGCCGACCCGGCACTGCTGGCACGGCAATTTCCCGATCTCGATCTGCTGGATCCGCAGGTGCCCTCGACGTCGGAACTCGAACGCCGCGCCTGCGAGGCGGAAGCAGCCGGACTTGCCGTCAAGGGCGTCACCAAATCGGGCGGCGGATCGGCCTCCACGGGAATCGGCGGCATGGTGCTCGTGACCAGCACCGGCTTCCACGGCTCCTACCTGCGCTCAAGCCAAAGCATCTCGATGACCGCCATCTCGGGCGAGGGCACCGGCATGGAGCGCGATTACGACTACACCACCGCGCCCCACGCGTCCGACCTGGCATCGCCCGAAAGCGTCGGCCGCACCGCGGGCGAGCGTACGGTCGCGCGCGCCAATCCGCGCAAGGTCGAGACCTGCAGGGTGCCGGTGGTGTTCGATCCCCGGGTTTCCGGATCGCTGGTCGGTCATCTGGTCGGCGCGGTGAACGGCGCCTCGATCGCGCGAAAAACCAGCTTCCTCAAGGACCGTCTCGGTGAACAGCTATTTGCGAGCAACATCCGCATCATTGACGATCCGCTGCGGGTGCGCGGATTGCGCTCGCAGACCTTCGACGCCGAGGGTGTCAAGGTGAAGAAACTCGCCATCATCGATCAGGGCGTGCTGACCTCGTGGCTGTTGGATTCCGCCACCGCGCGCGAACTCGGGATGGTCACGACCGGCCATGCCCAGCGCGGCGTTTCGTCCTCGCCCTCGCCGGGCTCGTATAACCTTCATCTCGAAGCCGGCGAGCCGACGCCGAGCGAACTGATGTCGGACATCAAGCAGGGGTTTTATGTCACCGATCTGATCGGCTCCGGGGTCAACGGCGTCACCGGCGATTACAGCCGCGGCGCCTCCGGCTTCTGGATCGAGAACGGCAAGATCACCTACGCGGTGAGCGAGGTGACCATCGCTGGTCACCTTCTCGAGATTTTCAAATCGATGGCGCCGGCCAACGATCTGGAATTCCGTTATGGCGTCAACGCTCCGACCGTGCGCATCGAGGGTCTGACGCTTGGCGGACGCTAGCGCCGGCGGCGCGTCCGGCAGCATTCTGGCGCGCGAGGCCGCGCTGCTGCGGGACGCTGTGCGGGAGGCCGGCGCGCTGGCGCTGTCGCTGTTTCGCACCGACCTCAGGAACTGGACCAAGGGCGCGTCGTCGCCGGTGTCCGAGGCCGACATCGCCGTCAACGATCTGCTGGAGGACCGGCTGCGGTCGGCCACGCCGGACTATGGCTGGCTGTCGGAAGAGAGCGCCGACGACGCGGCGCGGCTGGGCAGGCGGCTTGTGTGGATCGTCGATCCGATCGACGGCACCCGCGGCTACCTCGCCGGCCGCGACGACTGGTGCGTCAGCGTGGCGCTGGTCGAGAACACCTCCCCGGTGCTGGCGGCGGTGTTCGCGCCGGTCAGCGGCGAATTCTTCTTTGCCGCGCGCGGTCGGGGCGCCGAGCGCAATGACGCCCGTGTCCACGCCACGCCGGGCGTTGATCTGGACTTTTCCCGCGTCGCCGGCCCGAAGCCGCTGGTGCAGCGGCTGAGCCGGGCGGCGGGCGATGTGGCGCTTCACCCCCGAATTCGGATCGTTGGCGCTGCGGCTGTGCCGGGTCGCGGACGGAAGTCTCGATGCGGCGTTCGCCGGCGGCCAGAGCCGCGACTGGGACCTTGCGGCGGCCAATTTGATCGTGCAGGAAGCGAATGGTAACATGACGGCGCTTTCCGGCGAGGCCATCCTGTATAATCGCCGGGAGGTGACGCACGGGGTGCTGGTGGCAGCGGGACGCGATCGTCATGCAGGCATTGTCGAGCATTTTCGACAATTCCCGCTGCCCTGAGGGCTGCCGTCCGCGTCGGAAAAACGGGTGCGCCGGGCACCGCACGAGGAAAATGCATCATGTCGGATAGTGCCCAGCAGCAATTGCTCCACCTCGTCATCGGCGGCGAATTGACCGATCTCGAGCATACGACGTTCAAGGACCTCGATCAGGTGGAAATCGTCGGCGTGTTCCCCAATTACGCCACCGCCTATGCGGCCTGGAAGGCGAAGGCACAGCAGACCGTGGACAACGCCCATATGCGCTATTTCGTGGTTCATCTGCACCGGCTGCTCGACCCGGGTCAAGACGCGAAGCCTGGCCGTTGAAAAGACTGCTTCGTAATGGGCTGCGCAGCAGTTGGGTACAGCGCGCTGCGGGGTTTCTTGCGGCCGAATTCCTGCGGCTGGTCTGGCACACCAACAGGTTCAGTTTCGACCCTCCCGACGTCTATGACCTGGTCGAGCCGGAGCAGCCGGCGATTTTCGCGTTCTGGCACGGCCAGCATTTCATGACGCCCTTTATCAGGACCAAGCAAAGCCATCGCGCCAAGGTGCTGATCTCCCGGCATCGCGACGGCGGATTCAACGCGATCGCCGCCGAACGGCTCGGCATCGGCACCATCCGTGGCTCCGGCGACCACGGATCGGCGTTTCACCGCAAGGGCGGTGTCGGCGCCTTCAAGGAGATGGTGCGCGCGCTCGAAGAAAATTATAACGTCGCGCTGACGGCGGACGTGCCGAAGCGCTCGCGTGTCGCGGGCCTCGGCGTTATCATGCTGGCACGGGAATCCGGGCGACCGATCATGCCGTTCGCGATGGCGACCAGCCGCTTCATCCGCCTCGACAATTGGGACCGCACCACCATCAATCTGCCATTCGGGCGGGGTGCATTGGTGGGAGGCGAAGTCATTGTGGTCCCCCCGGATGCCGATGCCGGGACCATGGAAGAACTGCGCGCGCGACTGGAGGCGACCTTGAACGAGGCAACCCGCCGAGCCTATGCGCAGGTCGGCCGTCCGGAACAGGCCGGTCATGGCTGACACCCTGCCGATCACGCTGCGCATCTATCAGAAGCTGTCCGCCGCGGCCGCGCCGCTGGCGCCGGCGCTGATCAAGCGGCGGCTGAAACAGGGCAAGGAGGATCCGGCGCGCGTCGGCGAACGACGCGGCGTCAGCGCGGATATCCGGCCGCGCGGACCGCTGGTCTGGATTCACGGCGCCAGCGTCGGCGAAGTGCTGGCCGCGGCCGCCCTGATCGAACGGGTGCGCGCGCTCAATATCCGCATCCTGCTGACGTCAGGTACGGTGACCTCGGCCGCGATCGTCGCCAATCGCTTTCCCCCCGATATCATCCATCAATACGTGCCGTTCGATTCGCCGCGCTACGTCGCGCGCTTCCTCGATCATTGGCGGCCCAGTCTCGCGCTGTTCATCGAGTCCGATCTGTGGCCCAATCTGATCCTGTCGAGCGCGGCGCGGCGTCTGCCGATGGTGCTGGTCAACGGCCGGATGTCCCATCGTTCCTTCCCGCGCTGGCGCCGGATCACCGGCACGATCTCGGCGTTGCTGGGACGGTTCGACGTCTGTCTCGCGCAGTCGCAGGTCGACGCGGATCGTTTCGCGGCGCTGGGCGGCCGCAATGTCGTGACGACGGGAAATCTGAAGCTGGATGTTCCGGCCCCGCCGGCCGATCCGGCAAGACTGGAGCGGCTGATGGGGGTGACGCGCGGCCGTCCGATCGTGGTGGCGGCGTCGACCCATCCCGGCGAGGAGGAGCTGTTCCTGGAGGCGCACCGCCGGCTGGCGGCGATCTTCCCGTCGCTGCTGAGCGTGATCGTGCCGCGGCATCCCCACCGTGGCCAAGCCATCGCGCGCGCCACCGCGGCCTCCGGCCTGCATGTGGCGTTGCGCTCGCGCGAGGAATTGCCGATCGCGACCACCGATATCTACGTCGCCGATACCATGGGCGAACTGGGACTGTTCTATCGGCTGGCGCCGATCGTGTTCATGGGAGGCTCGCTGATTCCCCATGGCGGCCAGAACCCGATCGAGGCGATCAAACTCGGCGCTGCGATCGTGCACGGCCCGCACGTCTTCAATTTCGCCGACGTCTATGCGGCGCTCGACGGTGCGGGCGGTGCCAGACTTGCCGCCACGCCGGAAGTGCTGGTGAAACAGGTCGGTCAGTTGCTGGCCGATCCGGCCGCGCGCGGCCAGTCGATGGCGGCCGCGGAACGCGTGGTGGCGCAGCTCGGCGGCGCGCTCGACCGCACCTTTGCCGCGATCGAACCCTATCTGCTGCAGTTGCGGCTCGAAATGGGAGCGGCCAATGCGTGAGCCGGACTTCTGGTACCGGCCGCCATCCTGGATCTCGCTGCTGCTGTCGCCGCTCGGCGCCCTCTATGGCCTGGTCGCAGGTCTGCGCTTGCAAAGTGCCGGTTTCGCGGCCGGTATCCCCGTCATTTGCGTCGGCAATTATCACGTCGGCGGCGCCGGCAAGACCCCGGTGGTGCGGGCGCTCGGGCAACTGCTGGACGAGCTCGGCGAAACGCCGGTCGTGCTCAGCCGCGGCTATGGCGGACGGTTGCAGGGACCGCTCAAGGTCGATCCGGCGCGCCATGTTGCGGCTGATGTCGGGGATGAGCCGCTGATGCTGGCGCTAAGCCTGCCGGTGGTGGTGGCGCGCGATCGCATCGACGGCGTGGCCCTGGCGCGGTCGCAGGGCGCCAGCGTGATCCTGATGGACGACGGGTTCCAGAACCCCGCCATCGCCAAGGATTGTTCGCTGATCGTGATCGACGGCGACCGCGGCATCGGCAATGGCGGCGTGTTTCCCGCAGGCCCGCTGCGGGCGCCGCTGCGCCAGCAACTGATCCGCACCGATGGCTTGATCGTGATCGGCGACGGCCGCGCCGCCGATGCGGTGGCAACTGCCGTTGCCGCCCGAGGCGGCCCGGTGCTGCGCGCGCATCTGACGCCCGACCCGGCCTCGGTGACGCGTCTCGCCGGCCGCCGGGTCCTGGCCTTTGCCGGGATCGGCGATCCCGCGCGGTTCTTCAGGACGCTGCGCGGCAGCGGCATTGCGGTGAGCGCGCAACGCGTCTTCCCCGATCACCATCCGTTTTCAAAAACCGAGATCGACACGCTGCTCGCCGAGGCGCGGCGCGATGGGTTGACCGTGGTGACGACGGAAAAGGATCTGGCGCGGCTGCGCGACCGCCAAGGCGTCGTGGCCTTCGCGCGCGACATCGTGCCGTTCGCGGTGACGCTGGGCTTCGAGGATGCGGGGCGGCTGCGGAAATTCGTGGCGGAGCGGCTGTTTCAGGCGCGCCAGAGCAGGTTTGCGCGCGGCAGCTAACGCTGCGCCTTCAGCACGCCGGGAAAATGCCGCTGCAGCACCGCGCCCGGCACTGCGTAAGCCTCCTGCAGGTCGACACTCCAGTATTTCAGCTCGTCGAGCGGTATCCGTGCATCGGTCACGGCGCAGCGCACATAGGTTCCCGGCGAGATCACCCGGAAATCGCCGTCGAGATATTGCACCTGCGCTTCGCCGTGTCCCGATGGACCGAATTTATTCAGCACGGTTGAACTCTCCGAGTAGCCCGGACCGGCCGGGTCGCATGCTTTTGCTTGATGCGATCTATCATAGATAGCTCATGGTGTCCGCCCTTCAAACCCACCGATTTGTGATGAAATGCCGTCTTTGCTGCATGCTAGCCTTGACAATGGACCGCTGTTTTTACGGCGCCATCACGACCCGGCAAGCCCGATGCGCCTTCTGTCAGCAATCGCATTCCTGACGTCATTCGCCGTGGCCCTTGCGGCGCGCGCGGCGCCGTTGCCGCTGCCGCATCAGGTCGACATTCCCTCGGGCAGCGCCGTCTTGCATGCGCAGCTCTACAAGCCCGACGGCAACGGCCCGTTTCCGGTGGTGATCGCCCTGCATGGTTGCGGCGGCCTCACCGGCCGCTCCGAGGCGGTGCTTCCGCGTTATCGGGACTGGGCCGAGCAATTGCTGAAAGCGGGCGATGCGGTGTTGCTGCCGGACAGTTACGGCTCGCGCGAACTCGGGCCGCAGTGCCGGGTCAAGGAGCATCATGTGCTGGCCCGCCGCGAGCGGGTAGTGGACATCATGGCATCGCGGGAATGGCTGGTACGGCAATCCTGGGCCGCCCATGATCGCATCAGCCTGCTGGGCTGGGCGAACGGCGCCAGCGCACTGCTCTGGGCGGTGCGCCCGCAACTCACCTCGCGCAATTTCGAGCCGGATTTCCGCTCGGCCGTCGCGTTCTATCCGGACTGCCGGATCTCCTCGGGGCTGGGTTGGAGCGCGCGGGTGCCGACGCTGCTGTTGATCGGCGCCAAGGATGATGTCAGTTCGCCGCCGGCCTGCCGCCAGATGATCGAGGGCGCGCGCGGGCGCAGCGCGCTGGCGCGGATCGTGGTGTATCCCGGCGCCTACCACGATTTCGACCGGGCGAACCTGCCGCTTCACGCCATGGCGGGGATCGCGGATGCCAGCGTGCCCGAGCGCGGTCATCTCGGCACCGATGCGGAAGCGCGCGCCGATTCGCAAAAACGCGTCGCCGAATGGCTGGCGCGGTAGTTGGTGTCCGGCGGCTTCATCCTTCGAGACGGCGCTTCGCGCCTCCTCAGGATGAGGTCTCATATCAGACCTCATGGTGAGATCCGAGACCCTCATGGTGAGGAGGCGCGCTTGCGCCGTCTCGAACCATGAGGCCACCGCGCCCGAGCTAGAACAGGCTGCCCTGGCCGACCGGCTTCACCACGCGCTTGGGTGCGGCGTCGCGGCTCGCTGACGGCGGGTTTTGCCGGGCTCGCGGCCGCCGGCCGCTCCGCATCCGCCGTCGCCGCGACGCGTCCATCGGCAAATTCAAGGGTGAGGCGGGCGCCGGGTCCGATCGCGGCAGCGGCGTGCACCGCAACGCCCCGTGCATCGCGCACCAGTGCGAAACCGCGAGCCAGCACGCCGCGGTAGGACAGCGCGGCCAGCAATTGTCCGCTATGGCTGACCCGCGCCTGGTCGCGTTGCATCGCGGTTGCAAGCGCGCGCCGGGCGCGCTCGGCCAGCCGCAACGTGCGTTCGCGGTCGCGCGCGATCACCTGGCGCTGGGCCTGCGCATTCGAGAACTTTGAAGCCTTCAGTCGTATTTGCAGTCCGGCATAGCGATCCCGGCGAATTCGCAACAGCGCTCGCGTGGCATGGATCATCCGCTCGCCCGAGCCGGTGAGCCGCTGCCGCGCCTGCGCCACCTGTCCATGCAGCACCCGCCAGGTGAGGCGGGCGCTGGCGCCGGCAAAGCGGCGGAAATGGGCATGGGTATTGGCTTTCAGCGCGCGGGGCAGCGCGGCGGCGGTGGCGTCCAGCCGCTGTCGCGGGATCGCCAGCAATTCGCCGGCTGCGGGCAGCGCCCGCACCGCGGCGCGCAGCTCGTTGCGCCGGCTTTCCTGGCCGCGCTGCCAGCACATCATGGTGCGACGCGCCAGGGTGGAAACCTCGACGAATAATTCGCTGCGCACCGGCACCGCCATTTCGGCCGCGGCTGTCGGCGTCGGCGCGCGCTTGTCGGCGGCAAAGTCGATCAGCGTGATATCGGTCTCGTGGCCGACCGCCGAGATCAGCGGGATCAGGCTGTCGGCGGCGGCGCGGACCACGATTTCCTCGTTGAACGACCAGAGGTCTTCCAGCGAGCCGCCGCCACGCGCGACGATCAACAGGTCCGGCCGCGGAATCCGGCCCCCTGCGGCAGCGCATTGAAGCCGCGGATCGCAGCCGCAACCTGTTCGGCCGAGCCGTCGCCCTGCACCTTGACCGGCCACAGCAGCACGCGGCGCGGAAAGCGGTCTTGCAGCCGATGCAGGATGTCGCGAATCACCGCACCGGTCGGGGAGGTGATCACACCGATCACCTCCGGCAGCCAGGGCAGCAGTTGCTTGCGGGCCTCGTCGAACAGTCCCTCGGCGCCGAGCTTGCGCTTGCGCTCTTCCATCAGCGCCATCAGGGCGCCGATCCCGGCCGGCTCGAGGGCCTCAATGACGATCTGGTATTTCGAGGAGCCCGGATAGGTGGTGAGCTTGCCGGTGGCGATGACCTCGAGCCCTTCCTGCGGCTTGAAGCGCATCCGCGCATGGGCGAATTTCCAGATCACCGCCTCGATCTTGGCGCTCTCGTCCTTGAGCGCGAAATAGCAGTGCCCGGAGGAGTGCGGCCCGCGGAATCCGGAAATCTCGCCGCGCACCCGGACATGCCCGAACGTGTCCTCGACCGTCCGCTTCAGCGCGGAGGACAGTTCCGAGACAGTGAATTCGGGCGCGTTGATCAGGGCGTCGGCTGCAGGCATCGGCCAATCGAATTCGGGCTTTTTGGGCTCAACGCGCAAGGTAGGGAATTTGGCCGCGGCCGCAAATCGGGGATTGTGGATCGTCATTACTCTGTGATATAGAGTTCTCTGTATTGAAGCGTTTGGATCATTCGCAGGAGAACTCAGATGCGGAAATCCTTGATAAACCGCTTGGTCAAGGCCGTCGGATGGATTCTCGGAGGGGTCGGCACCGTCGCCGTCCTGCTCACCGCCCTGGTTGCCGCGCCGCTGGCGCGGCCTCCGCCGCTCACCTCGATCTCGGACACCGCGCGGGCCGTCGACCGCAGCACCATGCCGGCGCTGGACCGGTTCCAGGCCCGCGACGGCACCACGCTCGCCTACCGCCACTATCCGGCGCGCGCAAGCGCGGTCGGGCGTGTCGCCATCCTCGTTCACGGCTCGTCAGGGTCGAGCACCGCCGTCCATGCGCTCTCCGATGCGCTGGCCGCGCGCGGCGTCGAAACCTTTGCGGTCGATATTCGCGGCCATGGCGCCTCGGGGGCACGTGGCGATATCGCCTATCTCGGCCAGCTCGAGGATGATCTCGCCGACTTTGTCGCGGTGGTGCGCCAGAGCGCTCCGACCGCGCCGTTGACGCTGCTCGGCCACTCCGCCGGCGGAGGCTTCGCGTTGCGCGTGGCGGCGTCGCCGATCCAGGGCCTGTTCGCGCGCACCGTGCTGCTCGCGCCCTATCTCGGCTACAACGCCCCGACCAACCGGCCGCATTCGGGCGGCTGGGCCAACGCCGACATTCCGCGCCTCATCGGGCTGGCGGCTCTACGCAAGATCGGCGTCACCTGCTGCGACGCGCTGCCGGCGCTGGCCTTCGCGGTGCCTGAAAATTCCGAGAAATTCCTGACGCCGGCCTATTCGGTACGGCTGATGCGCAACTTCGGCACCGATGGCCAGTATCGCGCCGATCTTGCCGCGGCGACCAGGCCGCTCACGATCTTCTGTGGCACGGATGACGAGTTGATGATCGCGGATAAATATGCCGAGGCGGTGCGCGGCATCACCCCGCCGGTCGACGTCAGGCTGATTGCCGGCGCCAACCACATGGCCATCGTCAGCGCGCCCGCCGCGGTGTCGGCCATCGCCGACGACGTGGCGACGCGTTGACGGAGGCGATCATGATCGACAGCAAGCAGGCCATCGAAGCGCTCGGCGAGATCGACGAGATTGTTCGCCGCGTGCGGCAGTCACAGATTTACGATATCGCGAGCAAGTTGATGATCATGTGGGGCGGGCTGGTGTTTGCCGGCAACCTCGTGACCTACTTCACGCCCCGCTACGCCAACTACGCCTGGATTCTGGTTTACGTCGGCGGCGTCGCGGGCTCGGCCGGCGTCGGCGTGTTCGGCCGTGTACGGTCCGGGCTGCCCAGCTTCGATCTCAGAGCGCTCGCGGCCTTCCTGATGTTCTTCGGGTTCGGCTTTTTCTGCGTCAACGGGCTCGGCCACTTCACGCCCCGCCAGGTGGGCACGTTCTGGCCGATCTACTTCATGCTGATGTACGGCATGGCAGGCTTGTGGTTCGGCTACATCTTCATCGCGATCGGCCTCGCCGTCACGGCGCTCACGCTGGTCGGCTATTTCTTCATCGGCGCGGCATTTCCGCTGTGGATGGCTTTCGTCAATGGCGGCGGGCTCATCCTGGGCGGTCTCTGGATGCGTCGGGACTGAGCGATGGCAGAGCTCGATGACATCATTCACCAGCCGCTGCGGCTGAAGATCATGGCGGCGCTGAACGCCATGCCGGCCGGCACCGGGCTGGAGTTTTCAAGACTGAAAAAGCTGACCGGCGCCACCGACGGCAATCTCGGCGCCCATATCGAGACGCTGTCGCGGGCCGGCTATGTCGCGGTCGACAAGGCCTTTGTCGGCAAGAAGCCGCAGACCACGGTGACGGCGACGGCGGCCGGGCGCGGCGCCTTCGCCCGCCACGTCGCCACCCTGCAGGAGATCATCGCGGCCTCGGCGCGGCAGCAATGACGACGTCGTGCCGTAGCCTGGATTTCGCTTCCGCTCCATCCGGGCGACGCCCTTTCCCCTTGCGGAGGGAGGGAATTTTGTGCGACCGAACCGGGGTTCGTACAGCTCTTTTGGTTGTCTCATGCACATCCTCCTGCTCGGTTCCGGTGGCCGCGAACATGCTTTGGCGTGGAAGATGGCGGCCTCTCCCTTGCTGACCAAACTGTGGTGCGCGCCGGGCAATGCCGGCATTGCGCAGGAAGCCGAATGCGTGGCGCTCGATATCGCCGACCACGCCGCCGTGATCGATTTCTGCAAGCGCAACAGTGTGGAACTGGTGGTGGTCGGCCCGGAGACGCCGCTGGCGGCCGGGATCGTCGACGATCTCGCGGCAGCCGGCATCAAGGCGTTCGGTCCGAGCCGACAGGCGGCGCAGCTCGAGGGCTCCAAGGGCTTTACCAAGGCGCTGTGCAGCGAATTCGGGATTCCGACCGGGGCCTATGGCCGCTTCACCAGCGCCGCCGACGCACTGGCCTATGTGCGGGCGCAGGGCGCGCCGATCGTGGTCAAGGCCGACGGGCTGGCGGCGGGCAAGGGCGTGGTGGTCGCCAGCACCCTTCGCGAGGCCGAGGACGCCGTCGCCATGATGTTCGAGGGCGCGTTCGGCGCGGCGGGCGCCGAAATCGTGATCGAGGAATTTCTCGCCGGCCGCGAGATCAGCTTCTTTGCGCTGTGCGACGGCGACACCGCGATTCCGCTGGCCTCGGCGCAGGACCACAAGCGGGTGTTCGATCACGACCAGGGACCGAACACCGGCGGCATGGGCGCTTATTCGCCGACGCCGTTCGTGACGCCTGAGATCCACGACGCGATCATGGCGAGGATCATTCGCCCGACCGTCGCCGGGATGAAGGCGCGCGGCACCCCGTTTCGCGGTGTGCTCTATGCCGGGGTGATGCTGACGGCGGACGGCCCAAAACTGTTCGAATACAATGTCCGTTTCGGCGATCCGGAATGCCAGGTGCTGATGCTGCGGATGATGTCGGATATCGTGCCGGCCTTGCTGGCCGCCTGCGACGGCCAGCTCAGGAATTTTGATCTGCGCTGGTATGCGGACTCCGCGTTGACGGTGGTGATGGCGGCGAAGGGCTATCCCGGCGCCACCAAAAAGGGTACGCGCATCGAGGGGCTGGATGCGGCCGCCAAAATCGAGGGCGTCGAGATCTTCCATGCCGGCACGACTGCGAAGGATGGGCATATCCTCGCCAATGGCGGTCGGGTGCTGAATGTCTGCGCGCTGGGCAAGACGGTGGCCGAGGCGCAGCGACGCGCCTACCAGGCCGTCGACCGCATCCACTGGCCGGACGGTTTTTGCCGCCGCGACATCGCCTGGCAGGCGGTGGCGCAGGAGAATCCGTAGCCCGGATGGATGTTTTGCTCTCTATCGCCGTCATGTATGGACGGCCCGCTCTCGGCAAGGGCTTTTTTGGTATTTCGGCAAACGGATCGGGGAGCGGTCATGTATACGGCCTCTGAATGCGGTCGCTGAGCGCGGGCCCTGATGGAGATCGCGGATGAATTCCATCATTCCGGCGTGCTGTGACGCGCGATGACGGTACGGAGTGTTCGATCCCGGTTTCTGACATTTTGCCATCACACATTGTTGCCTTTCGACAGATGAGCGCGAGCGTGGCGGCTGTCGCCCTCAATCAGGCAGCAGCCGACGCGCTCGCGCGAGCCCGGTACGCTTCTCCCTTGGCCAGCATGGCCCAGATGATGCGCGCGGTCTTGGCGGCGAGCGCCACCATCACGACCTTGTAGGGCCGACGCGCCAGCAGCTCGCGCAGCCACGGGTCGCTGACGCCGCGCCGCTTCTGGTGGCGCAGATAGCCGCTCGCCCCACTGATGAGCAGGGCTCGCAGCATGCGGTCGCCCCGTTTGGAGATGCGGCCTGGACGATGCTTGCCGCCGCTGCCGTGATCGCGGCCGGTCAGTCCGATCCAGGCCGCAAAATCGCGACCCGAGCGGAACACCTTCGCATCAGCCACCTTGGCGAGAACCGTGCTGGCGATGATCGGGCCGACGCACGGCACCTCCATCAGCCGGCGCGCCTCGCGATCGGCACGGGCGGCTTGCGTAATCTGTCGCTCCAGCGCGCGCTCATCGGCATCGAGCGCCTGCCAATGCCTCGCCAGAACCAGCGACGCGCCCGCATCAGCTCCGGGATCTCCGCGTTTGCCGTTTCGAGCCGGGCCATCAGCTCGCGCAATCCCCTGATGCTCTGCGCCGCCACGATCCCGAGTTCGCCCAGCGCAGCCCGCAGCGCATTCGCCGCCATCGTGCGCTGCCGCACCAGCAGCGCCCGCGTGGTATGAACCGCCATCGTCGCTTGCTGCTCCACGCTCTTTACCGCCACGAACGGCATCGTCGGCCGGCCCACCGCCTCGCAGATCGCCTCCGCGTGCGGCCATCGTTCTTGTTGCGCTTCAGGTAGGGTTTCACATAGGCCGGCGGCATCAGCCGCACCTCGTGGCCATAACGGCCGATCACCCGCGCCCAATGGTGCGCGCTGCCACAGGCCTCCATCCACACCAGGCACGGCGGCAGTTGCGCAAAAAACTTCTCCACCGCACCACGCCGAAGCTGACGCCGCACCACCACCCCTCCCGACGCGTCAATCCCGTGAACCTGGAACACGTTCTTCGCCAAATCCAAACCAATCATGCTAATCTCGCCCATGGACGGCTCCCTTGTCTGGTCGAATCAATACCACCAGTCTGGCACACTGATGCCGTCGGGGGCCGTCCACACCATCATTCCGGGGCGATGCGAAAGCATCGAACCCGGAATCTCGAGATTCCGGGTTCGCGCTGATGCGCGCCCCGGAATGACGACGACGGGGGTGAAATTTGCCCGACGGGCAAATCAGCGAGGAACCTGTCTAGCCCAGGTTGCAAAAATATATCGCTTCGCGTTTGACCCAAATCAATCCTATAAGCCTCGTCGTCCCGCACCCAATAGAGGGGCGGCTCGCGATCGTCACGGACGTGGGTGCGGGATGCGATGGACGCGAGTGGTGTCGAACGACGAACGACACAGCCGCGGACGGCAAAGCCGTGTGGTCCTGGCGCCCCGACGCTGGCGTCAAGTGGTGCGGAGCAATCTGCGCTGCGACGGTGGCAAACAAGCCCGGTCACCGGGGAGAGCGCGGAATAAGCCGTAAACCATTGCGCAGGGAATGCCGGACTGATCCGGTGAACCTGTGGTGACTAGGCTCGTGTGCTTTTTCATCATTCGCACGCGAGGCTGCGGGTGCATCGCCACCCGGCATTCCCTGCGCCCTCTGATTTACGAGGGACACGTGATGGCAACAACTCGGGCGCCTCGCGCCGCGGGAATGCGGATGGCCGTCATTCCGGGTTAGATGCTGTCGCATCGCCCCGGAATGACGGAGCGGATGGATTGCTTCGTCGCTTGCTCCTCGCCATGACGGGCTTGGGGCATTTGACAGATGAACCGAACATCGAACGCCGCGCTACCGCCTTGCCCGGAAAAAATCCTGCAGCAGGGTCGCCGCCGCGCGCTCGCCGACCGCGGAATAGATTTCCGGCGCGTGATGGCAGGTCGGCGAGGCAAAGAACCGGACGCCGGATTCCACCGCCCCGCCCTTGGGATCGGCCGCGCCATAATACAGCCGCCGGATCCGCGCCAGCGAGATCGCGCCGGCGCACATGGTGCAAGGCTCCAGCGTGACATAGAGATCGCAATCGACCAGCCGTTCGCTGCCGATGGCGGCGGTGGCCTGGCGAATGGCGAGGATTTCGGCATGCCCGGTCGGGTCGCGATCGGTCAGGGTGCGGTTTCCGGCCGTGGCGATCACCTGGTTATCCCGCACGATCACGCATCCGATCGGCACTTCGCCGGATTTTCCGGCCTTTTCGGCCGCTTTCAGCGCCAAATCCATCAAAGAAGCTGCCGTCATGCCTCGTATCGTCCGCAAAGTTCTGCTACTAGATGGGCCTTCAGCAAAAGTGGATGCCGGTTTTGCGTGAGAATGCGCCTTCGAGCGAAGCGCGCGCGTGTCCGTCCGCATCCACCTGATTGCCACCCATCCGCAGTCGAAGTGAGATCATTCATGCCCCGCGACAACGACAAAGACAACGCTTCCTCGCGTGGCCGGCGTGATCGGCCGTCCGGCGGCAAGGGTCGTTCCGGCGCGGCCCGGGGCCCCGACAAGAAATTTGCCAAGCGCGGCCTTGCCGGCAAGGCCTTCGCTGGCAAGGACTTCGCTGACAAGCGCGATGACGCCCGGCGCGACGGCGCGCGCCGCCCTGATGCCGGCAAATCCGACGGCGGCAAACCCTATGGCAAGAAACCCTATTCGGGATCGGGCAAGCCTTATGCCGGCCGGCGCGACGGCCCGCCACCGCGCCGCGATGACGACGCGCCGCGCCGTCATGACCGAGACGCTCCGCGCCGTTTTGATAAAGACGCTTCGCGTCCTGCCCGGTTCGGCCGGGATGACCGCCCGCGTGGCGACCGGCCCGACAAAAAATTTGGCGACAGGAAATTTTCGCGTGGTGCGCCGGACCGCGGTCCGCGCAAGGAGTTCGG
This sequence comes from uncultured Alphaproteobacteria bacterium, assembly GCA_963748165.1. GTDB lineage: Bacteria > Pseudomonadota > Alphaproteobacteria > Rhizobiales > Xanthobacteraceae > Bradyrhizobium. The sequence continues at coordinate 98,228 of CAVVIM010000034.1, forward strand.
CAGCCGGCCCGATCGCGGCCCGGATCGTGGCGATGCCAGGCCGTGGCAGAAGCGTGATGCTTCGTCACCCGATCATGTCGGCCGCAATTCCCGATCTCGCGACGGCGCGCGGAAATTTGACAAGCCCCGTTACGACAAGCCGCGGGACGATCGGGGTGGCGAACAGCGTTCACGTTTTTCGCGTCCGCGCGAGGATCGGCCGGGCGGCGATCGCCCGTTCCGCGAACCGCCCAAATTCGATCGCCCGCGCCAGGATCGCCCGAAATTCGATCGCCCGCGCGAAAGACCCGAGGGCCGTGCGGGCTGGCAGGAGCATCCGCGCAGTGACCGCCAGGCCGATCGGCCGCGACGCGACAATGAGGATGACAGCAAGATCTTCGCCAAGCGTCCGGCGTTCGGCGGCCGTGGCGCCTATCGTGAACGGGTTGCCGAAGAACGCCGTCCGGCGCGGCCGCCGCGCGAAAAGAAATCCGGCGAGCGCATCGCCAAGGTGGTGTCGCGGGCGGGACTGGCCTCGCGGCGCGACGCCGAGGAATGGATCGTGCAGGGCCGCGTCACCGTCAACGGCCGCATCATCAACTCGCCGGCGCTCGATGTCACCGCCAACGATGTCGTCACCGTGGACGGCAAGCTATTGCCGCCGCGCGAGCGCACCCGGCTGTTCCTCTATCACAAGCCGCGCGGCCTGATGACGACCCATGCCGACCCGGAAGGCCGGCCAACGGTGTTCGACAATCTGCCGGAAGGCCTGCCGCGGCTGATCAGCATCGGCCGGCTCGATTTCAACACCGAGGGCCTGCTGCTTCTGACCAATGACGGCGGGCTCGCGCGCGCGCTGGAATTGCCGGAGACCGGCTGGCTGCGGCGCTATCGGGTCCGCGCCCATGGCGAAGTGACGCAAGCCCAGCTCGATCAGCTCAAGAAGGGCGTCGAGGTCGACGGCGTCAAATACGGCTCGATCGATGCGACGCTGGAGCGCGACCACGGCGCCAATGTCTGGCTGGTGTTTGCAATCCGCGAGGGCAAGAACCGCGAAGTCCGCAACGTGCTGGCGCATCTCGGGCTCGAAGTGAACCGCCTGATCCGGGTCTCCTACGGCCCGTTCCAGCTCCTCGAACTCGCCGAGGGCGAGGTCGAGGAAGTCAAGACCCGCGTGCTGCGCGAGCAACTCGGCGAAAAAATCGCGACACTGGCGGGCGCCGATTTCAATCGTCCGATGCAGGGCCAGCCGGATGCCAAGGCCGAAGACGACGCGGCCGAGGCGCCGCGCGTCAAAAAGCCGTTCAAGCCAGCCGGCAAGAGCGGCCTGATCGCCGACCGCAAGGGCCGCCGCGTGCTGGTGCAGCGCACCGGCAGCGAGGAAGCGCGCGCGCGCAATGAAGCCGAGGCCGGCGGCTACGGCCCGCCGCGCCGTCCGCAGCGCGGCTATCACGGCAAGCGCGATCTGAAGCCGCGCGACGAGTAGGGGTGGTGGTCGGATGAGAGTCGCCGGTTCTCTCGATGCCGCACCGGAAGCCTTCTCCCCTCCCCCTTGCGGGGAGGGGTTGGGGGTGGGGGTAAGCTTCATCCACATCCACCAACTTTGCGGTTTACCCCCCTCCCTGACCCTCCCCCGCAAGGGGGGAGGGAAAACCAAGACCATGTTGCAGGCCCACTGATGCGCGTCGTCGGCGGGCGATTGAAGGGCCGCAATCTGGCGTCGCCGTCATCGCGCGACATCCGCCCGACCGCGGACCGCCTGCGCGAGGCGATGTTCAACATCCTGATTCATGCCTATGACAACCCGATCGAAGGGGCGCGGGTGCTGGATTTGTTTGCCGGCACCGGCGCGCTCGGCATCGAGGCGGTGTCGCGCGGCGCGCGATTTGCACTGTTCGTCGACAACGGCACCGAAGCCCGCGCGCTCTTGCGCAACAATATCGAAGCGCTCGGGCTCGGCGGGGTCACAAAAGTGTTCCGCCGCGATGCCAGCAATCTCGGTCCGGCGCACCCGGTCGAACCGTTCTCGCTGGTGTTTCTCGATCCGCCCTACCGCATGAAACTCGCCGACAAGGCGTGCGCCTCCTTGCGCGACGGCGGCTGGCTGACGCAAGCCGCACTGCTCGTGGTGGAAGAGGCCAAGGCGGCGGAATTCGCCGCGCCGGAGGGATTCGAGGAGCTGGAGCGGCGCGCCTATGACGACACCGAGTTGGTATTTTTGCGCGAGGCCGCCCGACCGTAGGGGCCGTGTCACCTCCGCCCGAACAGCTTCTCGATGTCCGACAGCTTCAATTCGACATAGGTCGGGCGGCCGTGATTGCACTGGCCGGAGTTCGGCGTGTCTTCCATCTCGCGCAGCAACGCGTTCATTTCCTCGGGCTTGAGGCGGCGGCCGGCGCGCACCGAGCCGTGGCAGGCCATGGTGGCCGCGACATGCATCAGGCGGCGTTCCAGCGGCAGCGCTTCATCCCATTCCGCCATGTGCTCGGCAAGGTCGCGCAGCAGCGAGGCCGCATCGGCCTTGCCGAGCAGCGCCGGCGTCTCGCGCACCGCGACCGCGCCGGGGCCGAAGGATTCGATCGCAAGCCCGAACGAGGCGAGCTCGTCGGTGCGCGCGACCAGCCGCTCCACCGTCGCCTCGTCCAGTTCGACAATTTCGGGTATCAGCAGAATTTGCCGCGGCACGCCGTCTCTCGCCAGCGAGGCCTTGAGCCTTTCATAGACGATGCGTTCATGCGCGGCGTGCTGGTCCACCACGACCAGGCCGTCGCGGGTTTGCGACACGATATAGGTCTCGTGAATCTGGGTGCGTGCCGCGCCCAGCGGACGATCGAGCAGATCGGCCAACGGGGCTTCCTGGAAGCGCACGTCGGCGGTGGGGGTGCCGACATCGAATGCCGCCTGGCCGGGTTCGGCGAGCGCCGCCGCGCGGTCGAAGGCGGGCCTTGGTCCGACCGGATAGGCCGGCGAGCGGCGCCAGTCCCAGTTGCCTGGAGGCGGCGCAAAGGACGGGCGGAACGCGGCGATCGCCGCGCCGTCGCTATTGGCCGCGGTGCGCTTGCCCTCGCGGGCGAGGCCATCCTTCAAGGCGTGCACGATCAGCGCCCGAACCAGGCCGGCGTTGCGGAACCGGACCTCGGTCTTGGCTGGATGGACGTTGGCGTCGACCTCCTGCGGTTCCAGCGTCACGAACAGCGCCGCCACCGGATGGCGGTCGCGTGGCAGATAGTCGGAATAAGCCGCACGCACCGCGCCGAGGATCAGCTTGTCGCGCACCGGGCGGCCGTTGACGAACAGATACTGGCCGAGTGCGTTGCCGCGGGTCAGCGACGGTGCCGCGGCAAATCCTTCGACCACGACGCCCTCGCGTTCGGAGCGCACCTCGATGGCGCTGCCACGAAAATCCGCGCCGAGGATATCGCCGAGCCGCGTCAGCCGGCCGGAGGCGCCCGGCAACGCCGCCGCCCAGGTGACCGGCGCGCGCTCCTCGCCGGCGAGCGTGAAAGCGATATCGGGCCGCGCCATGGCGAGGCGGCGGACCACCTCGCGGATCGCCTCGGCCTCGGTGCGGTCGGTCTTGAGAAATTTCAGCCGCGCCGGCGTGGCGTAGAACAGGTCGCTGACCTCGACGCGGGTGCCGTGCGAGAGGGCCGCCGGCATGAGCGGCGATTTGGCGCCGGCTTCGACCGACAGCGACCAGGCATGCGGCTCGCTGGCATGGCGCGTGGTGATGCCGAGCCTCGCCACCGCACCGATCGAGGGCAGCGCCTCGCCGCGAAATCCCAGCGTGCGGATCCGCAGCAGGTCCTCGTCGTCGAGCTTGGAGGTGGCATGGCGGTCAACCGCCAGCGCGAGGTCGCCATGGGTCATGCCGCTGCCGTCGTCGGTGATGCCGACCCGCCGCCGGCCGCCGCCGTCGGTGAAGATGTCGATCCGGCTCGCGCCGGCGTCGATGGCGTTTTCAACCAGCTCCTTGACCACGCTGGCCGGCCGCTCGACCACCTCGCCGGCGGCGATGCGATTGACGAGCTGTTCGGGGAGCTGGCGGACGGGCATGGCGCTGGGCAACTCGTGGCAAGGTCAGGTCAATTTAGGGGCTTTTGCCGGATCAGGGGAGGGCAGGGCGGCCGAACCCAGGGATTTCCTTGGCCTCTCCCCGTTGTTCACGCGGCAATGCCGGCGTTTCCAGGCTGTTCCGAGCTCCGCATTTCAGATCGTGCGATCCCGCCACGGGAACATTGTGAGCGGTGCCGGCCGGGTATATCGTTTAGAAAAGCTATAAAAGATCGGGAGGATATCTCATGTGCCAGTTGTTCGCCCATCAGCCTCAACGCGACTATAAATCGCAGACCAGGTCGCTTCGCATCGATGGCCATTGCACGTCGATCCGGCTCGAGATGGCGTTCTGGGATACGCTGGAAGAAATCGCGAGCAAGGAAGACATGAGTCTCGCCAAGTTCCTGACCAAACTGCACAGCGAGGTGCTGGATCATTGCGGCGAGGTGCATAATTTCGCCTCGCTGCTGCGCTGCTCCTGCCTGATCTATCGCTCGCGAGCCGCAGCAATGGTGCCGGATTTCACCGACAGCCCAAGGCCGCAACTGGTCGCAGCCGAATAGGCCGGGCCGATCGCGAAATTCGTCATGCCCGGGCTTGTCCCGGGCATCCACTCTTCAGCCGCAAAGACCGTCATAGCGAGCGGAAGCGACGCCGTCCTTCGGACGGCTATGCCCGGCCATGACGGAAGACATGACGGAAGAGGAGGCACTCGCGGTCGCGCTAGATCTCCTTCCGCTGCATGGCGCCGGCGATGTGGTCCGCCTGCCGGGTTGCCAGCGCCACGATGGTCAGTGTCGGATTGCAGGCCGCGCCGCTGGTGAACTGGCTGCCGTCCGAGACGAACAGGTTCTTGATATCGTGGGTCTGTCCGAACTTGTTCACCACGCCGTCTCTGGCCTTCGCACTCATCCGGTTGGTGCCCATGTTGTGGGTGCTGGGATAGGGCGTGGTCGGATAGGTCACCGTGGCGCCGACGGCCTCGTACACCGCCGAACCCTGTTTATAGGCGTGATCGCGCATGGCGACGTCGTTGGGATGGTCGTCATAGTGCACGCTCGCGACCGGCAAGCCGAATTTATCCCTGGCTTTCGGGTCGAGCGTCACGCGATTGGTCTCCTGCGGCATATCCTCGCCGACCAGCCACATCCCGGCCATGCGCGGATAGCCTTCCATCGCCGCGGTGAACGGACGTCCCCAGGCGCCGGGATTGAGGAACGCCGCCATGAAGGGCAGACCGAGCGACAGCGTTTCCATTTCATAGCCACCCATGAAACCGCGCGACGGATCGTGCCGCGCCTCGTCACGGATGATGCCGGCCATGGTGGTGCCGCGATACATGTGCACCGATCGATCGAAAACGGCATAGACGCTGCCGGTCATGTGACGCATGTAGTTGCGGCCGACCTGGCCGGAGCTGTTGGCGAGGCCGTCCGGGAACGTGCTCGACGCACTGTTGAGCAACAACCGCGGGCTCTCGATCGAGTTGCCGGCCACCGCGACAATGCGCGCCTTCTGGCGCTGCGTCTTGCCGGCTTCGTCGGCGTAGACCACGCCGGTGACCTTGCCCGATGCATCATGCTCGATCTTGAGCGCCATGCTGTTGGGACGAACCTCGAGGTTGCCGGTCGCCTCGCCCTTCGGGATCTCGGTGTACAGGGTCGACCATTTGGCGCCGGATTTGCAGCCCTGGAAACAGAAACCGATCTGCTGGCAGGAGCCGCGGCCGTCGCGGGGCTCGCTGTTGATCGCCATCCGCCCGGTGTGCACTTCCTTGTATCCGAGCTTCCTGGCGCCGGCCTCCATCACCTTGAAGTTGTTGTTGCCCGGCAATCCCGGAATGTTGTTGGTGCGGGTCACGCCCATCTTGTCTTCGGCCTTGGCGTACCATGGCTCCATTTCCGCCAGCGTGATCGGCCAGTCGAGCAGGTTGGCGCCCGGCAAATTGCCATAGCTGCTTCGGACCCGAAACTCGTGCTCGTCGAACCGCAGCGACGCGCCGGCCCAATGGACGGTCGAGCCGCCGACCGATTTGACGATCCACGCCGGCAAGTTGGGAAAATCCCTGGCGACGCGCCAGTTGCCGGATGTCGTTCGCATGTCGGTCCATGCGAGCTGCGTGAAGCTTTCCCACTCATTGTTGATGAAGTCCTGGATCTCGGTGCGCGGGCCGGCCTCGAGGATCACCACCTTGACGCCTTTCTGAGCGAGCTCATTGCCGAGCGTACCGCCGCCGGCGCCGGAGCCGACAATTACAACAACGCCATCGTCGTTCTGATCGAATTTTGCCATGATGTGTCCTCCCAACCGGATTTGCGCGAAGCCTTCAGACTTTCGGCAGCCAATCGATGTCGCTGAAACCGCGCTTGATGTAGCCACCATGCTCGGCGGACGAGCCCTCGTAACCGAATTTCGGCCACAGCTCTTCCTGGTTGTAGAGCGAGACAACAAGATCGGAGCGGACCTTCTTGAAGAAATCGGTCTGCTCGATACCCTGCAGCAGCACGACCCGGTCGGCTTCCCAGGGGACTTGAGCGTAAGCGACCTTGTGCCGATCCTGGGCGTCCTGATCGAGACGCCGGACGCCGTCTTCAAGCAGCGCCTTGACGGCCGGGTCCTTGGCCGCCTTGCCGTCCCACGGCTTGACGGCGGTGACGTAATAGCTGTCGACCAGGAAGTCGTGCGGATAGATGTCGCGCGCAACCTTTACCAGCGTCTTCAAGGTCGCCGGCCGCAGCGACGTCGCGTCGTCGGCCCACGCATCTTCGATGCCGATCCCGGTATTGGCCGCGATCGCGGCGGCCGGGAGCGCCGTCGCAGCGCCCTGCAGGAAAATTCGGCGATTATACTTGCCACGACGATCAACTTCTCTCATGGGCTATCCTCCATTGAACGTTCTTGTTGCACTAGCCGAAGCGGCCGCCCTTCTGGATCACCTCGATCTTGTAGCCGTCGGGATCGGACACGAAGAAAAAGCGCGCCAGGGTTGCGCCGTCATGCCTGAAATCGCGCAGCGGTCCGGGCGACAGCTTCTCGCGCTCGAACCGCGCGTGCTCGGAATCCAGATGGTCGACGACGACGGCCAGATGGCCGTATCCGTCGCCTGCGAGGTAGGGTTCCTTGCGACCGAAATTGACCGTCAGTTCGAGCTCGAACGGCGACGAGGGGTGGCGCAGATAAATCAGCGCAAAGTCCGGAAACACCAGCCGATCGGCGATCTGCAGGTCGAATGCACGGGCGTAGAAGTCGAGCGACTTCGCCTCGTCGAACACGCGGATCATCGAGTGAACCGGCTTGGCCATTCAGTTCAACCCCTTGAGATAGGCGATGATGGCGGCGCGGGTCTCGGCCTTGGCCTGGCGGTACGGCATGATGGCGCCGGCAACGACGGCCTGCGGGTTCGTCAGCCAGGCATCGAGTCTGTTCTCGTCCCAGGTAAAATCAGCCTGCGCCAGGCCCGGTGAATAGTGGAACCCTTCGACCTTGCCGGCCTTGCGGCCGACGATCTGCGCCAATGTCGGCCCCTGCCGAGTAGCGTCGGACAGATTGGTCGTGTGGCAGGTCGCGCATTGCTGTTTGAAAAGCGCGGCTCCGTCGGGTGGCTTGGCCGCCGGCAGCGGAATTTGCGCCGAAGCAGCGCCGGCAAACGTCATCGCGCCGCAAAACCCCAGCCCCATGACGCGTATCGCACGTCGCTTGCTCATGACCATCACCGTTGGCGCGAAGCAAGCTTAGGTCGCCGCCGGCAGATGGTGGTAGTAGCGGGCTGTTTCATGAAGAAACAAAACCAGCGACGGCAGCGCGCGGGAAGCGGCTACGCGTCGGCTTCAATCGTCAAAGCCGCCGGAGCCGCGCCTCGCCTTGACGTCGCTGCGGCGCTTCTTGCCTTCCAGCCGGCGCTGCTTCGAACCCAGCGTCGGCCGGGTGGCGCGGCGCGGGGTCGGCCGGATCAGGGCTTCGCGAAGCAATTGCAGCAGGCGGTCGATCGCATCGGCGCGGTTGCGCTCCTGGGTACGAAAACGCTGCGCATGAATCACGATCACGCCGTCCTTGGTCATGCGCTGGCCCGCCAGCCGGTCAAGCCGCGCCGCGACATCGTCGGCGAGCGCGATCCGTCTTGTATCGAACCGCAGTTGCGCGGCGCTCGAGAGCTTGTTGACGTTCTGTCCGCCCGGCCCGGAGGCGCGAACGAAATGGATCTCGATGTCTTTTTCGTCGATCACGAGGTCACGGGAAACCCGCAGCATGGCGTCACCGGGAGCGAGAGAATCGGGCGGGCGCAGGATAGCCGTTTTGTGCGGCAGTTGCCCTGCATCGCTCGGAAGTCGCTTGGCTGGGCCTTCAGCGAACGCTGGAAGGGATCAATTCGCCGTCGGCGGGGCTGGCGCTGCCGCGGCGGGCTGCGCCGCGGCCTGCGGGGCGCGGCCGACGACCACCGTCAACAGGCCCTGTCCCCACAAGCGCTTGGCGGCCCGTTTGGCGTCATCGAGGGTAACCGCATCGACCAGGGCGTTGCGCTTCTCGATATAGTCGATCGGAAGTCCGTCGAGCTGATACTGCAGCAGCGCCGCGGCGAGCTTGGACGAGGTGTCGAGCGCCAGCATCTGCGACCCCTTGAGATAGGACTTGGCCTCGTCCAGCTCCTGCTGGGTGGGGCCATCCTCGGCCATGCGGCGGACTTCCTTGTCGATGGCCTCGACCGTTTCGCCGGCGCGGTCGGCACGGGTGCCGGTATTGCCGACAAACAATGCGGAATGCTCCATCCACAGCAGCGCCTCGTAGATCGAATAAGCGAGGCCGCGCTTCTCGCGAACCTCGTGGTAGAGCCGTGACGACAGCGTCCCGCCGCCGAGGATGTGGTTGACGACGTAACCCGCCATGAAATCGGGATCATGGCGCTTGAAGCCGGGGCCGCCGAACGTCACCACGGTTTGCGGGACATCGAGCGGAATAAACGCGCGCTGCGGCGGCTTGGCGGCCTCGATGTCGGCGACCGGCGTCAGGCTCGCTTTGGCCGGCAATCCGCCAAACGTCCGGTCGAGCAGCCTGCCGAGCGTATCGGCGTCGACATCGCCGACTACGGCGATCTTGAGCGTGTCTTTGGCGAGGACGCGGCGGGCATAGTTCTTCAGATCGGCGATATCGATCTTGGTCACGCTTTCCTGGGTCCCCTCGGCGCGCCGGCCGTACGGATGGTCGCCGAACGCCATTTCCAGGAACTTGCGGCTCGCCAGCGCGCCCGGATTGGTGGTGTCGCTGCGCAGGCTGGACATCACCTGCGAGCGAATCCGCTCGACGTCGACGCTGTCGAAATGCGGCGACGTCAGCGACATCCGAAGCAGGTCGAAGGCCTCGTCCTTGTTGTCCCGCAGCATGCGCAGCGAACCGCGGAAATAATCCCTGGTGTCGGTGAAGCTGAGCTCGATGGCGCGGCGGTCGAGCCGTTCGTGGAAGGTCTTGGAATCGAGGTCACCCGAGCCTTCATCGAGCAGGTCGGCGACCAGATTGCCAACCCCGGGCTTGTCGGCCGGATCCTGCGCGGCGCCGCCGTCAAAGGCATACTCCATCGCGATCAGCGGCACGGTGGCATCCTGCACGAACCAGGCCTCGATGCCGCCGGGTGTCACCAGATGCTGGATCCTGGCCGCGGCCTGCGACGGCGTTGACGCGATCAGCGTCAAGGCGAAACACGCCGCAAGCATCGTCACGATGCGGCGCACGGCGACCCCGGGATACGTCACGAGCGCTTCTCCTCGGGTTTTGCCGTGGTGTCCTTGATCAGATAGCCGGTCACCGAACGCTTCTTGTCGAGCCATTTTCGCGCCGCGGCGCGCACCTGTTCGGCGGTGACGGCGCGAATGCGGTCCGGCCAGCTTCGGATGTCCTCGACGCTCAAGCCGGTGGTGAGCGCAGCGCCATACCAGCGTGCCAGCGTCGCCTGGTTGTCCTGGGCATAGATGGCCTCGGCGATGAGCTGGGTCTTGACCCGCTCGAGGTCCTCGGCCGGAACGGTGTTCTGTCCGACATCGGCGATCACACGATCGACCACCTGTTCGACCTGGGCGAAATCGACGCCGGGCTTGGGCGCGACCGAAATCGTGAACTGGGTGGCATCGAGCGAGGTGCCCTGATATCCGGCGCCGGCGCTGACCGCGAGCGGCTTGTCGATCACCAGCGCGCGATACAGATACGAATTGCTGCCATTGCCCATCAACTGCGCCAGCACATCGAGCGCCGGGCTTTCGCCGGCGGCGGCGGTGGTGGCGGACGGAACCAGATAATAGCGCTTCATGCTCGGCTGTTCGACGCGCGGATCGGCCAGCGTCACCGTGCGCGCGGCGACCGGCGTCGGCTCCTGCGGGCGCAGGCGGCGCGCCGGAATCGAGGGCTGCGGCAGCAACCTGGCCGAACGTCCGCTCCGCCATCGGGCGAACCTCCTTTTCATCGACGTCGCCGGCGATCACCAGCGTCGCGTTGTTCGGTGCATAGAAGCGCTTGTAGAACGCCAGCGCGTCCTCGCGGTCGAGCTTCTCGATCTCCTGGTGCCAGCCGATGACCGGCCGGCCATAGGGATGATTGAGGTACAGCGCCGCCATGATCTGTTCGGTCAGCCGCGCGTCCGGGTTGTTGGCGACGCGCATGTTGTATTCCTCGAGCACGACGTCGCGCTCGGGCAGCACGTTTTCATCCTTGAGGATCAGGCCGGTCATCCGATCGGCCTCGAACTCCATCATGGTGCCGAGCTGGTCGCGCGGTACGCGCTGGAAATAGCCGGTGTAGTCGGTCGAGGTGAAGGCGTTCTCGTTGCCGCCGACCTTGAGCACGGTCTGGGAGAACTGGCCGGCCGGATGCTTGCTTGTGCCCTTGAACATCAAATGTTCGAGAAAATGCGCAAGGCCCGATTTGCCCGGGGTCTCGTCGGCGGAGCCGACCTTGTACCAGATCATCTGGGTAACGACCGGCGTGCGGTGATCGGGGATCACCACCACCGTCAGGCCATTGCCGAGGGTGAAGGTGGCGGGAGGCTGCGATGTCACCGAGGTCTGGGCGCGAACGCCGGGTGCAGAGACGAGCGAACGCCAGCAGCAGCGCGGCGGCGGAGACGACAAAACGGGATGAGGACATCATGACCTGTCTGCAGGCTCGAACAAAAGCGTTCGAGATAAATCCGCGGCAATGTACGCCGCGTATCCGCCGTCGCGCTTCACGAAGCCGAGAGACCGGCGCAACTAATCGCCATACTTGCCGGCGACGGGATTGTATTCCTTGTTGAGCGATTCCTGGGGTCCGGTGCCGTAGGCAAAATTCGGCGACGGCGTCTGGTACCCGACCGGAGGCTGGGTGAGCGATTCGCGCGTCGGCTCACCCTTGAACGGCGCCGCCTCGGCGGTGTTGCCGTGGAACAGATTGAAAATGTTGCCGTTGAAGCCAAGCTGCGACGGGCTGAGGACCGTATCGGCCTGCCGGCCTGGCTGAACCGGATCGGTATCGGCATGGGCGGGGGCCGCTGTCCGGCCGACATTGAGCTCGCTCGGCGTCAGCGGGCGCGCGGCTTCCCAGAAATTGGCGGGCTTGCTCTTCTTGCCGGCTGCAATGGCGGCCTTGCGCTGCGCCACGTCCGGGTCTTTCGGCCAGTTGGGCGCATTGACCTCCGAGGAGGCCGAAACCGGCGGCGGCAGATCGATCTTGGGAGGCACCACCAGCGGCGAGCGTTCGCGATAATCGATACCGTGGTGGTTCTGCATGTTGGTGGCGCCGATTCCGGACATGATATTGTCGAGGATCTTTTCCTCGAAGGTCTTGTCGTCGCCCTGGTCTTCAGCGTCCTGGGCGCGGGCGACGCCAGCCATCATCACCAGACCGACACCCAGTGCGAGCGCGGCGAGCCGGAGCGCGCGCAGCGGCACTCCCGACCCATTCTGCGGCATCCAAGCGGTGGCTTCAGTCTCGCGCATCGCGCCGTTCCTGTTGAATTTCTTCGGTTTTCTGCGAGCTGGCGTCGACCGGCGGCGATCCCGCACGCTACGCAGTTTTTGGCCTGATGGGGTCGTATCAGCCGCGATCAGGGCGCTTTTGCGGCGGGTACCCCCAGGAAGCTGTCATACAGCAAGGCGGCTACCCCGGCAACGATGGCCACGTCGGCGAGGTTAAACACGTACCAATTGAAGGTATTGCCCCCGATCCGGACATGGAACAGGGCGAAATCGACCACCGCGCCATAGGCCAGGCGGTCAATGGCGTTGCCGATCGCGCCGCCGATGATCAGGCCGAGCGCGACGGTGGCAAGGACGGTGCGCGACCGCGCCATCCAGATCGCCAGCACCACCACCGCCACCGCCTTGACGATCAGCAGGGCGATCTGGGCGAGCGGGCTGTCGTTCTGCAGCCAGCCGAAGCTGATCCCGGGATTCCAGGCCAGCACCAGATCGAAGAACGGCGTGACCTTGACGGCGCCGCGGTGGCCGATGTCGAACACGAACAGCAGCCAGAGTTTCGATGCCTGGTCGAGCACCAGCGTAACGACGGCGGCGATCAGGCCGGAGCGAAATGGAGCGGTCAAACGACCACTCCCAGCGCCTTCCATTCGCGCAGCGCCTGGGCATCGCGCGGCGACACGTCCGGATAGTCGGCGTCCTCGCCCACGGTCGGCAGGATTTTCCATGACCGCGCGCATTTGGTGCCGACGGCCTTTTCGATCACCACGGCGACGCCGGGCACGTCGTTGAGGCGGAACGCATCGGCCGGGGCCTCCTCATTGGTCGCCATCGCATTCGAGGTGATGCAGACCTCGGCCAGATCGGTATCGAACAAGGTGTCGAAGATCTTCCTGTCGGAAACGTAAACCAGCGGCGAGGCTTCCAGCGACGAGCCGATCCGCTTGGCCGCCCGCTCGAGCTCCAGTGCGCCGGTCACGACGCGGCGGACGTCGCGGATGGTCTGCCATTTCGCGGCCAGCGCATCGTCGCGGAATTTTTCCAGTCCCGCCGGAAACAGCGTGAGATGCACCGACGGCTCGGCGTCCGGCTTGTAGATCCGCCACGCCTCTTCCGTGGTGAACGACAGCGCCGGCGCCAGCCATTTCAGGATCGCATCGCAAACGATATCGATGGTGGTCAGCGCGGCCTTGCGCGCCAGCGACGACGGCGGGTCGCAATACAGCGTATCCTTGCGGATATCGAAATAGAACGCCGACAGTTCGGTATTCATGAAGGCCGACAGGCTCGCGATCACGGTCTTGTAGTCGAACTCGGCGTAGGCGTTGCGCACGATGGCGGCCTGCCCGGCGAGCTGATGCAGCATCAGCCGCTCCAGTTCAGGCATCTCGGCGAATCCGACGGCGTCCTGCGGCTTGAAATGATGCAGCGTGCCGAGCATCCAGCGGATCGTGTTGCGCAGCTTGCGGTAGGTCTCGATGGTATTTTTCAGGATCTCAGGGCCGATCCGCTGGTCGTCGGCATAGTCGGTCGCGCAAACCCACAGCCGCAGGATGTCGGCGCCGAGATTCCTTCATCACCTTTTGCGGCTCGACGGTGTTGCCGACCGATTTCGACATCTTGCGGCCGTTCTCGTCGAGCGTGAAGCCGTGGGTCAGCACGATGTCGAATGGGGCGCGGTCGCGGGTGCCGCAGCTTTCCAGCAGCGACGACTGGAACCAGCCGCGATGCTGGTCGCTGCCTTCCAGATACATCACGGTATCCTGACCGCCATCGACGTTGCGCTTGATGCCGGCTAGCCCGGGAAAGTGCACGGGGTCTTCCAGCACGAAGGCATGGGTCGAGCCGGAGTCGAACCAGACATCGCAGATGTCGTCGACTTTTTTCCATTCCTCGTTGGCGTGCGAGCCGAGGAAGCGCGCGCGCGCGCCGTCCATGTACCAGGCATCGGCGCCTTCGGCCTCGAAGGCGTCGGCGATACGCCGGTTGACGGCATCGTCCTGCAGGATTTCGACTGTCCCGTCGCCGTTTTCGCGCACGAACACCGCGATCGGCACGCCCCAGGCGCGCTGCCGCGAGATCACCCAGTCGGGCTTGCTGTCGATCATGCCGCTGATGCGATTCTGGCCCGATGGCGGCACCCATTGGGTGACCGAGATGGCGTGTAGCGCGCGGGCACGCAGCGTTTGCTCCCCTCCCCCTTGCGGGGAGGGGTCGGGGGTGGGGGGAGCAACACCCGCCGGCGCCTGCCTCGACCCCCCTCCCTGACCCTCCCCCGCAAGGGGGGAGGGAATGGAGAAGGGCTTGTCCATCGCAATGAACCATTGCGGCGTGTTGCGGAAGATCACCGGTTTCTTGGAGCGCCAGGAATGCGGATATTGATGCTTGAGCCGGCCGCGTGCCAGGAGCATGCCGCGTTCGACCAGCGCCTTGATCACGGCCTCGTTGGCGTCGCCCTTCTCCCCCTTGTCGTTGATGACGCGCTTGCCGGTGAAGCCTGGCGCCTGATCGGTGAAGGCGCCGTTTTCATCGACGGTGTAGGGAATCGTGGTGTTGATGCCCCGGGATTCCAGCTCGCGCGCATTCGCGGTCCAGACATCGAAATCCTCGCGGCCGTGGCCGGGCGCGGTGTGGACGAAATCCGGTGCCGGTATCGTCAGTGACGTGATCGCCGGCCAGAAGCGGAACTTGAAAATCATAGCCCTTGCCTCTCAGCGGATGCGAACAATGGCCGATGTGATAGGGATCGACGTCCTGCATTCTGACGAAGGCTTCGACTTTTGCGGTCTTCATACACTTCGGCGGCAAGCTTGTCAGCAAGAACGAGATTATCACCTTTCTTGGCCCAATTCTGATCGGCGGCGCTTCGGTGACTTCATAGAGACCGTACTTGATTTTTGGTGAATAGCTGATGGCGCGATTGCCCGGCAATGTCCAAGGCGTCGTGGTCCAGATCACGACGGATGCACCGACCACATCGTGCGTCGTCCCGGGCGCGCCTAAATACGCGTCGATGCGAAACTTCACCCATACCGTATCCGAGGTGTGGTCCTCGTATTCGACCTCGGCTTCGGCCAGCGCGGTTTTTTCCACCACGCTCCACATCACCGGCTTGGAGCCGCGATACAATGTGCCGTTGGCAGCGAACTTCATCAGCTCGCGTGCGATCTGGGCTTCCGCGAAATAGTCCATGGTGGCGTAGGGGTGATCCCAGTCGCCGATAATGCCGAGCCGCTTGAATTCCTCGCGCTGCACGTTGAGCCAGTGGGCGGCATAGGCGCGGCATTCGCGGCGAAACGCGACCATCGCCGCGGCGTCGCGGAAGTCCGGCTTCGGCTTGCCCCTGGAGCGGTAATTCTCTTCCTCGATCTTCCACTCGATCGGCAGGCCGTGGCAGTCCCAGCCCGGCACGTAGTTGGAGTTGAAGCCGAGCATCTGCTGGCTCTTGGTGACGACGTCCTTGAGGATCTTGTTCAGCGCATGCCCGATATGGATGTTGCCGTTGGCATAGGGCGGGCCGTCATGCAGGACGAATTTGGTGCGGCCGGCGGCCGCCTCGCGCAGCCTGCCGTAGAGCCCGATCTCGTTCCAGTGCTTGAGGATTTCCGGCTCGCGCTGCGGCAGCCCCGCGCGCATCGGAAATTCCGTCTGCGGCAGGAACAGGGTTTTTGAATAGTCTTTCTTGTGCGGTTCTTCGGTCATGGCGGGGTCAATAGCGTGTTTTGACGGGCAGGGGGAGGGGCGTCAATCAGCCAATGCTGCCAAGTCTCGGAAAGACGCACGGGGCCGCCGCCAGCACGGCGCGGGCGCGGGCGCTGTCATCGTCCATTTGGCGTACCAGCGCCTCGACGCTGTCGAACCGCAGCTCCTCGCGGATGAAGCCGATGAAGGCGACATCGAGCGCCGTTCCATAGAGATCGCCGGTGAAGTCGAACAGGAAGACTTCCAGCAGCGGCGCGCCGTTGTCGAAGGTCGGGCGGCGGCCGAAACTGGCGACGCCATCGAAGCGTTCGGCGCCGCGGCCGACCCGCACCGCATAGATGCCGTGCTTCAGCCCGCAGCTCTTGTCGAGCCGGATATTGGCGGTGGGATAGCCGAGATCGCGGCCGCGCTTCTCGCCGTCGATCACCTCGCCGGCGACAAACCACGGGCCGCCGAGCATCCTGGTGGCGTCCTCGATCTGCCCCTCTGCCAACGCCATGCGAATGACGCTGGAGGAGACCGGCCGCTCCTCGATATCGATGTGCGGCTGCACGTCGACCTCGATGCCGAGCCGGGGCGCCTCGCTGACCAGGAGACTCGGCGAGCCGACCCGGCCCTTGCCGAAGTGAAAGTCATAGCCGACCGCGATGCCGCTGACCCCGAGCCGTTCGATCAGATCATGGTGAATGAAATCCTGCGCCGTCGTGCCGGCGCGGGTCTTGTCGAATGCCATCACCACGGCGCCGGCGAGGCCGGTTCCAGCCAGTAGCCTGAGCTTGGCGGTCTCGTCGCTGAGCCGGAACTGCGGCGAATTCGGGCTGAAAAAACTCCGCGGATGCGGCTCGAAGGTCAGCGCCAGCGCGGGCTTGCCATGCTGCCGGCCCATCTCCAGCGCGGCGGCGATCACGGCGCGGTGGCCGAGGTGAACACCGTCGAAATTGCCCATCGCCACCACCGCCCCTTTCGGGATCGCGGTCGGGGGCGTGGTATCGCGGATAACGGTAAAGCCGGGCGTCATTACGGGATTCTTCGAGGTTCGGAGCGGCCGGGACCGTGACTTGGCGGCCGTGCCGAAGTCAAGCGGACCCCGGCCGGCATTCCGGTGCAGGGTTCAGTTCTTCGACGGCGGCCGGTTAACTGGCTGTTTAACGGCTGATGCTACTGCTTGAAAGCGAACTGCAGGCCATCTCAACCCCTGCGGGCTTATGATGGGCGGCGGCACGCGTTGTTTGAGGGATCCAAGATGGCGGTCGATTTGTCGATGTCGGTTCTGGTTGTTGACGACTACAATACCATGATCCGCATCATCAGAAATCTCCTGAAACAACTTGGGTTCGAGAACATCGACGATGCCAGCGACGGTTCGGCGGCTCTGAACAAGATGCGCGGCAAGAAATACGGGCTGGTGATCTCCGACTGGAACATGGAGCCGATGACCGGCTACGACCTGTTGCGGGAAGTGCGGGCCGATCCCAATCTCGCCACCACGCCGTTCATCATGATCACCGCGGAATCCAAGACCGAGAACGTGATCGCGGCCAAGAAAGCCGGCGTCAACAACTACATCGTCAAGCCGTTCAACGCCGCGACGCTGAAGACCAAGATCGAAGCGGTCTTCCCCGACATGGCAAGCGCGTAACGCCGGCCACCGGCCGTCGCAACGCTGTCCTACCATCTGAGCTCCCGCGTCAGCGCCCGCGGCGGATGACCGAACAGCTCCTTGACCGAAGCGGGATCGAGCTGATCGACGCCCTCGAAGTCCTCGGCGTGGATGCCGCGGGTCACGAACAGGCAATCGATCCCGAAGCCGTGCGCGCCGGCGAGATCGGTCCGCACTGAATCGCCGATCGCCAGCACGCGGTGCAGCGCCGTGGTGCGGCCATGACGCTCGGCCGCGAGCGCCATCGCCCGCTCGTAGATCGGCCGGTGCGGCTTGCCGTAGAAGGTCACCTCGCCGCCAAGCTCGCGATAGAGTTCGGCAATGGCCCCCGCGCAGTAGATCAGCCGGTCGCCGCGCTCGACGACGATGTCGGGATTGGCGCAGATCATCGGCAGTTGGCGCGCGCGCGCCTGCAGCAGCATGTCGCGATAATCCTCGGCGGATTCGATCTCGTCGTCGAACAGGCCGGTACAGATGATGTATTCGGCCTGCTCCAGCGGCGCGAGCACCGGATCAAGTCCGCGATAGATCGAATTGTCGCGCTCGGGGCCGAGCCAGAAGATCTTGCGGCCGAGATGGTCGGCGACGAAATGCCGGGTCAGGTCGCCCGAACTGACGATGGCGTCGTAGGTCTCGTCCGTGACGCCGAGCTTGCGCAATTGCCGCTGTACGGAATCCGCCGGTCGCGGCGCATTGGTGATGAGAATCACCCTGCCGCCCTGCTGGCGAAAGCTGTGGAGCGCCTCGCAGGCTTCGGGAAACGCCTCGAGGCCGTTGTGAACCACGCCCCAGATATCGCTGAGCACGACCTCGACACCGTCCACGAGGTCGCGCAGCTTGTCGGCAAACCGAAGCGATGTCATTGCAAGGGTCGCCGGTCAGCCCGGTCCGGCGGTACGGCGCGCCAGCGCGGCATTGCCGCTGGTCCGCGGTGGATCGATGGCCGGACCATCGACGGGAGCAATCCTGGTGGAGCCATGGGAATCCTGGACCTTGGTTTCTTGCGCCTGGCCTGGAGCGGCTCCGCCGGTAGCAGATGCGCCCTCCGGCCGCAACGGCCTCGGCGGCGCGAACAGGAATCCCTGCCCGAATCGCACGTCATAGTCGAGCAGGTCGACCACGGCGCGTTCGCCCTCGATCCGTTCGGCGATCAGGTCGATGCCAAATCGGCCGAGCAGATCGGACAGGTCGGACGGATGAATGTCGGATGCCGAGGTCCGCTGCTGATCGAGCAGCAGCGCAGCCGGCATCTTGATATAGCGTACGCCGCGGTCGGCCAACTCGCGCGGCTCGATCCTGAGATCGGTGACATGGTCGACCGAGAACCGGAAGCCGCGCTGCGACAAGGCTGCGAGATGCTCGATCTCGACCGGGCCCAGGTTGCGGAATGCCGACTGCTTGAATTCGAGCACGAAGGACGGCGCCAGCGCGCGATTGGCGTCAAGGAAATCGAGGCATTGCGCGAAGGTGGCCGGATTGCCGAGCGTCGTTGCGGAGACGTTGCAGAATATCCCGATCTCCTTGTTGCGGACCATCAGCCGGCGCAGCACCTGGACGCAGCGCAACATCACCATGTGATCGACCCGGCCGATCAGCCCGCCGGCTTCGGCAATGCCGATAAAATCGTCGGCGGTAAGGATCTGGTCCCGGTCGTCGCGCAGCCGGGTCACCGCTTCGTAGAAACGCACCTTGCGTTGCGGCAGGCTCACCATCGGCTGCAGATAGATGTCGATCCGGTTTTCCTCGACGGCGTTTTTCACCGCGGCAAGAACTTTCGCCTCGCTGCGAGCGGCCTCGGGCTCGCGGGCGATGCTCGCTACCGGCGTCGCCGCCGCCGCGACGCTGGCGTCTTCAACGGACAGTTCGCTCTGTTGCCCATCCTCCGGCCTGATCGCGGGCGCAGGCACAGCTCCCGACGCGCCCGCGGACAGCATGTCGTCATGGCTCGCGACCGAAACGGCAAGCTGCTTGACCAGCACGCCAAGCTCGCCGATCTCGCCGACGATGGACTGAATACGCTCGCCGCTCGCCGAGTTGGCCGACGCCACCCGGCCCTCGACGGCGGCCAGCCGGCGTCCGAATTCGGCGACCTGGCGGGCGAGGTCGGCGGTGCCGCGCGACAGATCGGCAATCTGGCCGCCCACGTCGGTGCGGTCGCGCAGCCGCATCGACACCGCGTTGTAGAGAATGAGGAAGGTCAGCGCGGTGAGCGCCACGATCGCCGATTCCGTTCCGCTGATGCCCGCCACCGAATACAGGATCAAGCCGAGCGATGCGGCAACCAGCACCATGCAGATGGCGATGAAAATCGTGGAAATGCGGATCATGTTGTGCGCGATGCTCCCCCAGAGCGCCATGACCTTAGCATCAATGTTGATTCGAGCAGCTAGTGTTCTTTGCCCAGGTCGGGAACCGCGGCCGCCCGCGGTTCGGCGGTGATGCTGCCGCGGGGAGCGCACGTCCCGGGATGCCGGCCGCCGCCTCGAGCGCGATCCGGTGCTCGATTTCCGAGTTCAGTGCAGCGCCGCACAGCACGATGATGGCCGACATCCACATCCACATCATCAGGCCGATGGCGGCGCCGAGCGAGCCATAGGTTGCGCTGTAATTCGCGAAGTTCGACAGATACCAGGACAATAACGCCGAGCCCGCGATCCAGAGCAGGGCGGCAGCCAGCGCTCCCACGCTCAGCCATTGCCACCGTGCCGGCCGCCGGCTCGGCCCGAACCGGTAGAGCACGCCGAGCGCAACCAGCAGCATCCCGAGCAGCAACGGCCACCGCGCCAGGCTTACGATCATCCGGCTTTGGTCGGCCAGAAACAGGCGGTCGAGCGCGAGGGGCAACGCCACCACGGCGCCTACCATCAGCAGCAAGGCAGCAATTGCGCAGGTCGTGAAGGTCAGCGAGAGCAGGTTGAGCCGGATGAACCCGCGCTGCTCGCGCACCTCGTAGACGACGTTGAGGGCATCGATCACGGCCTTGACCCCGGCATTGGCGCTCCAGATCGCGAGCCCGAGGCTGAACAGGAAAGTCGCACCCAGCGCGGTGTGGCCTTTCATGACCACGCGCGCGACCTGGTCCTGGACGATCTGGAACGAGCCGTCCGGGAGCATCAGCGACAGGGCCTGCAGGTCGGCACCGATGGTCGACGGGTTGGCGAACAGGCCGTAGCAGGAGACCAGCGCCGTAATGGCCGGAAATACCGCGAGCAGACCGTAGAAAACCACGCCTGCCGCGGTGGCGAGCAGGCGGTCCTCGTTGGTCCGGACATAGCTGCGCCACAGAATGTCCTTCCAGCCGGCCCACCGGATCTGAAAGGGATTGCCGGACCGCCGTGCCGATCCGGGCCGTGACGCCGCGCCTGCCGGGGGATCGTCCCGCCTGATCCGCGGCCCGGTCGGGGGCGGTACCGATTCGGGCGATGGGGTCGCCTGGAAATAGCGCTGCAGGGTCAGCACCAGCAGCGCGGTAGCCGCGATCAACAGCAAATTGTCATTGGGCCCCGATCGCCGGCCGGACATCAGGCTTGCATTCGTCGCGTCTGGCGCCGGCGCCGGGCGGCGGCCCAGCCCAGCAATGTCGCCGTCAAGATCAGCCCGGCACGAAGGTCGCGGCTGTCGCGCGGGAAGCGGGAAGGCGCTGGCCGGCGGCGCCTTGCACCCGGATCAGGTGTGGAGGATTCGAGCAGGATCGCCGCGGCGGTATCCCTCACGGCCTCGATCTGGTCCGGCTTGACCGGACTGGACTTGATGGCGACGCGCAGGCGGCTGGTCAGCGAGGGGAAGTGCCGCGGTCGCCGCCTGAGCCGGCTGGCTGCCATCGCGGCACAGATGGCGGCAATCACCAGCAGCAAGGCGCCGACGACGCCGAAGGCGGGAAACCGGCCATAGGCAATTTCAATCCAGCGAAACAACGCCATGACGCCGACCAGGCAGGCAGCGAGCAGGAAAACGCCCGATGCGGCAAACAGCCCGGCGGCGATGGCGTAGGAGGAGACCGCATCGGTCGCCTGGCCGGTGCGATCGCGCAGATAGGAGCGGGCCGCCCGCTTGACCTGGTTGAGCTTCAGCCCCAGCCCGGCACGCAGCCAATCGTTCGAAGGCGCGAGCATACCTGTGGTTCCTCCATGACAGCGCCAATGCCCTGTCATGGTTGAACGTGGATTGGTTTCGAATGTTCCGGACGGCGCGCCGGCGGCCGTGCGGCGGCTTACGCCACCGCGCGGATCACCTTGGCGACCTTATCGATGATCTCGCCGATCTGGTCTTCGCTGACGATCAGTGGCGGCGTCAGCGCCAGCGTATCGCCGGCGATGCGCAGCATCAGGTCGTTGTCATGGAACGCGCTGTTCAGGCTGTCGAAGCCGCGCTTGCCGGGCAGGTCCGGGCGCGGCGCAAGATCGATGCCGGCCGTCAACCCGATGGTGCGGATGTCGACCACGTTCGGCTCACCCTTGAGCGACATCACCGCATCGGCGAATTTCGGTTCGAGCTTGCGCGCGCGCTCGAACAGCTTTTCGTCACGATAGATGTCAAGCGTCGCAAGGCCGGCGGCGCAGGCCAGCGGATGGGCCGAATAGGTGTAGCCGTGGGCGAGCTCCACGGCGTGTTCCGGGCCACTCATGAAGGCGTCGTGGATGGTGTCGCGCACGATCACCCCGCCCATCGGCGCGGCGCCATTGGTGATCCCCTTGGCGAAGGTGATCATGTCCGGCAGCACGCCGTAACGCTCGGCGGCGAAGGCGTAGCCGAGCCGGCCATAGCCGGTGATCACCTCGTCGAAGATCAGCAGGATGCCGTGTTTCTGGGTGATCTCGCGCAGCCGCTTCAGATAGCCTTTGGGCGGCGGCAGCACGCCGGTCGATCCCGCCATCGGCTCGACAATGACGGCGGCAATGGTGGTGGCGCCATGCAGATTGACCAGCCGCTCCATCTCGTCGGCGAAATGGGCGCCATATTCCGGCTCGCCCTTGGTGAAGGCCTGCTTCTCGCGGTCATAGGTGGCGGGAAGGTGGTCGACGCCGGCGAGCAGGGTTCCGAACATCTTGCGGTTATTGACAATGCCGCCGACCGAGGTGCCGCCGAAGCCGACGCCATGATAGCCGCGCTCGCGGCCGATCAGCCGGGTGCGGCTGCCCTGACCGTTGATCTGGTGATAGGCCAGCGCGATCTTGAGCGCGGTATCCGCGGCCTCCGATCCGGAATTGCAGAAGAACACGTGATCGAGCCCGGCGGGTGCGAGATCGGCGATGCGGCTTGCAAGTTCGAAAGCCTGTGGAATGCCGAACTGGAACGGGGGCGCATAATCCAGCGCCTCGGCCTGCCTGGCGATTGCCGCCGAAATCTGGGTGCGGCCATGACCGGCATTGGTGCACCACATGCCCGACGCGGCGTCGATGATCTTGCGGCCGTCGACGGTGAGGTAATGCATGTCCTTGGCGCCGGCGAGAAGCCGCGGCGCCTTCTTGAAGGCGCGGTTGGCGGTAAACGGCATCCAGTGCGCGGCGAGGTCGTTCGGGACGTTGACGGCGGAGGGGCGGGGGCTCTTGTCCAGCATGGCAGGCCTTTTGCGGTTTTCGGCGTGGCGGTTGCGCGCAGGCTATCAGCTTCATCTGGCGACGGAAACCGGCAAACTGCGACGCCTGTTTCTAACTGGTCGGTCGGGTTTCGGGCGGGATTGGCTCAAAGATCGGACCCGCCGATCCAAAACACCTCGCCGTCGGACTCCTCGGTATCGAGCCAGAGAAATCCGCTATGCGGAAAGGCCGCCTCCAGCGCCGGCCGGCAGCGCCCGATTTCGCACAACAGCCCGCCCTTCGATGTCAGATGCCGCCCTGCATCTTTCAAGATGCGGCGGATAATATCGAGGCCGTCGGCTCCGCCGTCGAAGGCGAGCCTGGGCTCGGCACGACATTCGCGCGGCAGCGCCGCCATCCCTGCCGCGTCGACATAGGGCGGATTGGAAATGATCAGGTCGTAGCGCTTCTCGCCGATCGGTCCGAACAGGTCGCCCCGATATAACCTCACCCGATCCTGCAGGCCGTAATCGGCGATATTGCGCGCCGCGACATCGAGTGCGTCGCTGGAAATATCCACCGCATCGATCAGGGCATCGGGAAACCGTCGGCTCGCCAGCACGGCAAGACAGCCGCAACCGGTGCAAAGGTCGAGCACGGTTTCCACCGCTGCCGGGTCGGCGATCAGCGAGCCATCGTCTTGCTCGCCCTGGCCGCCGAAATGGGACTCGAGCAATTCGCCGATGAAGGAGCGCGGCACGATGGTGCGGGCGTCGACATAGAACGGCAGCCCGCGCATGTAGATCTTGTTGACCAGGTAGGCCGCCGGCTTTCGCGTCGCGATGCGGCGCGCGATCATGTCGAGGATCGCTTTGGCCTCCGCGGCCGCGACCCGCGCGGTCGCGAAGCTCTCGAACTGGTCGGGATGCAGGTGCAGGGTCTCGCAGACCAGGAAGGCGGCCTCGGCGACCGGATCGGTGGTGCCGTGCGCAAATACCAGTTTCGCCTCGACGAACCGGCTCGTCGCATAGCGGACAAAATCCAGCAGCGTCCGCAACTCGCCGGCGGCAACCCCGGGAAGTCCGGACGATTTCCGCCCGCGCCTGCCGGCCGGTCTGGCGGGTTTCGCCATCAGGTTCTGGTCCAGCGTGCGGCGGCTGCGTCATCATGATCGCGGGCCTCGACCCAGCTCGCTCCGCCCGGCCTTTCCTCGCGCTTCCAGAACGGCGCGTTGGCCTTCAGGTAATCCATCAGGAATTCCGCCGCTTCAAACGCCGCCTGCCGGTGCTGCGAGGCCGTCAGCACCAGCACGATATTTTCACCGGGCGTGATACGGCCGACACGATGAACCACGGTCAGGCCCGTCAACGGCCAGCGCGTCATGGCGGTCTCGGCATGCCGCGCGATTTCGGCCTCCGCCATGCCGGGATAATGTTCGAGCGTCAGCGCGGCGATGGCGGCGTCGTCCTCGCTGTCGCGGCAAATCCCGGAAAAACTGACGACCGCGCCGATATCCTTGCGTCCGTGGGTCAGCGCCGCGATCTCATGCGCGATGTCGAAATCGACTTGCTGAATCCGGATGGTCACGGGTGCGGTCATGTCGCGATGGCTGTCAAATCGGCTAACCGCCGGTCATTGGCGGGAAAAACGCAATCTCGCGGGCGCCGGCGATCATCGTATCCGGCTTGACATGGGCGTGGTCGATGGCGGCGCGGATCACCCGCGGCGTCTCGAACGCGTGGGCGTAGCTGTCGCCGCGCCGCGCCAGCCAGCCGATCAGATCGCTCACCGTGCGGACGCTTGCCGGCGGATCGACGGTTTCTTCCGCCTTTCCGACCCGTTCCCGCACCCAGGCAAAATACTTGACCTTCATCCCTCATCCTCCTTGATCAGATGATGGATGCCGGCACGGAAATAGTCCCACCCGGTATAGATGGTGAAAATCGCGGAAATCCACAGCAGCACGATCCCGATCAGGGTCGTGGCCGGCAATATCTCTTCGCCGGCCTCGCCCGCGATCAGGAAGCCGATCGCCACCAGTTAAATCGTGGTTTTCCACTTCGCGAGCTTGGTCACGGGTACGCTGACCCGCAAAGCCGCCAGATATTCGCGCAGGCCCGACACCAGGATTTCCCGGCACAGGATCACGATGGCGGCCCACAGCGTCCAGCCGTGAATGCTGTTGTCGGCAGCCAGCATCAGCAGGCAGGAGGCCACCAGGAGCTTGTCGGCGATCGGGTCGAGCATCCGGCCGAACGCCGAATGCTGGTCCCAGATCCGCGCATAATAGCCGTCGAGATAGTCCGTGACGCCCGCGGTGATGAACACGGCCAGCGCCACCCAGCGCAGCCACAACGGCCCGTCCATGATCGACTGCACATAAACGCAGCCGACCACCACCGGAATGGCGGCGATTCGGGCGTAGGTCAGCATATTCGGGAGGGACAGCGAGCTCTTGGCCGCCCCCCTGGTCGTGGCGATGTTCATCGGTCTTACCAATACCGCTCAAGCATGAAGGTCAACCATACGGCGCGGCTGAACCGCGGCAGAACAAGCAAATATCGTGCGAAACCAGCTTCTAGCCCGGCTGCGCATGGAAAAACTCGAAAATCTTGCGGGCGCTCTCCGCACTGACGCCGGGAACCTTGCCGAGGTCGGCGATCGAGGCCCGCTCGATCTCCTTCAATGTTCCGAAATGGTGCAGCAAGGCACGTTTGCGTGACGGGCCAATGCCGGGAATTTCCTGCAAGCCGGCTTCGCGAATGTCCTTTTTGCGCAGCTTGCGATGCGAGCCGATCACGAAGCGATGCGCCTCGTCGCGCAACCGCTGAATGAAATACAGCACCGGGTCGCGCGGTTCGAGCTTGAGCGGTTCGCGGCCGGGCATGAACAGGGTCTCGCGGCCGGCATCGCGGTCCGGACCCTTGGCCACCGCCAGCAGCGACACCTGGGCAAGCCCGAGGGCATCGAAAATCTCTTTCACGGCATTGAGCTGGCCGCGGCCGCCATCGATGATGACGAGGTCGGGCCATTGCGGAAAGGAATCGTCATCGGGCCTGGCGGCGGCTTCCGCCGGCGGCGACAGCAGCCGCTTGAAGCGCCGCTGCAGCACCTCGCGCATCATCGCGTAGTCGTCACCCGGGGTCAGGCCCTCGGACCGGATGTTGAACTTGCGGTACTGGTTCTTGATGAAGCCGTCGGGCCCTGCCACGACCATGGCGCCGACCGCGTTGCTGCCCTGGATATGGCTGTTGTCGTAGACCTCGATCCGCTTCGGCGGTTGCGGCAGGCCGAGCGTGGTGACCAGTCCCTGCAGCAGCCGTCCCTGGGTGGCGGTGTCGGCCAGCTTGCGGCCCAGTGCCTCGCGCGCATTGGTCAGCGCGTGTGCAATCATTTCCTTTTTCTCGCCGCGTTGCGGCGTCGAGACCTCGACCTTGAAGCCGGCCTTGATCGAAAGCGCGCTGGCCAGCAGTTCGCCTTCCTCGATGGCGTGCGACAGCAGGACGAGCTTCGGCGGCGGTTTGTCGTCGTAGAACTGTGCAAGGAAGGAGGCCAGCACCTCCTGCGGCGTGAACGATTTCTCCGCGCGCGGAAAGTAGGCGCGGTTGCCCCAGTTCTGCCCGGTGCGGAAGAAGAACACCTCGACGCAGGAGTATCCGCCCTCCTGGTGGATCGCGAACACGTCGGCTTCCTCGACCGAGCGCGGATTGATGCCCTGCTGCGACTGGATTGCCGACAAGGCGGCGAGGCGGTCGCGGTAGAGGGCCGCGCTTTCGAACGCGAGCTCGGCCGAGGCCTTTTCCATTTCGCCGGCGAGTTGCTGCTTCACCGCGCGGCTGCGGCCGGACAGGAAGTCGGTGGCCTCGTGGACCAGTTCGGTATAGCCGGGAAAATCGATCTCGCCGGTGCAGGGTCCCGAACAGCGCCGGATCTGGTAGAGCAGGCAAGGCCGCGTGCGGCTTTCAAAGAACGCATCGGTGCAGGAGCGCACCAGAAAGGCGCGCTGCAGCGCCGTGATGGTACGATTGACGGCGCCGGCCGAGGCGAACGGCCCGAAATAGCGTCCGGGCCGCGATTGCGCGCCGCGGTGCTTGAGGATCTGCGGTGCCCAATGGTCCCCGGTGATCAGGATATAGGGAAACGATTTGTCGTCGCGCAACTGCACATTGAAGCGCGGTCGCAATTGCTTGATCAGATTGGCTTCGAGCAGCAGCGCCTCGGTTTCCGTGGCGGTGGAGACGATCTCGACCGTGACCGTGGCCGCGATCATGCGCAGGATGCGGGCCGGCTGGACCGCGCTGATCCGCGCGTAGGAAGCGAGCCGCTTGCGGACATTTTTCGCCTTGCCGACGTAGAGCACGTCGTTGGCCGCATTGAGCATGCGGTAGACGCCGGGCGAGGTCGGGGCGAGGCGGACCGCCTGCTCGATGGCGGCATGGCCGACCGCGAGCGGGCCTTCCGGGACCGCGTCGGTGGGTTCCTCCGGAACCTCGGGCAGCCGTGCCTCGTCGTCGTCCTCGGCGACGGCGGTCGCCGGATCGATATCCGCCGAGGGCGGATCCAGCGGCGAGTCCGGCTCGGATCCGCGCCGGGCCCGCCCGGCGCCGGGTCGCTTCGGATGATCGCTGGAATCCTGATCCATGGGCCTAAACTAAGCGCTGGTTTCGGCATCGCCAGCGTAGGACGGCGGGGTCGGTCGCCTGGCCGATGGCGGACGCCATGCGCCGGGTCGGCGGCGCGGTAAGGCTTTCTTAAGAATGCTGAGCGGGCGGTAACCGGGCTTAACAACCCTTTAACCTAAAACTCTCGATAAATCTTATCGGAAAAAAGTGGAATTCCGTAACCGTGCCGGCGCGCTGGCCGGCGGTGACGGCAGTTGCGTGGGAGGGTATGATGATGCGCAGGATTGCTTGGGGGACGGCAGCGCTGCTCGCTGCGAGTTGGACGGTCTCGGCCCAGGCCGCCGATTTTTCCTACGGATCGCGCGCTCCCTACACCGTCAACCAGCCGCTCAACGCCTATAGCTGGGCCGGCCCCTATCTCGGCGGCAATCTCGGCTATGCCTGGGGCTCGGTCGACAACAATCCGACCAGTCCGTCGGGTTTTGCGGGCGGCGTGCAGGCCGGTTACAACTGGCAATCCGGTCCCTGGGTGTTCGGCATCGAGGGCGACCTCCAGGCCAGCGCCGCCGACGATACCTTTGCGCCGTGGAAGTTCTCCAATCCGTGGTTCGGCACGGTGCGCGGCCGGGTCGGCTATGCGGTCAGCAATGTCCTGTTCTATGGCACCGGCGGTTTGGCATTCGGCGAACTGACCGGCGAGACGTTCGGCCTGTCGGAATCCCATACCGACGCCGGTTGGACCGCAGGCGTCGGCGCCGAATTCGGCTTCGCCCCGAACTGGAGCGCCAAGCTCGAATATCTCTACGTCGATCTGTCGGATTCCCGCTTCAGCATCACCGGCATGTCGAACGGTTATCAGTTCGGATTGCTGCGCGCCGGCGTCAACTATCACTTCTGATTGCAACAAGAAAATATCCAGTCGCAACCTCCCGGCCGCTTGCGGCCGGGATTTTTTTACGACCTGCGTTCAGGACGAGACCACCAGATTGACCGCCTTGGGGCCTTTGCCCTTCTTGTCCGGTTCGACCTCGAATGTGATGTGCTGTCCTTCGGTCAGATCCTTTAGTCCCGCCCGTTCCACCGCGGTGATGTGAACGAACACGTCGCGACCGCCGTCATCGGGTTTGATGAAGCCATAGCCGCGCTCTGCATTGAAGAATTTGACCGTCCCAGTCATGGCCATCGGGAAACCTCTCCCCCGTCGTGCGCTGCCGGCGCGCGCTCAGCACGTCGGCTCGACCGGATCTTCGTCGCCGGAAAGCCTGGCCTCCCCAGCGGATGAGGCGGCGGTGCCGCTCCGCTTGCAAAATGATGAGGCCTCGTCACTCCGCCGCAACCATTCGCGGAAGCGGAACGTAAAGCCAGTCTGAATGCGCCCAAGCATAATACGGTTTCGCCACAATTGCCTACGGCTCAATCGGGAGTTTTCGCTGCGTCCCGGCAGCCGGGAGCCAGCCCAAGGCTCTGCCACCCTAGGGCCTGGGCACTTCCAGCCTGAACCGGCCGGCGCCGCCGACGCCGAGCGGCTTTTCAAGTTCGGGAAGGATCGCCTTGAGTTCGGTGGCGAGCCTCCATGGCGGATTGACCAGCAACAGCCCCGCCGAGATCAGGCCGGCGTCGGCGGCCTGCGGCGCGACGCTGAATTCGAGCCGCAGGGAGGTTGCCGGCGACGCACCGCTGCCGGCAAGCCCCGCGACATGCCGCGCAAGACTATCAGTGGCGCGCCGGCTTTTCGCCGGATACCACAACAGGTAACTGCCGGTCGGCCATTTCGCGAACGCCGCCGCAAAGCCTGCGGCGATCCGTTCGAACTCGTCCTTGGCCTCATAGGGCGGGTCGATCAGGACCAGGCCGCGCCGCTCGTTCGGCGGCACGAAGGCGGGCAACGCGACCCAGCCATCAAGGTCGACGACGCGGGCCTGGGTGTCGCGGCGCAGCGCGTCGATCAGCCGCTTGCGCGCGGTCGGTTCGACCTCGCATGCGGTCAGGCGGTCCTGTGGTCGCAGCAGTGCCCGCGCGATCAGCGGCGATCCCGGATAGGCCCTGAGCTCGGCCTGCGGGTTGAAGGCCCGGACGATATCCAGATAGGGCGCGAGCAGCGGCAGCGTCGTTTGTGAAAACCGCGCCTGCATCACCCGGGCGATCCCGGTCAGCCATTCGCCGCCGCGCTGCGCCTCATCGCTGGTGAGATCGTAGAGGCCCGCACCGGCATGGCTGTCGATGACGCGAAACCCGGCCGGCTTTTCCTGCAGATGAACCAGGATGCGCACCAGCACGATGTGCTTGATGACGTCGGCGAAGCTGCCGGCATGAAAGCCGTGACGGTAGTTCATCGAAAGATCGTGGGCCTTTGAGGGGGCATCGCCATCTTCTACGCGTCATGGCGCGGGTTGTCCCGCGCGTCCGCGACCGATCGGACGAATGACGGGACATCCGCGCCCGGGATCCGTCCCGGGCATCGCGACGGGGCGACTAGCCGCCGCGCATCGGCGGCATCGACACCTGGTCGCGCCGGCAGCCGCGGCGATCGATTTCCTCGCAGGAGCGGAATTGCAGGTCCTTGCTGAGGCAGATGCGCACTTCGCTGAGCCGCGTCCGGTTGCAGGTCACGGCGATCGCCGCGCCGGTGAGGCCGGGATTGGCCTTGACGAACGCCTCCTCGATCTCGGCCGGCGCCACCGTCTTCGGCTCGGACAATTCGAGATACTCCTGCGGGATCTTCACCGCAGCACGCGCCTTGCGGACGGTGTCGAAATAGGCGCGCTCATCCAGTCCCGAGCAGGTGCCGTGCTTGTCCCATTCATTGTAGATCAGGCCGGGCGCCGGCATCAGATCGAGCATCGACGTCATGATGTTGCGGGCGAGCCGCGGCGACGGCCGCTGGCAGTATTGGGGAAAGCCGTGCTCATATTGCGGCCACAGCCCGTGCACCACGAAGGAAAACGGCCGCCCGCCGCACTGGGCCTGCGAACGCCGGCCGCTGCCGCGCTCCTCCGCCTCCTCGCAGAACGACGGCGACCATGACAGCGACAGCACGTAATAGTCGAAATCACCCGGCGTTTCCTGCCGCCGGTCCTGCGCCGCCGCCGGTCCTATCGCCGCAACGCCGGCGAGCGCCGCAACGACGAGCAGGCTGAACGAGATGAGAAGCGAACAAATCCGCTGCAGACCAACCATGACGCGCCCCCATACCTGGACCTGCCGGGAGCCTAGCAGGCACGCGCGGAACATTTCAAGAACAAAGAGGTAGGACCGATCGAGGCGGCCGCCGGTGGCGCAGCGTGTAAGGCGGAACGCTCGGATTTCAGGGCCGGGCGGCCTTGCAGGCCGGATTATACGCCCAGTTGCGGTCGAGCCCGGTGACGCACCATTCGACGCCCTCGCTGAAACCGGCAAACCCGCCATCCTCGATGATCGAATAGTGCACGTGACGCAGCTTGCCGTCGCTCAGCATCACGTCCGCGCTGCAATAGCGCCGTGGAATGTTGTCGGACTGCCAGGGCCGGAACGCGGTTTCGTGGATCCGTTGATAGCCGGTAATGGTCAGGTCGGAATTCCAGTAGGTGCTTTCCTTGTCCTGGAATTGATTGGAGATGGTCGACAAGGCGGCTTCGCACGGCGCCACCTGGCCGTCATATTTGGGGCCGGAAAGCCAAAAATTCATTTCGAAGGGGTTGGCCGCGTTCGCTGCCGGCCCGCCTGCAAACAGGCCGAGCAGGACGCCGAGCATGGCGCCAAGGCCGGGTTTTTTCAGGGATTTGAACAGCTCGCGCATGGCTAATCCGCCTGATGATCCAAGCTCCGGACGGTGCCGCGAACCCCGGGCAAGGTCAAGTGCGCCGAAAACACAGCAGCGATAATTGTGTGATCTCGCCGGGCCGCTGGAAGGCGGCCTCCGTGAAGGGTCGACGGGATGTCCTGTTGGCCGCAGCCGACGACGAAAAAGCCCCGGCTCATTCGGAGCCGGGGCGCCCCGCGGGCGGCAATGCAAACTTGGCGGTGGCTGGCTGCGATCGGAGTTCAACGCTTTAGTGACGCCATCACCGCGCCGGCGTCTGCATCCTCGACGCAAGGCGTGACCGTTAACTGCAGCACGTCCGCCCATTGGGCGACCCACTGATACATGGCCTTCGCATCTGTCAATTCGCTGATCGCAAATCCCCGGCCGTCCATTCCGTGCCAACGCCCCAGCATCGTGACGCCCTTGGGTGGGGCACCGCCGGTCTCGAGGAATCGCGCGACCGCCGCGTTGAATGTGCTTTGCGGCACCGTCCAGCTACTAATGTACTTCATGGAAACGCCCTCCGGTGTCTGAAAAAGGGTGCCATCGGAAATTCGTGGCACGTTTGGATGCGTCTAAGTTACCGTTCCAAAGGTTCAAGCTAAATCGAGCTGAGAGCGAAAGCCGACAACGTTGGCGCAGGAGTTTCGGTACCTCTTCCGTGTAGCAGTAACCTGATGTAGCGTGATGAGAGCCGCCATCGGGAAGTGCCGAAGTCCCGCGAATTGCAGCGGCGTCATGCCCACGGCAGGGCATTGCAAACTCATCATTTTTTATGGTTTCGAAAATCCGTCCGATATCTCGGAGGATTTCTTTTTCACCGCAGGCAGGAGGAAATGCCATGCACTTCTGTTTAACAGGACAGTACACCCCACAAGCTTTGAATAGCATCATGGACAATCCGACAGTCAGTCGCTTTGACGCCGCCAAGAGCTTGATGGAAGCGGCGGGTGGCAAATTGATCGCAATGTACGGCATGCCTGTCGACGGCCCCGGCGTTTTGGCGATCTTTGATGTACCTGACCCCAATGCGGCGGCTGCGATTTCTGGTGTCGTGGTCGCGTCCGGAGCGATGCACCATGTAAAGCTCACACGTCTGCTCACGCAGGACGAGTTGATACAAATTCGGAAAAAGGCAACCGAGCTTCGTGGCAAATACAAGCCGCCCGGAAAGTAGATGCAAATGGTGGCACCTTGTCGGCTGCCACCATTTGCCCCGCCCGGTAGCCAACCAGGGAGCGCGTCGGCAGCGACTGTCCGCCGACGCGCTTCCTGACACCGGGGTTGGGGCTGCGCAGTCCATCGGTACTCCCGCGTTCGGTCGTGCATACGCTGCCGGGCACACATCCTGGCGCGGGCTTCGCGGACGAACTTGGACGATGCACCGACTAAGCCCCGGAAGCCCTATATCGTGGACGCCTATGGCTGGCTTTCGGCGATCATGGGGGTCGAGCTGTTTCCGACCATCCGCTCGGCACAAGAAATCCTTGCGGATGAATGGGTTAGCTCTGCCGCTGAACCGGCTAACAATAGCGTTCAAGTGCAGCGCGGCAACACCTGCCGATAACCCGACGGCGAACCGGACGCCGTTCTTTTCACGGCGGCGGATGCGCTCTAAGGTGGGCTGGAACGAACAAGGAGACTGCGATGCGATGGATGGGGGCCGCGAGCCTGGTTGCCGTGTGCGGAATGCTGGCGTTCGCGCCGGCGCGGGCCGATACCGTGCCGCCGTTCAAGGGCAACGACACCGGCGGCATCATCGCCTTTTCGCTGACCCGCCAGACCGATATCCGGACGCTGGCGATCAATCACTGTGCGTCCTACGGCAAAGTGGTGAAATTCCTCGCGGTCGAACCCCATGACGGCGGCTACATCTCGTTCGCCTGCCGCTGGCTGCCCTATGCCGCACAACGGCCGCTGCGCACCTATTACTGAGCCGAACCACCCCGCCCAACCGATCGATCGGAAGCGCAAACCATGACGCCGCGGCCTGTTGCATTCGGTCTGGCGTTCGGTTTGCTGGCGCTGCTGCCGGCCGGCGCGGCGTGCGCCGACGAAATGCCGCTTCGCAAGGCGGGCCTGTGGGAAATGAAGATGACGCGGACCGGCTCGCCGCTGCCGGCGATGACGATGCAGCAATGCACCGACGAGACCACCGACCAGGCGATGAGCACCGCATTCTCGCCGCTGTCGCGCGAGGTTTGCGCCAGGCGCGACGTCCAGAAGACCGCGACCGGCTATATCGCCGACACCGCGTGCAGCGTCGGCGGCATGTCGATGACCACGCACTCCGAAATATCGGGGGATTTCAACTCCGCCTATACCGTCAAGTCGACGTCGCACAGCGAGCGCGGTGCGAACGCGGCGCCGGGCGATCACGTCACCACCATCGAGGCGAAGTGGCTCGGCGCCTGCAAGCCCGACCAGAAGCCCGGCGACGTCGTGATGCCCGGCGGCTTCAAGCTCAACATCAAGGACGCCGACAAGCTCAAAGGCCTGCTGCCGAAATGACGGTCTTCGCAACAAGCTAGACCGGTATCCGCACCGTGGCGCGAAGCCCGCCCATCGGGCTGTCGCCGAGCATGATGTCGCCGCCATGCGAGCGCGCAATGTCGCGGGCAATCGCAAGGCCGAGCCCGGTGCCGCCCTCGTCCTGGTTGCGGGCGTCGTCGAGCCGCAGGAACGGCTTGAACACTTCCTCGCGCATCTGCTGCGGAATGCCCGACCCGTCATCGTCGACCATCACGGTCAAATAGCGGTGGTCGCGGTGGCCGATGATCGAGATCGCATTGGCGTGCCGCGCCGCATTCGACACCAGATTGCCGAGGCAGCGTTTGAACGAGGCCGGCTTCACCGTCACCACCGGCAGGCCGTGAAACGATACGGTGGCGGTGTGGCCGTTGCGTTCGGCGTCGCTGCGCAGTTCCTCCAGCGCCTGCGTCATGTCGGTCGGCTGCGCGTGCTCGCCGCCGTCGCCGCGGGCAAAGGCAAGATAGGCCTCCAGCATGCCGGACATTTCGTCGACGTCCTTGCGCATGCCCTCGACTTCCGGACTGTCGCCGATCAGCGCGAGCTCGAGCTTGAAGCGGGTCAGGATGGTGCGCAGATCGTGCGAGACCCCGGCCAGCATCGCGGTGCGCTGCTCGATCGAGCGCTCGACGCGCGATTTCATCTCGAGGAACGCCTGCGCGGCGCGGCGCACTTCGCGCGCGCCGCGGGGCCGGAAGTTCGGGGCATCGCGGCCCTTGCCGAAGCTCTCGGCGGCATCGGCCAGCCGCAGGATCGGCTTGATCTGGTTGCGCAGGAACAGCACCGAGACGATCAGCAGGATCGAGGAGGTGCCGACCATCCAGAACAGGAAAATTTCCGAATTGGAGGCATAGGCGGCGCTGCGCTGGGCGAAGATGCGCATCACCGCGTCGTCGAGCTGAATGCGGATTTCGACGAGATTGGAATTGCCGACGGTATCGATCCAGAACGGCCTGCCGATCTGGCGCCCGAGTTGCACCGACAGCGACTGGTCGAGCAGCGAGAAAAACGGCTTCGGGCCGGGCGGCGGCATGTCGCCCACCGGCAGGAAATCGACCACCAAATTGAGCCGTTGCTGGGCGATGCGCCGCAGTTGCGAGCGGTCCTTGTCCTGCGGATAGCCCTTGTAGACGTCGATCAGGCCGGCGATGTCCTGCACCACCGAGGCCGACAGGCGCCGCGTCACCGTATTCCAGTGCCGCTCCATGAACACGAACGCCACCACCGACTGCAACACCACCATCGGCACGATCATGATCAGCAGCGCGCGGGCATAAAGGCCGGTCGGCATCCAGCCCTTGAACGCGTTTCCCATCCAGCCATTGGCCGCGGAGACGCGGCCGGCGGCGGTGCGGATCAGCGTGAGGCCGGTGTCGAGCGTGCTCATCAATCAGGATTCACGGATCGGGTTCACGGGCGGTTTTCCTGGTTCAAGGCGATGTGACCAGGCGATAGCCGATGCCGCGTACCGCCTGCAGGAACAGCGGGTTGGCGGGATCGTGCTCGATCTTGCGCCGCAGCCGGTTGATCTGCACGTCCACCGCGCGCTCGTTCACGGTGCCGTTGCCGGTGAGCGCACTGCGCGGCACCGTCTCGCCGCGCGCCTCGGCGAGAATGCGCAGCATGTCGCGTTCGCGATCGGTGAGATGGATCACCTCCTCGCTCTGGCGCAATTCGCCGCGTTCGAGATGGAACAGGTAGGGTCCGAACGCGACCTGCTCCAGCATCTCGACCGGCGGCGGCGCGCTGCGCTTGAGGATATTGCCGATCCGCAGCACCAGCTCGCGCGGCTCGAACGGCTTGGCGACGTAATCGTCGGCGCCGATTTGCAGGCCCTCGATCCGGCTTTCCGCCTCATGGCGCGCCGTCAGCATGATGATCGGCACCGACGAGGAGGTGCGGATGAAACGGGCGAGCTCGAACCCGGTTTCGCCGGGCATCATCACGTCGAGGATCAGCATGTCGAAATGCAGGCCGAGCAGCTTGGCGCGGGCGTCCTTGGCGCTCATCGCGGTGGTGACGCGATAGCCTTCGCCGGAGAGAAAGCGCGACAGCAGATCGCGGATCCGGCGGTCATCGTCGACCAGCAGCAGATGCGGGGCGTCGTCGGCCGGTTGCGGCGGCGGTTGAACGAGGGTTGCAGCCTGGGCCACGATCATTCCTTTGCAGTTGGATTGCCGGGCTTGAGGATGGTCTCCAGCACCTTGTCGGGATCGTCGTGATCGATCATCGCGCGCAGGAACTGGCGGACCGTATCGGTGCCGGACGGCCCGAGCTCCGCCAGCGCGCGAT
The DNA here is from genome assembly GCA_963748165.1 of uncultured Alphaproteobacteria bacterium. Classification (GTDB taxonomy): domain Bacteria; phylum Pseudomonadota; class Alphaproteobacteria; order Rhizobiales; family Xanthobacteraceae; genus Bradyrhizobium. The sequence continues at coordinate 134,299 of CAVVIM010000034.1, forward strand.
TGATCCGGGTGGTCTGCAGGCCGGCCAGCTCTGCCACCAGCGCCTCGCCCTTCGGGGTGGCGAAAAGAAGGCGTTGGCGCCGGTCGTTGTTGCCGGTCCGCTGCACGATATACCCTTCATCGAGCAATTGCTTGAGAACCCGCCCCAGCGATTGCTTGGTGATGCGCAGCACATCGAGCAGATCGGCCACCTTGAGGCCGGGATAGCGGTGGACAAAATGCATCACCCGGTGGTGCGCGCGGCCGAATCCGAAGGCTTCCAGCTCATGATCGGCGTCGCCGACGAAATCCCGATAGGCGAAGAACAGGAGCTCGATGATATCCCAGCGCAAATCGCTGGCGCGCAGGGCGGCGGCGCGGCTCGGCTCCCTCGAATCGGGGTCGCGGGAGGGCTTTGAGAAATTTATGTCAGCCATATTGACATATCTTGGGTTCAATGTTACAAATCTGCCGGTCGCTGTGAAATAATAAGTCGTCCCAGACGGTCGGCGACATCTGAGTGACCGCCAGGGCCACAACGCCGCGGCGCCGGCCGCGAATTGGACTACCGCGGTTGTCGAGCGGCATTCCGGCAAACATACTGGACTTCGTGCATTCCGCCAAAGCGGAAACCGGCCTAAAAAGACCGGTGCGAGCGAAGCTCAGGCGTCAAAATCATCACGCCGCCGCTCGGGCGCGGACGGCGTCAATCCGGGAGAGAGCCCATGGGAGTTTCGTTCGACAGGGTCGATGGCGTCACCTGGTTGAAATTCGACGTCCAGCCTGCGACCAGTCCGACCTCCGAGAGGGAGCGCGCGGCGAGGCTCGTGGACCCCGGCTTCGGCCGGATTTTCACCGATCACATGGCTGTGGTCCGCCATGATCAGGCGAAGGGCTGGCATGGCGCGCGGGTCGAATCCCGCGCCAACTTCCCGCTCGATCCAGCCACCGCCGTCCTGCACTACGCGCAGGAGATTTTTGAAGGCCTCAAGGCCTACAAGCGCGACGACGGCGGCGTCAACCTGTTCCGCCCCGACGCCAATGCCCGGCGCTTCCGGAATTCGGCTGAACGCATGGCGATGGCGCCGGTGCCCGAGCCGGTGTTCATCGAAGCGGTCGAGCAGCTCGTACGCATCGACCGCGCCTGGATACCTGGCGGCGAGGGCAGTCTCTACCTGCGGCCGTTCATGATCGCGAACGAGGTCTTCCTCGGGGTGAAGCCATCAGCGCAATATATCTTCGCCGTCATCGCCTCGCCGGTCGGCTCCTATTTCAAGGGCGGACCTGCGCCGGTGTCGATCTGGGTGTCGGAGAACTACACGCGCGCCGCGATCGGCGGCACCGGTGCCGTCAAATGCGGCGGAAATTACGCCGCGAGCCTGCGCGCACAGGCGGAGGCCATCGATCACGGCTGCGATCAGGTGGTTTTCCTCGATGCGGTCGAGCGCCGCTACGTCGAGGAACTCGGCGGCATGAACGTCTTCTTCGTGTTCGACGACGGTTCGCTGCTGACGCCGCCGCTCGGCACGATCCTGCCCGGCATCACCCGCGATTCGATCATCGCGCTCGCGCAAGGATTCCGGCACGCGGGTGCGCGAGGAGGCCTACACCATCGACCAGTGGCGCGCCGACGCCGCCAGCGGAAGGCTGAAAGAGGCGTTCGCCTGCGGCACCGCGGCCGTCATCTCGCCGATCGGCAAGGTGTGTTCGGCGAGCGGCGATTTTCTGGTCAGCGGCGGCGCGGCCGGCCCCGTCGCCACGGGGCTGCGCCAGCAACTGGTCGACATCCAGTACGGTCGCGCGGCCGACCCGCACAACTGGATCAGAAAGGTGCTGTGACCGGCGGCGGAATTATTCCGCCGCTTCCGGGACAGGCGCGCGCTTCTTCCCCTCTCCCCTTGCGGGAGAGGGTGCCCGAACGAAGTGAGGGCGGGTGAGGGGTATCTCTCCACGGATACAAACCCCTCATCCGTCGCGGACTGCGTCCGCGCCACCTTCTCCCACAAGGGGAGAAGGGAAGTAAGCAGCGGTTGCCGCGCCGCGGCTCGGCTGGTACCACCCCGCCATGGCCGACAAACCGAAAAAACCGCAAAAATTGAGAGCCCGCCTGCCGCGCGGGCTGGAAGACCGTGGCCCCGCCGCTATCGCCGCCACCCGGCGGATGGTGGAAAAAATCCGCGAGGTGTTCGAGCGCTACGGCTTCGAGCCGGTGGAAACCCCGGCGATGGAGTTCACCGACGCGCTCGGCAAGTTCCTGCCCGACCAGGATCGGCCCAACGAAGGCGTGTTCTCGTTCCAGGACGATGACGAGCAGTGGATCTCGCTGCGCTACGACCTCACCGCGCCCCTGGCGCGCTATGTCGCGGAGAATTTCGATTCCCTGGCAAAACCCTATCGCAGCTATCGCGAAGGCTATGTCTATCGCAACGAGAAGCCGGGCCCCGGCCGTTTCCGCCAGTTCATGCAGTTCGATGCCGACACGGTGGGGAGCGCTTCGCCTGCCGCCGACGCCGAGATGTGCATGCTGGCGGCCGACACCATGGAAGCGCTCGGCATTCCCCGCGGCAGCTATGTGGTGAAGGTGAACAACCGCAAGGTGCTGGATGGGCTCCTCGAGTTGCTTGGACTTGAAGGTTATCAGAATGCCGCCGCACGTCTGATTGTTTTGCGCGCTGTAGACAAACTGGACCGGTTAGGCGCGACTGCGGTCTTTCAACTTCTGACATCAGGCAGAAAAGACGAAAGTGGTGATGTTACCGCAGGTGCAGGTTTAAGCTCGGGCCAAGCGGACAACGTGATGCGATATCTGGGTTATGCTGCGTCTGTGAACTCGGGCTTCCCGGAGTACAAAAGAGCGATTGAGCATCCGGGTCTCCAGAACAACGACGCAATCAATTGGCTTGAGAACAGAGTGCAATTGGGACCGACGGGTCAAGATGGTCTTGAAGAGCTCAAGCAGATTGGTGTTTTGGCTGCGGCGGCAGGTTATCTCGGCGGTCGTATTACAATTGATCTCTCCGTCGTTCGCGGTCTGGAATACTACACCGGCCCGGTTTTCGAGGTCGAACTGCTGCTTGAGACGATAGACGAAAAAGGCCGCCCGGTGCGCTTCGGCTCGGTCGGCGGCGGTGGGCGTTATGATGGGCTGGTGTCGCGGTTTCGGGCTGAAACGGTGCCGGCGACGGGTTTCTCAATTGGCGTATCGCGCTTGCAAGCCGCTCTTGACTACCTGAATAGAGATAAGCCGAAGCGGGCTGAATTCGGCCCCGTGGTCGTCACCGTGTTCGACCGCGACCGCGTCGCCGACTACCAACAGATGGTCGCGGCGCTGCGCGACCAGAACATCCGCGCCGAGCTCTATCTCGGCAATCCCAAAAACATGGGCAACCAGCTCAGATATGCCGACCGGCGCCACAGCCCCTGCGTCATCATCCAGGGCAGCGATGAGAGGGACGACCCCGCCGGGCCGCAGGTTGTGCTCAAGGACCTCGTCCTTGGCGCCGAGCTTGCCAGACTGGAAAAAGACCGCGAGGAATATCTGCAGAAGCAGGGCGAAGCCCAGACCAAGGTGCCGCAGGCCTCGCTGGTCGAAGCGGTGCGCAAGATTCTTGATAGGCACGGGGTAAAGTGGAATTAAGAAGGCCGTCATGCCCGCGAAAGCGGGCATCCAGTACGCCGTGCCGTCAAGAATTGAACGCAAGCGGCGCGGAATACTGGATCATCCGCTTTCGCGGATGATGACGACGGTGCAAGATGACCACCGTGCAGGATGCAGTCGCAAGAGCAAGGGAGAGACCAGAATGCCCGAGATCACCATAAGCATGGCCGCCGGCCGTACCGACGAGCAGAAGGCCGGGATGATGCGCGATATCACCCAGGCGCTGGTGAAGAACCTCGGCGTCGATGCCGATGCGGTGGTGATCCAGATCAACGAGGCGCCGCTCGCGCACAAGATGAAGGGCGGCAAGACCTTTGTCGAACGCGCCGCCGCCGCGAAGAAGTAGCCCTGCTTCGTCATTCCGGGATGCGCCGCTTGGCGCAGGCCCGGAATCCATCACCACGATCGGGAGTATCGATTCCGGGCTCGCGCGGCGCGCGCCCGGGAATGACGACATCAATCATGGATGCCCCATGGACGCACGCGAGGTCATCAAGATCGGCATGAGCGCCGAGCGCAGGCTGGTGGTGCCGGCGGAGCGCACCGTCGGGCATTTTGTCCCGCATATGCCGATGGTCTATGCGACACCGATGATGATCCTGGAGATGGAGATGGCATCGGCCGACGCCATCGCGGCGCAATTGCAGCCGGGCTGGGTTACTGTCGGCACCGAGGTCGACATTCGGCACCTGGCGGCGACCCCGGTCGGGTCGCAGGTGCGCACCACCGCGAAGGTGATCGCGGTGGAACGCCGGCTGATCCGGTTCGAGGTCGAGGCCTTCGACCAGAGCCGCCGGATCGGCGAGGGCCGTCATGCCCGCGCCCTGGTCGATGTCGCGAGCTTCACCAAGCGCTTCGGCACGAAATCCGGCTGATTCTATTTCGCAAGTTCCCGGGAGCGCCGGGTCGCCGCCGCCACCGCGCGCGTCAGCAGCGGCTGCAGGCCGTCCGGGCCCATCAGCACGTCGAGCGCGGCGGCCGTGGTGCCGCCGGGCGAGGTAACGTTCTGGCGCAGCGTGGCCGAGGCGTGCTCCGAGCGATGCAGCAATTCGCCCGAGCCCGCCACGGTCTCGCGCGCAAGCCGGGCCGCAAGTTCGGCAGGCAGGCCGGCCTCGACGCCGGCGCGGGCCAGGGCTTCGGCGAGCAGGAAGACATAGGCCGGACCGGAGCCGGAAACCGCGGTCACCGCGTCCATCAGGGTCTCGTCGGCGACCCATTCGACCGCCCCGGTGGCGCGCAACAGCGCGTCGGCGACCGCGCGCTGCGCCGCGCTGACATCGGGGGCGGCCACCGCCACCGTAATGCCGCGGCCGATCGCCGCCGGCGTGTTGGGCATGGCGCGAACCACGGCGCCGCCGCAGATTTCGGCAATGGCGGCGATCGGCATGCCGGCCATGATCGAGACCACCAGCGTCGCGGGTCCGATCAGCGGTTTCAGCGCCGCGCCGGCTTCGCGAAACGACTGCGGCTTCACGGCGATCACCAGCGTATCGACGGCGCCGGCCTGCCTTGCCGGCGGATTGAGGCGAACGCCTTGCGCGGCCAGCGCCTGAATTTCTTCGGAAGGATGCGGCTCGATCACGACAACGCGGCTTGCCGCGAAGCCCGCCGGCGAGCCAGCCCGACAGCATCGCCCCGCCCATCTTGCCGGCGCCGGCCAGGGCGACGGCGCCGTTGAGTTCTCGTAACGCGCTGGTCGTGCTCGAAGCTGTCACCACAAATACCTGCGTCGTCCCCGCGAACGCGGGGACCCCTAACCACCAGCGGTTCTAATTCATCGGGACATCTGCAACAAGCACCGTGCAAAGCATCTGCTGGCACGGCGTATGGGCCGCCGCGTTCGCGGGGGCGACTTTGAATCTGTTGAAGCCTGGAAGCTTGCCCGGAAGCTTTAAGGAGACGCTACGCCTCGCCTTCGGTGTCGAACATCGCCGCGGTCATGGCTTCGCTGGCGGTCTTGCCGGCCCAGACCACGAACTGCAGTGCCGGATAATAGCGCTCGCAGGCGTGGATGGCGCCGACCAGCATGGTCTCGCATTGCGCGGTCGAGGCGGCGATGCCGCCCGGCAGCACCAGCGCCTGCCGGTACATGATCATGCCGGTGTGGGTCCAGATATCGAAATGTCCGATCCACAATTGCTCGTTGATGGCCGCGATCAGCCGCTGCACCTCGGCGCGGCGCGGCAGTGGAATTTTCATGTCGAAGGCACAGGCCAGATGCAGCGCCTCGATCTCGGTCATCCAGGTGAAGGAGAGCTGGTAGTCGGTCCAGTTGCCCTTCGATACGATCGTCACCTCGTCCTCGCCGGAGCGTTCGAACGGCCAGTTGTGATCGGCGGCGATATCCTCGACCACCGCGAGCGGGTTGTTCCGGGAATCGAGGATGCTTTCGAGGAGGGACATGCCGTCTCGACCTTGCCTTTTGATGGTGTTGATACGCACGCGGCGATCAGCACGCGCTTTCGGGACGACGCGTCGCTGCACCTGCAATCCGCCGAACGCATCGGGGCCTGCGCGGATCAAGTGATGTGATTTGCGGAATCCGCGCAACCGCACCCCGAGTCCGTCCACAGACAAAGCGGTGCTCGTCCACAGCTCATCACTGCCATAATTATTAACAACAGGAACAAACCGGAATCGGATTCGCGCCACGCGAGTCCGGCGCATCGATTTCGTGTTCGCGCTGCACCGGCTTGCCGCAATCGTTAATTTTCCGACCCGGGTTGCGCCGGCCCGATCCCGTCGGCCGAGTCTCGCTTCGGGGTCATGGGGACCTTTCGGATTCCCGATGGCGAAGGTGCTTGCTGGCGCGGCGGCGAACCGTCATAATTGGCCCAGGTCGCTCATACCGGGCGGCCGATGTTCTCAGGGCGGGGTGAAAATCCCCACCGGCGGTAAGGGTGAAGTCGCCCAAGCCCGCGAGCGCCTTCTCCTCCCAGGGGGAAGGGTCAGCAGATTCGGTGTGAATCCGAAGCCGACGGTTACAGTCCGGATGAAAGAGAACGGTTGCGGCAGCCGCGCCTTGGTGCGTGGCTGTGTCGTTCCGTGTGCCCTGATTCTGGTCCTGAACGAGGAAAGCCATGAATCAGATGTTGCAAGACCCCCCGTTACATAGTCCCGAGCTCGACCCGTCGGCCGACATCAATGCGCCTGATGTCGCCGATCCGCCCCCCAGGCCGGCATATCCGCGCTTTGCCAAGCCGCAGCGGGTCGCCTTCGTGCAGTCCTCCTGGCATCGCGAGGTGGTGGAGGAATGCCGCCGTGCCTTCCTCGAGGAGATCGAGGCGCGCGGTATTGCGCGCCCCCAGGTCGATCTGTTCGAGGTGCCGGGCTCGTTCGAGATCCCGCTGCACGCCCAGATGCTCGCCAAGACGCGGCGCTACACCGCGATCGTGGCGGCGGGACTCGTGGTCGACGGCGGCATCTACCGCCATGAGTTCGTCGCCGACACCGTGATCAAGGCGCTGATGGACGTGCAATTGCGCACCGAGGTGCCGGTGTTCTCGGCGGTGCTGACGCCGCAGCAATTCCACGAAAGCGCCGCGCATTTCGATTTCTTCCGCAAGCATTTCGCCATCAAGGGAGTCGAGGTCGCGGAGGCCTGCGCCAATACGCTGCACAGTCTGGAGCGGTTGCGCGGCCAGGTCGCGGCGGGGATCGTCTAGCCGAGCCGCAAATCGGCCGATTGTCATTCCCGCCGCCGCGCCTGTACACTCGGCGGCGGGAGGAGGCGCGCCCGTGATGACGGGCGGCCGAGACGGTCATGTTCGAAGGACACGATCCCTATCTCGTCGCGCTCTCGGTGGTGATCGCGATCCTGGGAGGATATACCGGCTTCGGCCTTGCCGCGCGGATCCGCGGCACGCCGGGCGTGAGCCGTCGCGTGCTGTTGGCCGGCGCCGCCTCGTTTCTGGCGATCGGGATCTGGACCATGCATTTTGTCGGCGTGCTGGCCGCGCCGATCCCTCCCGATACCGTCTATCTCGTGCTTCCGACGATTATTTCGTTTCTGATCTGCGCGCTGGTGGTCGGCATATCGCTGTTCTTCGTCAGCGTCGGCGAACCTTCGCAGTCACGCGTGATCTCCTCGGCGGTTCTGCTCGGGGCGGGCATCGCCAGCATGCATTATGTCGGCATCCACGGCCTGTCCGGCAATTTCACCATCGAGCATAACGCCTCGATGGTGGTTCTCTCGGTCGTGATTGCGATCGTCGCAGCCTATGGCGGCCTGCGCGCGTTTCTCGCCCGGCAGGAGGGCGTCCGGCTGATCGCCAGCTCGATCGCGTTCGGCGTCGCGGTTTCGGGCATGCATTACACCGCCATGGACGGCATGCGTTTTGTCGGCTGTGCGGAGCCTCCGATCCATCATTTGGGAGTATTGGCCGCATCGCAGCAAACGCTTTCCCTGGTGGTGGCGGTGTTCTGCTTCGTGATCGCCGCCGGCTTCCTGCTGTCGCTGGTGCCGGATCCGCGACGGCAGACCCCCGCCGTCGCGGGCGCGGCGGACGCCCTCGTTACGACGCCGCCGGCGCTGGGGCCGGGTCCAGCAGCCACCGCCTTTTCGCGGCTGATGCCGGCGCCGCTCGGCGGCCTCGGGCAGCCACCGCGGGCGGCGCCGGCGCCGCGGCTCCCGGTGGAAGGCGCCGACGGAACCCATTTCATCGACAGTGCCGATGTCCGCAGCGTCCGGGCCGATGCCCATTACACCAAGGTCCATGACGGCACCCGCGAGCGGATGTGCCCATGGTCGATCTCGGAAGCCGAAGCGCAGCTCGATCCCGGTCTGTTCGTCCGGGTGCACCGCAGCCACATCGTGGCGATCCCGCATGTGACCTTTGTCCGCAAGGAAGGCGATGGCGCGGTGGTCGAGCTCGACGGCCCGTCGCCACATCGGGTGCCGGTGAGCCGGGCCAAAATCGCCGAGGTGAAGGCGCGGCTCGGGCTCGCCAGGCGCCACGCCTAGCGCGGCAGATCGATTAGGTCGCAGAGGCTGACGCATTTCGTGCGGGCGTATCCGCGTTTCGTGCGAAATTCCTGCGCTTGTGAGCCGTCGACCGCGGCCATCTTGCGCGTCGAGTTTTCCCGGAAGAGCGTTCCGCCAACGTCTACGCCCCGTAAGGGCACCAAGGACGGAGGAGGAGACGATGATACCCGGTCCATTCAGCTACCACCGGCCCGCGACCGTGGCCGATGCCGTCAAGTTGCTCTCGAGTCTGGGCGATGAGGCCCGTCCGCTTGCCGGCGGCCACAGCCTGGTCCCGATGATGAAGCTCCGGCTGGCCACCCCCGAACATCTGGTCGATCTGCATGGCATCGACGGGCTGAAAGGCATCCGCCGCGACGGCGGCAAGATCGTGATCGGCGCGATGACCACCCAGCACGAGCTGCTGGCGTCGGACGAAATCGCCAAGTCGTTGCCGATCCTGCACGAAACCGCGCTGCTGATCGCCGATCCGCAGGTGCGCTACCGCGGCACCATCGGCGGCAATGTCGCCAATGGCGATCCCGGCAACGACATGCCGGCGCTGATGATGACGCTTGGCGCGAGCTACCGGCTCGAAGGGCCCGGAGGCGCCCGCGACATCGCGGCGGCCGACTTCTACCAGGGCGCCTATTTCACCGCGCTCGAGCCCGGCGAACTGCTCACCTCGGTGGCGGTCCCGGTGCCTGCGGCCGGTCACGGCTATGCCTACGAAAAACTGAAACGCAAGGTCGGCGACTACGCCACCGCCGCGGCCGCAGTGGTGCTGACCATGGCCGGCGGCAAGGTCGCTCACTGCAGCATCGGCCTGACCAACCTGTCGGAAACGCCGCTGCTCGCGGCGGACGCCGCCAAGGCCGTGATCGGAACCAGCCTCGATGCCGCCACGCTGAAGAAGGCCGCCGCGGCGGCGGAAGCGATCATGTCGCCGGCCGCCGACGCCCGCGGGCCGATCGAATACCGCAAGCATGTCGGCGGCATCATGGTGACGCGGGCGCTGACCCGCGCCGCCGGCCGCGCCAGTTGAGAGGGGAATCAAAATGGCAAAAACCCATGTGACCATGAAGGTCAACGGCGCCGAGGTCGAAGGCCTGGTCGAACCGCGCACGCTGCTGGTGCATTTCATCCGCGAGAACCTGCAGCTCACCGGCACCCATATCGGCTGCGAAACCACCCATTGCGGCGCCTGCACCGTCGATCTCGACGGCATGTCGGTCAAGAGCTGCACGGTGTTCGCGGTGCAGGCCCAGGGCTCCGACATCACCACCATCGAGGGCGTGGCGAACGCCGACGGTTCGCTGTCGGCGCTGCAGGAAGGCTTCCGCATGATGCACGGCCTGCAATGCGGCTTCTGTACCCCGGGCATGATCCTGCGCGCGCAGCGGCTGCTGAAGGAAAATCCCTCGCCCAGCGAGGCGGAAATCCGCATGGGAATCTCCGGCAATTTCTGCCGCTGCACCGGCTACCAGAACATCGTCAAGGCGATCCAGTACGCCGCCGCCAAGATCAATGGCGTCGAATTCCAGGAGGCTGCGGAATGAACGACATGACTCCCACGCGGGAACAACGCGAAGCCAGGCTCGAAGGCATGGGCTGCAAGCGCAAGCGCGTCGAAGACATCCGTTTCACCCAGGGCAGGGGCAATTACGTCGACGACCTGAAACTGCCGGGCATGCTGCACGGCGATTTCGTCCGCTCGCCGCATGCCCATGCGCGGGTCAAGTCGATCAATTCCGAAGCGGCGCTGAAGGTGCCGGGCGTGCTGGCGGTGATCACCGCCGAGACGCTGAAAACCGTCAACCTCGCCTGGATGCCGACTTTGGCCGGCGACGTGCAGATGGTGCTGGCCGACGGCAAGGTGCTGTTCCAGAACCAGGAAGTCGCCTTCGTGGTCGCAACCGACCGCTATGCGGCGGACGACGGCATCAACAAGGTCGTGGTCGAATACGAGCCGCTCCCGGTGGTGATCGACCCGTTCAAGGCGATGGATGCCGACGCCCCGGTGCTGCGCGAGGACCTCGCCGGCAAGACCTCCGGCGCTCATGGGCCGCGCAAGCATCACAACCATATCTTCGAATGGACGGTCGGCGACAAGGACCTGACCGACGCCGCCTTCCGCAAGGCCGAGGTCACGGTCAAGGAGATGATCTCCTATCACCGCACCCATCCGTCGCCGCTGGAAACCTGCCAGTGCGTGTGCTCGTTCGACAAGATCAGGGGCGAGCTGACGATCTGGGGCACCTTCCAGGCGCCGCATGTGATCCGTACCGTGGTGTCGCTGATCGCCAAATTGCCGGAACAGAAGATCCACGTGATCTCGCCGGACATCGGCGGCGGCTTTGGCAACAAGGTGGGCGCCTATCCCGGTTACATCTGCGCCGCGGTCGCTTCGATCGTCACCGGCAAGCCGGTGAAATGGGTCGAGGACCGCATCGAGAACCTGACCGCGACCTCATTTGCGCGCGACTACCACATGACCACCGAGATCGCCTCGACCAAGGACGGCAAGGTCACCGGCCTGCGCGTCCACGTGCTGGCCGATCACGGTGCCTTCGACGCCTGCGCCGACCCGTCGAAATGGCCGGCGGGCTTTTTCAACATCGTCACCGGCTCCTATGACTTCCCGACCGCGCATCTTTCCGTCGACGGCATCTACACCAACAAGGCGCCGGGCGGCGTCGCCTATCGCTGCTCGTTCCGGGTGACGGAGGCCGCCTACTGCATCGAGCGCGGCATGGACATTCTCGCTCAGAAGCTCGGCATGGATCCGGCGGAGTTGCGGCTGAAGAATTTCATCAAGCCGGAACAGTTTCCGTACCATTCGGCACTGGGCTGGGAGTACGATTCCGGCGACTACGCCACCGCCATGCGCAAGATGATGGAATCGGTCGACTACGCCGGCCTGCGCAAGGAACAGGCGGCCCAGCGCGCCGCATTCAAGCGCGGCGAGACCCGCGAGATCATGGGCCTCGGGGTGTCGTTCTTCACCGAGATTGTCGGCGCCGGCCCGTCGAAGAATTGCGACATCCTCGGCATTGCGATGTTCGATTCCTGCGAAATCCGCCTGCATCCGACCGGCGCGGGCATCGCCCGGGTCGGCTCCAAGAGCCAGGGCCAGGGCCACGAGACCACCTGGGCGCAGATCATCGCCACCGAGATCGGCATTCCCGCCGATAACATCATGGTCGAGGAAGGCAATACCGACACCGCGCCCTATGGGCTCGGCACCTACGGCTCGCGCTCGACGCCGGTGGCCGGCGCCGCCATTGCGATGGCCGCGCGCAAGATCAAGGCCAAGGCGCAGATGATCGCCGCCTACAAGCTTGAGGTCCACGAGGATGACCTCGAATGGGATATCGACGGTTTCCGGGTCAAGGGCCTGCCCGAGAAGACCATGGCGATGAAGGACATCTGCTGGGCCGCCTACAATTCGGTGCCGCCGGGCATGGAGCCGGGCCTGGAGGCGGTGAGCTATTACGATCCGCCCAACATGACCTATCCGTTCGGGGCCTATATCTGCGTGATGAATATCGACGTCGATACCGGGGTCTACACGGTGCGCCGCTTCTACGCGCTGGACGATTGCGGCACCCGGATCAACCCGATGATCATCGAGGGCCAGGTGCATGGCGGGCTGACCGAAGCCTTTGCCATCGCGATGGGCCAGGAGATCCGCTACGACGACGACGGCAATGTGGTGACCGGCTCGTTCATGGATTTCTTCATGCCGACCGCGGTCGAAACCCCGCACTGGGAGACCGACTTCACGGTCACGCCGTCGCCGCATCATCCGATCGGCGCCAAGGGCGTCGGCGAGAGTCCGAATGTCGGCGGCGTGCCGGCGTTTTCCAACGCCGTCAACGACGCCTTCTCGTTCCTCGGTTCGACCCACATCCAGATGCCGCACGACTACTGGCGCAACTGGCGGGCGGCGAAGAATCTGGGGGTATTCGCATAGTCACATGGCGGCAAATCTGTCGAAAGGAAAACCCGTTGGCAATGAAGGATCGTGCGGAGATCGCCGAGCGTCTGGCCGCCGCCGGCTACATTGCCGACGGCGAGCTTGCGACCGCGATCTCGCTGATGCAGTTGCTCAAGCGCCCGCTTTTGCTCGAAGGCGAAGCGGGCGTCGGCAAGACCGAAGTCGCCAAGGCGCTGGCCAGCGTGCACGGCACCGAACTGATCCGCCTGCAATGCTATGAGGGCCTCGATCAGTCGGCGGCGCTGTACGAATGGAACTACCAGCGCCAACTGCTCTCGATCCAGGCGCATCGCGGCGCCGACGCCGACGCCGTCGAGGACCAGATCTTCTCGGAGAAATATCTGCTGGAGCGGCCGCTGCTGGCGGCGATCCGCCGGGCGCGGCCGCCGGTGCTGCTGATCGACGAGATCGACCGCGCCGACGACGAGTTCGAGGCCTTCCTGCTCGAACTGCTGTCCGACTTCCAGGTGTCGATTCCCGAGCTCGGCACCATTGCCGCCACCACCATTCCGCATGTGGTGCTGACCTCGAACGGCACCCGCGAACTGTCCGATGCGCTGCGCCGCCGTTGCCTCTACCACTATGTCGACTATCCCGACGTCGACCGCGAGGCGCGCATCATCATGACGCGGATCAATGGCGCCGGCGCGTCGCTGTCGCTGCAGATCGCCCGCATGGTGGATGCCATCCGCAAGGAGGAACTGCGCAAGGTGCCCGGCGTCGCCGAGACGCTGGACTGGGCCGCGGCGCTGGTCGGGATCGACGTGCGCGATCTGCACGACGCGCCGGAGGCGGTTTACGAGACCCTGATGTGCCTGCTCAAGACCCAGGAAGACCGCTCGCGGGTGACGCGCGAGGTGACGCAACGGCTATTGGGGAAGGTCGCATGAGCTGCTGCGGCACCAGTCCGGGCTTTGAGGAGATCGACGAGGTGTCGCGCCTGGTCTCGGCCAAACTCGCGGGCTTTCTCACGACGCTGCGCGACAACGGTTTCGCGGTCGGGCTGCAGGAGGGGCAGGATGCGGCGTCGCTGATGGCGGCGGGCTATGCCGCACGACCCGGCCTGTTGCGCACCGCATTCAAGCAGCTATTTTCGGCGCGCAAACCCGACTGGGAAAGGTTCGACGGCATCTTCGACGCGTTCTGGCTCGGCCAGCGGGTGAGGTCGCGATCGATCACCACCGGCTCGGCCACAGCCGCCAACAATCCGTCGCTGAAGAGTTTGCCGAACCGCGAGCCGGAGCCGCGCGCCGGCGGCGACGCGGCGATGGACCAGATCCCGTCGGCCGACGACGCGCCCGGCGAGCGCGCCGGTGAGGGCCGCATGGAAGGTGCCTCGCGCGCCGACAACCTGGCCGAGACCGACTTCCGCAAGCTGGCCGACCCCGCGCAGATCGAACAGGCCCATGCCGCCGCGGCGCGGCTCGCCAGGGCGCTGCGTACCCGGCTGACCCGCCGCGATCTCGCCCGGCGGCGCGGCTACCGGCTCGACCTGCGCCGCACCATCCACAGCAATATCAGCCATGGCGGCGTACCGATCAGCCTGGTCCGGCGGCAGCGCCAGGAAAAGCCGCTGCGTCTGGTGATGCTGCTCGACGCCTCCGGCTCGATGAGCATGTACACCGGCGTATTCCTTCGTTTCATCCACGGCGTGCTGGATGAATTTCGCCAGGCCGAGGCGTTCCTGTTTCACACCAGGCTTGCCTACGTCTCCGACGCGATGAAGGAAAAGGATCCCGCCCGCGCGCTCGACCGGCTGTCGATCATGGCGCAGGGCGCCGGCGGCGGCACCCGGATCGGCGAGAGCCTGCAAACCTTCAACCGCTGGCACGCCGCGCGCGTGATCCATTCGCGCACCTGCGTGATGATCGTGTCCGACGGCTACGAGACCGGCGACGCCGCATTGCTCGGCCGCGAGATGGCGGCGCTGGCGCGGCGCTGCCGCCGCATCGTCTGGCTCAACCCGATGATGGCATGGGCCGGCTATGCGCCGGTGGCCGCCGGCATCCAGGCGGCGTTGCCGCATGTCGATCTCTATGCGCCGGCCAATACGCTGAACAGCCTGGCCGCGCTCGAACCTTATCTCGCGCGGCTCTGAGGGGCGACCGATGTCCGCTCATGTCGAAGTGATGGATCTGGTGACGCAGCTCAAAGCCGCGGAGCAGGCGTTCGTGCTCGCCACGGTGGTGCGTACCGTGTCGGTGACCGCGGCCAAGGCCGGCGCCAAGGCGATCATCCGTCCCGACGGCACCATCGTGGCGGGCTGGATCGGCGGCGGCTGCGCCCGCGGCGCGGTGCTGAAGGCGGCGCGCGAGGCGCTGGCCGATGGCCAACCGCGCATGGTGTCGGTGCAGCCGGAAGACATGCTGGCCGAACTCGGCGTCAAGCCCGGTGAGCATCGCGATGGGGTGCGCTTTGCCAGCAACCTGTGCCCGAGCAAGGGCACCATGGACATCTTTGTCGAGCCGGTGCTGCCGCATCCATCGCTGGTCATCCTCGGCGCGAGCCCGGTCGCGATGTCGCTCGCCACCCAGGCACGGCAATTGGGTTATCACGTCACGCTCGCCGCCGCCGCGGCCGATCTGGCGGGCGTGCCTGATGCCGACACCCTGGTCGATGGCTTTGCGCTCGGCGAACTGCATCAGGCCAGGCGCTTCATCGTGATCTCGACGCAGGGCAGAGGCGACGAGGTGGCGCTGCGGGCGGCGGTCGCGCTCGAGGCGGCCTATGTCGCCTTCGTCGGCAGCCGGCGCAAGATGGCGGCGCTGCGCGAAAAGCTCATCGCCGGCGGCCTCGCCGCCGCGGCGCTCGATCGCGTCAAGGCCCCGGCCGGTCTCGATCTCGGCGCCATCACGCCGGAGGAAATCGCGATGTCGATCCTCGCCGAAATCACCATCGAGCGCCGCCGCGGCCAGCGTGTCGCGGCGCGAACCCCAGCCAGGAACTGAGCCATGCAGATGAATGACAGCCAGCGCATCGGCGCGCCGAAGCAGACGGTGTGGGCGGCGCTCAACGATCCCGAGGTGCTCAAGCAATGCATTCCGGGCTGTCAGGCCCTCGAAATGTCCTCGCCGACCGAGATGACCGCCACCGTGGTGTTCAAGGTCGGACCGGTCAAGGCGACGTTCGGCGGCAAGGTCACGCTGTCCGACCTCGATCCACCGAACTCCTATCGTATTTCCGGCGAGGGATCCGGCGGCGTTGCCGGCTTCGCCAAGGGCGGTGCCACCGTGCGCCTCGAGTCCGAAAGCGCCGAGGTCACCATCCTGCATTATGCGGTCGACGCGCAAATCGGCGGCAAGCTGGCGCAGCTCGGCGGACGGCTGATCAATTCAACCGCAAAAAAACTCGCCGGCGAGTTTTTCGCCGCGTTCGGCGCGGTCGTCGGCGGCGCTGCGGTCGTTGCCGGAGAAGCGGAGAAGAAGGGATGGTTCGGCAGGTTGACGGGGACCGGGTAGCATCGTTGGTGGCGGTCATTCCGGGACGGTGCGGCAAGCACCAGGCCCGGAATCTCGAGATTCCGGGTTCGATGCTTCACTTCGCATCGCCCCGGAAATGACGGCCGGGTAGGGTGGGCCAAGGCTGCGCCGTGCCCACCGGTTTGATCTCCGGGATGACGATTCTCAGTCGAACAGGCTCGACACCAACTCTTCCGCCGCGGTACGGCCGATCGCCTCGGCGATCAGGGTTGCGATCGACAGGGTGCGGATATTGGGGGATTTGTTGACCGCCTCGGTGGGCTGGATCGAGTCGGTGATCACCAGTTCCTTGAGCTTGGAGCCGGCGATCCGCGCGGCAGCGCCGCCGGACAGCACGCCGTGGGTGATGTAGGCGTAGACGTCCCTGGCGCCATTGGCGAGCAGCGCGTCGGCGGCGTTGACCAGCGTGCCGCCGGAATCCACGATGTCGTCGATCAGGATGCAGGTGTAGCCGGCGACGTCGCCGATCACGTTCATCACTTCGGATTCGCCGGCGCGCTCCCGGCGTTTGTCGATGACGGCGAGCGGCGTGTTGATGCGCTTGGCAAGTCCGCGCGCGCGCACCACGCCGCCGACATCGGGCGACACCACCATCAGATTGGCGAGATCGAAGCGCTCCCTGATATCGCGCACCATCACCGGCGAGGCGAACAGGTTGTCGGTGGGAATATCGAAGAAGCCCTGGATTTGCAGGGCATGCAGATCGAGCGTCATGACGCGGTCGGCGCCGGCATGGGTAATCAGGTTCGCCACCAGCTTGGCCGAGATCGGGGTGCGGGAGCCGGATTTGCGATCCTGCCGGGCATAGCCGAAATAGGGCACCACGGCGGTGATGCGGCGCGCCGAGGCCCGCCGCAGGGCGTCGGTGATGATCAAGAGCTCCATCAGATGGTCATTGGCCGGATAGGACGTCGATTGCAGGATGAAGACGTCGGAGCCGCGGACGTTTTCCTGGATCTCGACGAAAATCTCCATGTCGGCGAAGCGCCGGACCACCGCCTTGGTCAGGGGTATTTGGAGGCCTCCGGCGATCGCCTGCGCCAGCGCGGGATTGGAATTGCCGGCAACAAGCTTGATCGCACCGTTCTTGGCCGACATCGACGCTTCTCCCCGCGCCTTGCTGGAGACAATGTTCAGCATATCGGAATACCCACGGAACCGGCAGTTTCGACGAGCGAGGTGATATCAAGGAGGTGGCGCGGCTGGCAACCCATGCGGCCGGTTTTCCTGCGCAAAATCCTAAAGTCGGGACAGCTATTTGCGCCTCTATCGGTCGCTGTAGGCGAGGGCGCTGACGGCAAAGCCGGGCGCGGCACCCGGTTCGGCGGTGGCCACCGCCGCGCCGGGTTTGGCCGGTGTCTGATCGGCTGGCGGCGCATCCGCCGGCGCCGTTCCGTTAATCATGGCGCTGAGGCCACTGAACCCGGCCTGGGCGATCTTCCGCAGCACCAGATCGTCGGCCCCGCTCCAGGCGTCGCGTCCGGCCTTGCCGGCGGGTTCCTCGCCGCTGAGCCGCAGCGCGCGCTGCTGGTTGCTGTCGTAGACGTCCCAGACCCATGCGATGGTGGTGCGGCCGCGGCTGACCTGGGCGGCGAGATAGCCTCGTACCCGGTAGGAGGCCGAGCCTTCGCGGGACACCACCGAGAGGTCCCGCAGCTTGGATTCGCTGTCGAGCACGCTCACGAAGCGGTCGAATACCTGCGGCGGCGGACCATCGATCGATTCGAATGCCACGCTGGTGCCGGAATTCGCCATCGCGTACGAACCGCTTGCCGCGCCGCCGCCGGCGCAGCCACCAAGCCCGCACGCCACCGCGAGCAGCAGAGCGCCGGCAACGGCGCGGGGCACACCCCGGCTGGCCCGGAATCGAGTGATGGACGCGTCCCTCATCACCTCGAGCGATATCGTTAAAATGCGTTAAGGTCTAGTTCGATTCATGTCGCGGCGACGCGCCAGCCCGACCCGACAGATTTTTCGGCTATAACCATTTCGAGGCTCGCGGGCCCGATAAGCAGGTCGGACACTCGGCCGGGAGCTTGGGAAGAGCTTGGACGAGATAGTCAGGTGCCGGGGAATCAGCGAATGAGCAAGCGGCACGGACTAGCGGGGTCATGGTCGGTGAAGTTGCTGGTTGCGACGGCCGTGATCGCACTCGGAGTTCTCATGGTTTGGGGCATCCTCGCAGGCCGCAATGAGGCGGCTACCGAGGCCGAGCGCGAACGGGCGATCAAGGTGCCGATTTGGGTCTCAAGCGAGCGCGACGAGCCGTTGATCAAGCTCGACACCGAGACACAACAGCGGAGCGGTATAGAGACAGCGGCGTTGTCCCCAGCGCCTCATCAGGAGCAGATTCGCGGCTACGGGATGGTTCTTGATGTTGCGCGACTGACTGAGCTTAGCAACAACTACGCCAATGCGAAGGCGCAGGTCCAGATTGCGCAAGCGAAACTGGCGATGTCGAAGCCGGCATTCGAACGTGCGCAGAAACTGTTCACCGAGCATCAGGTTGTCTCCGAAGCTCAATTGCAGGTAGCGGTGGCGGGTTTCGGCACGGACCAGGCGAGTCTGGCTGCGGCGGAGGCACAGGTGCGCACGCTCACCGCGACCGCATACCAGGAATGGGGTTCGGTTCTCGGCAAGTCGCTAATCGATGGGTCACCCATGATCTCCCGGTTGATCGAACGGCAGGAATTCCTGCTGCAAATCACACTGCCACCCGCTGTCATCCTGCCAACTCCTCCTTCCACGGCTTCCATCGCCGTCGATAAGCCCTCACGGGCAGCGATCACGTTCGTCTCGCCGGCAACGCGGATCGACCCGAAGATTTCAAGGCATGAGCTTCTTCTATACCGTACCCGCGGAAAGCGGTGTTCTGCCCGGCATGAACGTGCTGGCCTTCTTGCCGTCTGGCAAATCCATAGAAGCTGCCACCGTGCCAGCTTCGGCGATTGTTTGGTGGGAGGGTCGGGCCTGGGTGTATCGGCGCTCGGGTCGAGACAGGTTCATTCGCGTTGAGATCGCGACCGACCTGCCGGCGCCAGGCGGCGGCTACATCGTAAAGGATTTGCCGAAGCAGGCCGAAATCGTGATGCGCGGCGCGCAATTGCTCCTGTCCGAGGAATTTCGCGCGCAGATTCAGGTCGAGGATTAAAAGTGAGCGCCGTTTTCCCCACCGGCCCGCAGGCGGCGATTGTCGCTTTCGCAATCCGCTTCCGCGGTATCGTCGCCGCGCTCGCCTGCGTTCTGGTTGCCTATGGCGTCTATGCGCTTGGTCGCGCCAAGTATGACGTGTTTCCGGAGTTTGCGCCGCCCCAGGTCAGCATCCAGACCGAGGCCGTTGGACTGACGCCCGAGCAGGTCGAGATTCTCGTCACCCGTCCGATTGAGAATGCCATTAGCGGCGCGCCTGGCGTGCAGACGCTCCGTTCCACGTCTATCCAGGGCCTGTCCGTCGTGACAGTATTCTTCGATCCGTCGAGCGATATCTATCGCGACCGGCAGGTCGTCGCGGAGCGGCTGGCCGCTGCCACCCAACAGCTCCCGCAGGGGACGCAACCACCCATCATGACGCCGCTCACGTCGTCGACTAGCCGAATGCTGGTAGTCGGTCTCACGACGCAGACGCGCTCGCTGATGGATCTACGCACGGTCGCTGACTGGACGGTCCGCTTGCGCCTGCTCGCTGTTCCCGGTGTTGCCAGCGTCACGGTTTTCGGGGGCGACAAGCGCTCGATCCAGGTCCAGGTTCACCCCGACGAACTCATCCGATACCAGCTAACCCTCAACGACGTACTGACCGCTGCGCGTCGGTCAACCGGTGTTCGGGGGGCCGGCTTCATCGACACCAAAAATCAGCGGATCGTCTTTCAAAGCGAGGGACAATCTCTCAAGCCCGACGACATTGCCCGGACCGTACTGCTGAGCCGGGGAGCCGCCAGCATCACCTTGGGAAATGTGGCCGACGTCGTCGACGCACCAGAACCGCCGATCGGCGGGGCGGGTATCCAAGGCCGGCCCGGCGTGATCCTCAACGTGGCGGAACAGTATGCCGCCGACACGCTCAAGGTGACGCAGAAGGTCGAGGCGGCGCTGCAGGAGCTGCGTCCCGCGCTTCAGGCGGACGGTATCACGATCCACAGCGATCTTTTCCGTCCTGCAAATTTCATCAATACCGCAACGAGCAATGTCAGGGACTCGCTGATCGTGGGCGCTGTGCTTGTGATCGTGGTCCTGTTCCTGTTCCTGTTCGACCTGCGCACGGCCGCTATCTCCTGCACAGCTATCCCGCTCTCGCTGCTCGCCGCGACCCTGGTGCTGGAGCGGCTCGGCGCCTCGCTCGACACCATGACCCTGGGCGGCCTCGCTATCGCGATCGGCGTTGTGGTCGATGATGCGGTGATTGACGTCGAGAACATTGTGCGCCGCTTGCGCGAGAACAGGAGATCGTCGCAGCAGCAGCCTTTAGCGCGGGTCGTGCTTGATGCGACGCTCGAGGTCCGCAGCGCGGTAGTATATGCAACGTTCGCGGTTATTCTGGTCGTCCTGCCGGTGATGACGTTGTCCGGAACCGCCGGACGCTTGTTTGCGCCGTTAGGTTTGGCCTATAGCATGGCGGTGCTTGCCTCGCTGGCGGTCGCGCTGACCGTGACACCAGCGCTTTCCATGGCGCTTCTCGCGGATAGGGTGCCGACGCGGAATCCGCCGATGATCCGATGGACGCGAGCCGGCTATCAGAGGCTCTTGCGGCGGCTCGCGCAACGGCCCGGGACGCTGATTGCTGCAGCGGCGATGCTGACGGTTGCCGGCTGTGCCGCGCTGCCGTTTTTCGGTGGCGGCTTCATTCCTGAGCTGAAGGAGGGGCATTTCGTCGTCCACATGTCCGCGGTGCCCGGCACGTCCATCGACGAGTCTCTGCGCATCGGCGCCCGTATCGCCGACGCCTTGCGACAGTTGCACGAGGTGCGCTCGGTTGCGCAACGCGTGGGACGAGCGGAGGAATCCGAGGATAGCTGGGGTCCTCACTACAGCGAGTTCGAAGTGGATTTGAATCCGGGTCTATCTGGAGACGACGCCGAAAAGGCGCAAGCGGATATTCGCCGAACGTTCGCAGGTTTCGTCGGCGTGAACGCCGCTGTCATGACTTTTCTCACTGAGCGTATCGAGGAAACCTTCTCGGGCTACACGGCCGCGTTTGCGGTCAACGTCTTCGGCAACGACCTCGACCTGCTCGATCGCAAGGCGCAGCAAATTGCCCGGACGCTGGAGCAAACCCCGGGCGCGACGGACGTTCAGGTGCAATCGCCGCCCGGCATGCCGCAACTCACGATCCGTCTTCGCAAACCCGATCTGGAGCGTTGGGGTTTCGACGCGGTCGAGGTGCTCGAATTGATCCGTGCCGCCTATCAGGGCGACGTCGTCGGCCAGACCTATGAAGGCGATCAGGTATTCAACGTCATGACGATACTCGACGCTGCCAGCCGGGATAATATCACCAAAGTCGGCGACTTGCCCATGCGCAGCCCCGGCGGTGCTTATGTTCTGCTCAAGCAGGTCGCGGATATCTATGAGACTTCTGGACGCTATCAGATCCTGCACGAGGGAGCGCGTCGCGTGCAGACGGTGACCGCCAATGTTGCCGGCACCGATCTCATTTCCTTCGTCAAAGCGGCAAAGGCCGATATCCGCGCCAAGGTCGAACTCCCGGCTGGAACTTACATCCAGTTTGCCGGTGCGGCCGAGGCAGAATCGCGGTCCCAGCGCGACCTTATGATCAATTCGTTGATTGCAGCCATCGGCATCACGCTTTTGCTGTCTATCATCACCCGCAATTGGCGCAATCTGCTGTTGGTGCTGGCGAACCTGCCGTTTGCCTTGGTTGGGGGCGTGCTGGCCGTACTTGCCACCGGCGGGCTGTTGACCCTGGGTGGCATGGTTGGGTTCGTTACGCTTTTCGGCATCAGCCTCCGCAACTCGATCCTGATGATTGCTCATTACGAGCATCTTGTTAACATCGAGGGCAGCCCGTGGGGACTGGAGACCGCCATCGCGGGAGCGGCCGACCGGCTGGCGCCTATCCTCATGACATCGATCGTTACCGGGCTAGGCATCCTGCCGCTCGCTATCGGCATGAACGATCCCGGCCGTGAAATTCAGGGGCCGATGGCGATCGTCATCTTGGGCGGCCTTTTGACATCCATGGTGCTCAATCTTCTTGTGTT
Organism: uncultured Alphaproteobacteria bacterium; assembly: GCA_963748165.1. GTDB lineage: Bacteria > Pseudomonadota > Alphaproteobacteria > Rhizobiales > Xanthobacteraceae > Bradyrhizobium. The sequence goes on from CAVVIM010000034.1 coordinate 156,595, forward strand.
GCCGACGCTGGCGCTGCGATACGGGCGCTTCGAGCGGGCGCGCGAGGAATTCGCTCGCACGGTCGTATCTGGTGAATTCAAAGCCGCTGAGTGAGAAGCTTGGGCACGACATCGAACGCAGCCATCGGCAAGGGGTTGCCAAAGGAGGCCTACTTCCGCGGAAGTCAGGCTTCCAGAACAATCGCATGAACATGACGGCCGTAATCCGGCTCGTTGCGGTGCACCGAGCGGCGGTAGCTGTAGAAGCGCGGGTCGGAATAGGTGTCGACGCCGACATCGTCAATCATCAGCACCCCGGCGTTTTCTAATCGCGTCCGGATAAAGCCGGCGAGGTCGAACATGGCGTGGCCCTCGCGCGCCGAGGGAATGAAGTACAGCGCATTCTCGGCATCGGCGGCCATGAATCGCTCGACGAACTCGCCACCCACCTCATAACTATGCTGGCGGATCAGCGGTCCGATCGCGGCAACGGTGCCGCTGCGTTCGGCGCCGAGTTTTTCCATCGCGGCGATGGTGGATTCCAGGATGCCTGTCAATGCGCCCTTCCAGCCCGCATGGGCAGCGCCGATCACGCGCGCGGTGGGGTCGACCAACAGGATCGGTCCGCAGTCGGCCGCGGTGACGCCGATCGCGAGGCCCGCGGTCCGCGTCACAATGGCGTCCGCGCGCGGCCGCGACGTGCCTTCCCACGGTCCGGTGGCGACCACGGCATCGGGCGAATGGGTCTGATACAGCGTCAGGAGACGGGCCGGCGCAACACCCATCCGTTCTGCGATCCGGCGGCGATTTTCGACAACATTGGCGGGATCATCCTGCGAGCCGATGCCGGCATTGAGGCCGGCATGGATGCCGGTCGACACGCCGCCGTCGCGGGTAAAGAAAGCGTGGCGCAGGCCGGGAATGGCCGAGAGCAGTGCGGATCCCAGCGTCACGGCGTTTCGGCCTCCAGGTCCTCGGTCTCGTCGCTCAGCCCAGCCAGTGTGGTGAGGCCGGGCGCGGAAATCGCGACCACCTTGAACATCGATCCCATGCCGCCGCGACCGGTTCCGGTCAACCGCTTCAGGCCGCCGGCAATGTCGTCGGAAACCTCTGATGTCGTCTTGGCCATCAGGGTGACTGCCCGGGTTTCAATACCGAGCCGGGTGAGAAACTCGCCCTGCGCCACCGGACCATGGACGCGGGCGCCGACATCCTCGGCGGCGCGCGCCAGCGCCTGGAAATCGACATGGGCGGTGACGTCGGCCTGGCCGGGGTTCTTGAGGGGATCGGCAAAGCTGTGGCGGGCGATGGCCTGAAAGGTATCGCCGGCGTCGCTGCGCAGATGACCGTAATCGATGATCAGGGCCGCGCCGCCCTGATCGCGGACACGGCTCGCGATCTTCATGATCTCGGTGTCGGGCCGCCATTCGAACACGGCACCGACCGGCGCGGCGCGCACCAAGGGCGGCAGCAGCACCTCGAAGCGCGGTATCGGTTCGGGCGCGGCGCCGAATGCCAGCCGGCCATCGCCGTCGATGTCGATGGTACGCTCATGCCAGCCGGTCTCGCGCCTGACCACCTGGTGGATCGGCAGCACGTCGAGATATTCGTTGGCGAGAATCACCGCGGGACCGCTCGGCACCTCGTCGATGCGGGCATGCCAGGCGAGGTTGCGCACGCCCGACAGCGTCGCCTTCTGCTTCTCGCGCAGAACCGGGTTGATTTCGATCAGATGGACGCTGATCGCCTGGTAAAGCGGCGGCAGCACCCGCAGCGCGCGCAACGCATCCGCCATCATGGTGCCGCGGCCCGGGCCGAGTTCGATCAATCTCAGCAAGGAGGGCGACCCCATCGCCTTCCACACCGAGGCCGTCCACAGCCCGAGCAGTTCGCCGAACATCTGGCTCACTTCAGGCGCGGTGGTGAAATCGCCCTCGCGTCCCAGCGGATCGCGCGAAACATAATAGCCGTAGTCGGGATGCGTCAGGCACAGTTCCATGTAGCGCCAGACCGGCATTGGCCCCGACGATTTGATCAGTCTCCTGAGTTCGGCGAGTAGCGGCGAAGTCTCGGTCACGGCGCGCCTTCGGCGGGGTTCGATTCGGGCTTCGACATCTTGCGGCGCCATGCCAGCACGACAATGACCATTCCTGCAATCACCATCGGCACCGACAGCAGCATGCCCATGGTCAGCCCGCCCCACAAAAATCCAAGCTGCGGGTCGGGTTCGCGGAACAGTTCGCCGGTAATCCGCGCGCAGCCGTACAGCGCAATGAAGCTGCCGAGGATCAGGCCGGGCCGTTTCAGGGCGCCGCAGCGGATCATGATGGCGAGGATGGTAAACAGCACGATGCCTTCGAGCCCCGCCTCGTACAACTGGCTCGGATGGCGCGGCAGCGGCCCGCCATTGGGGAACACCATGGCCCAGGGCAGGCCTGGGTCGGCCGGCCGGCCCCATAATTCGCTGTTGACGAAATTGGCCAGCCTGCCGAGGAACAGTCCGATCGGTCCCACGGCGGTGGTGATGTCGCCGAGCGACAGGATCGGCAGGGTGTTCTGGCGGCAAAACAGCATTACCGCGGCGACGCAGCCGAGAAAGCCGCCATGAAACGACATGCCGCCTTTCCAGAGTTCGAAGATCTCGGCCGGATGGGCGATGAAGAACGGCAGATTGTAGAACAGCACATAGCCGGTACGTCCGCCGAGGATGATGCCGATGGTGACCCACAGGATGAAATCGTCGAGTTGCAGCGGCGTGATCGGCGCCCGTGCGGCCCACAGCCCGTCATTCCTGATCAGCGCGCGGGCGTAGATCCACCCGAGCACGATGCCGCCGATATAAGCGAGCGCATACCAGCGGATCGCGATCGGACCGATCGAGATCGCGATCGGATTGAATACCGGAAAGGCGATGAGGAGGAAGGGCATCGAATCCTTATAGCGTTTTCGAGCGAAGTGGATACCGGTTCGCGTGAAGAAAACGCGTCAAAACAACAAGCTAAAGCCCGGTTCTGATTCAATCAGAACCGAACAGGCTTTAAGCCGACAGGTTGCGGCGATAGAGCGCCAGCAGCCGTTCCCAATGCCGCTCCGCCGCGTCGCGGTCGTACACCGGCCGCTTTGGAAACGCGAAGCCGTGATGGGTGCCGGGATAAATCTCGACCTCGGCGTGGCTGCCCTGCATGGCCTGCTTTACTTTCTCGATCACCTCCATCGGCGCGTAGATGTCGGTCTCGGCGCAGCCGAAATAAAGCTCGGCCCTGGTCTTGCCGGCGGCAAGGTGCGGGCTGTCGGGCTGGTCGGTGGCAAGATGGGTGCCGTAGATCGAGGCGGCGGCCTTCACCCGATCGGGAAAATGTGTCGCGGCGTTGATCGCATATCGGCCACTCATGCAGTAGCCAACCGAACCGACGAGGTCGTTGCGCGCGGCGGCCTGGCCATCGGCATAGGCAAGCAGCGCCCTCGTATCCTCCATCACCAGGGGAATGTTGATCGAGGCCATCAGTTCGAACATCCGCTTGCGCTCCGGTGCCTCCGGGTCCGCCGGCAACGGCCCAAGCTCCATCACGCCGGAGCGGTAATATAGATTGGGCAGCATCACATAATAACCCGAAGTCGCGAGCCGGCGTGCCATGTCGCGCAATTCCTCGCGGATCGCCGGCGCATCCATGTAGAACAGGACGACGGGGTGCGGACCGCCGCGCTCGGGATGACTGATGAAGGTGGTGGTGTGGCCGTCCCTGGTGGGAATTTCGATCTGCTGGTCGATCATTGGCTGTTCTTTGTCGGTTGCGATTTCTGGTCTGGTGGGCGTGGGATACGATGGCAAGGAAACCGGAACATGACAAGGCGATCAAAGCCAGCAGGAACCGGCCTTGAATCGCGGCGCCGGGATCGCCATTGTGTTGGGGGTGCGATCCTCACGCCGCCGACCGGGAGATTCCATACGATGACCCAGACCAGCAATCGGTTTTTCGACGAGATCGGACGCCTGATGAATGACGCGGCGGGCGCTGCCCAGGGCGTCAAGCGCGAGGTCGATGCCGTGATGCGCAATCAGGCCGAACGAATCCTGCGCGACCTCGACCTCGTCAAGCGGGAGGAGTTCGAGGCCGTCAAGGACATGGCGCGGCTCGCGCGCGAGGAAAACGAGGCGCTGAAATCGCGCATCGCCGCCCTGGAAGCCAGGCTCGGCGTTGCGCCGTCCGCGCCCGATACTGGCGGCTTGAAGACGGAAGGCTGAGTCGGGGTGGTCGTCAAGACCGGGGCGACGATCGGCGCTAGCTAACCGGCTGCATCTAGGTAGGACACGTTGGGGCCAGAACGTTTGCCTTCGCGTGTAACACGCGCCATAATGCAACCTACGCGCTAAAAGAGCCTTGTCGAGACTCCCTCCTGGTTGTATTTTGCGCTGGTTGATTCCAGGTGGAGCAGCGAAAGTGACCGACCTCAAAACCGATGAATCGCTCCTTAGCGAGCTTCGTAGCGCGGCCACGCGGATTCCTACTGCGGAGGAATTAGAGAAGCAAAGGGTCTCATTTGTGATGGGCTCACTGGGGAAGAATAGTACGGCGACTCGCGCTCAGGTTGAAGAAATACTAGCTAGGCAGGACGGCAAGAAGCGAGCTTAGCGAGTAGGTATCAATTGATCCTCTTTGAGCTCTTTAACGACGAGCGAAATCCAGTTTATCAGGCCCTCGAAATCTCCAACGGGGCACGACAGTACAATTTTCTGAACTCGATAATCCTTGCCTGTCTTGAAGCCAAAAAACCCTTCCTCTCGCAACACATCCTGAAGGCTTTGAATTTCCAAGCGATTACATGCCTGCATGTAAACGCGGGCGAATATCGGCCTTGTGCGGTCAAGGTTGGGGGTCATACGCCGCCAGACTATTACCGCGTCCCCGCGCTGATGGATGATTTCGTCAATGAAGTAAACCGGAATTGGGGAACGGCAGACCCGGTTGTACTCGCAACGTATGTCTTATGGCGGCTCAATCACATTCATCCGTTCATAAATGGGAACGGCAGGACGGCGCGAGCCGCATGTTATTTTATCCTGTGTATTGCGGCCGGCGGTTGGTTGCGAGGGGATACAATTCTTCCCGAATTGATAAGACAGAACCACGATGAATACACTGCGGCCCTGGTGGCGGCGGATCAATCGCTGGCAGCGGGGACGTTCGATATGTCCATATTGCACGCCTTCGTCTCCAGGCTTTTGAACGAACAACTCATGTCCGTGCAACCCGCTGCCGATAGCCCTTCCAGTGACGGGACACCGGATGGACCAGAGCCGCAGAGGTAGCCCTTGGATACTGCTTGCACGCGTATGGAGGGCCAAGCTGATTTTGCTTGCTAATGCCGCAAAAAATCCCCGCCTTTCCTTGTCATTTCCGGGCTTTGGGGCTAGAACGCCGCCAGGTCCGCAGCCCCCGCACCCCTGGAGGCTTGCTGTCGGACCGGGACGGGCCGCGATGCGGCCTTTAACTTTTTTGAAAACAAGGACTTACGACAATGGCGACGGTCAAGGAATTGAAGGCGACCGCACGTCCGAAGCGCGGCAAGGGGGCCGCCCGGGCAGAGCGTCGCGCCGGCAGAGTGCCCGGAGTGATCTATGGCAACAATGAGCCCCCCGTCGCCATCTCGGTCGACGATGCCGACCTGCGCCAGCGTATTCTCGCCGGCCGGTTCCTCACCACGATCTACGACATTGATCTCGAGGGCAAGAAGCACCGCGTGATTCCGCGCGACTTCCATCTCGATGTCGTGCGCGATTTCCCGCTCCATGTCGATTTCATGCGGCTCGGCGAAGGCGCGACCATCCGCGTCAGCGTTCCCCTGCACGTGCAGAACGCGGAAGCCGCGCCCGGGGTCAAGCGCGGCGGCACCGTCAACATCGTCACCCATACCATCGATCTCGAATGCTCGGTCGACAACATTCCGCAGTTCATCGAGGCCGATGTCAGCGGACTGGAGATCAGCCACTCGCTGCATCTGGCCGACATCAAGCTGCCCTCGGGCGTGAAGTCGCTGTCGCGCGAAGACGCCACGCTGGTGACCATCGTGCCGCCGTCCGGCTACGCCGAAGAGCAGAAAGCCGCTGCGGCGGCGGCTGCTGCGGCCGGTCCCGTTGTGGCCGCGGCCCCCGGTGCCGCTCCGGCGCCGGGCGCCGCCGCTGCCGCCGCGCCGGCAGCGGGCGCTGCAGCGGCTCCGGCGGCGGCCGCGAAGGCGCCGGCCGGTGGTGGCGACAAGAAGAAGTAAGCCAACGCGGGATGCCGCGTCATGCGACTGTTTGTTGGTCTCGGTAATCCCGGCGCGAAATACGCGAACAACCGCCACAATATCGGATTCATGACCGTTGACGAAATCGCGCGGCGTCATGGTTTTGCACCCTGGCGCCGCCGTTTCCAGGGCGAGACGTCGGAAGGCACGCTCGAGCGCGAGCGCGTCGTGCTGCTGCGGCCCGCGACCTTCATGAACGAGTCCGGTCGCGCGGTGCAGGAAGCCGCGAATTTCTTCAAGCTTCCGGCCGGTGAGATCACCGTGTTTCAGGACGAGCTCGAACTGCCGCCGGCGAAACTTCGCGTCAAGGTCGGCGGCGGCATCGCCGGCCACAACGGCCTGCGTTCGATCACGGCGCATATCGGCAACGACTACCGCCGCGTGCGGCTCGGAATCGGCCATCCCGGCGTCAAGGAACTGGTGCACAGCTACGTGTTGTCGGATTTTGCCAAGAGCGATCGCTCCTGGGTGGTCGCGCTCTGCGAAGCGATTGCCGACAACGCCGGGCTGCTCGCGCTGGATCGCGATGCGACGTTTCAGAACAAGGTGCATCTGGCGATGCAGGCCAAGGGATTAACTTCATAACCCAAGAGCACAGGGACTGACTTCACCGTCATGGCCGGGCTTGTCCCGGCCGTCCACGTCTTCCTTGTTTCGTTGCGGCAAAGACGTGGATGCCCGGGACAAGCCCGGGCACGACGAATGCGGAAGAGGATAGAATGGGTTTCAAATGCGGGATCGTCGGGTTGCCGAATGTCGGCAAGTCGACGCTGTTCAATGCGCTGACCGAGACCGCGGCGGCGCAGGCGGCGAATTATCCGTTCTGTACCATCGAGCCGAATGTCGGCGAGGTCGCGGTGCCGGATCCGCGGCTGGACAAGCTTGCCGCGATCGCGAAGTCGGCGCAGATCATCCCGACACGGCTGACCTTTGTCGACATCGCCGGGCTGGTGCGCGGCGCCTCGAAGGGCGAAGGCCTCGGCAACCAGTTTCTCGCCACCATCCGCGAGGTCGACGCGGTGGCGCATGTGGTGCGCTGTTTCGAGGATTCCGACATCACCCATGTCGAGGGCAAGATCGCGCCGCTCGCCGATATCGACACCGTCGAGACCGAGTTGATGCTCGCCGACCTCGACAGCCTGGAAAAACGCGTCGACAATTTGACCAAGAAGGCCAAGGGCAACGACAAGGAGGCCAAGGAGCAGCTCGACCTCGTCAACCGCGCGCTGGTGCTGTTGCGCGAGGGCAAGCCGGCGCGGCTTCTCGAGCGCAAGCCGGAGCAAGAGCGCGGCTTCGCCATGCTCGGCCTGTTGACCTCCAAGCCGGTGCTTTACGTCTGCAACGTCGAGGAAGGCGCGGCCAGCGACGGCAACGATTTTTCGAGGCAGGTGTTTGAGCGCGCAAGGCAGGAAGGCGCGGTCGCGGTGGCGATTTCCGCCAAGATCGAATCCGAGATCGCGACCCTGTCGCGCGAGGAGCGCAGCGAGTTTCTCGACACCCTGGGGCTGGCGGAGGCCGGGCTCGATCGCCTGATCCGCGCCGGCTACCGGTTGCTCGACCTCATCACCTATTTCACCGTCGGCCCGAAGGAAGCGCGGGCCTGGACCATCAACCGCGGCACCCGGGCGCCGGCCGCCGCCGGCGTCATTCATACCGATTTCGAGAAGGGCTTCATCCGCGCCGAAACCATCGGCTATGCCGATTATGTCGCGCTTGGCGGCGAGGCCGGCGCCCGCGACGCCGGCAAATTGCGGCTGGAAGGCAAGGACTATTTCGTCGCCGACGGCGACGTGATGCATTTCAGGTTCAATACCTGATTGTATCTCGAGATTCCGGGTTCGCGCCAACGCGCGCCCCGGAATGACAGCGGTGCTGGATTGCTTCGCTGCGCTCGCAATGACGCGCGCCCTAATGCGCCTGCCCCTGGTCGCGGATCGCGCCGAGATGCTCATTGATGCGAAACACGATCAGGATGAATTCCGCGGCGATCCTTGAAAAGATGATTCCGACCAGCACGCTGGCAATCGAGGCCAGCAGCACGACGAAGCCGCCGAACGGGCTGATCGCCATCGCGGCGAGGCCGTTGAAAATACCGGAGATGCCGAACAGCACGATCAATGCGATGACCAACCAGTAAAAGGTCTTGATGATGGTCGGCGTAATGAAAAAGACCCGCCCGAACCGAAACAGCGGCGACCTGATTTTGCTGGGGCATTGGACGGTAGCGGCCTGACGATCCGGCAGGGACGTGATAGAGCATCTGGCGGCCAGTTAAACTTGGGGAACCCCGATGCTCGAATTCCGAGACCTGTTCCAATGGGAACGATTCATAACCCCGACCATGATCAAGCCGTTCTGTGCGATGGCACTGGCTCTGATCATCCTGCTTGGCATCTCGGGCATACTCACCGGCCTTGCCGCGATGGCGATCAACCCGTTTGGCGGGTTCCTTTCGATCCTTGTCAGCATCGTGGGGACGATTGTCGGCGTGATGTTCACCCGCCTCGCCTGCGAGTTTGTGCTGATTGTGTTCCGCATCAACGAGCACCTTGGTGCCATCCGAGATCAGGGCGCACCGCCGCCGTGAGCGTTGACCGTCGTGGAGTTTGTTGCGTCTAACCCTAACGACCCTCTCGCGCGCTACCGCAAACGGGATCATGTCGGTAGAGGACGCGATAGCGCAGCGGCGGCTCGCAGAGGACTTTCGCAAGCGATGGGCCGCTTGCCTCGTGAGTAGCATCACCAACGCGAGCTTACGGGAGAATGCCCTGAGGGCCACGTTTGCCGGGTGTCTCACTAACGAAGGGAAAGAGACTGAGTGAAGCGGTCCTGATTTAATCAACAGGACAGCACCACTGGCTAGAACAGTATCGTCCCAAGTGACAGGTTTAGGTTATCGAGGCTCGTTGACCCGACAAACTGGCAACGCACTAATTACGCTCTATAGAGGCCGCTGTGCGCTGTATCTATGTCGCGTAGTAATCGTCCTAACGGATGCAAGCGACAGGGCGCGCGCTGAAACCTGCGGTGCTTTACCGATACGCGTTTTGAAGACCCCGGTTTCGAGGATCGTCATGGTCTTTGGCCGCGACGCATTCGAAACTGGACAGGTCTGATGTACGTCCGCGCCCGTTGTATCTGGATATTTGCGGGTACGGACAGAGCGGCCGTTCCATAGCGACACCCATCGCTGGTTTGTCGTCGAAATACTTTGTTGCGATGATGTTATCAGGAGCAACGCCCCCCTCGACCCACATCTCCAATGCTTTCAGAAGATCATGCTTCGCGTCGATGACAGGTCCATCGTTGTTTCCGTTTCCAAACGAGTTGGGACCGGTTCCCCCGTAACAATGCGCCATGCCAGGGGCCATAAAAACGCGATAAAAATTGTGCACATCTCCCATCACGCTTGTGACCTTCCGATAGTAGTTGAGGCCGTTCTCTGGCGCGATGGCGGTGTCGGCCCAACCAGCATACTGGATCAGTTTCCCGCCATGGTCCCTGAATTGAGTGAGGTCGGGATTTGTCGAGTTCGCCATCAAGGCAATGGACCGAGTGGCGGTCTCGAATTCACCGCTGAGATCAAGGAAGGGACAAGTCGGTTTGCCGAGTACTGCGTTGCACCAGAATGCCGCCGTCATCGCATATTGGCTCCCCGGGGAAGTCGACGAAGTCCCTACCAGCCATTCAGGCCAATCCATCGCGTTTGACCCAGTGCCAGGCTCGTAACCTGGGAAGAGTAGCTCTCCTGCCAAATTATGAGGTCCCTCGTAGAGTTTCTCGACGGCTTCGACCTGCGCCGGTGTCACGCATGTATCAGGATCCTGGCCGGCTGCACACTGCGCAACCGCTGCGTCAAAATGGCAGATGGTTGGGTCGTTGAGAAACTTATCGGTCCAAACGCCACCATCTCTCCCAACACATTTGGAAATCGCCAGTTTGCTAAGCAATGTAATCTTGTTCGCCGGAATGTAGGCGTCCGGAACCCCATGCGTCTGCGGCCCAGCCAGCAACGCCTGCATGTTCCAGAGAAACGAAGCGCCGAGTCCTGCCAAATCGTTGGCAGGCGATCCGACGATGATGCCGTCGAAATCGTTCGGATATCGCTGTGCTTCCATCAGGGCTTCTCGGCCTCCGTCGGAGCAACCACTGAAGTAGGAATAGCTGGGATTCTTGCCGGTAAAACGCTTGATGATCGCTTTGGAATTATCAGTTGTGACCTTGATAGCTCTGTATCCGAAGTCCTTCAGCACATCCGGATGTCCGATGAAAGTTGCGGCGCCGAGAGGCGGGCCCGACGTGCCATCATCCGTCGCGGCAGCCGCGTATCCCCGCGAGACGGCATCGGCGATGTAGGATACCCAGATTGTACCGGCAAAGCCGCCATTGCCAATCTGCTCATACTTTCCGTTCCAGCGTCCGTTCGTCGGTATCCAGACCTCAAAATTGATATTCGAATCATTGCTTGGCTTGGAAGTGCCAGCAACCCGGCAGAGACCGACTGGCGCCTTGGTTACACCAGACACTATCTCACCCGCCCGATATGATCGGGCGAGCGTGACCTTTGTCTGCGGCAGCGCGAGACCGGTAAGGTTCGCGCACATCGACGCGGCGGCCGAAGGCTCGATCCGCAAGGCGAAGGAAGTCAAGGTAGCGAAGGTCAGCACCCTGAATACAAATCCGACCCCGTTTGGCTCTCGCTTGAGCACCTCTATCTCGCGTTCTACGTGCCGCCGCCGCTGCATTATTGCAGCACAATGGTTTTCTTGAAGTCTTGATGGCACTCGTCGAGGATCTGCCGGGTAAATTTGCCGATGGCGGCGTATTCGACCTCGGTGAGATTGGCAAGGGAAACGCGGGCTGACGTATCGACCACCTCGAATCCATTGCCGGGCAGCAATACGACCCCGGTTTCATCCGCCAGGCGAAAAAGGAAGCTAATGCCAAGGTCGCTCTTGATGAACCATGCCTTGAACTCCGGCCCGTACAGGGTTCCACCGATCTCCTGCAAGTCGATCAGCGAATAGTAATTTACATCCTTGGAATCGCGCAAAGCCGTGACACCCATATGGCTGTAGAGCGTTTGATAGCGCTTGCGTATTAGCTGCTTGGCGGCGTCCTTGTAGCGATGCTCGCGATCCATCAGGCCGCTCAGGGCAAACAGCGCCATTTGTAGCTGTTGCGGGACGGACAGCCCGGCCGTGTGGTTAAGCGCGACTGCACGGCTATCGGCGACCAATCGGTCGATGAATTGCATTTTCCGCGGTGCCGTTGTCAACGAGGCATAGCGCTTGTCAAGCAGAAGCTTCTGGGTTTCCGGAAGGGCCTCCAACGCAGCATCAAACACGTTGTCCTGATGCAGGGCAATTGCGCCCAGACGCCAGCCGGTGGCGCCAAAGAACTTCGAGAACGAATAGACACACAGCGTATTGTACGGGCATTTGGCAAATACTGAGATGAAATCGTCCGCAAACGTTCCGTACACATCGTCGGTGACGATGAACAGATCGTGGCGCTTGGCGACGACTGCGGCCAATTGGTCCAGAACGCCATCCGACAATTTCGACGACGGCGGATTGCTCGGATTGACAAGGCAGAATATCTTGATCGCGGGGTCGAGGAGTTTGTCGATCTCGGACTGCGGGAGCTGCCAGTCGTCGAGCCGGTCCATCCGGATATCGACGATCTGCAGCCCGTAATCGTCCAAAACTGGAATTTCCAGATAGGGCGAGAAGATTGGCGTCGCAATTGCGATCTTGTCCCCCGGCTTGACCAAGCGATTCGCACGCAGGCTTTGAAAGATATAGGTCATCGCGGCGGTCCCGCCTTCGGTGGCGAACACCGAGAACTCACCATTTGGCGGCAGCGGACCGAACATTTCCTGGGTAAGATACGCTTTTACGATCTGCTCGGTGTGACAGAGCATCCTTGGCGGCGTCGGGTACGTGCTCCCCAGAAAAGCGCTGACCATTTCGAACAGAAATGCGTCCTGGTCCAGGCCAAGCTGGTCTTTGACGTAGGAGATTGCCAGGCGCAAGAAGCGCACCCCGTCGGCTTGCCGATGATGCGCCGCGTAGGCATCGAACCGCTGCACGATGCCATCGTGCTCCGGCAAACCGCCGAAGCCGCTGTCCAGGTATGAGTAGGAGCGTTCGGCTTCACGCATTGCGAAGTCACCCAGGCTCAAGAACGCCCACCGCGGCAATGTCGCGAGAAAATTCGGATTACCCCGCCCGGCATTCAGCATCAGCCGCTGCGCGTCCGATGAGGCGCGTTCGATTAGCTGATCCTTAAGCTCGAAAGGGCTCAGCTTGGCGTATTGCTTGAAATTTCGATCTAACATGCGGATACCCTCGATGCTGGTTATTACGACGCGTTCCTGGTAATGATGCCGACGATCAGCGGACCCCATAAAGTGAGGAACACATTGGCGACGGCGTAGGTGACGGTGAACGAAACGACCGGTGTGGCGTTGCCGGCCTTGGCGAGCAGCGCCGCAAAGGCGGGGTTCGCGCTTCGACCGCCGGCGACGCAGGCCAGCGCCTCGATCGGGTTCTGAATGCGCAGGACATAGTAGGAGAAGAAAAACGCCACGATCTGCGGGATCAGCGTCACGGCGACGCCGAGGAAGAACAACGTCAGGCCGTACTGTTCGATGGCGACCAGTGCTTGTGGGCCTGCCGAAATGCCGACGATGCCAACAAAGACCGCGAGGCCAAAGTCGCGCAAGAAGTTCGAGGCGCCCATCGGTAACGCTGCAAAGTTTGGATGGACGCTCCTGAGCCAGCCGAAGAACAGCCCGGACAACAGACATCCGCCGCCACTGCCGATCGAGATCGGTACTCCCCAGATCTTGAACTGGATCAAACCCAAAAGCATGCCGATCAACATTCCGATGCCAAAGAAGATGAAATCAGTCACCGCCGCGGCGGTGATCTTGTAACCGATCTTCGATTGCACCCGGTTGAGGTCGGTCGGGCTGCCGGTGAAATGCAGCTCGTCGCCACGCTTGAGTTGCAGCTTGTCGAGCACCGGAAGGTCGAGCCCCATGCGCTTGACTGCCGTCAGGAATACGCCGTGACGGGTCTCGACCTTTGCATGTTGGCGGATTTCACCGACTTCGCGATCGTGGAGCGCCCGATTGGTCAGGATGATTTCCCGGTTTTCCTGCACCAGCACCAGACCGTTCGCCGCGGTTATCTCTTGGCCGAACAAACTGCAAGCAGTTTGCATGACACGGACAGCGCCCGTGATCGCGACGCGATCGCCAACCTGAATGGTGCTCGTATCGGCAAGGTCGAGCGTTTTGCCTTCGCGGTAGACTGCTTCCACCGAAGCGTCCGAGAGTTGCTGGTCGACCGCCAGTGCGGTCAGGCCGGCGGCCTTGCTGCCGGTGGCGATTTCATAAATCCGGGTGGAGATCTGCCCCGCCGCATTGAACTGGCCCGGATCAAGTTCAGCGTGGCCGCCGGACAACAGGTTTGCGAGCTTTACCGCTTCCTGGCGGATGTTCCACTTCATGATCAGAGGCAGGAACCAACTGACCATGATGATGGGACCGAGCGATCCAAAGATGTAACAAACCGCGTAACCCACCGCGACATTTGTCTGCATCGTCTTCGTCAACTCGGGCGACAACCCAAGCTTTCCGATCGCATCGCCTGCGGTTCCGATAATCGCAGATTGTGTTAGCCCTCCCGCCGCGAGTCCGGCCGCCATGCCGCGGTCGAGACCGAACATCCATGCGGCGGCGAGGACGCACAACAAGCCGACGAAGCACATCACGAAGGCGGAGGCCAACTGATTCAGCGAGCGCCGGTTCAATGCGTGAAAGAACTGCGGACCGCCCTGATATCCGACGGCGTAGATAAACAGGGCAAAGAATATATTCTTGATGCCGCTGTCGATATCGACACCTAGCTGTCCAATGATAACGCCGATCAGTAGGGTGCCCGCGATGCCCCCGAGAACAAAGCTGCCTATCCTGATTTTTCCAACGAGGTAACCAAGCGCTATAGTGACAAACAATGCGAGCAGTGGCTCGGCGGTAACAAGTCGGTGCAACATGTTCATGTGCTTCTTTCAAAACGCTCCTGGGGATGTCTATTTCGTCTGACTGCAATCGCCGGCTGTAGGTCCGGTCTCGATCAAAGTTGGAAATCAAGAGCAGACACGACGTACCGCAGACGCGAACCTTCGTGTCTGCAAGGATTGTTCTGTTGGTGTAGTAGAAGACTCAATCGACATTTGAGAGATGAGGTGCAATCGCACCTCTTCTACGCTGCTCGCTGTCAGCGGATCACGCCTACCAGGGATCCTTCGAGCACTATCGCGCACCGGACTTAGCTTTTCTCAGAGGTAAAAGTTCCGTGCCGCCCAGCGATTCTTTGCGGACGCGCGACTTAGAAACAGGTGCCTCCGCGACAAGTAGCGCGCGTGGTATGGGACCACCCCTTGCTGCGCATCATCGGTCACTGAAATTTATCCGCGAAGTGAGCAGTATTGAACACGTTACCGTCGGTCGTTTTGAGTATGGTTATGTGTAGTAGGGCGAAATCCCGCTCCTTCAAATGCATCATCCGGAAACCGCGCGAGCCTGCTTCGTGCCTCCGGGATAAGCCGACGCCTGCATCTTCCGATCGACCGAAATCGTGCGCAGTCTGCAATAGCAGACGCGAGAGGATAGCGCATTTGAGAAGACTAATAATCCTGGCCGGACTGCTGGGCGTGCTCGGTTTTGCTGGCTATCTGGTCCTGACCGCACCGTTTACCTGGTCTGCTCTGCACCCGACGCGTGATGTCGCCGACGCGGATCCGCCAGATCTCACGAACGGCCAGTTGCTGTTCTATGCCGGTAGCTGCGGCACCTGCCACGCTTCGCCGGCCCAGAAGGATGAGACTCGCCTTGGCGGCGGTCTCGCGCTGACGTCCGGATTTGGCACCTTCTACATGCCTAATATATCGTCGGATCAAGCCGATGGTATCGGCGGCTGGACGACGGCGCAGTTCGTCCGCGCCATGCGCGAGGGCGTTTCCGCCCATGGCGAGAACGAATATCCCGCTTTCCCGTACACATCCATGCAGCGCATGACCGCGAACGATCTGCGCGACCTCCTCGCTTTCATCAAGACGCTGCCCGCGGTGGCCGGTAAGGCGCGCGACCACGATCTCAAATTTCCGTTCACGATGCGGCGCGGTGTCGGGCTTTGGAAGCTTGTCTATCTGGACGGCGAACCGCTCGTCGCAGACCCTCAAAAGAGTGCGGCCTGGAATCGCGGCAGATATCTGGTCGAAGGCGTCGCTCACTGCGCCGAGTGTCACTCGCCGCGCAACTTCGCCGGCGCGATCATATCCGACAAGCGCTTTTCCGGCGCGCCGGATCCAGAGGGGCACGGCTATGTGCCGAACATTACGCAGGACGACACCGGGATCGGCTACTGGTCCCAACGTGAGATTGACGACTATCTCAGCACCGGTTTGACGCCGATCAACACGCAGGCCGGCGAATCGATGGCCGCCGTGGTCGCCAACCTGGCGCATCTGCCGCCCGACGATCGGGCGGCCATGGCCGAATACATCAAGACCCTGCCGGCCATCAACGCACCGAACGCGGGCGCGCCGGCGCTCAATCGGACGCCAGCCATCCGGATGCTGCCAGTGGCCAGCAGCGATGCGAAGTCGCCGACCAGCGCTCTGTCCGCACCCGCCGATGCTCTGGCGCAGGCAACAACTCTGTACACGGTGGCGACGAAGCCGTTTTTCCTTGAACGCGCGGCGGCCAGCCCGACTGGGGCAGGCGACGGCAAGCTGCTGCCAGCAGCCAAGCTTGCGGTGGTGGCGCGCGACGGCGACTGGTTGCAGGTGCGAGTCGATGGCTGGCAGCAGGACGGATCCCCCGCTGCGTTCGACGCCCTAAAGGGACAAAGAATATTGGTCGCGGCGCTTGGTCCGGCGGCGGTGGCCAAAGTCGCGCGCCAACCAGGGGTCGAAGACCCGGCGACCAAGCTGAAATGGTTCCAGGGCAATCTTACCGTATGGATCAGCAAGGAAGGTCTAAATCCTGATATTGCCAAGGTCTGGGACTACAGCAGCAATCTCTACGCGACGTCCTGCGGTTCGTGCCACGCACCGCATCCCACCGACAGTTACCTGGCAAACCAGTGGATCGGCAGTCTCAAGGCAATGCAGCGCTTCACCGCGCTGGACGACGGGCAGTATCGGTTGCTGCAGGCCTATCTGCAGTTCCATTCCAAAGATGTTGGCTCTCCAGCGGTTGGCGGCAAATCTTGAGCGCTGTCCTCGAACACGCGGGCGTGTCGTCGGCTTCGAGCTGGAACGCCTCGGTCGCCGAGTGGTTGGCCGGAATATTCGTTGCGCCGCCGACGACAGACACGATCATCAGCTATCGCGAGGGAATGGGCGCAACGCTCTTCGATGCCCTGGCTGAAGAACCAGCATGTGCTGCGGGCGCTCGGCGAATGCTGTCCGCCCTAAACGTAGAAGGGTCTGCTGCCGCGGTTGCGCGCCAACTTGCGGCCGCGTTCACGCAGCTATTCGACGGAAGCGGCGGCTCCAGAACGGTGTCGCCGTACGAGAGCGCCCATATCAGCATATCGGGCCGGCTGTTCCAGGCTCCTTCGAGCGATATGGAGAAATTGCTCCGGCAATCCGATGTATCGACCGGCCCCGCATTCTGCGAGCCGCCGGACCACCTTTCGATCGAACTGGCACTGCTCGGACGCCTGCTTCGTGATGATGCGGACCGCCAAGCACAAACCGCGTTGCTCGACGATCATCTACTGGTCTGGGCACCGGCTTTTGCCGAACGATGCCGTGACTACGACCCAACCGGCTTCTACGCTGGTGCGGCACAAGTGCTAACCGCCTTCCTCATCGCCCAACGGCTAGCTCTCGGGATCGAGCCGATGGTAAAATCATAGACGGGAGTGTCGCTATGTCGATCCAATTGAGCGGCTCCGGCATGACCCGACGCGCGGTGCTTGAAGCGGGGCTGGCGGCAGGCGCTCTCGGTCTTTCCGGTGCGTCGCTTCTGAGTTCGGGCGCGCGCGCCGCGCCGGCTCCCGCGTCCGAAATTCTGACAGGCTCTCATTGGGGTGCTTTCCGCGCCAAGGTTGAAGACGGACGGTTCGTCGGCATCCGGCCCTGGGAAAAGGATCCGCACCCCGCGCCAGTGCTGGAAGGCGTCATGGACTCCGTCTACTCCCCGACCAGGATCAAATATCCGATGGTACGGCGGGCTTTCCTCGAGAAGGGCTTTGGCGCCGATCCGGAAGGAAGAGGCGACGGCGATTTCGTGCGCGTCACCTGGGATCAGGTGCTCGACCTCGTCGCAAAAGAGCTTAAGCGCGTCGATCAGACCCACGGCCCCGCCGCAAGCTTTGCCGGCTCGTATGGCTGGAAGAGTCCCGGCAAGCTGCACAACTGCCAGAACCTGCTGCGCCGGATGATGAGCCTCAAGGGCGGATTCGTGAACGCGTCCGGAGATTATTCCACCGGCGCGTCGCAAGTGGTATTGCCATACGTGGTCGGGTCGCTGGAGGTCTACGACCAGACCACGGCGTGGCCCGTGGTTGTGCAGAGCACGGAACTGATGGTGTTCTGGGGCGCCGACCCCATCAACAATAACCGGATCGGCTGGGTCATTCCCGATCACGGCGCCTATGTCGGGCTAGAAGCCTTGCAGAAGAAAGGCACAAAGGTCATCTGCATCGATCCCATCAAGACGGAGACCTGCTTCTATCTGAGCGCAGAGTGGCTGGCGCCACGACCGCAGACCGATGTGGCCATGATGCTGGGCATCGCCCACACGCTCTATACCGAAAAGCTGCACGATGAGAAATTTCTCGCGCAATACACCACCGGGTTCGACAAGTTCCAGTCCTATCTGACCGGCGAAGCCGACGGCACGCCGAAGACCGCCGAATGGGCGGCGTCCATCTGCGAGATTCCCGCAGCAACAATTACCGACCTCGCCCGACGCTTTGCCAAGAACCGCACCATGCTGGCCAGCGGCTGGTCGCTGCAGCGCCAGCAGCATGGCGAGCAGGTCCATTGGATGCTGATCACGCTGGCCTCGATGCTGGGGCAGATCGGGCTGCCAGGCGGCGGGTACGGGCTGAGCTACCATTACGGCAACGGTGGCAGCCCGGCGGCCAATAGCCCCGTACTGACAGGCATTACCGAAGGCAGCAAGACGGCGCAGGGTCCGGCGTGGTTGTCCACTAGCGGTGCTGCCTCGATTCCAGTATCGCGTATTGTCGAGATGCTGGAGAACCCCGGCAAGCCCTTCGATTTCAACGGGACACGGGCGAACTATCCGGATGTTAAGCTTGCTTATTGGGTTGGCGGCAACCCATTTGCCCACCATCAGGACCGCAACCGGATGCTGAAGGCCTGGCGCCATCTGGAGACGTTCATCGTTCATGATTTCCAGTGGACCGCCACCGCCCGTCATGCCGACATCGTGTTGCCGGCCACCACAAGCTACGAGCGCAACGACATCGAGCAGATCGGCGACTACTCGCTGAGTTATATCCTGGCGATGAAAAAGGTGATCGAGCCGGTGTTCGAGGCCCGCAACGACTACGACATCTTCGCCGCCATCGCCGACCGGCTCGGCAAGGGTGATGCTTTCACCCAGGGCAGAAGTGAAATGGACTGGATCCGCTCGTTCTACGAAGCGGCGCGGGTCGAGGCTCGCGGCAAGGGCATGGAGATGCCGGTCTTCGATGCCTTCTGGAAGAGCGACGATGCGTTGGCATTTCCGATCACCGACGAGGGCAACGGCTACATCCAGCACAAGGATTTTCGCGACGATCCGCTGCTTAACCCGCTTGGCACCGCATCAGGCCGGATCGAGATCTATTCGAATAACATCGCCAAGATGAATTACGACGACTGCCCGCCTCATCCCACCTGGATGGAGCCGAACGAGCGGCTTGGCGGCCCTGACACAAAATACCCGCTGCACATCGACTCGAAGCATCCAAAATATCGCCTGCATTCCCAGCTCTGCGGCACTGCGTTGCGAGCGACCTACGCGATTGCCGGTCGCGAACCTTGCCTGATCAGTCCGAAGGATGCGTCTGCGCGCGGAATCAGCGACGGCGACATTGTTCGGGTGTTCAACGACCGCGGCCAGATCCTCGCTGGCGCCCACGTCACCGATACCATTCGTCCCGGCGTGATTTGCGTCAACGAGGGCGGATGGTTCGATCCCGAGAACTCGCGCGAGCCCGGCAGCCTCGACCGCTACGGCGACGTCAACAACCTGTCGATCGGTATCGGCACGTCAAAACTCGCCCAGGGTAATTGCGGCCACACCGCAGTGGGCGATGTCGAAAAATACCAGGGTCGTCCACCCGAACTTGATGTGTTCCGGGCACCAGGCGCGAATGCGTAGAACGATTGAGCCGACAAAAGGCTTCAAAAAGATCGGATGATCAACATGTCCACTTACACCAATGTCGCCAGTCCGGCGGTCCACCACGACTTTATCCGAACCGGACTGTTCATCGGGGTGGCCGGTGGACTAGCCGAAATTCCTGTGGTTTGGCTGTATTCGGCTCTAACAGGCGGGGATGCCGCTGCGGTCGCCCGCGACGTCGCATCTGCTGTCGGACTTGACGGTGCGTCGGCGGCAGCCGGTGTGGCCACTCACATGGGTCTGGCTGTGGCGCTCGGTATCGTCCTGAGTGCCATGGTACAGAGCCTGGCGGCTTTGTTGGCCAGCAGGCGAGCGATCTGGACATTCATGATGGGAAGTCTGGCTGCCGTGTGGGCGATCAACTATTTCATCGTCCTGCCGGTTGTCAGCCCTAGCTTCGTGCATCTTTTGCCATATGCAATCACTCTCGCATCAAAGCTGGCGTTCGGCGTGGCCGCTGCAGCGGCATTGCAAGTACTTCGCCCAGTTCGCGTCAGCCTATACCATTGATTTCGGTAATCAGTAGCTGCTGCTCTTGTCCTTCGCTTTTACGTCCAGTTGTACCGATTGCAACAGCAAGATCAGGACGGCGGCGCTTGCCCCCCCGTGCCAAGACCTGTGAGTACGATCGCAAGCCAAAAGTGGCCCATTGCCCTCAGATCAAGCTCAAGGGGATTGTAAGGGCGTTAGAGCCTACGCCGCAAGTGCATCGATTTGGCGCCGGACCGAAGCGAAGGCGTGCTTGATCGCGAGATCGGCATGCTCGTGACGAGTGCCGTCAGAAGGCGCACGGTTCGCGACGATGTTCTCGTGCGGCGGTATTGTGAGCCAGATGTGGACCTGGAAGCCGGTTCCGTGCCGATGTTTGCGGCTTGGGGCGATCACCGTGACGCGACAAGCCGTGATGCGATGATTGTGCGTTTCGAGGCGTTCGATTTCAGTAAATATCTGCGCGCGAGCGGCATCTGAGGATTCCGAACCCTCAAATGTGATTTGCGGGTCAAGTAGCAGCATAGATGTCTTTCAATGGTGCGACGTTACAGAAGCTTCACTGGAGCGTGGCTTAACGCGCTCCAGTACAACTGACTCAATCAGGTATTGCTTGGATACTTGAACTCCGGAGCAGCTTTGAGCTGATTGGCATTGGCATCCATGCTTGCATGCCACTTCTTGTCCTTGGCGTCGTAGCTGAGCTTGACCGCGGAAGGCCGAACCGCGACGTAATGATCGCCCACTCCCAAGAATCCACCAACTCCGATGACGTAGCCGTTCACGTTGTTGCCGTTGTAAGCCACATCCTTAATCGTACCAATATTCTGATTGGCGTTATTGTACACATCGAGGCCAACCACTTTCGAGGTAAGCTCGTCCTTGGCCGGGACGTTGGTGAACATGCGACCAGAGCGCATTCCGGAGTTACCTGCGTCCGAATCCGAAGCCTGGTCGTTCGACCCGACGGTAGCAACCTCGGTCTCCGAGTTAGGGCCGATGAACATCGTCACCGGGTTGCCCGATTTATCCTTAGCTTGCACCAAAAACGAATCCGGTACCACCTTAATGTTGGTGAACCCGGACCGCTGCAGACTGCTTGTCACTTGCTGTCTGAGGTTGGATCCACTCGTCTGCGCATTGGTGGTTGATGCCGGCGTCGAAGGTGAACCAGAGTTCGTACTTGCCGCCTGCGCTGCAACCACCGACGAGACCGTCGTCAAGATCGCAGCGGCTACTAGAGTTGTTTTCTTCATCGTCTAATCTCCATCGCCTAGATTGCCCGTGGATAAGCAACAAGATGGATGGCAGCGCGTTCCGGAATATCGCGGGATGGATGAAACTTAATGCGGGTTGAAAGGTCATCTTAGAATCTTCCAACTAAAGTATTACTGAGGCTGCCACTACAACTGCAAGCGAAAAGATCGAGCGACTTGTCGCGGGTGATTTCGTTCCGGTCCGACCGGGAAAGGGCGTGCGTATCGAAGAATGTCGCCGTTTCCTGGAGGAGGTACTTGATCGCTGAAGCGCGAACGGGGAAGCCGGGATTGGTCTGAACTGCGGCGCTGCATCGAGTGATTCGTAGATGGGGTAGTTTCGGATGCAGGATATGTTGGAGATCTGAATTCTCCGAAAAGCCAGCTACTCACGTCGGACCCCATTGGATCGTTCGATACAATCAGCATGCGAACGCGGCCGCACTTCGGACACTTGAACGTGCGGTTCGAAACGATGGGACCGCGAGAGGGGGATGGGCTAATTATTCTGGCACGACGCTTCCTTGAGTTTTGGCGGGATAATCTAAGCGGCTCCTATCGTGCCCTCACCGGATAGCGCGGGCGACCCACGCGCCTCTGTCTTGGGAAAGTAAGCCACCCTTGACGGCGTTCGCCCAGACGCCGGTCCCGAAGAGCAGCAGCGCGACGCTCAGTCCGAGTATTTGTTGCATTGCCAAACTCCACGTTTGTCTCACAATTCCCTGTACCCGAAGCGTTCCGTGGATGGCGGCCCCTAGCTCCTCCGCAAGAGACACGTCACACTGTAAAAAGCCGTTGAAGCGATCATGACAGTATCTCGGTCGAGCTACAGCAGATGCGCACCAACGCGCATCGAACGCAGATATTGTCACATTTCGTTGTTATTCGTTCAATTAGCGTGGCACTCGATGGGCTGCGAATGAGAGCGCCGAGACGGGGTGCCTGACTATCAATCTGTGTTTGGTTGAAGCGCGATCGACAAATTACGCGTCCAAAGGTGCATCCTTCACTTGGGGCATTAATGCGGCGCCATTGGTGCTGAACGCTTTGCCGGGCTTCTCGATAAGCTCGAGGAACGGTTTGATGATGTCGATGGGCATCGGAAAGACGACGGTCGAATTCTGCTCGGCGCCGATCTCGGTCAGGGTTTGCAAGTAGCGCAACTGCATGGCGGCCGGGATGCTCGAAAGTATCTTGGCGGCGTTGACGAGGGTTTGCGAAGCCTGGAACTCGGCCTCGGCATGAATGATCTTGGCGCGGCGATCGCGCTCCGCTTCCGCTTGCTTGGCGATAGCGCGCACCATGTTTTCCGTGAGTTCGACGGTTCTAATCTCGACATTGCTGACCTTGATCCCCCAGGTCTCGGTTTGACTGTCAATAATACTTTGTACGTCGGTGCTGAGCTTTTTCCGCTCAGACAGCATCTCATCGAGTTCGTGCTGCCCCAACACGGCGCGCAGAGTGGTCTGAGCGAGCATGTTCGTGGCGGGAAGGTAATGCTGAACCTGAATGATGGCGCGCTCCGGGTTCACCACGTTGAAGTAGAGCACCGCGTCAACCTTCATTGAAACGTTATCGCGAGAGATCACGTCCTGGGTGGGAATTTCGATGACCTGGATGCGCAGATCAACTCTCACCATTTCTTGAAAGAACGAAATCAGCAACACCAAGCCTGGCCCCTTGACCCTCTGAAACCGGCCCAGCGTAAAGACGACGGCCCGCTCGTATTCGCGTAGGATCCTCACGCTGGCTCCGATCAAGATAAGGACGACGAGCAGGACAGCAGGAGTGAGATACAGAAAATATGAATCGATGAACGACATGACGCTCCGCCTTTCAGTGCGGTAGAAACGAGTAACGACGTCGCCGATGGTGACCCTACATCCGCCCATTCAGCATACCGTCGCAGCGACGGCGTCGGAAAATTAACTGAGTGAATTTTCGGCTTAATTCCGGTGCGCTGCCAGCGCCAAGCGGGCCAACGCCGGAAGCGACTTCGAGCCCGTTTTATCCATAATTGACGCCCGGTGGTTCTCCACCGTGCGCTGGCTAATACCGAGGTCCGCGGCGATATTCTTGCTGGGGTGGCCGGCGAGAACCATATCCATAATCTGGTGCTGTCGCGGAGTGAGGCTCGCAATAGTCGCGGCTGCGATCTCTCGCGACGCCAACAGCTTGCTGGAATCCCGCGATTGCTCAAGCGCATTATTGAGGCTGTCAAGCAGCTCATGAGCGCTAATCGGCTTTTCGATGAAATCCAGTGCGCCGGCCTTCATGGCTTCGACCGCAATTGGCACGTCGCTGCTGCCGGTTATCACGATCACGGGGAGGATGTCTCCTCTATCGTGAAGCCGGCGAAGTAATTGGACCCCGTTCATTCCGGGGAGATAGGCATCAAGCAGGAGGCAGCCTGCCCGACCGGGATGGTAAGCTTCGAGAAATGCCTCCGAGCTTGAGTAGGTCTCCACGGGATGGCCATCGTCTTCGAGTACGGCGCGCATCGCGTTACATACCTCGCTGTCGTCATCGACAACAAAGACGACCGGTGCCTCTGGATTATTGGTCGTTCTAATTGAGCGTGCTCGATGAAACTCGATTGCGGATTGAGTATTCGGCAACAGCCGTTCGATGGCCTGAGTCAGCTCTGTCAACTTAACTGGCTTGCTGAGCTGGACGCAGTCATGGTTTGCGATATCGCCGAGCGTGCTGGTAGATATATCGCCGGTAAGGATGATAACGGGGACCTCTTGATGAAGAGCATCGCGGAGCTGCGCGGCGACTTGAAGTCCGTTCATACCATTCGGCAGATTGTAGTCCGCAAGAATGAGGTCGGGCCGGATTTTTCCTCGCGTCGTCGATGCCAGCGCCGCAATACCATCTGGCGCTGTCGCCGTATGATGACCTTCTGCATTAAGATATAGTTCGAGCAGTTCGCGTACGTCCGGATCGTCATCAACGATCAGGATCATACATTTCTGTCTGGCGGCGTAAATCCTCTTGTCATTAAGAGCGAGCTCGGGACGTTTCGGCGCCGGCGCGTTTTCGCTCGATGATAACGGAACGTCCACGGCAAAGATCGAACCTCTCCCGGTTTGTGACCGGACGCGAACGCGATGGCCGAGCAACCTTCCCAGTCCGTTGACGATAGACAGGCCCAAGCCCAGCCCGCGGCTGCGCTCGCGGGCGGCGTTGTCGAGCTGATGATACTCTTCGAAGATCGCTTGAAATTCTCCCTCGGGGATTCCGGGCCCGGTGTCGCAGACCTCGATAGTCAGCATTCCCGCGTGCCGTCGGCAACCGAGCAAGACTTTGCCACGCCTGGTGTATTTCAACGCGTTGGAGAGAAGGTTGCGAAGCATCTGCTCAAGCAGCCGAACATCGCTATCGACCGATAGACCGCAAGAGACGACGCGAAAGGCAAGATTGTGTGCCTGGGCGTGATAGCTAAACACATCTTTCAGCCGGTCGAGCAGCTCGCCGACGGGAAAGTTCGCTCGATTGACATTGATTGTACCGGAATCGATCTGGTTTATGTCGAGCAGGGCATTGAGCATGCCAGACATGGTATCTGCGGTGTCATCGAGCCGCTGAATCAGCTTGAGGGCTTCTTCGGTCTTGTTTTCCCTGACCTTCCTTTGTAGCAGGCCGCGAATCAAACTCAGGGTTTGCAGCGGTTGCCGAAGATCATGGCTCGCTGCGGCGAGAAAGCGTGATTTGGCTTTATTCGCCAGATCGGCTTGTCGTTTGGCCGCCGCAAGCGCATCCGAGATGTGCTTCCGCTCGGTGATGTCCGCAAAGGTAATGACGACGCCTTCGATCCCGTTGTCTTGGGTACGGTAGGGAAGGATGCGACGGAGATAGCAGGCGCCCGCCCGGGTTTCGATCTCTTGCTCAATCGGCGCGAAGGTGCTCAGCACCGTTCTGGCGTCCTTTGCAAGGGCATCATCGGAGACCAGAGAATGAAGGTCGGCTATTGATCGGCCAACGTCACTCGGAATGACGTTAAACAGAGACTTCGTAGCCGGCGTGAAGAACCTAATCTTGAGTTGGGTGTCGAGAAAGAGCGTCGCAACGTCGGTACTGTAGAGAACGTTCTGAAGATCATTCGATGTCGTGCGTTGCCGATCCAGGGTTTCCTGAAGCTGGCTGTTCAGAGCAGTCAGTTCTTCATTCAACGACTGCAATTCTTCCTTCGAGGTGCGAAGCTCCTCATTGGTCGACTGGAACTCCTCGTTATCCGACAACGCGTCCTCGTTGATGGCCTTCTGTTCTTCGCTCGATATCTCAAGGTTCCGGATAGC
The DNA here is from genome assembly GCA_963748165.1 of uncultured Alphaproteobacteria bacterium. Classification (GTDB taxonomy): domain Bacteria; phylum Pseudomonadota; class Alphaproteobacteria; order Rhizobiales; family Xanthobacteraceae; genus Bradyrhizobium. The sequence goes on from CAVVIM010000034.1 coordinate 182,352, forward strand.
TGCCTGAAGTTCTGTTCGGGTGGCTTCGAGTTCCTGTTGGAGCTCTCCGACCCGAGATACGTCTTCCGATGCAGTGTGGGTGTCGCTACTTTTACGGCTCTTCGGGGCGTCGATGAAGCAAATCAGGAACAGGTCGTTGCCATCGAATAAAAGAGGCTGCACCGCAATATTGAACGACTGCGCGTCGCCGTTGCGGACGATCTCACCGCCAGCGACGACAATGTGAGCTTTGTTCTGGCCCGCCTGCTGAATCGTCGATCTCAGCTTGGTCCGGATATTGGGTCGCGCCATCGCAAGCAGATCCTGAGTAGGGTGTCCTGGCGCAACCCGCAGATAGCGGTCTGTGGGCCCAAGGGAATACAGACACTCGAACTTGCGGTTGATCAGGACTGCTGCTGGCGCGTAGTTATCAATCACCAGCCGTTTGCAAAGGTCGGCGAGGGCGGCTTGGCGCGAGGGTCTCTGTCCTTGGCCAGCCATTGGAGGCGACCGCACGCCTCCGCCGATCGAAAAGCTGAAGTCGCCGGGACGGGCACGGCCGACGTGGCGAAAGAGGCGCTCGGGCTTGGAAATGACCTCGAATTGGCTATCGAAATTGCCGACGGTTTCAGAGTTGCCCAGAAGAAGAATCCCGCCATCACGCAGCGCAAAATGGAACGCCGAGATTGTCTTCGTCTGGGCCTCCGGGCCCAGATAGATCAGGAGATTCCGGCAGGAAACGAAGTCCAGGCGCGAAAACGGCGGATCGGCAAGCACATCCTGCACCGTGAAGACGATAGCTGCACGCAGCTCGGGCAGGATCCTGTAACCGCGATCTTCCTTGGTGAAAAATCGGGCGAGACGCGCCGCCGAAACGTCGGTCTCGATCGCTTGCGGATAGAAGCCTTCACGAGCGACCGCGACGGCATCCGGGTCGACGTCAGAGGCAAAGACCTGAAGCTTGACATTGCGTTTCGCCGACGTGATCGCCTCGCGAAAGAGCATGACGAGCGAATAAGTTTCCTCGCCGGTGCTGCATCCGGCGACCCAGACGCGAAGGATATGGTCCGGTGCCTGGCTGCCGATCAGTTCCGGGATGATCTTTTCTGCCAGAAAATCAAACACCTTCGGATCACGAAAGAAGCTGGTGACGTTAATGAGCAGATCCTTGGCGAGCAGGTCGAGTTCTCGGGGGTCGCTCTGCAGCAATTTGAGATATCGGTTCATGGCGCGGAGTTCGATCTCGGCGAGCCCCATGCGCCGTTCGATCCTACGCCTCAGCGTGCCTTGTTTGTAAAGCGTGAAATTGTGGGCAGTCTTCGAGAGCAGGAGATCGATAATCTCAGGCAATCGATCCTGTGCCCCATCTTGAGAACCCAAACTGCCCGGGGGTCGTTTCGCGGCTAGCTGAGGTCGGAATTGTTCAAGCGCATCGGGCATTTTCTCTACCGGCAGCACCTGATCCACCGAGCCGGTCAGGATCGCGTTCCGCGGCATGCCGTCATGGCTGGCCTCGTCGGGATCCTGTGCGATGACCAGGCCGCCGTTTTCCCTGACGGCTTTCAAGCCAACGCTGCCATCCGCGCCGGTGCCCGAAAGAACCATGGCGACGGTGCGCGATCCGCAGTCCGTCGCCAAAGAGTTCAGTAAAAAATCAAATGGTAGCCGCGCACCATGGCGTGCGTGGGGCTCTGACAGGTGGAGTGCACCGTGTTCGACGGACAGGTAAGTGCCGGCGGGATAATATAGAGGTGGTCTCGCTTGATTGGCATTCCGTCTGCTGCCTGGAGCACGGTCATCGACGTATGACCTGCGAGCAAGTCCACCAACATGCTTTCGTGGGTGGGGTCTAGATGCTGGACCAGAATGAAGGCCATGCCGCAGTCAGCAGGCAGCGCGTCCAGAAAGCTCCTGCAAGCATCCAGCCCGCCCGCCGAGGCGCCAATTGCCACAATCGGGAAGAACCCGGAATATCTCGGGGTGCCGCGGGCCGGTCGAACCTGCCGGCTCGATGATGGCCGGGCTGTCTTGGCCTTCCGCGCGGGACTCTTCGGCATCGTGCGCTTCCAAACTGCCGCTTTCGGCGAGACCTCGAATGACGATATCACTCCTTCACATGGAGATTTCGCAAGAGTTTGTGAGGGAAACGGCCCATCTTTCATCGAAATAACCCGACATTCTTCGAAAATCGCCCCTCATGGACGACGATGCGACCGGTCGGACAACGACAGGTCCAACGAGGAAAAGGCACGCGCTTAGGTATTTTCCGAGTCTGACGCGGCTGTTTGCCTTGCGATATTGTTCAGTCTAGCCGTTTTGCCCGCGATCGTGCGACCACAATCGATGATCAAATGACAACCGTACCGATGTCTCTCCCGGGATCCGAATTCAACGACTTTCTATTCGCGCCGATCGGCGAGGATAGAAACGGCATGCTGGTGAGTGTGCTTTCCGGCTTGGCCCGATCTGACGTGGACCCCTGGCAGGAGGCTGCCAAGCTGGCTCAGTTGCCGGGGGAGGCCGCGACCAAGGAATTGGCCGCGCTGATCGGCGCTTTGCCTGACAGAGCTGCCTCGTACCAGGATCCCCGCACGATCGCCACTCGCCTCATTACCCTGCTGCCGCGCCGGTTTGGCTCTAATGGCGGGCCGCAACAGACGGCGCCGCGCAGCGCTTGGGCAGTGATGAATTCTCGTCCGTGGTGGATCTATGTCGTGTTTATGTGCTTCGTACTGGGCACCCAGTTCTTGATAGCAAGCCATCAACTGCCGGCGAAGTCAGACAACATGGAAATGAAGTCTGGCAACACCGCCCTTCCGCCAGCGCCGCCGGTGAATTCCGGCCAGTAACGGCTAAGTAGCCGCCTGCTTCAAGCACATCCAGCAAGCGGCTAAGTAGTTTCCGATTTGCCGACGCGATACGGGTGCCCATATATCTCCTCTTGAGCCATGCAGCGGCTCACAGCCCAGGCTGTGGATTGTCATGCCGTTCTGAAGAGCCACAGACTGGCTCATTTCCGGGCGAAGTCTGCTCATCGGAGAATTCAACTTCCCGCGCAAGACCTGAGTAATTTCCGACCCTACCGCGCAGCGCTCGCCGATGGCTAGAGTTTGAACCATCAGACAGCAGAGATGATCGGTGATTGATGATGACGCTCACAACGATGCCAAAACCAGAAGCCCGCGCTAAAGCCGAAATAGCTGGAACAATGAAGGCTCTGGTTTATCGGGGCCCAGGCAAAAAAGCCCTGGAAGATCATGCCAAGCCGGAAATTACGTCTCCCGCGGACGCGATCGTCAAAATCGTGAAAACCACGATCTGCGGGACGGACCTGCACATCCTCAAGGGTGACGTGCCGACTTGCGAGCCGGGACGCGTTCTCGGTCATGAAGGCGTCGGCGTCATTGACAAGGTTGGGCCGGCCGTCACAGCGTTCAAACCGGGAGACCGCGTCCTGATCTCCTGCATCAGCGCCTGCGGTAAATGTGAATACTGCCGAAAGCAAATGTTCTCCCATTGCACGACCGGTGGGTGGATCCTCGGCAACAAGATCGACGGCACGCAGGCAGAGTTCGTCCGCATCCCATATGCGGAGACAAGCCTCTATCCCATTCCTGAAGGTGCGGACGAAGAAGCGCTGGTGATGCTCAGCGACATCCTGCCTACGGGATCCGAATGTGGCGTGCTCAACGGCAAGGTCGTGCCGGGAGGCACGGTCGCGATCGTGGGCGTGGGTCCATCGGGCTCGCCGCATTGCTCACCGCGCAATTCTATTCGCCGGCCGAGATCATCGCGATCGATCTCGACGACAACCGCCTTGAAATGGCCAAGCGGTTCGGCGCCACGACAACCATCAACAGCAGCGACGGCAAGGCTGTCGAAGCGGTCATGAAGATGACTGGCGAACGGGGTGTCGATACCGCGATCGAGGCCGTGGGCATTCCTGCGACCTTTGAGCTGTGCGAAAAGCTGGTTACGGCGGGAGGTACCATCGCCAATATCGGCGTGCACGGTCAGAAGGTGGCCCTCCATCTGGAGAGGCTGTGGGACCGCAACGTTACCATCACCACGCGACTGGTGGATACTGCGAGCACGCCGATGTTGCTGAACATTCTGCGGTCGAAAAAAATAGACCCCAAGCAGCTAATTACGCACCGCTTCAAGCTGGATCATATCCTCGACGCCTACGAGACGTTCGGAAACGCTGCCAAGACAAAGGCGCTCAAGGTGATCATCGAGGCGTAGCGATCCAGCAACAGGATTATCCGGCTAAACCGTACAACAACATTTGAAAGAAGACCACATCATGGCCTATCAAAGCCGCAACCCCGCCACCGGCAAGCTGCTCGAGAAGTTCGCTCGTCATCGGCGCCAATGACGTCGTCAACCCGGCGGCGCGCGCCGACAAATCCTCGCCGATCTTCGGTATGCCGATCCTGAACGCCGACAAGGCCAAGAAGGTCTACGTGATCAAGCGCGGCGATGGCAAAGGCTATGCCGGCATCCAGAACGCCCTGTTTTACGGCGACAACTGCGACATGGTGTACGGCGATGCTCAGGCTGTGCTGGTGAAGATGATTGAAGCGGTGCGTGGCTTGGGGCTGTCCGCCGCTGCTTGAGGCTAAGCTTGGCGACAAACACAAGCGCACGCCAGAAAGTCGGAAGGTTTGAACAATGGCCAGCAAGACGCAAGGTGTCACCGTCGGCGCGAACTTCTCGAATGCGGTCATCGCCGGCCAGGCCCGAAAACAAAGCGCTGACGCTCCCCCCGCCGTAAATGGTGGGGCAGCGGCAGTCACGACGAAGGCCCGACCCGGTCCGCTTTCAGCCGATCTGCTTCGGAAGATGAACGCCTATTGGCGCGCAGCAAATTATCTTCCGGTCGGCAGATCTACCTGAAAGATAATCCTCTGCTGGACGAGCCGCTCAAGCTCGAGCACATCAAACCCCGCTTGCTCGGCCATTGGGGTACGACCCCGGGTTTGAATTTCCTCTATGTCCATCTGAACCGGCTGATCAAGGACAACGATCTCAACATGATCTACGTCATCGGCCCGGGCCATGGCGGCCCTGGCATCGTGGCTCAGACGTATCTGGAAGGGTCCTATACCGAGCGATATCCTGCAGTCGAGCGCGACCGCAGCGGACTACATCGCCTGTTCCGCCAGTTCTCCTGGCCTTACGGATTCCCAGCCACGTGGCGCGGAAACGCCCGGCTCCATTCACGAAGGCGGGGAACTGGGCTATTCTGGTCCACGCCTATGGTGCCGCGTTCGACAATCCGGATTTGATCGTTGCCTGCGTCATTGGCGACGGGGAGGCCGAGACCGGCGCTCTCGCCGCCAGTTGGCATTCCAACAAGTTCTTGAACCCGGCGCGCGATGGCGCGGTGTGCTTCCAATTCTTCATCTGAACGGATAAGAAGATCGCGAATCCGACGGTATCGGCTCGAATCGGCCGCCAGGAGCTGACGGAGCTGTTGCGCGGCTACGGCTGCGATCCACATTTCGTCGAGGGCGACGATCCGGAGCTGGTGCATCAAAGCCTCGCCGGAACGCTCGACAGGATTTTGGTTCAGATCCGCCAGATCCAGAGCAGCGCGAGGAGCCGGCGCTGAATTAAAACCTTGAGCGGCCGCGCTGGCCAATGATCGTGTTTCGCACGCCCAAGGGCTGGACTGGGCCGAAATTTGTCGATGGCCTTCCGGTTGAAGGCACCTGGCGCGCGCATCAGGTTCCGATTGCGGACATGACAAATCCCGAGCATCTCAAACAACTTGAAGAATGGATGAAGAGCTATCGGGCGCATGAACTGTTCGACGAGACCGGCAAATTCCGCGACGAGTTCGCCGCGCTGGCGCCGACCGGCCAGCACCGTATGGGCTCAAATCCGCACGCCAACGGCGGCGAACTGCTGGTTCCGCTGTCGATGCCTCACTTCCGGGATCATGCCATCGAAATCCCGTCGCCCGGAGCCGTCAAGGCGGAAGCGACGCGCAATCTCGGAAAGTTTCTCCGTGATGTCATGAAGCTCAATCTCGATAAGCAGAATTTTCGGCTGTTCGGACCAGATGAGACGGCATCCAACAGGCTGGAGGCCGTCTACGAAGCCACTGGCAAGCAGTGGATGGCCGAGATCGAAGCGGTCGATATCGATCTTAGCATCGATGGCCGCGTCATGGAGGTGCTTAGCGAACATCTGTGCGAGGGCTGGCTCGAAGGGTATCTGCTCACGGGACGTCATGGCCTGTTCTCGTGCTACGAGGCCTTCGTCCATGTCATCAATTCGATGTTCCATCAGCATGCAAAATGGTTCAAGGTGACTCGGGAAATTCCTTGGCGTAGGCCGATCGCTTCGCTGAATTACCTATTCACGTCACATGTCTGGCGACAGGACCACAATGGATTTTCCCATCAGGATCCCGGCTTCATCGATCATGTCGCAAACAAGAAATCCGAAATCGTGCGGATCTATCTGCCGCCGGATGCCAACTGCCTGTTGTCGGTCGCGGATCATTGTTTGCGCAGCCGCAACTACGTGAACCTGATCGTCGCCGGAAAGCAGCCGGAGTGGCAGTGGCTTGATATCAATTCGGCAACACGCCATTGCACCGCCGGCGCGGGTATTTGGCAGTGGGCCAGCAACGATGCCGGCGATCCCGATGCGGTGATGGCCTGCGCTGGCGATGTACCGACGCTTGAGACGCTCGCCGCCGTATCGCACCTACGTGCGAGATTTTTTCCTGACATCCGCATCCGGGTCGTCAACGTCGTGGATCTGATGGTGCTGGAGCTTCAGTCCGAGCATCCTCATGGAATGGAAGACCAGGATTTCGACGAGTTGTTTACCACGGACAAGCCCGTGATCTTCGCTTTTCACGGCTACCCTGCGATCTCTAATGCACAAGCTGACTTACCGTCGCCGCAACCACGACAATTTTCATGTGCGCGGCTACAGGGAGGAGGGCACCACCACGACCCCCTTTGACATGGTGGTGTTGAACAACCTCGACCGCTATCAACTCGCGCTTGACGCGATACAAGCGAATTCCGCGGTTCGGCGGTCAGGTGGAGGCGGCGACAGCGCGCTTCTGGGACGCCATGGAACGTCACAAACTCTATATCAGCGAGCATGGCCAGGACATGCCGGAGGTTCGCGACTGGCGCTGGAACCCACGGGCGTGATCTCGGTGCCGGGTAGCTTAATAGCAGGAGGACGGGCCTGAACGGAACGTGCTTGCGCTGAACAGCAGCCGTCTTCGCTCAAATTCGGCTTATATCGCGTCGGATCCCCACGAACGCGACATGCTTGTCTCCGGCGAGGCGGAGGGTATCGGAGAGGCGAAAGGCAAGTTTCACGCAAAGGATTCGCAAGACAACTCCTTGCTCTCAGAGGCAATAACAATTCCCGGCCAACGAGACGCCGTCGTCAAAGTCGCAAAACTTCTTTCCGACTTAAAAATGCCGGCGCCGGTCGCTATCGGGCACCAATCGTGCATGGCGGGCCAAAGCTCCGGCAACATTGCTTGATTGACGGGGCGGTGCTGCAACAGCTCGGGGGGGCCTCCGGCTTCGCACCAATGCGTGCGGGAGCCAGCCATGTCTGTCATCCGCTTCGCCCCAGCAGCATTTTCCTGGGCTTCCGCCAGGCGGCGTGTTTTGATACCACATTCCACGCAGAAATGCCTGAGTGCGCGCGTGTCCTTCCACTCCCTAGGGAATTTCAGGCGGCTGGCATTCAGCGTTACGGCTTTCATGGCCTTTCCTGCAAATCGATCATGCAACAGCTTGTGGAACCGCCTGACCGCCTGGTCATCGCCCATCTCGGTAACGGCGCCAGCGTCACAGCGGTCAAGAACGGAAAGTCGATCGACACCAGCATGGGGCTGACCCCAACCGGTGGCGTGATCATGGGGACGCGCAGCGGCGATCTCGACCCGGGCGTCCTCGTCTATTTGGCGCGTGAAAAGAAGTTCGACGCAACCATGCTCGAACGCCTCGTCGACCACCGTTCCGGTCTGCTCGGAATTTCCGGTGTCGGGAGCGACATGCGGGGTTTGCACGCCGCCGCTTCGTCAAATGCCGATGCACGGCTTGCCGTCGAGATGTTTTGCTATTCCGTGCGCAAGCAGATAGCGGCGATGATCGCTGCGCTGGGCGGACTTGACTTGCTGGTATTCACCGGCGGCAT
>CAVVIM010000035.1:0-30510 GCA_963748165.1 uncultured Alphaproteobacteria bacterium
AGGGCATCCTACGACGAGAAGAGCCGGCGAATGGACCGTCGTCGTGCAGCGCGACGGCAAGGAAATCATCCTCAAGCCAAAACAGCTCGTGCTTGCGACGGGAATGTCAGCCAAGCCCAACATGCCGAAATTCGAAGGCATGGATATCTTCAAGGGCGATCAGCACCATTCGTCGCAGCATCCGGGGCCGGACAAGTACAAGAACAGCAAGGTCGTGGTGATCGGCTCGAACAATTCCGCCCATGATATCTGCGCCGCGCTGTGGGAAGCCGGCGCCGACGTCACCATGGTGCAGCGCTCGACCACCCACATCGTGAAGTCGGACTCGCTGATGGAGCTCGGATTGGCCGCGCTCTACTCCGAGCAGGCGGTGCAGTCCGGGATGACGACGGCCAAGGCCGACCTGATCTTTGCTTCGATACCCTACCGGATCCTGCACGAATTCCAGATCCCGGTTTACAACGCGATCAGGGAGCGCGACGCCGATTTCTACAAGCGTCTCGAGCAGGCAGGCTTCCTGCTCGATTATGGCGACGACGATTTCGGTCTGTTCATGAAGTACCTGCGGCGCGGGTCCGGATACTACATCGATGTCGGGGCTTCCGAACTGATTGCCAATGGCAGCATCAAGCTGAAGAGCGGCGTCGACGTCAAACGACTGACGGAACATGCCGTCATCCTGAGCGACGGCACCGAGCTGCCGGCCGATCTCGTGGTTTACGCCACCGGCTACGGTTCGATGAACGGCTGGGCCGCGGACCTGATCTCGAAGCAGGTCGCCGACAAGGTCGGCAAGGTCTGGGGACTGGGCTCGAACACGACCAAGGACCCCGGCCCGTGGGAAGGCGAGCAGCGCAACATGTGGAAGCCGACCCAGCAGGAGGGGCTTTGGTTCCACGGCGGCAACCTGCACCAGTCCCGCCACTACTCCCAGTTTCTGTCGCTGCAGTTGAAGGCGCGCATGGAAGGCATCCCCACCCCGGTCCACGGTCTTCAGCAGGTCCATCATCTCGGCTGATCGGCCGACGCCCGTCATTCCGGGGCGCGCGTTAGCGCGAACCCGGAAAGGGCATCCTACGACGAGAGGGCCGGCGAATGGACCGTCGTCGTGCAGCGCGACGGCAAGGAAATCATCCTCCGGCCAAAGCAGCTCGTGCTTGCGACGGGAATGTCAGCCAAGCCCAACATGCCGAAATTCGAAGGCATGGACATCTTCAAGGGCGATCAGCACCATTCGTCGCAGCATCCGGGGCCGGACAAGTACAAAAACAACAAGGTGGTGGTGATCGGCTCGAACAATTCCGCCCATGATATCTGCGCCGCGCTGTGGGAAGCCGGCGCCGACGTCACCATGGTGCAGCGCTCGACCACCCACATCGTGAAGTCGGACTCGCTGATGGAGCTCGGATTGGCCGCGCTCTACTCCGAGCAGGCGGTGCAGTCCGGGATGACGACGGCCAAGGCCGACCTGATCTTTGCTTCGATACCCTACCGGATCCTGCACGAATTCCAGATCCCGGTTTACAACGCGATCAGGGAGCGCGACGCCGATTTCTACAAGCGTCTCGAGCAGGCAGGCTTCCTGCTCGATTATGGCGACGACGATTCCGGTCTGTTCATGAAGTACCTGCGGCGCGGGTCCGGATACTACATCGATGTCGGGGCCTCCGAACTGATTGCCAATGGCAGCATCAAGCTGAAGAGCGGCGTCGACGTCAAACAACTCACGGAACATGCCGTCATCCTGAGCGACGGCACCGAGCTGCCGGCCGATCTCGTGGTTTACGCCACCGGCTATGGTTCGATGAACGGCTGGGCCGCGGACCTGATCTCGACGCAGGTCGCCGACAAGGTCGGCAAGGTCTGGGGACTGGGCTCGAATACGACCAAGGACCCCGGCCCGTGGGAAGGCGAGCAGCGCAACATGTGGAAGCCGACCCAGCAGGAGGGGCTTTGGTTCCACGGCGGCAACCTGCACCAGTCCCGCCACTACTCCCAGTTTCTGTCGCTGCAGTTGAAGGCGCGGATGGAAGGCATCGCCACCCCGGTCCACGGCCTCCAGCAGGTCCATCATCTCGGCTGATCGGCCGACGCCCGTCATTCCGGGGCGCGCGTTAGCGCGAACCCGGAATCCATCGCGCCACCGTCATCGCGGCAACATGGATGAAGAGCCGAAGCCCGGATCGAGCGCAGCGCAATCGAGGATGGGAATCGCAGGGTGGGCAAAGGCGCGTTGGCGCCGTGCCCACCCATGATGATCGCGGTAACCGTCGGTGGGCACGCTGCGCTTTGCTCACCCTACGCGTTATCTCGCCGTCATTGCGAGCGAAGCGAAGCAATCCATGTCACAGCAAGCGGAGGAGTGGATTGCTTCATCGCTCCCACTCCTCGCAATGGCGGCTGTAGCCCGGATGGAGCGCAGCGCAATCCGGGAATCGCGATCTGATGGGGCGGCCCCGGATTGCGCTCCGCTGCATCCGGGCTACGCAGATGCACTGCCGTCGTCATTCGTCGACGGACAGGAACTCCAGCGCCTTTTCGCGTGACGGGAAGCGGCCAAGTTCGCGGTAGTCCGGTTCGTGTTCTGCGGTCTCGGGCGACCAGAACACCACGAATTCCCTGCCGTCTTCCTCGATCAAGGTGGTGAGGTCCTCACTCCTGAGCGGCGTCATATGCCGCGCGCCGCAATGCGGACAGTCGTCGTCGCACATGCAGGACCATTGGTCCGTCCAGACCCGGCGGCAGCGGCCGCATGTGTAGAAGTTGAGAAACCACGCCATGGCAAGCCGCCCTAGGATCGCAAACGGTAGCTGCCTCGCGAGACGAATTCAACCAGTCCGCGATCACGCAGATATTGCAATTGCTGGCGTATTTTTGGTCTCACGTTCTGGTTTCCGGGGTAGAGTTCGGAGAGCTGTCGTTCGAACGCGTAGACCTCATCGAGGGTGAATTCGCGCTTGCCGAGCAACTCCACGCATTTCATGACGTCGAGCAGCCAGCCGCGCGTCTCCGGCGATTTATTTCTGAGAAAGAGCGTCCTCTGCCATTCCGCAAGGACCGCGTCCTTGGCTCGAACGAGACCGTTCTGCACGATCTGAATCTTGCCGGACTCCGGGACGCGGCTGAGCAGAATGTTGGAGCCGACCCAGCCAGCACGGCGCGCCGTAACGGCCAGCGGCTTTCGCTTCTCGATGATATCGCGCACGAAGAAATGTTTGGGAACGATGAAGAGGTTAACGACCGCGAGAGACTTCAGGTCATAGTTCATCAGCAACAGATTGGGGTTGTTGCTCGCCGCAAGACGCTCGCATTTTGCGGCGTAGGCGCCATCGGCCACCTTCGGGCCGAACTTGCCCCTCTGGCTTTTGAGCTCGAATTCTTCGTTGCACGACGCACAATGGAAATCGGCCAGCGGGCTGTTGTTGGGAAACTGCGACATCTTCGCGTTTCCGCAATGCGGGCAATAGGCCCATGCGCTCACCCACGCCTCCGTCCAGGCCCGGGCATTTTGCGATCCGCTGGTATAGGACGACTGGGATTCTTCGAAGCCGAGTTTCATGGCGCCAGCGTAATGAAACTCTCTGGGATTGTCAGCGCCGTAGCCCGGATGGAGCCAGCGCAATCCGGGAATCAGGGTGCGGATGCGACGGCCCCGGATTTCGCTCCGCTGCATTCGGGCTACATTTTCACATGGCGGCTCGCCCACCCTACCGCTTCTTCCACCCGCCTCTATGTCCGGGGGCGCCGCCGGTGGAGCGGGGGGCGGGGCCGAATTCGGGGCCGGATTGGCGCGAGTCGGTGGGCTGGAAGATCTTGCTGCCGGGGCGCGGGTCGTCGGCGGGTTTTCGCGAGGCGGTGCGGCCGGGGCGGAAGGGCAGCGATTCCGGGCCGTGCATTTCGTCGAGATGGGGTTTGTGGATTTTTGAGGAGCCGCGACTCGTGGACCCCCCACCCCGACCTCGAGAGCGAGCTTCGCTCGCCTCGGACCCCGCAAGCGGGGAGGGAGCGGAAGCGCTGCCGCTGCGGCTTGTGCCGCCGCGTTTGCCGAACTTGCTGCTGGCGCGGGCGACCTGCTCCGGCAGGTTGGCGGCATCGCCGTATTTCTTCGCGCCGGCATAGGCGCCGGCCTTGTATTGCACCACGCGCTGCTTGGCGGTGGGGTCGTCGACCACAGCGAGTTCGGTGGCGCGCAGGCGCTTGACCTCGTCGCGCAGCCGGGCGGCTTCCTCGAAATCGAGATCGGCGGCGGCCTCGCGCATCCGGGTTTCGAGGTCTGACAGCACCGCCTCGAAATTATGCCCGATGCTGATGACGTCGTCGGACAGAGAGCCATCGCCGACTTCGACCAGCACATGGTCGCGCTCATAGACCGAGTTGAGGATGTCGCCGATCGATTTCTTGATGCTCTCCGGCGTGATGCCGTTGGCGGTGTTGTATTCGACCTGCTTTTCGCGGCGGCGGCTGGTCTCGGCGATGGCGCGCTGCATCGATCCCGTGACCTGGTCGGCATAGAGGATCACCTTGCCGTCGACATTGCGCGCGGCGCGGCCGATGGTCTGGATCAGCGAGGTTTCGCTGCGCAAGAATCCTTCCTTGTCGGCATCGAGAATGGCGACCAGCGCGCATTCGGGAATGTCGAGGCCCTCGCGCAAAAGGTTGATGCCGACCAGCGCGTCGAACGCGCCGAGCCGCAGGTCGCGGATGATCTCGATGCGCTCGATGGTGTCGATGTCGGAGTGCATGTAGCGCACCCGGATGCCCTGCTCGTGCAGATATTCGGTGAGGTCCTCCGCCATCCGCTTGGTCAAGACCGTGACCAGACTGCGATAGCCGGCCTGCGCGGTGGCGCGGACCTCGCCGACGAGATCGTCGACCTGGGTGCGCGCCGGGCGGATGTCGACCGGCGGATCGATCAGCCCGGTCGGGCGGATCACCTGCTCGACGAACACGCCGCCGGATTCATTGAGCTCCCACGCGCTCGGGGTCGCCGACACCGCCACCGATTGCGGGCGCATCATGTCCCATTCCTCGAATCGCAGCGGCCGGTTGTCCATGCAGGACGGCAGCCGGAAACCATATTCGGCCAGCGTCGCCTTGCGGCGGAAGTCGCCGCGGAACATGCCGCCGATCTGCGGGATGGTGACATGGCTTTCGTCGGCGAACACCAGCGCATTGTCGGGCACGTATTCGAACAGCGTCGGCGGCGGCTCGCCGGGGCGGCGCCCGGTCAGATAGCGCGAATAGTTCTCGATGCCGGCGCAGGAGCCGGTCGCTTCCATCATTTCGAGATCGAAGGTGGTGCGCTGCTCCAGCCGCTGCGCTTCCAACAGCCGGCCCTGGTTGTTGAGCTGGTCGAGCCGCAGCTTCAATTCGCTCTTGATCGACTTGATCGCCTGCACCAGCGTCGGGCGCGGCGTCACATAATGCGAGTTGGCGTAGATCTTGATGAATTCGAGCTCGTCCTGCTTGTGGCCGGTGAGCGGATCGAACTCCTCGATATTCTCCACGGTGTCGCCGAACAGATTGACGCGCCAGGCGCGGTCCTCGTAGTGCGCCGGGAAGATGTCGATGACGTCGCCGCGAACCCGAAAGGTGCCGCGGGCAAAATCGGCCTGGGTGCGCTTGTATTGCAGCGCCACCAGGTCGGCGATCAGTTGCCGCTGGTCGATGCGCTCGCCCTTCTTCAGCGCAAAGGTCATCGCGGTATAGGTCTCGACCGAGCCGATACCGTAGATGCACGACACCGACGCCACGATGATGACGTCGTCGCGCTCCAAGAGCGCCCGCGTCGCCGAGTGGCGCATGCGGTCGATCTGCTCGTTGATGGAGGAATCCTTCTCGATATAGGTGTCGGTGCGCGGCACATAGGCCTCGGGCTGGTAGTAGTCGTAATAGGAGACGAAATACTCCACCGCGTTGTTGGGGAAGAAGCTCCTGAACTCGCCATAGAGCTGCGCTGCCAGCGTCTTGTTCGGGGCGAGGATCAGCGCCGGGCGCTGGGTGGCCTCGATCACCTTGGCCATGGTGTAGGTCTTGCCGGAACCGGTGACGCCGAGCAGCACCTGGGTACGGTCGTTGCGCGCGATGCCTTCCACCAGTTCGGCGATCGCGGTCGGCTGGTCGCCCTTCGGCTCGTAGTCGGACCGGATCTCGAAGCGGACGCCACCTTCGGATTTTTCCGGCCGTGGCGGGCGGTGCGGCGTCCAGATCCTGATCTGGCCGTCTTCGCCCTTGAATTCGGGACGGCCGTCGCGGATCAGCGCTTCCAGCGCATCGGCGGTGGCGGCGACGCCCAGCGCCTCCATCTTGTTGCGCGGCGGCCGCGCCAGCGCCGCGGCATCCTCCTCCTCGGTGGTGAAGCCGAGTTGCTTGGCCAGTTCCGGATCCAGCGCCGGGATGGTCGCAGCGGTGCCGTAATGGGCCTGCGGCGCTTCGTCGAGGCCGGTCGCCCGCGGCATGCCCTCACCCTGACCCTCCCCGCAGCGGGGGAGGGTTGGGTGGCGGCGCGCATCGCGTTTCGCCACATCATCGCGCGTGTCCCTGGTCGAGGCCCGGGCGCGATGCGCGGCGGCTTCGCCGCCGGCGCGGCGGTCCCAGGAATTATCCGGCGGCGGCTGCAATCCGGTGGACGAGCCGATGCCGCTTTCGCCGCGGTTGATGGCGGGATTAAGCAACTCCGCCAGGGCCGGCCCGATCGGCTGCACCTCGGGCCGCGACGCGCCGGAACGCGGGGTCCTGGATTTGACGGTTTTGCCGGGTTTTCGCGGATGCTCTGGGGGCTTGGCCATGACCCCGAATATGGGACGAGTCCGCTCGACATGAAAGAGCTCGGCGCGTCCTGTGATAGGGTACGATCCACGGACCGAAGGAGACCCGCATGGTTGAGACGACAGACCCGCTGGTGCTCGATCTCGTTGAATGGATCGCGCGGCAACCGCGGCTGTATTCGGAGGTGATCGAAGCCTGGCGAACGTCGTGCCCGCGCCTGACGATCTGGGAAGATGCGGTCGATCGCGGCTATGTCACCCGCGAAGCGGTGGCAGGGCTCGGGATTCGGGTCGTCGTGACCACTGAGGGCGCCAGGTTCCTGCGCGCGCAGGGTCGGGTCGGCTGACGCGGCGCCCGATCACTTTCGCGCGCGCACCCCCGACGCCATTAACTCGCCGGGAGCCAATGGCGACATTCATGCACCCGCATCCACTTTGCGATCACGCCGCCACGTCAGGAAACGCCCATGATCGACCTGCATTACTGGACCACGCCGAACGGCCACAAGATCACCATGTTCCTCGAAGAGGCCGGGCTGAAATACAAGATATTCCCGGTCAAGATCGGCAAGGGCGACCAGTTCAAGCCGGAGTTTCTGGCGATCGCGCCGAACAACCGCATTCCCGCCATGGTCGATCACGAACCGAAGGGCGGCGGCAGGCCGATCTCGATTTTCGAATCCGGCGCGATGCTGCTGTATCTGGCGGAGAAGACCGGCAAGTTCCTGCCCGCCGATCTCTATGGCCGCTACGATGCGATCCAGTGGACGTTCTGGCAGATGGGCGGGCTCGGGCCGATGGCCGGGCAGAACCATCATTTCAGCAACTACGCCCAGGAAAAAATCAGATACGCCATCGATCGCTATGTCAACGAGACCAACCGGCTCTATGGCGTGCTCAACAAACGGCTGGCCGATCGCGAATTCATCGCCGGCGACTATTCGATCGCGGACATGGCGAGCTATCCCTGGATCGTTCCCTACAAGAACCAGAGCCAGAACATCGACGACTTCCCGCACCTCAAGCGCTGGCTCGAGACCATCCGCGCCCGGCCGGCGACCGAACGCGCCTACGCCAGGGCCAAGGAGGTCAATCCGAATTTCGGCCAGCCCACCATCCGTACCGAGGAAGAGCGCAAGCTGCTGTTCGGCCAGACCGCGGCGGTGGTGAAGTAGTCAACTGCCGCTGCCATCGTCCGCGGCCCCGCTGTCATCATCCCCCCGCTGTCATCACCCGCGCAAGCGGATGATCCAGTAAACGCCAGCGGCGGTGATTCACACGGGCCTCACGGCGTACTGGATGCCCGCTTGCGCGGGCATGACGGAAGCAGCCGGGCTACGGCCTCACGCGGCGGGACTGCCCCGCCAGCAGCCGTAGGCAGTCGCGGCACAGGCAGTCGGCGCCATCGACCGGCATCGGCAGCCGCGCCGGCTCGTCGGCGCACCAGCAGGGGCCGGCCGGGTGGCAGGCGAATTGCGTTCCGCAGCGGGAACAGGCGAGGCGGCGCGGCTGCGGCTTTTCTAACGGATTTGTCATGATTTGAACCGAACCCCGGCGATGTTTTTCAGCTCCGGTTCATGCCAAGCGGGGCTATAATCCGCCGATCGAATATAGGCGCTGGATGCTGCAAGGGAAATCCGATGGCCCGCGATTCGCAAGCCGCGCTGGTGGCGCTCAATCGCTTCGGGCTCGGCGCGCGCGGCGGCGCGTCGGGTGATCTTGTCAATGCCGCGTCCGATCCGCGCGGCTTCGTCAAGGCCGAATTGAGCCGCGGCAACGGCGCGCTGCTTGAGCTGCCGGGATTGCAGCCGACCCCGGCGCTGGCGCAGGCGGTGTTCGCCTATCAGCTCGAGATCAGGCAGGCGCGCGCGGCGGCAAAATCCGGCGCGCCGATGCCCGGCGCTGCCGCGCAACCGCCCGCGGCGGAGGCCGCGATGCCGAGCCGCCAACTGGCGCTCAGCAACGCCGCCACCGACATTGCGGGAAAAGCCGCAGGGGCGGATGCGCCGGCCGCCGGCGACAAGGCGGAGATGGCGATGCCGGCCGCGATGTCGCCCGACCCGGCGAAATTGCCGCCGCGGCCGCTCAACATCATCCAGAAGACCTACCGCGCCGAGGCGCTGGCACGGCTGCAACGCGCGATGATCGTCGATTGCGGTTTCCTCGAGCGGCTGGTGGTGTTCTGGTCCAACCATTTCTGCATTTCCGCCAACAAGGGTCCATTGGCACGGATGTGGGCCGGCTCGTTCGAGCGCGAGGCGATCCGGCCGCATGTGCTCGGCCGCTTCGGCGACATGCTGAAGGCGGTCGAACAGCATCCCGCCATGCTGTTCTTTCTCGACAACCAGCAATCGCTCGGTCCGGACTCCCGCGCCGGACTGAACCGCAAGCGCGGGCTGAACGAAAATCTCGCGCGCGAGATCATGGAACTGCATACGCTCGGCGTCGGCGGCGGCTATTCGCAGGACGATGTGACGACGCTCGCCCGCATCCTTACCGGCTGGACCTTCGCCGGCCGGCAGGGACTGCTCGGCACCCCCGGCAGCTTCGTGTTCAATGCCAATGCGCACGAGCCCGGAGCGCAGCGCCTGCTCGGCAAGACCTACCAGGACGACGGCGTCGCGCAGGGCGAGGCCGCGCTGGCGGACATCGCGCGGCATCCTTCCACCGCAGCCTTCATCGCCGGCAAATTGGCCCGGCATTTCGTCGCCGACGATCCGCCGCCGGCCGTGGTGGCGCGGCTGCAGCAGGCGTTTCACGGCTCCGACGGCGACCTCAAGGCGCTGGCGCTGGCCCTGGTGGATTGCGACGAGGCCTGGCAGGCGCCCCAGACCAAGATGCGCAGCCCGTACGAATTCCTGGTGGCGACCGGCCGGCTGCTGGCGCGGATTCCGGAAGATCCCGGCCTCTATCTCGGTGGCCTCAATTTGCTGGGCCAGCCGCTGTGGTCCCCGGCAGGGCCGAACGGGTTTCCCGACAGCAACGCCGCCTGGGCGGCGCCGGAGGGGATGAAACTGCGTCTCGATGTATCGGCGCAGGTGGCCTCGCGGATCGGCGACAGCATCGATCCGCGCCAACTGCTGCAGCTTGCCGCGGCGGACGCGGCCTCGGCGGAAACGCGGCAGACCGTCGAGCGCGCGGAATCGCGCCAGCAGGCGCTGGCGCTGCTGTTGATGTCACCGGAATTCCAGAGGAGATGACAATGGATTGCTGCGAGAGCCGGACGCCGTTCGCCGCATCGCGGCGGTCGCTGCTGCTCGGCGGCGCCGCGTTCGCCGCCTGGGCCTACTTGCCGAAATTCGCGCGCGGCGCCGACGGGCGCGATCCGCGGCTGATTGTCGTGATCCTGCGCGGCGCCCTCGACGGGCTCGCCACCGTGGCGCCGGTCGGCGATCCCGATTATGCCGGCCTGCATGGCGCGATCGCGCTGACGCCGGACGGCCCGCATGCGGCGGTGGCGCTGGATTCGATGTTCGCGCTGCATCCATCGATGCCGGAATTCGCGCGGATGTATCGCGCCGGACAGGCCGCCATCATCCACGCCGTCGCGACGCCCTATCGCGACCGCTCGCATTTCGACGGACAGGATGTGCTCGAAAGCGGCTTTGCCGGACCGGGCCGGGTGCAATCGGGCTGGCTCAACCGCGCGCTCGGGGCGTTGCCGCGCGGTGAGCGGGTGATGGATGGACTCGCGGTCGGTCCGACCACGCCCCTGGTGCTGCGCGGGGCGGCGCCGACGGTCGGTTGGGCGCCGATCGCGTTGCCGCAGGCCGCCGACGACACCGCGATGCGGCTGATCGAACTCTACGGGCATCGCGACCCGGCGCTGGCGTCGGCGCTGTCGCAGGGCCTGCAGCTCGAAAAGGCCGCGCTGGGCGACGACATGAAGCCGAAGCCCGGAACCAACAATGCCGGGGCGATGCGGCTGGTGGCGCGCGGCGCCGCCAAGCTGATGGCGGCCGATGACGGCCCGCGGATTGCGGCGCTCGCCTTCGACGGCTGGGATACCCATGCCAATGAAGGCGGCCCGGTCGGCCGGCTGGCGCAACTACTGTCGGGTCTCGACGGTGCGCTGTCGGAATTCGAAAGCGGGCTCGGCGCGCGCTGGCGCGATACTGCCGTGGTGGTCGCCACCGAGTTCGGCCGTACCGCGCGCATCAACGGCACCGAAGGCACCGATCATGGCACCGGCACCATCGCGCTGCTGGCGGGCGGCGCGGTGAGCGGCGGCCGGGTGATCGCCGACTGGCCCGGCTTGAAACCCGCAAGCCTCTATCAGGCCCGCGACCTCGCCCCGACCACCGATCTGCGCGCCGTCGTCAAAGGCGTGCTGCGCGACCATCTCGGGCTCTCCGAGCGCGTGCTGGCCGAAACCGTCTTCCCCGACAGCGCCCCGGTAAAGGGTATCAAGGGACTGGTGGGGTAGGTCGTCATATGGTGAGCGGTTGACGCCGCACTCGATCGCCTTGATCTGTCGCGCGGCGCAAAAGTGCGGCCCCGGTCAAAGGCGGCAACTGACCGGGGCCGCTGGGGCGTGTGATCTGCGACGGGGGGCCTGATCAGACGCGGCGCCAGCCTAGCTTGGCTTTGTTACGCAGCCATGACGCCGAAACTTATCCACAGGCCAGCAGGCCGCTATTCCGCGGCGCGCAGATGCCGGGCAAGGCCGCGGTCGCCGCCGCCGCGCAGCGATTGATAATAGTCGGCGCTGGCGGGGTCGTCGGTGTAGCGGACGAGATCGGTGACCGGCGTGTAGCTCAGCATTCTGCCGCCGTCGGGCAACGCCGTGCAACTGAATCGCAGCACCTTTCCGTCGGCGAGGTTGATGTTGATCGGCGTCGAATCGCCGGCGCGCATCATCCTGGTGCGCTCGGCGATGAAGGCGCTCAACTCCTCCTCCGGCATTTCATAGGCGCCGGTATCGCGGCCATGATACATCAGCGCGATGAACGGGGGCTTGCTGGCGGCTTTCTGGTCCGGCAGCGAAAAATAGTCGCGGAAGGCGCGGTTGATGAACTCGGCGCGGGTGTCGGAATCCAGCAGCACGATGCCGATGTCGACCTGGTCGAGCGCCGCCGACAGCCGCGCCGCGGTGGCGTGATGCCGGCGCTCCCACGCAAACGCATCCATCAGTCTTTTGCGCAGCAGGCCGGTAACGGCGGCGGTGCCCGCCGCGGTCACGGCCAGCATCAGCAGGTGCTGCAGATCGGCGGCGTCATAGCCGGGCGCCGCGCGGTGATTGACGAAGAACAGCGCGGCGGCGACCACCGCGATCGCGGCACTGATCATGCCCGAGGCGAGGCCGCTGAGCGAACTCGCGCAGGCGACGATGCAGACGAACAGCGGCGCCGGGTTGGGAAGCGGCATGAGATGACGGTCGACCAGGATGGCGGCCAGCGCCGTCACTGTCGTCAGCACCGGACCGGAGATGGGGCGCCAGTCGAACTGCATGCCTGTTCTCGCTCTGCCACCAGAGTAAGGAGCCGAGCTTGCCGAAAAGTTTCCACGGCGCTGGGGTTTCCGGCTGCATGCTTAACAATCGGTCGATCGTCCTCGGCGTCTTTGAATCGAAACGGATCGATGGCTGCCACCGGCGATGGCTGCAGCATGCGTCGGCGCCGGCGGATTGGCGCAGGCCAGCCGGACCACGCCCTCGCCGCGTGCACCCGTGGCGATCAGAAACGAGGCGACGACCAGGATCCCTACAGTCAGCGTGACAGCGACAATGACGACCGGCGCTTTCATCTTGCCCCGATGGTGCGGCGAGCCGCCGCGCGGCGTGCAGGAATCAACGAGGCTATGCAGGTAATCTGCGTTACGCCGGTATCGGCATCGCCATGCTGGCCTTGATCGAAAACACCGTGAGGGTAACGATCACGCACAGCGACAGCGAGGCGATCACGAGCGAGGCCGCGACAGCGTCAGCCAGTCTGGACGAGGCAACAGGCGCGGGGCAGCGTTCGAAGCCTGCTGGGCCGGGCGACCGGGTCATGGTCCACTTTCCTCATTGCGCGAGCGAATCACCCGCCAACACCGCAAGGTGTCGCAGGGCTCGCAGGCAACATTGCGGCGACACCGCTTTGAACGTGGCAAAATCGCGGCGAAACCGGCCATTATGCCCGCTATTTGCGATGTTCAGGCTTCGGCGCCGACCTCGGCATCCTGCCGCCACTCCATGGTGACAAATCCCGGAGTTTGCTCGACCCGGTGCAGCCAGGTCTGAATTTTGGGGAAGGTCGTGAGGTCGTAATCGCAGCGATCGGCGACATGGGTATAGCCATACAGTGCGATATCCGCGACCGTGAGCCGGCCGGTCGCGAAATAGTCATGCGTCTTGAGATGGTTTTCCATCACCTGCAACGCGGCGTAGCCGCGCTCCATCCAGTCCTCCAGCGCATGCGTCTGCAGATCCCTTCCGCCCCTGACCAGCGACAGCCAGAAATAGGCCGCGCCGATATTGGGCTCCAATGCGTGCTGCTCGAAGAACATCCATTGCAGCGCCTCGGCGCGTTCGATCGGCGTTTCCGGTGCAAGCGCGGTGCCGCCGGCGACGTACCACAGAATGGCGTTGGATTCGGCGAGGTAGCGTCCTTCCGCGACTTCCAGCAGCGGCACCTGTCCGCTCGGATTCTTCGCCAGAAATTCCGGCGTGCGGCTCTCGCCGCGCAGAATGTCGATTTCGATCGCGCGATAGGGCGCCTTGAGCAGTGCCAGCGCAAGGCGAACCTTGTAGCTGTTGCCGGAGCGCTGCATTGAATAGAGCGTGTACATTTTTGATTTCGTTCGACCGCTGGTGTCCGCCGCGTGCCCCGTCTTGTCACGCTGCAACGCGGCTAAACAATGATGCCGATGACGATAGGTCGCAAGACCCACAGGCTGGAAATAGTCGAAAACCTCTGCCGCACCGCAACCTTGCAGCAGATCATGCCATCACGTCTTCACATCGGATCACGCCTGCGCGATTCCGCGCGCGCCGGCCATGACGCCCATGCGGTCCAATGCTGCGCGCCGCAACGTGAGAACATAGAGTGCCAGCAAGCACGCTGCCGTCCTGTTCGAGCACCGGCTGGCCGTGGCGATCGAGCAGCCCGTCCGACAGCGCGCGCCAGCCGGCAATGGCGATCACATCAGCGCCGAGCCTGTAGCCGTGCCCCCGTTCGGCGGTCAGCCGTCGGCCGGATCGCAGGCCTTGCCGGATATAAGTCATTTCGCCACGGAATTTTATGAATGTTGCGCGAGCCTGGGTGGATCGCTCTCACGTTCCCTAAAGTTTGGCCGCGTCGGCGCAACCTTCTTGCGATGCTGCTTGACGCGCCTTAGGGTGCAGCGATCCCAACAACACGAGTCGTGGATTGCCGGTTCACGACGTTTGCAAGGAGCTGATGATGCCGTTTCTGTCCGCTGCGCTTGACCGTGTGAAGCCGTCCGCGACCATCGCGGTAACGGACAAAGCACGCGCGCTGAAAGCGGAGGGCCGCAATGTCATCGGCCTTGGCGCCGGCGAGCCCGATTTCGATACCCCGGCCAACATCAAGCTGGCGGCGATCCATGCCATCGAGGCCGGCAAGACCAAATACACCGCGGTCGACGGCATTCCCGAGCTGAAGGAGGCGATCGCCGCCAAGTTCCTGCGCGAGAACGGTCTCACCTACAAGCCGAACCAGATCATCATCGGCACCGGCGGCAAGCAGGTGCTCTACAACGCGCTGATGGCCACCATCAATCCGGGCGACGAGGTGATCATCCCGGCGCCCTATTGGGTGAGCTATCCGGAAATGGTGGCGCTCGCCGGCGGCGAGACGGTGCCGGTGGTGTGTACGGCGGCGCAAGGTTTCAAGCTGCAACCCGAGGCGCTGGAAAAGGCGATCACGCCGAACACCAAGTGGATCATCCTGTGCTCGCCGTCGAACCCGACCGGCGCGGCCTACACGCGCGGCGAATTGAAGGCGATCACCGACGTTCTGGTCAGGCATCCCGGCGTCTGGGTCATGACCGACGATATGTACGAGCATCTGGTCTACGACGATTTCGTGTTCACGACGCCGGCGCAGGTCGAGCCGAAGCTGTACGACCGCACGCTGACAGTGAACGGCGTGTCGAAAGCCTATTGCATGACCGGCTGGCGCATCGGCTATGCCGGCGGTCCCGCCGAACTGATCAAGGCGATGGCGACCATCCAGTCGCAGTCGACCTCGAATCCGTCGTCGATCGCGCAATGGGCGTCGGTCGAGGCGCTCAACGGCCCGCAGGATTTCATTCCGGCGCACAACAAGGTGTTCAAGGAACGCCGCGATCTCGTGGTGTCGATGCTCAATCAGGCGCGCGGCATCGAGTGTCCGCGGCCGGAAGGCGCGTTCTACGTCTATCCGTCCTGTGCCGGGACCATCGGCAAGACTGCGCCGTCGGGCAAGGTGCTCGGCAACGACGAGGACTTCGTCACCGAGTTGCTGGAGACCGAAGGCGTCGCCGTGGTGCAGGGATCGGCGTTCGGGCTCGGCCCGGCGTTCCGCATTTCCTACGCCACCAAGACCTCCGATCTCGAGGAAGCCTGCAAGCGCATCCAGCGATTTTGTGGCAATTTGAGATAGTCAAATCACTATCGCCGTCGAACACTTGATGTTTTGACGGCGATTGTTGCGAAGCGCCATGTTTTGGACACGGCGCTTCCTTCCTGTCCGCTCCGCAAACTCAATCCATCATGCGGAGATCACAATCCATGCGTCCCTCTACACTTGGTATTGCCATCGCCGCGCTGGCGGCGTCGTTCGCCAGCGCCAGCGCGCAGACACCGGTTCCCGCCGGTATTTTGGAATGCCAGGGCGGCCAGAATGTCGGCTTTGTCGTCGGTTCGGTGACGCAGCTCGAATGCGTGTTCCGGAGCGAAGGCCGGCGGCCCGAAGCCTATATCGCTACCGTCCGCCGCATCGGCGTCGATCTTGGCTTCACCCAGCAGACCCAGTTCTCCTGGGCGGTGAGTGCGCCGAGCACGGACTGGGACGCGGCGCGCTCGCGGGCAGCTACGGCGGCGTCGGCGCCAACGCATCGGTCGGCGTCGGTTTCGGCGGCAACTTTCTGGTTGGCGGTCCGGGCAATGCCTATGCCCTGCAGCCGATCAGCGTGCAGGGCCAGACCGGGTTGAACGTCGCCGCCGGCGTCGCCGGCATTGACCTGCAGCCGGTCGCCGGTCCGGCGCATCGCGCCATCGCCGCCATCATCATCACCACTATCATCATCATCATCGGCTGAACAATCGCAATGCCGAGCGAAACAGGCCTGCGCAAGCGGGCCTTTTTTGTGGGACACGTGTAGGATCGATGCGCGCTGGGAAGCGGATCGGCGTGGCGCAATGACGCACGGCAAATCTGGTGCCACCGCCGATGTTATGGCATAGAAAGGGTCGCCATCGGCCATGGCGCCCTCGATTCTCTGCTCGCATCACATTCATCAGCAGGAGATTTGTCTATGCGCCGCTCCCTCATCCGTGCCGGTGCCGCCACGAGCGTGCTCGTGGATGGCTCGCCGGCGCCGACGCCCAGCAGCCGATCCAGCGCGTCCAGGTCGGCGTCCTCGAATGCCGCGGCGGTGCCAGCATCGGTTTCGTCGTCGGTTCGGTCACCAATCTCGGTTGCGTGCTGCACGTCGATGGCATGCCGGACGACCGCTATATCGCCACCATCCGCAAGGTCGGCGTCGATCTCGGCATCACGCAGGAATCGGCGCTTGCCTGGGGCGTGTATGCGCCCACCGCCCGGCTCGGGCCCGGCGATCTCTCCGGCAATTACGCCGGCGCCCAGGGCAGCGCGTCGGTCGGGGTCGGCGTCGGCGGCAATGTGCTGGTCGGCGGCTCCAACAATTCGATCGCGCTGCAGCCGCTGAGCGTGCAGGGCCAGGTCGGCCTCAATGTCGCGGCCGGGCTGGAAAGCCTCGAACTTCGGCCGGGAAGGTAATATCGTTCCGCGCATGCGAGCGCAGCGCCGTCACGCGCGTCTGCGAAGCGCTATGGGATGCGTCGCCATTCGCTGCATCGAGCACGGCGCGACACGTGCGCCGGCTGCTCGCATGCGCAGGCTGACGCGTCCGGCATACTGCACTGCAGCGACGTTTTTCCGGCTTGCCAAATTGCAGCGGTAGGGGGAGCATTCGAGCTGCCGACCCAATCAAGGGCCGAGCTCCAGACAAGGAGGCGGCAATGGGACAAGACGTCAGAAGTCCCCGCGGTCCACGGTGTATTGCACTGGTGGGCCCTTTCCAGAGCGGTAAAACCACACTTCTTGAAGCATCCTGGCGCGCACCGGCGCCATTCCCAAAGCCGGCAGCGTCGATGCCGGAACTTCCGTCGGCGATGCCAGCCCCGAGGCCCGCCACCACAAGATGGGCGTCGGTCTCACCGCCGCCACCACGAGTTTCATGGGGGACGAATATACCTTCATCGATTGTCCCGGCTCGATCGAATTCGCGCACGACATGCGCGCCGCAATCCCGGCGGTCGATGCCGCCGTCGTGGTCTGCGAGGCCGATGAACGCAAGCTGCCGCAGCTTCAGATCATCCTGCGCGAGCTTGAGGATCTCGGCATCCCGCGCTTCCTGTTTCTCAACAAGATCGACCGCGCCAACAAGCGCATCCGCGAGACGCTCGCGACCCTGCAGCCGGCTTCGCGAATTCCGCTGGTGCTGCGGCAGATTCCGATCTGGAACGGCGATTTGATCGCGGGCTTCGTCGATCTGGCGCTGGAACGCGCCTTTGTCTATCGCGAACACAAGGCTTCCGAAGTCGTGGCCCTCGAAGGCGGCGACCTCGACCGCGAGAAGGAAGCCCGCTTCTCGATGCTGGAAAAGCTCGCCGATCACGACGATGCGTTGATGGAGCAACTGCTCGACGACATCCCGCCGCCGCGCGACGCGATCTTCGACGATCTCGCCCGCGAACTGCGCGAAGGGTTGATCTGTCCGGTGCTGCTCGGCTCGGCGCTGCGCGAAAACGGCGTGCTGCGCCTGATGAAGGCGCTGCGGCATGAATCGCCCGGGATCGCCGAGACGGCGAAGCGGCTCGGCGCGTCTTCGCCCAAGGACGCGCTCGCCTATGTATTCAAGACCGTGCATTTGCAGCACGGCGGCAAGCTTTCGCTGACGCGGATGCTGGCCGGGCATCTCGACGACGGCGCCACGCTGTTGTCATCCTCCGGCGAGTCCGGCCGGGTGTCCGGCATCCTCGCCGTCAGCGGCGGCCATGACACCAAGCGTGCCGCAGCCGGGCCCGGCGACACGGTGGCGCTCGGAAAACTCGACGCGGTCAAGACCGGCGATACGGTATCGGGCGGCAAGACCGCGCCGGCGGCGCTGGTCCGCCTCGAGCCGCTGCCGCCGGTGCTGGCGATGGCGCTGTCGGCCACCGACCGCAAGGACGACGTCAAGCTCGGTCAGGCGCTGCTGCGCCTGAACGAGGAAGATCCGTCGCTGACCATGATCCACAACGCCCAAACCCACGACATCGTGCTGTGGGGACAAGGCGAAATGCATCTGCGGGTCGCGCTGGAGCGGCTGCGCGACCGTTTCGGCGTCAACGTCAAGTCGCAGCCCCCGGCGATCGGATATCAGGAGACCATTCGCAAGTCGATCACCCAGCGCGGCCGGCACAAGAAGCAGTCCGGCGGCCATGGCCAGTTCGGCGATGTGGTGCTGGAGATCAAGCCGATGCCGCGCGGCAGCGGCTTCGAGTTTCACGAAAAGGTGGTGGGCGGCGCGGTGCCGCGAAACTACATCGGCGCCGTCGAAGAGGGCGTGGTCGATGGATTGCTGCGCGGGCCGCTCGGCTTTCCCGTCATCGACGTCCATGTCACGTTGATCGATGGTTCCTATCACAGCGTCGATTCCTCCGATCTTGCGTTCCGTACCGCGGCGCGGATCGGGGTCAGCGAAGCGCTGCCGCAATGCCAGCCGGTGTTGCTGGAGCCGATCCATCTGGTCGGGATCGTCTGCCCGACCGACGCCACCGCCCGGATCAACGCCATCCTGTCGGGCAGGCGCGGCCAGATTCTCGGCTTCGACACCCGCGAGGGCTGGTCGGGGTGGGACTGTGTCCGCGCCACCATGCCGGAAGCCGAGATCGGCGATCTGATCGTCGAGTTGCGCTCGGCCACCGCGGGCGCCGGCAGTTTCACCCGGCAGTTCGACCGCATGGCCGAGGTCACCGGCCGCGCCGCCGACCAGATCATCGCCGCGCATCGCGTCGCGGCGTAGTCAGCCGGCGAGCTTTCGCGCGGCTTTTCGCAGATCGGCGTTGATGCGGGTTTGCCATCCGCTGCCGGTCTTGCGATAGGCCGCGAGAACGTCGTGATCGAGACGAAGCTTGATCGCCTCCTTTGGATTTTCCAGCGGCGGTCGTCCACGTTTGATGATCTTGTTACCGTGGCGAATCTCCGCACGGTCAAGCATCTGCTTCGTGAGTACGGGAGCCTCGTCGTATTCTGCCTTGGTGATGCGATGGGCATCAACCCGGGCCAAATCGCTCTTTGATAGATCTTTTTTTCACGGTCATTGCACTTTCTCATCGAAATGACATGGCGGGCTTCCTCGCGCGGTGTCCAAACGATCATCACCATTCGATCGGCGGAAGAAATCCGACCGTCTGCAAGCGGGTCTCGCCATAATCCCGTCGTGTGTCCTGAGGTAATCGTTGGACCGGCAAAACGATCGATGCGTCAGCAAAATTCACGGTCACGGAGAGCGGCAAAACCTCGCGAACGTGATTTCACATTATTATATACCCCCATTATTGCTCTCGTCAAGGCTGTTGGAGCATAGCTCACACCCGTTGCCGGTTCGTGGTTCCGTTCGATGCCTGACAGAGGTGCGGCGCCCGCAGGGAACTGTGTGGCTGCGCGCTGAGTGCGGTGCTCGCCGCGACCGCGCGAGCCGCCCATCCTTGACACGGCCCGGCGGAAGATAAATGGATCGAAGGCCAATTGACCGCGTCCGAGGAAATGCCGTGACCAAGCCCCGTGCCGCATGCCTGATCGGATGGCCGGCCGCGCATTCGCGCTCGCCGCTGATCCATCATTACTGGCTGCGGACGCTCGGCATCGAGGGCGGCTACAATATCGAGGCGGTGCCGCCGGAAGGCTTTGCCGATTTCGTGCTGCATCTGTCGAGCCACGGCTTTGTCGGCGCCAATGTCACCATTCCGCACAAGGAGCGCGCGCTGGCGCTGTCGACGCCGGACCCGCGCGCCCGCGCGGTCGGCGCCGCCAATACGCTTTGGTACGACAATCATGAGCTGCGCTCGACCAATACCGACATCGAGGGTTTCATCAATAATCTCGACGCCTGCGCGCCGGGCTGGGACGCCGCCACCGATGCGCTGGTGCTGGGCGCCGGCGGTTCGTCCCGCGCAGTGGTGTTCGGATTGATCGAACGCGGCATCAAGCGCGTGCACCTGGCCAACCGCAGCATCGCCCGCGCGCGCCTGCTGGCGGATCAATTCGGCGCTTGCGTTGATCCGGTCGAGTGGGATGCCATCGACGACTTGCTGCCGAGCGCCGGGTTGCTGGTGAACACGACGTCGCTCGGCATGCACGGCCAGCCCGCGCTCGAGATCGACGTCGGCCGGCTGCCGGCGGCTGCCGTCGTCGCCGACCTCGTCTATGTGCCGCTGGAGACGGCGCTGCTATCGGCGGCGCAGGCGCGCCGGCTGCGGACCGCCGACGGGCTCGGCATGCTGCTGCATCAGGCGGTGCACGGATTTGAATTATGGTTCGGACAGCGCCCGCGCGTAACGCCCGAACTTCGGGCGCTGGTCGAGGCCGATCTCACAAAAGCTTGAGCGTGGGAATGTCGTGGCGGCTTCGGTGTCTGTTGGTGGATGGTGCCACCGGAGACCCGTTCATGCCCGTTTATCGCTCAAGCCTCCTACACCCGCTGCTCGCCGTTGCGATGTTCGTCGCATCCTCGCTGGCGGCGATCGCCCAGCAAACCTCGCCGGTGCGCGTCCGCGGCACCATTGAAAGCATCGATGGACCGATGCTGACGATCAAGTCGCGCGAGGGCGCCGACCTCAAGGTCCGCCTCACCGACAATGTCGTGGTGATAGGCGTTGCGAAGACCGAGCTGTCCGAGATCAAGCAGGGTTCCTATATCGGCGTTGCCGCCATGCCCGAGCCGGACGGTACCCAGAAGGCGCTCGCGGTTCACATTTACCCGGAAGCCCAGCGCGGCGCCGCCGAAGGATTCCGGCCCTGGGATCTTCGTCCCAACAGCACCATGACCAACGCCACCGTCGCCGACACGGTCGCCGGTACCGACGGCCAGAACATCCTCGTCAAATACAAGGACGGCGAGAAGAAGGTCGTGGTGCCGCCGGGCACGCCGATCGTCGCCTTCGTCGCCGGCGAAAGGTCGCAACTGAAGCCGGGCGCCAAGTTCATCATCTTCGGCGCCGCCAGAAAGGACGACGGCACGCTGGAAACCGGCCGCATCGCGGTCGGCCTCGACGGCATCACCCCGCCGATGTGAGGCGCAACGTTGCGGCCTTTCGGTTTGATCACGGACGCGGTGTTTAGCTGCCCATCGGGCAAATCACCACGCCCGTCGGCCGCTAGATCGCCAGCACGCGGTCGTCGATCTCGGCAATGGTGTTGACGCCGCACAGTCCCATGGTGGTGTTGAGTTCGTTGCGGATGGTCTCGATCGCCTTGGCGACGCCGGCTTCGCCGGCCGCGCCCAGTCCGTAAGCGTAGGCGCGGCCGATCATGCAGGACTTGGCGCCGAGCGCCAGCGCCCGCATCACGTCCTGGCCGGAACGGATGCCGCTATCGAACAGGATTTCCATTTTCGAGCCGACGCCATCGACGATCTCCGGCAGCGCTTCGATCGACGAGGGCGCGCCGTCAAGCTGCCGGCCGCCATGATTGGAGACCACCAGCGCCTGGGCGCCGGTTTTGGCGGCCTCCTCGGCATCCTCGACATCGAGGATTCCCTTGAGAACGAGCTTGCCCGGCCAGATGCTGCGGATCCATTCGACATCCTTCCAGTTCAGCGAGGTGTCGAACTGCGAACTGATCCAGCTCGACAGCGCGGTGACGTCGTCGGCGCCCTTGAGGTGCCCGACCAGATTGCCGAAGGTGCGGCGCTTGCCGCGCAGCACGCCGGAGACCCAGGCCGGCTTGGTGGCGAAATCGAACAGTTTCGACAGCGACCATTCCGGCGGCACGGTCATGCCGTTCTTGATGTCCTGGTGGCGCTGGCCGTTCACCTGGAGGTCGACGGTCAGCACCAGCGCGCTGCATTTCGCCGCGATCGCGCGTTCGATCAGGGATTTGATGAAGCCGCGATCCTTCATGACGTAGAGCTGGAACCAGAACGGCTTGTCGACCGCGGCGGCGATGTCCTCGATCGAGCAGATCGACATCGTGCTCTGCGTGAACGGAATGCCGGCGGCCTGCGCGGCGCGGCAGGCGTGGATCTCGCCGTCGCCATGCTGCATGCCGAGCAGGCCGACCGGCGCCAGGATCAAGGGCAGCGCCGCGGGCTCGCCCAGAATTGTCGTCGAGAGATCGCGCCGCGACACATCGACCAGCACGCGCTGGCGGAACTTGATCTGCTGCAGATCGTCGTGGTTGGCGCGCAGCGTGTCCTCGGAATAGGAGCCGCGGTCCGCATAATCGAAGAACGCCTTCGGGACCCGGCGCATGTGAAGCTGGCGCAGATCCTCGATGCAGGTGATGTGTTTCATGGGAGCATCCAGCCCTTCTTGTATTTGCGGCTTTGACGCTTCATCTAGCATGCTTGGGCCGAGCGCAAAATCGCGCTGCGGATCGGCTGCCGCCAAGCCAGGAGGGATCTCCATGACCGGACCACGCCCCGACCCGAAAGCCGCCAAGGGCGCCGACAAGCGCCGGCTGGATGAGGCCCTGGAAGAAGGGCTGGAGGAAACCTTTCCCGGCTCGGATCCGGTCAATGTGACCCAGCCGCCGCCTTCGAAGGCCGACCATCACGTCAAGCGCAAGGATTGAGGCCGGACCGCCAGTCCGTGCCATTACCTTCGCGATAACAATGCGTTAGGTTCAAATGCGCGAATTGGCGCTCGGTAATGATTCATGATATTTCTTGAAGCCATCTTAGCTCTCGGGGCATTATAACCGCTCCACGCCATGACGGCAGGCGTTCGGGGCTTCTCGCCGGGTGGCTTGAGACGCCTTGAAAGCGGGTGGGGGACACATGAGCCGCAAATTCTTCGGTACCGACGGGATTCGGGGCCGTGCCAATGGTCTGATCACGCCGGAACTGGCGCTCAAGGTCGGACAGGCGGCCGGACTGGTATTTCAGCGCGGCGAGCATCGCCATCGCGTGGTGATCGGCAAGGATACCAGGCTTTCCGGCTACATGATCGAATACGCCATGGTGGCCGGCTTTACCTCGGTCGGCATGGACGTGCTGCTGCTCGGCCCGATGCCGACGCCGGCGGTGGCGATGCTGACCAAGTCGATGCGCGCCGACCTCGGCGTGATGATTTCCGCGTCGCATAATCTGTTCGAGGACAACGGCATCAAGCTGTTCGGCCCGCAAGGCTTCAAGTTGTCCGACGATGTCGAGAAGCAGATCGAACTGTTGCTCGACGAATCGCTCGACAAGCGGCTGGCGCAGAGCGCCAGTCTCGGGCGCGCCCGCCGCATCGACGGCGTGCACGACCGCTATATCGAATTCGCCAAGCGCACGCTGCCGCGCGACCTCAGCCTGGACGGCCTGCGCGTGGTGATCGATTGCGCCAACGGCGCGGCCTACAAGGTGGTTCCGGAAGCGCTGTGGGAACTCGGTGCCGACGTCATTTCGATCGGCGTCGAGCCGGACGGCTTCAATATCAACAAGGAATGCGGCTCGACGTCGCCGGAGGCGCTGAGCCGCAAGGTGCGCGAAATGCGTGCCGATATCGGCATCGCGCTCGATGGCGATGCCGACCGGGTCATCCTGGTCGACGAGCGCGGCCACCTGGTCGATGGCGACCAGTTGCTCGCCGTGATCGCGCAAAGCTGGAAGGAAGACGGCCGCCTCGCCAAGCCCGGCATCGTCGCTACCGTGATGTCGAATCTCGGGCTCGAGCGTTTCCTCGAAGGCCACGGCATCGAGCTGGTCCGCACCCCGGTTGGCGATCGCTATGTGCTCGAACAGATGCTGAGCCGCGGCTACAATCTCGGCGGCGAGCCGTCCGGCCACATCATCCTGTCCGACTACACCACCACCGGCGACGGCTTTGTCGCGGCCCTGCAGGTGCTGGCGGTGGTGCAGAAGCTGCGCCGGCCGGTGTCGGAAGTCTGCCACCGCTTCGATCCGCTGCCGCAGATCCTGAAGAATGTGCGCTATCGCAGCGGCAAGCCGCTCGACGATGCCGACGTCAAATCGGCGATCGTCGCCGGTGAAAAACGTCTCAACGGTCACGGCCGGCTGCTGGTCCGCTCGTCCGGCACCGAGCCCGTGATCCGCGTGATGGGCGAGGGCGACGATCGCATCCTGGTCGAGGAAGTGGTCGATCACATCGTCTCGGCGCTCGGCGAAGCCGCGGCGGCCTGAGCGCATCGCAGCCATTATCTATTGGTGCTGGTCGGCACGGCGTCCGCGGGATAGGTAGAGCGCGACGCGCCGCGAATTGCCTGGGAACTGCCCGTTGAACAAGCCTGTCCTCGTCTCCGAAGAAGCACTGGTCGAGCCGGTGATCGTCTCCGACGTGTCCGTTGCCAGCACGGCCGCGCTGGCCGGGCCGGTGTACATCGTGCTGGCGGGAATCAGCTTCTCGCACTTCCTCAACGACACCATGCAGTCGCTGATCGCATCGATCTATCCGATCCTGAAGGACAGCTACGCGCTGGACTTCGCCCAGATCGGCATGATCACGCTGGCGTTCCAGTTCACGGCATCGCTGCTGCAGCCGCTGGTCGGGCACTTCACGGACAAGAAGGCGCAGCCGTTCTCGCTCGCCATCGGCATGGGATCGACGTTTTTCGGTCTGCTGCTGCTGAGCGCGGCGCATCGCTACGTCGTCATCCTGGTCGCGGCGGCCCTGGTCGGGCTGGGGTCGGCGGTGTTCCATCCGGAATCGGCGCGCATTGCCCGGCTTGCGTCCGGCGGCCGCTACGGCTTCGCGCAATCGGTGTTTCAACTCGGCGGCAGCTTCGGGACCTCGATGGGGCCGGTGCTCGCGGCATTGATCGTGGTGCCGTTCGGCCAGCCGAGCATCGCGTGGTTCTCCTCGATCGCGTTCCTCGCGATCGTCATCCTGTGGCGGATCGGGCGCTGGTACAGGCCGCAGATCGCAGCCAGGAAATTCAGGCCGGCCGAACCGCACCCGGAAGCGCCGAACTCCCGTCGCGTCGTGTTCGCGCTCGGGGTGCTGGTTGCGCTGTTGTTCTCGAAGCAGCTCTATGTGTCGAGCCTGTCGAGCTATTACATCTTCTATCTGATCGACCGGTTCGGCGTCTCGACCCAGGCGGCCCAGTTCTATCTGTTCATTTTCCTGGCCGCCAACGCGGTGGGCGCATTCTTCGGCGGCCCGCTCGGCGATCGCTTCGGCCGCAAATACGTGATCTGGTTTTCGATCCTCGGCGCGCTGCCGTTCACGCTGGCGTTGCCCTATGTCGGCCTGTTCACCAGCGCGGTGCTCACCGTGTTCATCGGTCTGATCATCTCGTCGGCAACCTCGTCGATCATCGTGTTCGCGCAGGAATTGATGCCGCATCGTTTCGGCATGATCTCCGGCGTGTTCTTCGGCGTCGCCTTCGGCATTGGCGGTCTCGGCGCGGCGATCCTCGGCCGGGTCGCCGACCATACCGGCATCGCCTTTGTCTACCAGGTCTGCGCGTTCCTGCCCGCGCTCGGGCTGCTCGCGGTGTTCCTGCCGAAGATGCCGAAGACCGCGCACTGAGTCGGTTCGGCGCACCCATCAACACATTGTTAGCCATTCGGGGCGCCGCTGCGCCTTGTTCCCACGCGTCGCGCAGTCAGGCACGTTGCGAGATTATCAACCCTAAAAATTAGGGTTAAGCGGCGCTTAAGCATTTGGTGGCATCGTCCGCACCGTGAGTTTTAGACGTGGGGCCTCCGATGACCGCCTCACCGGCCAAAAGGACGAAGCCAATGCGTAGCGTTAAGGTTCTCATCGCCGCCGGAGCGGCATCCCTGTTGTCCTCGATGGCGTTCGCAGCCGACATGCCTTCGATCATGCCGCCGCCCTATGCGCCGCCGCCGGTCGCGGATTTCGGCGGCTGGTATCTGCGCGGCGATATCGGCATGACCAACCAGAGCCTGAAGGACCTCACGCTGGCGACGGCGCCGTTTCCCGCGGGCTTTCAAAACACCGGAATGGGATTCGACAGTTCGACGTCCTACGACCTCGGTGTCGGCTATCGCTTCAACAACTGGTTCCGCGCCGATGTGACCGGCGAATATCGCGGCCGCGCCAACTTTCACGGATCGCAGTTCAGCCCGCTCAATGTGATCGCGCCCGGATTTGCCGAAACCGACAACTATTCCGGCAGCAAGTCCGAATGGGTGGCGATGGCCAACGCCTATGTCGACCTCGGCACCTGGTGGTGCGTGACGCCGTTCATCGGCGCCGGCATCGGCGCGTCGCGCAACACCATCAGCGGCTTCCGCGACGATGGCGTCATCATCAACGGCGGTGCGCCGACCACGGCCTCGACCTTCGCCGCCGATGGCTCGAAATGGAATTTTGCCTGGGCCCTGCATGCTGGTCTCGCCTACGAGGTGACGCCTGGGTTCACGGTCGAGCTGGCCTATCGCTACATCAATCTCGGCGATGGCATCACCGGCCCGACCAATTCCTTCGACGGCGTCACCGTCGTCAACGGCAGTGGCTTTGTGATGAAGGACATCACTTCGCAGGACGTGAAGCTCGGCGTGCGCTGGGACCTGATGAGCCCGCCGGTCTATGCGCCGCCGCCGTTGATAACCAAGGGCTGATCAGGCCGCTTGCTTCTTAATCATCGTTAACGGCGCGGGAAGATCCCGCGCCGTTTCTGTTGGCGCCGCCCCAGCCGTGATCGCCCGCGCAAGCGGGCGATCGTTTGCGCGGGGATGACAGCAGGATTTCGTGCCAACCGGGCGTCGCGACAACGATTGGTTAAGGTTAACGAGCGATGATCGGCGCGTGTTCGGAGTGGTCGAGGGGAGTGTCA
This sequence comes from uncultured Alphaproteobacteria bacterium, assembly GCA_963748165.1. Lineage (GTDB taxonomy): Bacteria > Pseudomonadota > Alphaproteobacteria > Rhizobiales > Xanthobacteraceae > Bradyrhizobium. Next base: position 26,948 of record CAVVIM010000035.1, read on the forward strand.
CGATGCGTAGGTTTCTGCTGGCGGCGATGGTGTTCGGAACGGCGGTTGGCGCGCATGCCGCCGACATGCCCGATTATCTTCGCGGCAGCCTTGGCGAGCCGGCGCCGACCCGAAACTGGGATGGCTGGTATGCCGGCGGCCAGGTTGGCTATTCTTCAGCAAACATGGATTTCAGCCAAAGTCTCGTCGGCCTGACGAATTTCATTTATCGCGACAGCATCCTCGAGGAGCCGACGTCACAACTGTCGGCGCTGGGCAAGGCCAACCCCCAAGCGACCGGGTTCGGCGCGTTCGTCGGCCGCAACTACCAATGGGACGACCTCGTTTTCGGCGTCGAGGCCAATTACAACTACATCAACGGCCTCACCGGTTCTTCCACGTCTTCAATTGGGCCGCTTCAATACAGCTTTCCGCCGGGACAGGTCACGCCTGCGAACGACACCCCCACCTTTACGGTGGCTTTGAGCGGCAAGGCTGCCGCGCAGATCAAGGATGCAATCACGTTCAGGGGTCGAGCGGGCTGGGCGACCGGCAATTTCCTGCCTTATATATTCGGTGGCCTTGCGGTTGGCCGCATGGACATTGCGCGTACTGTGAGTAGCATCACAACCAGACGGGACGACATCAGCACGACAAGCCCCCTCGGCGTAACCAGCATAGTGATCGGAACGCCAGCTCTCGTTCCGTCTCAATCGATCACGGAATCCCAGGAAAGAACCAATAATTTCGTGGTCGGCTGGACTGGCGGTCTCGGCATGGAATACGTGTTGTGGAACAACATATTCCTGCGCGGCGAATGGGAATATATCAAGTTCATCTCGATCGAGAATACGACGGTGACGATGAACAGCCTGCACGCCGGAATCGGCTACAAGTTCTGACCGCAGACGTGCGCACACCGGCTTGACAGCGAATGACGCGGCTGGTCCGATGCCGTTGCTGTCCGGGAAGTTGCACAACCCATGAAGATCTATGGCGATACCAATTCAGGCAATTGCCTGAAAGTGAAATGGGTCTGCGACGCCCTCCGCCTGCCCTATAGCTGGATCGATATCGACACCAGCAAGCGTGAAACCCGCACGGCGCAGTTCCTCAGGCTCAACAGCGCCGGGCAGGTGCCGACCGTCGAGTTCGACGACGGCCGGGTGTTGGCGGAATCCAATGCCATCATCCGATACCTCGCCCGTGGCAGCGATCTCATCCCGGCAGATGGCTTTGCCGCGGCCAAGATGGACGAGTGGCTGTTCTGGGAACAATACAGCCACGAGCCCTATGTCGCGGTCTGCCGCTTCCAGATGCTCTATCTCGGCAAGCCGGCGTCCGATCTCGATTCCGACAAGGTCAAGCGCGGCTATGCGGCGTTGGCCCGAATGGAGCATCAGCTCGCCGCGACGCGGTTTTTGATCGGCGCCGCGGTGTCGCTCGCCGACGTCTCGCTGCTGGCCTATACAAGACTCGCGCATGAGGGCGGCTTTCACCTCGACGGCTATGCCGCCGTGCGGCGCTGGATCGGCGAAACGGAAAAATTCCTTGGTCTGCCGCCGGCGCGCTGAAATCCGGAAACCCAATCATGGTCACGACGTCCTCGATCACGATCCGCCGTGCCCGCCGCGACGATGTCGGCACCATCGTGGCCATGCTGGCGGACGATCCGCTCGGCAGCGGGCGCGAGCGGCTGGGAGATCCACTGCCGCCGGCCTACTTCCAGGCATTCGAAGCGGTCGATCGCGATCCGAACATCCATCTCGTGGTCGCCCAGGATGGCGAGGCCAAGGTGGTCGGCTGCCTGCAGCTCTGCATCCTGCCCGGACTGAGCTCGCAGGGCGCCTCGCGCGGCCTGATCGAGGACGTTCGCGTCGCCGCGTCGTGCCGCAGCCGCGGCATCGGCGAGCACCTGGTGCAATGGGCGGTCGCCGAGGCCCGCAACAGGGGGTGCAAGCTGGTCGAACTGCTCACCCACAAGACCCAAATCGATGCCCAGCGTTTCTACGTCAGGCTCGGATTTCAGCCGAGCCATGTCGGGATGACGCTGCGGTTCTGAGACGATGCAATCGCCCACGTGGCAAATCATCACCCGCACGTGATCCTTCCGAACGTCCTTGACGGTTCCGGGCATTTCCCTTATGCACCGCGGCGGGACACCTCCCCCCAACGGGAGGCTTTCTATCTGGAAGGATAGGTCATGACTGCAGCGAAGCCCGCTTTGCGGCCGAACGTGCCGCATTTTTCTTCCGGCCCCTGCGCCAAGCGCCCCGGCTGGAACGCCCAAAATCTCAGGGATGCCGCCCTTGGCCGTTCGCATCGCGCGAAAATCGGCAGGGCCAAGCTCAAGCTCGCGATCGAGCTGACGCGCGAGGTGCTTGAAGTGCCGGCCGATTACAGGATCGGCGTGGTACCGGCGTCCGACACCGGTGCGGTCGAAATGGCGCTGTGGTCGTTGCTTGGCGCGCGTCCCGTGACCACCATCGCCTGGGAATCCTTCGGCGAGGGCTGGGTCAGCGATATCGTCAAGGAATTGAAACTCAAGGACGTCATCCGGCTGCATGCCGGCTACGGCGAAATCCCGGATTTGAGCAAGGCCGATCCGGCCTCCGATATCGTCTTCACCTGGAACGGGACCACGTCGGGCGTCCGCGTGCCCAATGCCGACTGGATCAAGCCCGACCGCCAAGGCCTGACCATCTGCGATGCCACGTCGGCGGCGTTTGCCCAGCCGCTCGACTGGGCCAAGCTCGATGTCGTGACCTTCTCCTGGCAGAAGGCGCTGGGTGGCGAGGCGGCGCACGGCATGCTGGTGCTGAGCCCCCGCGCGGTGGCGCGTCTCGAGACCTACAAGCCGGCATGGCCGCTGCCGAAAATTTTCCGCATGACCAAGGGCGGCAAGCTCAACGAAGGTATCTTCGAGGGCGAGACCATCAACACGCCGTCGATGCTCTGTGTCGAGGATTATCTCGATGCGCTGAACTGGGGCAAATCGATCGGCGGGCTCAAGAGCCTGATGGCGCGCGCCGACGCCAACACCAGGGTGCTTGCCGACTGGAAGGCGAAGACGCCCTGGATCGATTTCCTGGCCAGGGATCCTGCGATCCGTTCCAACACCTCGGTATGCCTGAAGGTGGTCGATCCCGCGATCACCTCGCTGACCCCGGACGCGCAGGCCGACTTCGCCAAGAAGCTGGTCGCGCTGGTCGAGAAAGAGGGCGCCGGCTACGATTTCGCCCATTACCGCGATGCGCCCGCGGGCCTGCGCATCTGGTGCGGCGCCACGGTGGAGGCGAACGACGTCGCGCTGCTGACGCAGTGGATCGACTGGGCGTTCGCCGAGACCAAGGCGTCGCTGCCGAAGGCGGCGTAGGTTTTTCGTGTCACTGTCATGGCCGGGCTTGACCCGGCCATCCATCGAAAAGAGATGGAGCCGCGGGTCAAGCCCGCGGGTGACGTCATCAAATGCATCGTCCACCAACGGAAAAAACACCGATGTCCAAGCCCAGGGTTCTTATTTCAGACGCGCTGTCGCCCGCCGCGGTCCAGATCTTCAAGGACCGCGGCATCGAGGTCGATTT
>CAVVIM010000036.1:0-23297 GCA_963748165.1 uncultured Alphaproteobacteria bacterium
CCAGCCCAATCTCGGCAAGGACAAGGACAAACTGGCGGAGATCATCGGCAATTATGACGGCCTTGCGATCCGTTCCGCCACCAAGGCGACCGCCAAGATCATCCAGAAGGCGACGCGATTGAAGGTGATCGGCCGCGCCGGCATCGGCGTCGACAATATCGAGATCCCCGCCGCGACGGCCAAGGGCATCATCGTGATGAATACGCCATTCGGCAATTCGATCACCACCGCCGAACACGCCATCACCCTGATGCTGGCGCTGGCGCGCGAAATTCCGCAGGCCGACGCCTCCACCCAGGCCGGCAAGTGGGAAAAGAACCGCTTCATGGGCGTCGAGATCACCGGCAAGACGCTGGGCGTGATCGGCTGCGGCAATATCGGTTCGATCGTCGCCGACCGCGCGCTTGGCTTGCGCATGAAAGTCATCGCGTTCGATCCGTTCCTGTCGCCGGAGCGTGCCAAGGACCTCGGCGTCGAGAAGGTCGAGCTCGACGAGCTGTTGCGGCGCGCCGACTTCATCACGCTGCACACGCCGCTGACCGAAAAGACCCGGAACATCATCGACGCGGCGGCGCTGGCCCGGATGAAGAAGGGTGTCCGCATCATCAACTGCGCGCGCGGCGGCCTGGTCGACGAACAGGCGCTGGTCGACGCGCTGAATTCCAAGCAGGTGGCGGGGGCCGCATTCGACGTGTTCGTCGAGGAGCCGGCCACCAGCAACGTGCTGTTCGGCCATCCCAACGTGATCTGCACCCCGCATCTCGGCGCCGCCACCACCGAGGCGCAGGAAAACGTCGCATTGCAGGTCGCCGAGCAGATGTCGGATTATTTGTTGAGCGGCGCGATCTCCAACGCGGTCAACTTCCCGTCGATCACGGCGGAGGAAGCGCCCAAGCTGAGGCCGTTCATCGAGCTTGCCGAGAAGCTCGGCTCGTTCGCGGGCCAGCTCACCGAGACCGGCATCGCCAAGGTGCAGATCACCTATGAGGGTCACGTCGCCGAAATGAAGATCAAGGCGCTGACCTCGGCGGCGCTGTCGGGCCTGCTGCGGCCGATGCTGGGCGATGTCAACGTCGTCTCGGCGCCGGTCGTCGCCAAGGAGCGCGGCATGGTGGTCGACGAGGTGGTGCGTGCCGCGCAGAGCGACTATGAGAGCCTGATCACGGTGACCGTCACCACCGAGCGGCAGGAACGCTCGGTCTCCGGCACGGTCTATGCCGACGGCAAGCCGCGGCTGGTCGACATCAAGGGCATCCGGGTCGACGCCGAGTTCGGCAAGTCGATGATCTACGTTACCAACGAAGACAGACCGGGGTTCATCGGCCATTTCGCCGGCCTGCTCGGCGATGCCAGCATCAATATCGCGACCTTCCATCTCGGCCGCAACAAGCAGGGTGGCGATGCCATCGCGCTGGTCGAGGTCGACGGCACCGTGCCGGCGCAAGTGCTGGCCAAGGTGCAGGCGCTGCCGCAGGTGAAGCAGGCCAAGGCGCTGGTGTTTTAGAACAGCGCGGGTATTTTATCCGTCGTTGCGAGCCAACGGGTCGCGCCAATGCGCGCCCGATGACAGGCTCCGCGAAGCAATCCAACGCTCTGCGTCATTCCGGGTTCGATGCTTACGCATCGCCCCGGAATGACGGCCCGGATTGGTTCGTCGCAAGTGCTCCTCGCAACGACGCAATAAGGCCGATAGGTTGAGTAATGCCTAACTGTTCGGACCGCGGTCCATGCCGATCGGTTGCCAGCGGCGCAGCGCGGTGTTTTGCAGCACCGACGGATTGACGCAGCTCACCGGCCACATCCCGGACAGAACCAGTGACAATTCGTAGCCGACGCGGCGCTTGCGCGCCTCGTCGAATCGTGCCGAGGCCGAGGCGACATGTGCCGTCAGCGTCACATTGTCCATGCCCAGCATCGGGTTGTTGTGCGACGGCGGCTCCTTTTCCAGCACGTCGAGCGCGGCGTGGGCGATCCAGCCTTCCTGCAGCGCCTTGATCAGTGCCTCTTCATCCACGGTCGGGCCGCGCCCGGTGTTGATGAAGACGGCGCCGGGCTTCATCTGCCTGAAGTGCTTTTCGCCGAGCATGTGGTGGACTTCCGGTCGCGCCGGGGCGTGCATCGAGACGAAATCGGATTGCGAAAGCACCTCCGACAGGGTCGCCGGTATCACGCCGCAATCGGAGATCAGCGTTTCCTGGATGAACGGATCGTAGGCCATCATCCGAAGTCCGAACGGCGCCGCGCGCTTGGCCACCGCGCGCGCCACGCGCCCGAACGAGATGAACCCGAGCGTCTGCCCCATCAGCCGCGGGACCTTCAACAATGCCGGGCGGCCTTCCGACCAGCGGCCCTCGCGGACCATCCGGTCCTGCACGATCAGGCGGCGGAAGCCGGCCAGCAGCAGCATCATGGCGTGGTCGGCCACTTCCTCGATGAAGGTGTCGGGTATATTGGTGACGGGAATGCCGCGGGCGGTCGCGGCCTTGACGTCGACGCTGTCGACCCCGACGCTGCCCAGCGTGATCACCTTGCAGTTCTCGAGCGCGTCGATAATGGTCTTGGTGATCGGAATGCCCTTGGCATAGACCGCATCGGCGGTCCGCGCCGCGGCAATGAAACCGGCTTCGTCGGCCGGGGCTTCCACGATCTCGGCGCCGATCGGATCGAGCGCCTCCTTTTCAAGTGCGTAGCCGCCGCCGGCGACCGTGAAACTTGCGCCTTTTGGCGTCACCACCCTGAATTTCGACATTCCTTCTCTCCCGATTTGGCGCTTTCACTATACCGTGACGTAACTCATTCCGCCAACCGGTCCGGGCCTCTCGCAACAACAAAGCTCTCAGCCGTCATTGCTGGGAGCGCAAGCGACAAAGCAATCCATCAGTCACTGTCATGTATGGACGGCCTCCTCTCGGCAAGGGCTTGTTTGGTGTTTCGGCAAACGGATCGGGGAGCGGTCATGTATACGGCCTCTGAATGCGGTGGATGACCGCGGGCCCTGATGGAGATCGCGGATCGAATTCCGATCATTCCGGCGTGCTGTGACGCGCGATGACGGTACGGAGTGTTTCGATGCCGGTTTCCTGACCATTTTGCCATCACACCATAGTTGCCCTTTCCGACAGATGAGCGCGAGCGCGGCGGCTGTCGCCCTCCAATCAGGCAGCAGCCGACGCGCTCGGCGCGAGCCCGGTACTTCTCTCCTTTGGCCAGCATGGCCCAGATGATACGCGCGGTCTTGGCGGCGAGCGCCACCATGACGACCTTATAGGGACGACGCGCCAGCAGCTCGCGCAGCCACGGGTCGCTGACACCGCGCCGCTTCTGGTGGCGCAGATAGCCGCTCGCCCCACTGATCAGCAGGGCTCGCAGCATGCGGTCGCCCGTTTGGAGATGCGGCCTGGACGATGCTTGCCGCCGGTGCCGTGATCGCGGCCGGTCAGTCCGATCCAGGCCGCAAATCGCGGCCCGAGCGGAACACCTTCGCATCAGCCACCTTGGCCAGAACCGTGCTGGCGATGATCGGGCCGACGCACGGCACCTCCATCAGCCGGCGCGCCTCGCGATCGGCGCGGGCGGCTTGCGTAATCTGTCGCTCCAGGCGCGCTCATCGGCATCGAGCGCCTGCCAATGCCTGGCCAGAACCAGCAACGTGCCCCGCATCAGCTCCGGGATCTCCGCGTTTGCCGTTTCGAGCCGGGCCATCAGCTCGCGCAATCCCCTGATGCCCTGCGCCGCCACGATCCCGAGTTCGCCCAGCGCAGCCCGCAGCGCATTCGCCGCCATCGTGCGCTGCCGCACCAGCAGCGCCCGCGTGGTATGAACCGCCATCGTCGCTTGCTGCTCCACGCTCTTTACCGCCACGAACCGCATCGTCGGCCGGCCCACCGCCTCGCAGATCGCCTCCGCGTCGCGGCCATCGTTCTTGTTGCGCTTCAGGTAGGTTTCACATAGGCCGGCGGCATCAGCCGCACCTCGTGGCCATAACGGCCGATCACCCGCGCCCAATGGTGCGCGCTGCCACAGGCCTCCATCCCCACCAGGCACGGCGGCAGTTGCGCAAAAAACTTCTCCACCGCACCACGCCGAAGCTGACGCCGCACCACCACCCCTCCCGACGCGTCAATCCCGTGAACCTGGAACACGTTCTTCGCCAAATCCAAACCAATCATGCTAATCTCGCCCATGGACGGCTCCCTTGTCTGGTCGAATCGATATCACCAGTCTGGCACACTGATGCCGTCGGGGGCCGTCCACACCATCATTCCGGGACGCGCGCGAGCGCGAACCCGGAATCTCGAGATTCCGGGTTCGCGCTATGCGCGCCCCGGAATGACGCGAAAAGGGTTGGACAAGACCCGCCCTCGATCACGCCGAGGCCTTGCGCGAGGCGATGAAAACACCGGTCAGCACCAGCGCAAAGCCGATCACGTGGAACAGTTGCGGGCGTTCGCCGAGGAAGATCATGGCCATCACGGAACCGAACAGCGGCACCATGTGAAAAAACGGCGCGGCGCGGTTGGCGCCGATCAGTTGCACGGCGCGGGTGAAGCACAGATAGGCCAGCGCCGAGGGGAACACCGCGACGTAAACCAGCGACAGCAGGTTCGGCACGTTGAGCTGCATCACCGGACGTGCCAACAGTTCCCAGATCAGGAGCGGGATCAGGCACGCCGCGCCGCAGCCGAAGGTGAAGGCGGCAAACGACAGGCCGTGAATCGCCGGCCGCTTCAGCGTCAGCACCGAGTAGAACCCGAAGATCGCCAGCGCCACCGTGAAGATCACGTCGCCCTTGTTGAAGCCGATCGCGGTCAGCGCCATCAGGTCGCCGTGCAGCAGGATCACCAGCACGCCGGACAGCGACACCGCGATTCCGATGGTCTGCGCCAGCGTCAGGCGGACGCCGAGCAGGATCAGCGACCACACCGCGACGAACAGCGGCCCGGCCGATTGCAGCAGCAGCGTGTTCAGCGCCTGGGTGTATTCCAGCGCCCAATACTGCAGGGTGTTGAAGATGCTGATTCCGCTGACGGTAATCACGATCATGGTGCCGAGATGGGCACGGATCGCGCCCCAGTCGCGCACCAGATGTTTCCATGCGAACGGCAGGATCAGGAGAAACGCCAGGAACCAGCGCAGGAACGACAGCGTCACCGGGGGAATATGTCCGGCCGCGAGGCGGCCGACGATGGCGTTGCCGGCCCAGCAAATCGTGGTGATGCAAAGCAGCAGATAGGGCTGGTTCGCGAGCCAGCCACCGCGCAAAGCGGTGCTCGGGGTGGTGTCGGAAGCGGACATCGGATGGTCGTCTCGGCCCGGTTCAATAGCGCCGCGGCCCGCCCAGCGTGGGTCGCCGGGCCGGAATTGGTCTACCCGGCATGGTTCACAGACACGGATTTCGATCCGGCATCAATGGGGCGGATGCATCGCGACCATGCGCTTCGCCCGCAGCCGATGCCTTTCGCAAGGCCCGGCGACCGGCCGATGCAAATCCGCGGCCCGGACCGTGCCAGGGCACCGCAGCCGCGGTTTTTTCAGGGTATATCAATAGCTTGGGCCGCTGCGATCGGCGCCGCCGAGGCGCCTTCCGGCTTGCGTCGGTAGCGCGCATCCTTTATCGGGAGGATGCCTCGCACCGGCCCCGGCCGTGATCTGGGCTGGGCGCATGATCCGGAACAGCCTGCCGCGCGACCCAATCCGGGGCAGCGGTTGTCCGGGCAGAGCATGCTGGCGCAGAGACAGTTGCAAAGGGAATATCCGCGAAATGGCCAATGTTGTCGTCGTCGGCGCCCAATGGGGCGACGAGGGAAAGGGCAAGATCGTCGACTGGTTGTCGGAGCAGGCCGACATCGTCGCGCGCTTCCAGGGCGGTCACAATGCCGGTCATACCCTTGTCATCAACGGCGAAACCTACAAGCTGGCGCTGCTGCCGTCGGGCGTGCTGCGGCCGTCGAAACTGTCGGTGATCGGCAACGGCGTCGTGGTCGATCCGCAGGCGTTCCTCGACGAAGTCGCGCGACTTCAGGGACAGGGCGTTGCGGTCGGCCCGGACAATCTGCGCATCGCCGAAAACGTCACGCTGATTCTGCCGCTGCATCGCGAGCTCGATGCGCTCCGGGAGTCCTCCAACGCCATCACGGCGATCGGGACCACGCGGCGCGGCATCGGCCCTGCCTATGAAGACAAGGTCGGCCGCCGCGCGATCCGGCTGATGGACCTCGCCGATCTCGATACGCTGCCGCACAAGATCGACCGCCTGCTGGCGCACCACAACGCGCTGCGCCGTGGGCTCAATCTCGATGAAATCGGCGGTGCGGCGATACTCAAGGAGCTGACCGCGCTGGCGCCCAAGCTGCTGCCCTATGCGGAAACGGTGTGGCGGCTGCTCGATCTCAAGCGCCGCGAAGGCAAGCGCATCTTGTTCGAGGGCGCGCAGGGCGCGCTGCTCGACGTCGACCACGGCACCTATCCTTACGTCACCTCCTCCAACACCGTGGCAGCCCAGGCGGCGACCGGAACCGGCCTCGGACCGAGCGCGGTCGGCTATGTGCTGGGGATCTGCAAGGCCTATACGACCCGGGTCGGGCAGGGGCCGTTTCCGACCGAGCTGCTGAACGAGATCGGCGAGGAGATCGGCCGCCGCGGCAAGGAATTCGGCGTCAATACCGGACGCAAGCGGCGCTGCGGCTGGTTTGACGCGGTGCTGGTGCGCCAGACCGTGCGGACCTGCGGCATCCACGGGCTGGCGCTGACCAAGCTCGACATTCTCGACGGCTTTGACTCGATCGAGGTCTGTGTCGGCTACCGGCTGGACGGCAAGGAAATCGACCATCTTCCGGCCGGCGAGGGCGCCCAGTCCCGTGTGGTGCCGGTCTACGAGACCATCGAGGGCTGGAAAGAACCAACCGCCCATGCCCGCTCCTGGGCGGATTTGCCGGCGCAGGCCATTAAATATGTCCGCCGGGTCGAGGAACTGGTGGGTTGCCCAATCGCCTTGCTTTCCACCAGCCCGGAACGCGAGGATACTATCCTGGTGCAGAATCCGTTCGAGGCTTAACGAGATGTTACCGGAAAGCCCTCAATGTTGAGCAAAGATGGCTGATTACTATCCGCTGATTGCCCGCGCCATTGCCGGACTGGATCCCAGTGCTCCCGGCGAGAGCCGCCGTGCGCTTTACGAGCGCGCGCGTTCCGCACTGATCGCGCAACTGCGCAGTGTCGAGCCTCCGTTGAGCGAATCCGAAATCACCCGCGAGCGGCTGTCGCTGGAGGAGGCCGTCCGCAAGGTCGAGTCCGAGGCGGCCCAGCGCGCCCGCGACGCGACACGCGACGGCTCGCGCGCCGGCGGTGATCGCGCCCGCGCCGGCGATGCATTCCGCGCCAACACCCGCGCCGCGACGCGGACCGGCGAAGCGGGATCCGCGCAATCCTCGACCTCACCGGCGCCCGCGCCGCCGCGTCAGCGGCCGCCGTCTCCGACGCCGTCCCGGGGCGAGCGCTCGCCGCTCGGACCGGACGACCGCCCGCAGCGGCCACGGTCGCAACAGCCGCAGATACCGATGCAGGATCCGCAGCTTCCGCCGACCCGCGAGCGATCCGGCGCGCCCCGCCGCGGCCCCGAAAACAGCGCCCCGCAGACCCAGGGCATGCGCGGCTTCCGCGACATCGCCGCCGATGCCGACGATCTCGGTCGCGCCGCCGCGCAGGCGAACCGCGCCGCGCGAAAGACCTACGCCAACGTGCCGTCGCCGTCGCCGGAGTTCGACCGGCTCGAGCCGACCATGGAAAATCGGGGCGCCGATGCCGAGGCGCCCTATTCCTATGACAAATCGGTCGAGGAGGCCGAGCGCTACGCCGCGCAAAACCAGCAACCTGGTTCACGCTCGCGGCTTGCGCCGGAGCGCGAACCGAAAAATCCGGTTCGCACCGGCGCGGCGTTTCCGTTCAAGAGCGCGATCGCGATCGGCGTGATCCTGATCCTGGCAGGCGCCGCGATCCTGTGGGGCAAGTCGGCGCTGACGATCGTGAGCGGCCTGTTCAAGCCGTCCACGGTAGTCGAAGCGCCGAAGGATACCTCGACGCCGCTGTCGAAGCCGAAGATTCCCGATCGCGTCGGCCAGGCTCCCTCACCCGAACAGGTCGCCCCGGTGGCGCAGCGCGTCGTGCTGTATGACGAAGATCCTTCCGATCCCAAGGGCAAGCAATATGTCGGTACCGTGGTCTGGCGCACCGAGCCGATCAAGGCCGCCGCCGGCCAGCCCGCCGACATTGCGGTGCGCGCCGATATCGAGATACCCGACCGCAAGTTCAAGATGACGATGTCGTTCCGCCGCAACACCGACACGTCGCTGCCGGCCAGCCATACCGCCGAGCTGACCTTCATCCTGCCGCCGGATTTCGATGGCGGCGGCGTCGCCAACGTGCCGGGCATCCTGATGAAGTCCAACGAACAGGCGCGCGGCACGCCGCTGGCGGGGCTGGCGGTCAAGGTCACCGACGGCTTCTTCCTGGTCGGACTGTCCAACGTCGATGCCGACCGCTCGCGCAACATCCAGCTCCTCAAGGAGCGCTCGTGGTTCGACGTGCCGTTGGTCTATGTCAACCAGCGCCGTGCCATCATCGCCATCGAGAAGGGCCCGCCAGGCGAGCGGGCCTTCAATGACGCGTTTGCGGCGTGGGGCGAGTAACGGCGGGCGCGCTGAGACCTCCCGCACGCCCATCCATGCCGCGGCGGCGGCTGCCGGCGGGAGCGCAGCTTATACTATCTGCCTAGGGCTGCCGGCGCGGCATGGCTGCGCCGCCGATCTTGCGTAGTTCGCGCCAAAAAACAACAATGCTACAGCGGCGGCAAAAGGCGGGTCGGGAGGCAAGGCATGAAACGCTACTTGATTTTCGCGGCGCTGGGGCCGTTCATCGGCGGGTTTTTTCTCCTGATAGCGACCACCGTGATGTCGGGATATCTGGATCGGCCCAGCGCCTCGGAACTGGCAAAGCTGTTCGTGGTGTTTCTCAAGACGCTTCAATACAGCTATCTGTTCGGTATCCTGCCGGTGCTGATGATCGCGGCGGTGGATGACATTTTCTTTCATGTCAAACGAATAAACCCGGTGGTCCGGATGCTCGGCGTCGGCGCGATCGCGTTTTTCGCGGCGGAGTTGCTCTACGGCTCGCGGGGAGCGGACACCGGCGCCACCCAGTTCATCCTGTACGGCCTGGTCGGCTTCGTGCCGGCGACGATCTCGTCGTGGCTGGCGCATGAGGCGATTGACGAGCGCGCCCCTGCCGCCTGACGCAACTTGCGTTCGCCTTGCGCGTTACCATCTGATGGTGATGTCGAACGACGAAATCCTTTCCCGCAACACCGCGCGTTCCCGACGCGGCTTTCGCAGCGCTGCCGCGGCGTTTGGCGGCCCGGAGACGCGTGGCCCGATCATCGACCAGGAGGGACGCGAGATCCGGCCGGAATCGCTCGGCACGGGACCTCACGGCTTTCGCTTCGATTTCGGCCATTCCGCCGCCAACCCGTTCGGCAACCTCAGCCGCGAACAGCGGTTGGCGCGGCTCGATGCCCTGGCGAAATTGCTGGACATCGCCTTCGTGCTGCCCGGCACCAACATCCGCTACGGCATCGACGGCATCATCCGGCTGATCCCGGTGGTCGGCGACCTCATTGCGTCGGCGTTCTCGCTGTGGCTGGTGCGCGAGGCCCGCGCGCTCGGCGCGCCCTGGCATGTCACGGCGCGGATGCTCGCCAATGTTGCGCTGGAAGGCACGGTCGGAATGATTCCGGTCGCGGGCGACGCTTTCGACGTGCTGTTCCGCGCCAACATCCGCAATATGCGGCTGCTGCGGCACTGGATGGAGCGGCAGCCGCGCTAAAAATTACGCGGCGTCGGCCTTGGTGTTGTCGCTGCTGGCCGGTGCCGGCTCGGGTGCGCGCGGACGGCGCGGCAGCGGAAAGTCCTGGCTCTCATAAAGCGAGCGGATGCCGCTCTGGTCGAAGCGGGCTTCCTCGACCTGGAGATAGGCGCCGTTCAGCAAATCCGCCGGCAATTCCTCGATCGCGAAACGCACGGCTTCCGCCGCGGTGCCAAATCGCCGATACGCGAAGCCTGCGCGTTTTTTCTTGCGGATCGCGGCGGGAAACAATTCGGCGGCGGTGTTGTAGCTGAAGGAAGCCATGGTCAGTGACCTTTATCGTTTTTGGGCAACAGCGCGATCGAAACCGCGAACGGATCGTGCGGGTCCTTCAAGCGGAGGCGCACCGGCACGTCATTTCAGGACAGCCTTTAATATAAGCTCGTTTGACAGAAATGCAACTCCTCACCGGCAGGATGATAAATCTGCGTCTGAACGCCCCGGAAGGGGAATAATACCCGTTATTTCAGGGGGTTATCTGTGTCAAAGCTTGCCCAGCAGCAGCAAAACGATGAGCACGATCAGGACCACGCCGCCAAGGCCCATTCCGGAGTGGCCCATGCCGTAGCCGTAGCCTCCGAACCGGCCGCTGAAGCCGCCGAGCAGGAAAATGATCAGGATGATGATGAGTATCATTCCGACTGACATGGCACCCTCCCCAAAACGGACGGCCGCCGGATCGTACATCCGGCGCGCCGCCGTCAGGAGCAGAGCATATCGCAATTGCCGGTTCCAGCGAAGGAACCAGACGCCCTTATTTGGGCTGCAGCTTCAACGCCGCGGAATTGATGCAGTAGCGCAGCCCGGCAGGGCCGGGCCCATCCTCGAACACATGTCCGAGGTGGCCGCTGCACTTCGAGCACAGCACCTCGGTCCGGATCATGCCGTGGCTGATGTCACGCTGCTCGTCGACATGGCCGTCGACCGCCGGCGCGGTGAAACTCGGCCAGCCGCAGCCGGAATCGAACTTGGCGTCGGAATCGAACAGCGTCTGGCCGCAGCCGGCGCAGGTGTAGGTCCCGGGCGTCTGCTCGTGCTCGTATTCGCCGGAGAACGGCCGCTCGGTGGCCTTTTCGCGCAGCACCGCATATTGCATCGGCGTCAGTTCCTTGCGCCACTCGGCCTCGGTCTTCTGGATCTTGCCGGTCATCGTTTTGGTATCCGCCATTGCGCCTCCTTTACCGTGACTGGGTATCCCGTCAGTTGGTGACCTTCGCGCCGCTCACCAGCGTCGGCTTCTCGACGTAGTTCTGCGCGAAAATCTTCTTCAGGTTCTCCACCTTCGGAATGTCATTATAGGCAATATAGGGTTGGTTCGGATGCAGCGTCAGGTAATCCTGATGATAGGCCTCCGCCGGATAAAACCCCTCGAGCGGCCCGACCCTGGTTACGATCGGCTTCTTGTAAACCTTGGCGGCGTCCAGTTGGGCGATATAGGCGTCCGCAACCTTCTTCTGCTGGTCCGAGGCCGTGAAGATCGCCGAGCGATATTGCGTTCCGCTGTCCGGGCCCTGGCGGTTAAGCTGGGTCGGATCGTGCGCAACCGAAAAGAAGATCTGCAGGATCTTGCCGTAGCTGATCTGCTTCGGGTCGTATTTGATCTCGACCGACTCGGCATGGCCGGTGGTGCCGGTGCTCACGGTTTCGTACTGCGCGGTAGCCTTGCTGCCGCCGGCGTAGCCTGACACCGCGTTGACGACCCCGGCGGTGTGCTGGAACACGCCCTGCACGCCCCAGAAGCAGCCGCCGGCCACCACCGCAGTCTGGATGCCGCCCGATGCCGGAACGTCCATGGCAGGCGGGGGAATGATCACGGCGTCTTCCGCCGCCCGCAAGGGCGCGGCGGCGAAGGCGGCGATCGCCAGCGCGCCAAGCGCGGCGGCGCACAGGGAAAGGCGGCTGAATTGGCTGCGGGACATGGCGGGTTCCTCTCGGTGAGCGACAGTGACCGGATTTGACGGCAGTGTAGGGCGCAAGCCGCGGTTCGCAATGGTCGAGCCCCAGCCCGGTATTGCAAGATACGCAGCGCGACGGGCGCCGTTACCACGCCGCGCACACGAGTTCGTGAATAAATGCGCGCCCGTCCAAGGCGCTAGCGGCTGGGGAATCTGACGCCTGCCCTTGCGTCATTCCGGGTTCGATGCTTTCGCATCGCCCCGGAATGACAGCGAGCGATGGATTGCTTCGCGGGGGCGAGAAGTCCGGCCTCGGGACAATTACACCACCACGCTCAGCCGTTTCGCGGCGCGGGTGATGCCGGTGTAGAGCCAGCGGGCGCGGCTGTCCTGAAAGGCAAAGCTCTCATCGAACAGCACCACGTCGTCCCACTGCGAGCCCTGCGATTTGTGCACCGTGAGCACGTAGCCGTAATCGAACTCGTCATAGGGCTTGCGCTGCTCCCAGGGGATGGTCTCGATCACGCCGCCGAAGCAATCGCCGCGGACCGAGACCTTTGTCACCTTGTGGCCGAGATCCTCGTCGGGTGACAGGCGCATGGTGATGATCTTCGATTTCGACTGCGCGCGCGATTTCACCCGCCACAGCCCGCCGTTGAAAAGGCCCTTCTTGCGGTTGTTGCGCAGGCAAACCAGCTTGTCGCCGGCGACCGGCAACGGGTCATCGATCTTCTGCTTCTGCCGCACCCGCATGTTATAGGCGCGGCGGGTATTGTTGCGCCCGACCAGCACCTGGTCGGCGCTCATCACCCGGTCCGGATCGAGCTCGCTGCGCGATACGATCTCGCTTTCGCCGTAGCGGCCGAGCTCCAGCTCGCGGCCTTCGCGGATATCCATCGACATCCGCACGATCGGGTCGTCCTGGGCCTGCCGGTGCACTTCGGTGAGCATGGCGTCGGGCTCGCAATCGGTGAAAAAACCGCCGCCCTGGATCGGCGGCAGTTGCGCGGGATCGCCGAGCACCAGCAGCGGGCACTCGAACGACATCAGGTCGCGGCCGAGCTCGGCATCCACCATCGAGCATTCGTCGATCACGATCAGTTTGGCCTTGGATGCCGGCGCGTCGTCCCAAAGTTCAAAACTCGGCTGTTCCACGCCGGATTCGCGGGCGCGGTAGATCAGCGAGTGGATCGTCGAGGCGTTGTCGCAGCCCTTGTTGCGCATCACGAGCGCGGCCTTGCCGGTGAAGGCCGCGAATTTCACGTCGCCATCGACGCCATCGGCGATGTGACGCGCCAGCGTGGTCTTGCCGGTTCCGGCGTAGCCGAACAGCCGGAAGATCGGCGGCGTGCCGTTCCGGCCGGGCTTCGCCTTGAGCCAGTCGGCAACAGCCTTCAGTGCGGAAATCCTGATGCGGCGTAAAGCTGGTCATGGGGTCTCGATGGACATGCGGCGGGCTTGCGGATTGCGGTCACAACTCGGCAGCGGCGAAGCTAACCATTCGTGCGGCCAGTACAAGCCATCTTCCGTGCGGCGGAATTGGCCGGAGGCTGGACTCGGCATTCCCGGAGCCTACACTGCGCGAAATGACAAGAGGGCCGCGGGAGAGACGCCATGAAGTTCGGCATTTTCTATGAGCTGCAATTGCCGCGCCCGTGGCAGGCCGGCGGCGAGCTCAAGCTCTACCAGGACGCGCTGACCCAGCTCGAGACGGCGGATCGCTGCGGTTACGACCACGCCTGGGTGGTCGAGCATCATTTTCTGGAAGAGTATTCGCACTCGCCATCGCCGGAATCGTTCCTGGCCGCCGCCAGCCAGCGCACCCGAAACATCCGGCTCGGCCACGGCATCTTGCAGCTCACCACCAATCATCCGGCCCGGGTCGCCGAGCGGGTCGCGGTGCTCGATCTGCTCAGCAATGGCCGCTGTGAGTTCGGGATGGGCGAAAGCGCGTCGATCACCGAACTGACGCCGTTCGGCCGCGACATGGAAACCAAGAAGGAAGTGTTCGAGGAGGCCGTCCGCGCCATTTTCCCGATGTTCAGGGACGGCGGCAGCGAGCATCACGGCAGATATTTCGACATTCCGTTGCGCAACGTCGTGCCGAAGCCGGTGCAGAAGCCGCATCCGCCATTATGGATGGCGTGCTCGCAGCTTCCGACCATCGAGCGCGCCGGCCGGCACGGTTTCGGCGCGCTCGGCTTCCAGTTCGTCAGCGCCGACGCGGCGCATGCCTGGGTTCACGCCTATTACAATGCCATCACCAAGCGGCTGACCAGGCTCGCGGATTACGAGATCAACCCGAACATGGCGCTGGTATCGTTTTTCATGTGCGCGAAAACCGATGAGGAGGCGAGGGCGCGCGCCGACGGCGCCACCTTCTTCCAGTTCGCGCTGCGCTTCTACGGCGCGGCGCAGAACCGGCAGCGCCCGGCGCCGGGCACCGTCAACATGTGGGACGAGTACAACAAGTGGAAGCGCGAGAATCCGCAGGCCCAGGAGGCGGCGCTGCGCAGCGGCCTGATCGGATCGCCCGAGACCATCGCCCGCAAACTGCGGCGTTTCCGCAGCTCGCATATCGACCAGGTGATCCTGCTCAACCAGGCCGGCAAGAACAGCCACGAGCATATCTGCGAATTCGCTCGAATTGTTCGCGCGCGACGTGATGCCGGAATTCCGCAGCGATCCCGAGCACGAGGCGTGGAAGGCCGGCGTGATGAGCGGGACGATCCAGCTCGAAGAGATCGACACCGAGGCCTTCACCGATCGCTACGGCAAGCTGGCGGTGACCCTTGGCAATCCGCCGCCACGCTCGCAGGCTTTGCCGGCGTGACGGCCGGGCTTGCCGGCGTGCTGTTGGGCCGTCGATGAAACGGATCGCGATCTGGCTCCTCTACGCGGTCGGCACCGTTGCGATCGGCTACCTCGCGCTCTACGCCTATCTGGTCTTCACCGGCCGCAGCTTCGAACCGGGCTATCCCATCCACATTTTCCGCAGGCCGGATGCGCCGGATTATTCGGCGGCGGGCGACGATTTCGCCTGAGCCCAAGACCGTCATTGCGAGCGCAAGCGAAGCAATCCATGGCGCGGCGATCTGGGCATGGATTGCTTCGTCGCTTGCGCTCCTCGCAATGACGGCTGAGAGCTTCGCCGTTGCGGGAGAGAAGACGTTGATGGCCGGGACAAGACTGGACAAGACCGGCCATGACGATTGAGAGGCTTTGCCGCCCGCTCACGCCGTGGCGGTGGCGCGGTGGTATTCGCCGGCGCCGGCCGGCGTGATCGGCAGCCCGCCATCGGCATATTCGTTGAGCTTGTTGCGCAGCGTGCGGATCGAGATGCCGAGGATGTTGGCGGCATGGGTGCGGTTGCCGAGGCAATGCTTCAGCGTCTCCAGGATGAGATCGCGCTCGACATCGGCCACGGTGCGCCCGACCAGCGCCCGGGTGACCTGCTCGGCGGCGAAGGTGGCGTGCGCCACCGCCGGCGCGGTCCTGGCAAGATCGAGACGGTCGCCGTCCGGCGTCAGGATGGCCTCGACGCCGATCTCGTCGCCCTGCGCCATCAGCACCGAACGATGGATGGTGTTTTCCAGCTCGCGGACGTTGCCCGGCCAGCGGTTCGATGTCAGCACCCGGCGTGCCTCGGCGGAAATCGGCCGCAGCGGCACGCCATTGGCTTCGGCATATTTCTTGGCGAAATGCTGCGCGAGTTCGAGAATGTCCGCCGGCCGTTCGCGCAGCGGGGGAATCTTCAGGTTGACGACATTGAGCCGGAACAGCAGGTCCTCGCGGAAAGTGCCCTCGCGCACGGCTTCGGCGAGGTTGCGGTTGGAGGTCGCGATGATGCGGATATCGACCGGGACCGGACGGGTGCCGCCGACGCGGTCGATGACGCGCTCCTGGATCGCGCGCAGCAGTTTGGATTGCAGCCGGACGTCCATTTCGGAGATTTCGTCGAGCAGCAGGGTGCCGCCGGTGGCTTCCTCGAATTTTCCGATCCGCCGCGCGATCGCGCCGGTGAAGGCGCCCTTCTCATGGCCGAACAATTCGGATTCCAGCAGATGTTCGGGTATCGCCGCGCAGTTGATGCTGATGAACGGCTTCCTGGCGCGGCCGGAGCGGGTGTGGACATAGCGCGCCAGCACCTCCTTGCCGGTGCCGGATTCGCCGGTGATCATCACCGAGGCGTCGGAGCCCGCGATCTGCTGCGCGAGCTTGATCACCCTGGCCATCGCCTCGTCGCGGTAGACCATGTCGCGCGAATCATTGGCGACGGCCGCCAGCACCGCAGCGATCAGTTCCGGGTCGGGCGGCAGCGGGATGTATTCCTTGGCGCCGGCGTGGATCGCGGCTACCGCGGCGCGGGCGTCGTTGCAGATGCCGCAGGCGACGATCGGCACGTGAATGTGCTCCGCCTCGAGCCGCATCACGAGGTCGCGGATGTCGAGGCCGACGTCGACCAGCAACAGGTCGGCGCCCTTGCCGCCGCGCAGGACGCGCATCGCCTGCTCATGGTCCTCCGCATGGGTGACGGAAGCGCCATTGTCCATGGCGATCTTGGTGGCGGTCGTGAGCTGGCCCTTCAGTGTGCCAACGATGAGAAGCCGCATGATAATCTCCTGTTCGTCTGTTCGCGCCGGTCGCGCGCGGTGTCGCCGGTTCTGCTTCAGCCGCGTTCCGCCTTGATGATTTCCGTCATGGTCACGCCAAGCTTGTCTTCGACCAGCACCACCTCGCCACGCGCCACCAGCCGGTTGTTGACATAGATGTCGATGGACTCGCCGACCCGGCGATCGAGTTCGAGCACGGTTCCGGGCCCGAGCTTGAGCAATTCGCCGACGTCCATCTTGGAGCGGCCGAGCACCGCCGAGACCTGCACCGGGACGTCGAACACCGCCTCCAGATCGGCGGCAATGCGCGAGGCGTTCTCGTCCTCGTGATAGGCGATGTCGTCGACCCCCGGCGCATCGGCGGCGTTGAGATCGGGAAGCGGGACCTGTGCGTCGGTGTCACTCATGGTTCAATCCTCATGGCCGCGATCCGGCCTGACCGCGGGACGCCATGTAGCGCCCGACAAGTTCGTTGATCTTGGCTTCGATCGCGGCACGCTCCAGCACCACGCCGCCGTCGGCCCATTCGATCCTGCAATCGCCGGTGGCGATTTCCGGCTCTGCCAGGATCACCAGACGGCCCTCGAAGCCGCTTCGCTTCGCCAGCCGCTCGATCTGTTCGCACGCCGCCTCGTAGAGCGCGTCGTTGATCCGGACCACCAGATGCGGCGTCGAGACGAGGTGCGAGAAACAGTCGCGCACCAGCCCGGTGATCTCGCCGAGCGGCTCGGCGGCAATCAATTCGCTGCACAGCTTGCGCGCCACCGCGACCGCGACGTCGACGGCCTCGGTCTCCATCCGGGTCTCGATGCCGGCAAAGCGCCTGGCGATGGCCTCGATGCGCGATCCCGATCTCCTCGAGCGCCAGCGCGGCGCGGCGGTCGCTTTCCGCCTTGGCCTCGCGCTGGCCGGCGTCGAAGCCGTCGCGATAGCCGCGGGCCTCGGCGGCCGCGATCTTCTGCGCGACCTCGGCCGGCGTGGCGGGCCGCTCGCGCGCTCTTGTCCGGCGCCGAGAAGTCCATGTCGAACAGGAATTTTGCGGGTGCGGCCATCAGTACACCAGCTCGTCGTCGGCGCGGTTTTTGGTCAGCATGATTTCGCCCTTGGCGGCGAGATCCTTGGCGAGATTGACCAGCAGCGCCTGCGCCTCGTCGACGTCGCGCAGCCGCACCGGTCCCAGCGCGGCCATGTCGTCGAGCAGCATCTTGCCGGCGCGGGAAGACATGTTGCCGAGGAAGAAGGCGCGGACTTCCTCGTTGGCGCTCTTCAGCGCGATGCCGAGCTTGTCCTTGTCGACATTGCGCATCAGCGTCTGCGCCGACCCGGCATCGAGCTTGACGAGGTCGTCGAAGGTGAACATCAGCGCCTTGATGCGCTCGGCGGACTCGCGGTTTTCCTCTTCCAGCGAGGTGATGAAGCGGGTTTCGGTCTGGCGGTCGAAATTGTTGAAGATCTCCGCCATCACCTCGTGGGCGTCGCGGCGGCGGGTCTGCGACAGGTTCGACATGAATTCGATGCGAAGCGTCTGCTCGACGCGCTCGATCACTTCCTTCTGCACCGCTTCCATCCGCAGCATGCGGCCGACCACGTCGAGCGCCATGTCCTCGGGCAGGATCGCCAGCACGCGGGCGGCGTGCTCCGGCTTCAGCTTCGACAGCACCACGGCAATGGTCTGCGGATATTCGTTCTTGAGATAGTTGGCGAGCACCTCTTCCTGCACGTTGGAGAGCTTCTCCCACATGTTGCGGCCGGCCGGTCCGCGGATTTCGTCCATGATGCCGGATGACGCGTTCGGGCGGCAGGTATTGCTGCAACAGCCGTTCGGTGCCGTCGAACGTTCCCATCAGTGCGCCGGACGCCGACATCCGCGACACGAATTCGAGCAGCAGGTCTTCCACGACGTCGGCCTCGACGGTGCCGAGCGTCGACATCACCATCGACAGCTCGCGCACCTCGTCATCGTCGAGCAGCGACCAGACCTTGCCGCCATATTGTTCGCCGAGCGCCAGCATCAGGATCGCGGCGCGCTTCGGCCCGCTTGATCGGCGCGCCCTTGCGGACGATTGCCCTGGCGGCTCGCCAGCGTGGCGATCACGGTGGTGATGTCGTTGGCGTTGCTGGTTTGCGGCAGGGCCATGTCAGATCACGCCGGTTCCGTGAGCCATTGACGAACGATCGAGGCGGTCTCGTTCGGGTTGCGCTCGGCCAGTTCGCCGACGCGATGCACCGTCTGGGCGTGGACCTGGCCCTGAACCTGGGCGACGTCGATCATCTGCGAGGCGGCGTTCGGCCCGGGCACCAGGCTCTGGCCGGTCGCCGGCCGCGGCGCTGCCGTCGGTCAGCGCCGGCACCTGATCCGCGCCGGTCAGCGCCGGAATCACCTCGGAGGCGAGGATGCGCCTGACCAGCGGGCGGACCACCATGAACAGCACCACCAGGCTGAGCAGCATCATCACGCCGAGCTCGATGACGTACATCACGTCGTCCTTGGTGAATTGCAGCATGCCGAACAGCCCCGTCGGTTCGGCGATCGGCGCCACCGCCGGCGCCTCCGCGAATTTGAGGTTGACGACCTCGACCTGGTCGCCGCGCTTCTGGTCGAAGCCGATCGCCGAGCGCACCAGGGTCGCGATGCGGTCGAGCTGTTCCTTGCTGCGCTCCTGGTAGACCATCTCGCCCTTTTCGTTCTTGGTATAGCTGCCGTCGACCAGCACCGCGACCGAGATGCGGTTGACCCGGCCGGCTTCGGTCACTTCGGTCTTGGTGGTGTGGGAAATCTCGTAATTGTTGGTTTCTTCGGTCTTCTTGCTCTGGTCGCGCGGCCGCCGCCGCGCCGTCCGGGCGCTGGTTGCCCGGCAATTCGTTGTTGACGGTGACCTGGCCGCTATTGTCGGTGGTCGAGCTGGATTCTTCCCGGGTCTGGCTCGAGCGCAGCACCCGGCCTTCGGGATCGAACTTGTCCGAGGTCTGGGTGATCTTGTTGTAGTCGAAATCGGCCGAGAGCTGGACGCGGGCGCGGCCGGCGCCGACCACCGAGGACACGATCGCCTCGACCTCGTTGCGCATCCGCTTTTCGTAAGCCGGCGCGGCGCTCGTCGCCGACCGACGTTCTCGTTGTCGCCGGCTTCGCCGTCGGCGAGCAACTGGCCGGCCTCGTCGACGATCGACACCCGCTGCGGCTTCAGGCCGCTGACGGCGGAGGCGACCAGATGGCGGATCGCCTGGATCTGCTGCGGTTCGAGCGCGCCGCGCACCCGCACCACGATCGAGGCCGACGGCTCCGGCGTCTCGCGCGAGAACAGCGGCCGCTCCGGCAGCACCAGATGGACCCGCGCGGCCTGGATGCGGTCGATGGCGCGGATGGTGCGGGCGAGTTCGCCCTCCAGCGCGCGCAGATGGTTGATGTTCTGGACGAAGCTGGTGGTGCCGAGCGCGTCGGATTTGTCGAAAATCTCGTAGCCGACGCCGCCGCCCTTGGGCAGGCCGCCCTCGGCGAGCTTCATGCGCAGCCGGGTGACCTTGTCCTTCGGCACCATGATGACGGCGCCGTCGTTGCGCAGCTCGTAGGGAATCGCCTGGCGTTCCAGGTCCTTGATGATGGCGGAGGAGTCTTCGGTGCGAGAGGTCGGTAAACAGCGTGGTCATCTGCGGCGTGGTGACGCGCATGATGACAAACGCGAAAAAGCCGATCAGCGCGGCCGTCACCGCGACCATCGCCATCAACCGCGACAGCGCCCAGACCTTTCAGGAAGCTCAACAGACTCTGCAAAACCAACCGCCCCCGAGATTCGGCCCCAAGAGCCGACTGGGCAATTATTGCCTATGGGATGGTTTCGATATGGTTAACGAAGGTTAAGGGCCGCGGCGAAACTTCAACATGAAAAAGATCGGCCTCGCAAAACGAGGCCGATCTTCATCAAATGCGATTGGTTCTGGAGCGTTTATTGGCGATATTGCTGGATGCGGGTGGTGCGCAATCCGGCAAGGC
Source organism: uncultured Alphaproteobacteria bacterium (assembly GCA_963748165.1). Taxonomy (GTDB): domain Bacteria; phylum Pseudomonadota; class Alphaproteobacteria; order Rhizobiales; family Xanthobacteraceae; genus Bradyrhizobium. The sequence goes on from CAVVIM010000036.1 coordinate 20,412, forward strand.
CATGCTGATCGATGGAAAACTGCCAGGACAGGAATTCGTCGACCGTCAGGGTGTAGCGGCTGCAGGCCTCCTCAAGGGAGAGCAGGCCGCCGCGAACCGCGGCAACGACTTCGGCCTTACGGCGAATAACCCACCGTTTGGTGCCGGGCGCGGGCAAATCCGCAATTGTTAACGGACTGCCGTCAGGCCCGATGACGTATTTTACCCTCGGGCGATGGGGTTCTGTCATGGCGTACTCACAAACTCTCAACCACTGAACTCACGGTAACAACCTACGCCGCGCGACTTAAAATTTGCCTAAGCCCAAGGCTTCAATACGAATTCTCCTTGAAAATGCCGTGACAACGCCTTCCGGCCGGCGTTTGTGGCGCCGGGACCGGGCTGGCGGCGGTGTGGAGGACAGCCGGCCGGTGACGTCCGGCGAGGCCGGCGCTGCCGTCAATTCACGATGCTCTGGATCTGGTTGACCGTGTAGGTCTGGCCGCCGATGGTCAGCAGCGGCGGCGACTGGGTGAGATCGACCGAAGTGACCACGCCCTGGATCTGCGGTGGTGACGCCACCGTGTTGCCGCTGGCGTCCTTGGCGGTCGCCGTCATGGTGTAGTTGCCGTCGGGCCATTGCGTGCCGTCATTGCCCTGGCCGTTCCATGTGAACGGCTGGTTGTTGCCGGCGGCGACGTTATAGGTGCCGGTGAACACGGTCTGCCCGGTGCTGTTGGCGATGGTGACATTGACATTCGAAGCGGTGGGAACGTTGAGCTCCCAGGTCGCCGAGCTGTTGGTCAGCGCGGCGGTGCTGCCATTGACCACCGCGGTCTTGCCGACGAATCCCAGCGCCTGGGTCGATTGCGCGGTCTGCTGCAGGGATACCAGCGTCGCCAGCGAGTCGTTGGTGTTGAGCTGCTGCTGGACGCCGGCGAATTCGACGAGCTGCTGGGTGAACTGGTTGGTGTCGAGCGGATCGAGCGGGTTCTGGTTCTGCAATTGCGTCGTCAGCAGGGTCAGGAAGCTCTGGAAGTTGCCGGCGATCTGCTGGAAGCCAGCGCGTTGGCGGCGAGCCGCGGAGCTCGACGAGCTGACGAGGCCGGTAGCGGCGTCGTCCCCGAAACGACCGGGCTGCGGTGTTTGCTGCTGCTGTCGTCATGTCCGTCTCCTCAGACCCTGATGTCGACGCCGCTGCTCGATCCGAGCATGCGGCCATAAGTTCGTCCCGCGACCGCCGCGGGGATGGTGTCTTCTTCGCTGATGACCAGCCGCTGGGCGTTGCGGCTGGTCTCGTTGCCGCTGTTCTGGCCGGACGAAGACTGGTCGCGCAGGCTGAATTGCAGGCCGCCGTTGCCGGTCTTGAGGCCGGCATCGTCCAGCGCGCGCTGCAATTGCGGTGCGTCCTGCTGCAGCATCGACAGCGTTTCCGGCTTTTCGACCGTCAAATGCGACGTCACCTGGCCGTTGCGATCGACGTCGATGCGGACATCGATGCGGCCAAGGTCGGCCGGATCGAGCCGGATTTCGAAACTGCTCTTGCCGTTCTTGGCCGATGCCGCGATCTCGAGCGCGAGCCCGCTCAACGGCACGGCGCGCGTGGGTTGCGGCGGTGACGCGTCAATGGCGTCGGGAGCGGCGCCGGCTGTCGCGGCCGGCAACTGCGGCTGGATGCGCCCGTCGCCTGCGCGCCGGTAGCGGGCGAATCGGTTGTGCATGCCGGGCGCGGCGACCGCTGATGCGCATGGGCGTCGCGTTGCAGCGGCCGATCGTCGATGAGGAATTGGCGGAGAGCATCGACGTATTCGCCGCGTCGCCGGGCCGTTGGTTGCGCCCTGCTTGCGGCGATCGCGGGCTGCGCGGTCGCCCGCCGGTCGGATTGCGTCGGCGGCGAGGTCTCCGAGCTGGCTTTGAGGTCTTTGCTATCGGCTGCCTGGTCGCGGCGGCCGTCTTTGCCGGCGAGCCCTTGGCGGTGACGCGGGGGCGGTCGGCGCGGGGGTCGCTGCATGGGACGACGGTATCCGCGGAGAAGCAGTCGCGGTGCCGTTCTGAGGGGCGGCGCTCTTTACCGCCGGGTTTGCGGTCTGAGTTCGCGCTGGGGTTGCGACCCCGCTGCTTCGTCGTCGCCGTGGTCGCATCGGGGTCGTTGTAACAGTATCGGTCGCAGTCAGCATCGGCTGGCGCTACGGCTGCTGTTGTTGCCGACGTGGCCGACTGGCTGGCCGCAATGGCGGCCGCGGCGATTGCGAGCGGCGCCGTGGCCGCTGGCAGATCCCGGCGTGGGCTCGCGCCGCCGGAAGCGTGGCGGTTACCGCCACCGTGACAGGAATAACGACAGCAACCGGGGTCGGTCGCCGGGGGTGCTGGTTCCATTCTGCGATGCCGGATCCGTTGGCCCGTTTGTCGAAGCCGAAGGTCGAGGCGTCGGCGGACGAGGCCGGGTGGTCGATTCGCAGAAGTCGCCCTTCGAGCGCCGAAGACTTTGAGTCCGGGAACGCGGGCGACGCGTCGGTATTGTTGCCGGCATTGGGCGTCGGAAGCCGGCCCGTTATTGGCGTCCTGGGAGTTGGGGACCGAATTGTTGTTGTTCGCGGGCTGACTGCAGCCGAAGCCAGAATTGCGCCAGCGGCTGTTATCCGCCGCGGAAGAATGTATTGTCGGGCCAGTTTTGCTGGGGTAGCGGATTGCAGCTTGGCTCTGCGCTCCCGTATTGCTGGCATTGGCGGCGGTGTTGCTGTCGACCAGGGCCCGCAAAGATATCGTTGCCCTGCGAGGGGGTCGGGCCCGCCGGCTTCGGCCGCGGCGGCGCGTTCTGAAAAGATACGTTGGTCGCTGCTTCTGACGTGACGCTCTGCACGGACGGGCCTCTTGCGCTAAATCCTTGGTTCCAGATCAGCAAGGACC
>CAVVIM010000037.1:0-247726 GCA_963748165.1 uncultured Alphaproteobacteria bacterium
TGGAAGGCGCTGATCGAAGAACAATTCGGCGACGGCATCATGTCGGCGATCGACTTCGACATGGTGCTCGAGCGGCAGCCCAATCCGAAGGGCGACCGCGTCAAGACTCACCATGTCCGGCAAATTCCTGCCCTACAAATACTACGGCGCCAGCGGCAACATCCCGGAATATGGCTTCAAGGAAGGGTGAGTGGCGACGCTGTCATTCAAACTCGTCATTGCAACGACGGCTGTGGCGGAGCTTCGCCGCCTTACTTCCCCGCCTTCACCTGCAAGATCGCCTGCGCCGAGAACTGGTCGATCTTCGCTCTGAGTTCTGCTGCCGGGACGGCAACGCCGCGAGCCTCGAGATCGGCGGTCACTTTGCGGACGGCGCCGCCTCCGGTCTGCCTCGAAATCGGCGGCGACGACGTCCCTGGCATAGGCGGCAGCGGCTTCGCCCGACTCTCCCAGCAACGAAGCCGCCCACAAGCCGAGCAGCTTGTTGCGGCGCGCTTCGGCCTTGAACTTCAGCTCCTCGTCAACCGCGAACTTCTTCTCGAAACCTTCCTCGCGCTTGTCGAACGTGGTCATGACCTGGGTTCCGATCCGATGGCAGCCGACGCATTGCGGTCGCGTCGCTGGATGCTTAGATAATCAGCCGTAAACGCCAACACAACGGCCCGAAAACCGGGCGGTGAGATGGGGTAAAACTCGGGCCCTGGGAGACCGGATCGATTGTGCTGGATAGGCCAATCGGTTAGGTTGGAATCAGGCCCGGTTCATGTTCTGTTTCCCGTTCCTGGCCTTCACGGCAGCTCCGTCGTGGGTCGCAACCCTTGTCATCCGGAGCACACCAAATTCATGGATTTCAACAAAACACGGTACATCCCAATGAGCCGTCGACGCCGCATTTATGAAGGCAAGGCCAAGGTCCTCTATGAAGGGCCGGAGCCGGGAACCCTGATCCAGCACTTCAAGGACGATGCGACCGCGTTCAACGCCAAGAAACACCAGGTGATCGAGGGCAAGGGCGTCCTTAACAACCGGATTTCGGAGTACCTGTTCCAGCACCTCAACGATATCGGGGTGCCGACCCATTTCATCCGCCGCCTCAACATGCGCGAGCAGTTGATTCGCGAAGTCGAAATCGTGCCGCTGGAAGTGGTGGTGCGGAATGTGGCGGCGGGATCGCTGTCGCAGCGCCTCGGCATCGAGGAAGGTACCCAGTTGCCGCGCTCGATCATCGAATTCTACTACAAGAACGACCAGCTCAATGATCCCATGGTCTCGGAGGAGCACATCACGGCGTTTGGCTGGGCCACGCCGCAGGAGATCGACGACATCATGGCGCTGGCGATCCGCGTCAATGATTTCCTCACCGGGCTGTTTCTGGGCATCGGCATTCGCCTGGTCGATTTCAAGATGGAATGCGGCCGCCTGTTCGAAAACGAGATGATGCGCATCATCGTCGCCGATGAGATCTCGCCGGATTCGTGCCGGCTGTGGGATATCAAGTCGAACGAGAAGCTCGACAAGGATCGCTTCCGCCGCGACCTCGGCGGCCTGCTCGAGGCCTACACCGAGGTTGCAAAACGGCTCGGCATCCTGATGGAGAATGAGCGTCCCGCGGGTTCGGGGCCGGTGCTGGTGAAGAGCTGAGGCGCGCCGTGAAAGCACGTGTGACCGTTACGCTGAAGTCGGGGATTCTCGATCCGCAGGGCAAGGCGATCGAAGGCGCACTGAAATCGCTCGGCGTCGACGGCGTCGCCAGCGTGCGCCAGGGTAAGGTGTTCGACATCGAACTGTCGGGTGCCGACAAGGCCAAGGCCGAAGCCGCGCTGAAAGACGCCGCCGACAAGCTGCTGGCGAACACCGTGATCGAGAATTACCGGGTCGAAGTCTTGAGCTAGGCGAGCGAGCCGATGAAATCCGCTGTTCTCGTCTTTCCCGGAATCAATCGCGAGCGCGACATGGCGCGCGCGCTGCGGCTCGCCTCGGGCCATGCGCCGGCCATGATCTGGCACGCCGAGACGTCGCTGCCCAAGGGGACCGATCTCGTGGTGGTGCCCGGCGGATTTTCCTACGGCGACTATTTGCGCTGCGGCGCCATCGCCGCGCGCGCGCCGGTGATGGATGCGGTGCGCGAATTCGCCGATCGCGGCGGGCTCGTGCTCGGCGTCTGCAATGGATTCCAGATCCTCTGCGAATCCGGGCTGCTCCCCGGCGTCCTGATGCGCAACGCGGGGCTGAAATTCATCTGCCACGACGTGCATCTGCGGGTCGAGCGGTCCGATACCCCGTTCACCCGCGGCTACAATGCGGGCCAGGTCATTCGGGTGCCGATCGCGCATGGCGAGGGCAATTACGAAGCCGATGAGGAGACGCTGAAGCAGCTCGAGGGCGAGGGCAGGGTGCTCTATCGCTATTGCTCTGCCGCGGGTGTCGTCGACGCGCGGTCCAACGTCAACGGCGCAGCGCAATCCATCGCCGGCATTGTCAACGCGCGCGGCAATGTGCTCGGCATGATGCCGCATCCGGAAAATCACGTCGAAGACATCATGGGCTGCACCGACGGCCGCGGCCTGTTCGCGGGGCTGGTGGCGCATCTCGAACGGGCGGCCTGAGCGGCGGCGGATCCGATCCGTCCGCGATGTGCAAACCCTGCGGCGGCGGCCTGCCGCCGCAAAGCTCTGGACATCGGGAAACCGCGCCACAAAAGCCCTTTTCCACTTGTTCCGATCTCCCTAATAAGAGACCTCCATCGCCCCTAGAAGCCTCATGAACCAGCCGCAGATCACGCCCGAACTCGTTGCCAGCCATGGGCTCAAGCCCGATGAGTATGCGCGCATTCTCAAGCTGATCGGGCGGGTGCCGAGTTTCACCGAATTGGGGATCTTCTCGGCGATGTGGAACGAGCACTGCTCGTACAAATCCTCGCGCATCCATCTCAAGGGCCTGCCGACCAAGGCGCCCTGGGTGATCCAGGGCCCAGGCGAGAATGCCGGCGTCATCGACATCGGCGACGGTCAGGCCGTGGTGTTCAAGATGGAGAGCCACAACCATCCGAGCTATATCGAGCCGTATCAGGGCGCGACCACCGGCGTCGGCGGTATCCTGCGCGATGTCTTCACCATGGGCGCCCGGCCGATTGCCTGCCTCAACGCGCTGAGCTTCGGTGCGCCCGAGCATCCGCGGACGCGGCATCTGGTGTCCGGGGTCGTCGCCGGGGTCGGCGGCTACGGCAATTCGTTCGGGGTCCCGACCGTCGGCGGCCAGGTGCGTTTCCACACCCGCTACGATGGCAACATCCTGGTCAATGCCATGGCGGTCGGCCTCGCCGACACCGACAAGATCTTTTATGCGGCAGCCTCCGGCGTGAACATGCCGATCGTCTATCTCGGCTCCAAGACCGGCCGCGACGGCATTCACGGCGCCTCGATGGCGTCAGCCGAATTCGACGATGATTCCGCCGAGAAGCGGCCCACCGTCCAGGTCGGCGATCCCTTTGCGGAAAAGCTGTTGCTGGAAGCCTGCCTCGAGATCATGGCCGCCGATTGCGTGATCGCGATCCAGGACATGGGCGCGGCGGGGCTGACCTGCTCGGCGGTGGAGATGGGCGCCAAGGGCGATCTCGGGGTCGATCTCGATCTCGACGCGGTGCCGACCCGCGAGACCGGCATGAGCGCCTACGAGATGATGCTCTCCGAAAGCCAGGAGCGCATGCTGATGGTGCTGAAGCCGGAGAAAGAGCAGGAAGCCGAAGCCATCTTCCGCAAATGGGGGCTGGATTTCGCGGTGGTCGGCTACACCACGCCAAGCAAGCGCTTCGTGGTGAAGCATGGCGGCGATGTCATGGCGGATCTGCCGATCAAGGAACTGGGCGACGAGGCCCCGCTCTACGATCGCCCGCATGTCGCCTCGCCGCTGCTGCCGGTGATTCACGCCCGCGACATCGAGCCGAAGATCGGGATCATGCCGGCGCTGCAAAAATTGATCGCGACGCCGGAGCTTTGCTCGAAGCGCTGGGTCTGGGAGCAATATGATCATGTCATTCTGGGCAACACGGTGCAGCGCCCCGGCGGCGATGCTGCGGTGGTGCGGGTCGAGGACGGACCGAAGGGCTTGGCGCTGACGGTCGACGTCACGCCGCGCTATTGCGAGGCCGATCCGTTTCAGGGCGGCATGCAGGCGGTGGCCGAGGCCTGGCGCAACATCACCGCGGTCGGCGGCCGGCCGCTGGCGGTTACCGACAATCTCAATTTCGGCAATCCGGAGCGGCCGGAGATCATGGGCCAGTTCGTCGGCTGCCTGAAGGGTATCGCGGAGGCCTGCCGCGCACTCGACTTCCCCGTCGTCTCCGGCAACGTCTCGCTCTACAACGAGACCAACGGCCGCGGCATCCTGCCGACACCGTCGATCGGCGGTGTCGGTCTGCTCGACGATTTTACCAAATCGGCAACGCTGGCCTTCAAGTCCGCGGGCGAGGCGATCCTGCTGGTCGGCGAGAGCCACGGCTGGCTCGGCCAGTCGGTTTACCTGCGCGAGATCTGCGGCCGCGAAGAAGGCGCGCCGCCGCCGGTCGATCTCGCCGCCGAAAAGCGCAATGGCTGTGTGGTGCGCGGCATGATCCATGCCGGCACCGCGACGGCGGTGCACGACGTCTCCGATGGCGGCCTGTTGATTGCGCTTGCCGAGATGGCGATCGCAGGCGGCGTCGGCGCACAATTGCTGGCAGCGCCGGCCTCGATCGTGCCGCACGCGTTCTGGTTCGGCGAAGATCAGGCGCGCTACGTCGTGACGGTGCCGGAGAAACGGGCCGGTCGGGTGCTCGCCAAGATGAAAGGCGCGGGCGTCCCGTGCGTGCGCATTGGCACCACCGGCGGCGAGGCCATGGCCGTGGCGGGCGAGCCTCCGCTCCCGGTGGCGTCACTCAAGGCCGGCTTCGAGGATTGGTTCCCGGCCTACATGACCGCCAAGGCGTCCTGACGCCGCGCGGGCGCGATTACAGGACGTGCGTCGCGCCGGGCAGTCTGCGCAGGGCTGCCGTCGCCGCCCAGCTCGTTGCCAGCGTCACGACAAAGACGATCACCGCTTTCAGGATCGCACTCACCTGCATCACCGGTGCCAGCGACACGTCGAACAGCACATATTGCAGCCACAGCACCGGAATGTAGTGGATCAAATAGATGCCGTAGGCGCTGTCGCGCAAGGGATCGAAGATGCTCGGACCCTCATTGTCGAAGCGCAGGAACAGCGCGACAATGTTGAAGGTCTGAGCCACGCTGTAGGTTGCGAATGCCAGCGGATAGGCGACCGTCCACCAATAGGGCTGGTGGTTTACGTCGGGCAGTATCCCGCGCTTGATATAGATGAGCCCGATGATGCAGCCATAACTCACGAGCGTGATCGTCAGCCACACCGGCCAGCGCCGCGCCAGCCCGCCATCCGCGGCGAGCAGGCCCTGGCCGAACGGCACCGCGCCGATGCCGATTCCGGCGAAGAAATACAGCACATAGAGCAGGATGCGGCTCGCCTGAATAGCGACCGGTCCAATCGTAAACCAGCGCGAGGCGCCGAAGTAAAGCACCGCCGGCAGATAGACAAGGATCGACCCGATCAGCATCGCCCGGAAGAACAGGCCCGGCCGCGCATGGCTCGCCAGCGACAGCCGGCCGATCGCGGCGACGATGCCGGGCGCGGTCCGGTACACCAATGCCGCGAGCACATCGAGGGCCAGCAGTACCCAGACAAACCAGGCCGGTCCGCTTGGCCACGGTCCCACCGTGACCGTCTTCCACCAGAAGGCGGCGAAGCTGATGTCCTGGCGGCGCAGTTCGACGGCGTAATAGGCGACCGGCATCAAAACCAGCGCGGCGACAATGAAGGGCAGGCCGAGCCGCCACCAGCGGTCGCGCAGGAACCAGCCAATTCCCTTGCGTTGCAGGCTGGGCCAGACGAACAGGCCCGACAGGAAGAACATCGCCGACATGAAGAAGCTGTCGGTGAACAGCACGACGCCGTCGAAACCGAGGAAGGATTGGGGATCGGTATGGCCGTAATAGGTGTAGGCGATGACCGAATGGTGGACCAGCACCAGTAGCGTGATGAAGGTTCGGGCGCGGTCGAGCGCGGCATTCCGCGTCGAGGCTTTTGGCGCCGCCCGCGATTGTGCGGACGCCGAATGGGAAATGACCGTCATGCGCGTCCCGGCAGGGTTATCCGGTCGAATGTTGCCGTTGGGAACCCGATTCAGCAAGGCCAATATGACGGCCCGACGCCAATCGGATGCCGCTTGGTGGCGGATCGGGGAACCAGTTCCGAGGCCCGAAGTTAAATCACCGATTTTGGACCGCGCTGCCGCACTCCGGGGGCGCGTGCGGGAGGAGTGCGCGATGACAATTCTGAAATGGGCGCTGATCTTCTTTCTGGTGTCGATCGTTGCCGGCATTCTCGGCTTCACCGGCATATCGGCGGCCTCAGCCGACATCGCCCGCTTCCTGTTCTACATCTTTGTCGTGATCTTCCTGGTGCTGCTGATCCTGGGGCTGACGATCTTCAGGGTGTGAGGAGCGCCGGCGGCGCACGCGCGCCATCGTCATTCCGGGGCGCGCGCTAGCGCGAACCCGGAATCCCGAGATTCCGGGTTCGATGCTACTCTACGCATCGCCCCGGAATGATGGCGGGTAATTCCAACTGCCGCTCGTTACGCCACCTCCTCGATCCTGACCTTGTCGGGATAGAACGCCAGGTGGCCGGAGATTTCGGCCATCGCCGGGAATGGCGTCTCGTAGCTCCAGATCGAATTCTCGATGGTCTTGCCGTCGGCCACGACGCTGAAATAATTCGCGTCTCCCTTATAGGGACAGTGGGTGGTGCGGTCGGTGCGTTTGAGCAGTGCCATATTGGCGTCGCTGCGCGGCACATAATTGACCGCCGGATAGCTCGCTTCCTTGAGGGTGAGCGCATGGCTGCTGTCGGCGATCACGACGCCGCCCGCGGTGACGCGGACGCGCTTCGGGTTCGCCGTGATGGTGATGGGGTGGTCGGGACCGGGAAGTTTCATGATCGTGAGCCTTTTCGGTCAGCCCGTTGTGATCGGCAGGTCGGATCCAGCGGATTTCAAATGATTGAACGGGAATATAGTGTCACAAGGCGTGACCTAGAAGGGTGTCCGCGCTAGATTTAGCCGTCCCGGCCAAGGCGCCGCGACGCGATTCGAAGCCAGACTGGAGAAAACCGGGATGCCGATGGACGCCCATGATATCGAATCGATGATCAAGGCAGCCATTCCAGACGCCGAGGTGACGATCCGCGACCTGGCCGGCGACGGCGACCACTACGCAGCGACGGTCATTTCGGAGTCGTTCCGCGGCAAGTCCCGCGTCCAGCAGCACCAGATCGTCTATCAGTCGCTGCGCGGCCAGATGGGTGGCGTGCTGCATGCGCTGGCGCTGCAGACCGGGGTGCCTGAAATCTAGGTCCGGCGGCGGGGCGCGGCCATGGCGGTGGACAATCAGCGTGGGCCGATGTTTCGCCCCATCGTGCCCAACCAGCACAGCCGCGTCACCTATGCCGAACTGTTTTTCGATCTGGTGTTCGTGTTTGCGGTCACCCAGATTTCGCACACGCTGCTTGGCCGCTTCACGCCGCTCGGCGTGGTGCAGGTCACCGTGCTGTTCCTCGCGGTGTGGTGGGTCTGGGTGTACACGACCTGGATCACCAACTGGCTGAACCCTGAACTCACGCCGGTCCGGATCCTGCTGTTTGCGCTGATGCTCGGCGGACTGGTGCTGTCGACCTCGATTCCTTCCGCGTTTGAAGGGCGAGGTCTGTGGTTCGCGGCCGCCTATGCGGCGATGCAGGTCGGCCGCACCCTGTTCTGGCTGGCCTCGATCCCGCGCAGCCGGATTCCGGCGCGGCTGAATGCGGTCCGAATCCTGGCCTGGCTGTCGCTGTCTGCCCTGTTCTGGGTCGCGGGCGGCCTCGCTGCCGGACAGGCCCGGCTGATGCTGTGGGCGGTGGCGCTGCTGATCGAGTACATCTCGCCGGCGGTACGGTTCTGGATTCCGAAATATGGCGCGTCGGCGGTGGTCGACTGGGTCGTCGAAGGCGGTCACATGGCGGAACGCTGCGCCGGATTCATCATCATCGCGCTCGGCAAGTCGATCGTCGTCACCGGCGCGACCTTCGCCGACCTGACCTGGAGCGCCGAGACCATCGGCGCCTTCGTATCGGCCTTCATCGGCAGCATCGCCATGTGGTGGATCTACTTCCACAAGGGAGCCGAGGCCGGATCCGAACTGATCTCGCGATCGAGCGAGCCGGGCCGGCTGGCGCGGCTCGCCTATACCTACCTGCATATGCCGATCGTGGCCGGCATCATCCTGTCGGCGGTCGCCGATGAACTGGTGCTGATACGTCCGAATGGCCATTCCGACCTCAGGACGGTGGTGAGCGCGATCGGCGGCCCCCTGCTGTTCCTGGTCGGGACCATCCTGTTCAAGCACACCATTCGCGGCTTTCTTCAGCTCTCCCATGGCGTCGGGATCATCGCCTTCGCGGTTTTGGCCTGGTTCGCCGGCGGCCTGTCGCCATTGCTGCTGTCGGCGCTCACCACCTTGATCATGATCATCATCGCGGTGTGGGAATCGGTCTCGCTCAGGTCCGGTGCCGCCGAGACTCAGTCCGAAACCACCAGCGCATGAACCGAAAACATGCCTGCCACATCGGTCCAGGAATTGCGCGGCGTCCAGCCGGAGCCGCGCGCGAGCGCCGCGAAGCGCTCGAGGCTGTACTTGTAGCTGTTCTCGGTGTGGATGCTTTCGCCGGCGCGGAATGAAATGCTGGTGCCGAGCATGCGCACGGTCTGCGGCCGCTTGCTGATCAGGTGCATCTCGATGCGATGCCGTTCGCGGTTGTAGATCGCGCGGTGGGTAAAGGCCGAGAGGTCGAAATTGCCGCCAAGCTCGCGGTTGATGCGGACCAGCACGTTGAGGTTGAAGCGGGCGGTGACCCCGGCGGCATCGTTATAGGCGTCGTACAGCACGCGTTCGTCCTTTTCCAGGTCGACGCCGATAATCATCTGCGCACCCGGGCCGAGAATCTCGCGGGCGCTGCGCAGGAAGGCGCAGGCCTCGTGCGGCTCGAAATTGCCGAGCGTCGAGCCCGGAAAAAATCCGACCTTCGGCATCGCGGCGACCGCCTCGGGCAGGGCGAACGGCGCGGTGAAGTCCGCGGCAACCGGATAGATGCCGAGCGCGGGGAAATCGTTGCGCAAGGCGTCGGCCTGGGCTTTGAGGAAATCGCCGGAAATGTCCACCGGAACGTAGGCGCGGAAGGCGCATTCGTTCAACAGCCGCCGCACCTTGGTGGTGGCGCCAGCGCCGAATTCGACCAGCGCGGCGCCTTTCGGGATGGTGGCGGCGATCTCGCGGCCGCGGTCCCGCAGGATCGAAAGCTCGGTCCGGGTCGGATAGTATTCCGGCAGCCGGGTGATCGCTTCGAACAATTCCGAACCCGTCGCGTCGTAGAAGTATTTCGGCGACAGACGTTTGGGACGCTGCGACAGGTCGCCGATCGCATCGCGGGCGAAGGCCGAGGTCTGTTCGTCGGGAAGATGCGCCTCGGCCAACGCGGCAGCGTGCATATTCATGTCACTCTCCTGGACGCGCGTTCCGGCGCGGTTGAACTCGAACGATCAGGCCGGATAGTCGGCAAGGCGCAGCCCCGTGAACTGCCAGCGATGGTGCGGATAGAAGAAGTTGCGGTAGGTCACGCGGCTGTGCCCGAGCGGGGTGGCAAGCGACGAGCCACGCAACACCAACTGGTTGACCATGAACTTGCCGTTGTATTCGCCGAGCGCGCCTTCGATCGCGCGGTAGCCGGGATAGGGCGCATAGGCGCTGCGGGTCCATTGCCAAACGATCCCGAAGGCGTCGTTGAGTTGACCGGCGCGGGCGGCGACCTCCCATTCCATTTCGGTCGGCAGATGCTTGCCGCTCCAGCGCGCGAACGCGTCGGCCTCGTAATAGCTGACATGACAGACCGGGGCGGCGGCATCGACCGGCCGCAATCCGCCCAGCGTCATGATCCGCCATTCACCATCGATCTGGCGCCAGTGGCCGGGTGCCTGCCACTGCTCGTTGCTCGCAGCCGCAAAGCCGTCCATCAGCCAGAGCGTCGGCGTCGCGTAGCCACCGTCTTTCATGAACGCCAGCCACTCGGCGTTGGTGACGAGGTTGCGGGCGAGCTTGACCGGGCCTACCAGCGCGCGGTGGGCGGGCTTCTCGTTGTCGAAATGAAAGCTGTCGTCGGCATGGCCGACGCTGTGAATGCCTTCGTTGAGCGCTACCCAGGGGTCGCCTCCACGCGTGGACGCGGGAAAACGCCAGTCAGGGTCGTAGGCAGGCGGAATCGGGTTTTGCGCGAAGGCGTGCAGGATGTCGGTCAGCATCAATTCCTGATGCTGCTGCTCGTGGTTCAGGCCGACTTCCACCAAAGGCAGCCGTTTCGCCAACGCGTCCGCGTCGGCGGTCTGGAAAAATTTCACCACGGCGGCGTCGACGTGGCGGCGATAGGCGGTGATTTCGTCGGCGCCCGGGCGGGTCAGATGGCCGCGCTGGTGGCGGGCGTGACGCGGTCCGGCGCTGACGTAATAGGAATTGAACAGATAGGCATAATCCGGGTGGAAGGGCTGGTAGCCCCGGCAGTGCTCGCCGAGCAGGAATTGCTCGAAGAACCAGGTGGTATGGGCGCGGTGCCATTTCGCCGGGCTCGCATCCGGCATCGACTGGATCAACTGGTCTTCCGGGGTCAGGGGAGCGGCGCGACGCTCGGTTTCGCCTCGCACATCCAGGAAGGATTCCACGAGATCCTGGGCAAGGCCGCCGGAATCGGAGAACAATGACGGGCGAGGGGGCGCAAGCGCGGCCGCAGCGGATGCTGATTTCGTCACGGTGGTCTCCGGTTGGGGAGAGAACGTTGATCTGGCAGAGCGGTTCCCCGGCACAGCCTGTCCTAGATAGGGGCTGCCGGGCGGGATAAAAGCCTCGGGAGGCGCCGTTTGCGGCGCTGCAGACCAGGCCCGCCAACGCTGCGTCGGGGCCGCGGACGGTCGGCCGAGGCCGGCTGTCGCATGCCAGCTCCTCGCCATTTTACTTTGGATGCACAACGGTTTGGGATACATATATGACAAAGGGCTGAGGCCGGCCCGGAAGGTCATGCCGCAAAAGGACGCCAATATGAGCATCGAGCAATTCATCGACAAGGAAGTGAAGTCGAACGACGTCGTGCTGTTCTTGAAGGGAACGCCCCAGTTTCCACAGTGCGGGTTTTCCGGCCAGGTGGTCCAAATTCTTGATCACGTCGGGGTAGGGTACAAGGGCCTGAACGTGCTTGAATCGGCCGAGCTCCGCAACGGCATCAAGACCTATTCCAACTGGCCGACCATCCCGCAGCTCTATGTGAAGGGCGAGTTCGTCGGCGGCTGCGACATCATCCGTGAAATGTTCCAGGCCGGCGAATTGCAGCAGCTTTTTGCCGACAAGGGTGTCGCGGTCAGCGCGGCCGCCTCCGCCTGAACGGGCCTGCGCGCCAGCTCGGCACGGCGCGGCTGGAAGTCATCGTCGCCGACATCACCGGCTTGCGCGTCGATGCCATTGTCAACGCCGCCAACACGTCGCTGCTCGGCGGCGGTGGCGTCGACGGCGCCATCCACCGCGCGGCGGGACCGGAGCTGCTGGCAGAATGCCGCACGCTCGGTGGCTGCGAAACCGGCGACGCCAAAATCACCAGGGGTTATCGGCTGCCGGCGCGGCATGTGATCCATGCTGTCGGTCCGGTCTGGCGCGGCGGCGGACAGGGTGAAGATGACGCGCTTGCAGCCTGTTACGCCCGCGCGATCGAACTCTGCAACGTCCATCAACTGTCGTCGGTTGCCTTTCCGGCCATTTCCACCGGGGTGTATCGCTTTCCGGCCGACCGCGCCGCGCGGATTGCGGTCTCGACCACGGCCGGTGCATTGGCCGCGGCCACGGTCAGCAAGGTCATTTTCTGCTGCTTTTCGTCCGAAAGCGCCCGCCTGCACAGTGAGGCGATGGTCGAATTCGGCAACCCTTGTGCCGGTTGAGCCTCGCCGTTACACTCCGCACCAATCGGTTCCGGGGAGGGGACAATGGATATTGGACTGGCGACGCGGTCGCTGATCTCGGGGGCGTGGCTGACGCTGGCGGCGCTGTCGCCGGTCAGCGCGCAAGGCACCTTCGATATGCCCGCGGGGGCGCATTTCAACCCGCAAAAGCTGGCGCGCATCGGCGAATTTTTCCGGGACCAGATCGCGAGCGGCAAGATTCCGGGCGCGGTTCTGCTGATCGAACAGCACGGCAAGCCGGTCTATCACGAGTTGTTCGGCGTGCAGGACGTGGTTTCGAAGCGGCCGATGACGTGACGATACCATCTTTCGGCTGTTCTCCATGAGCAAGCCGATCACCTCGGTTGCGGCCATGATGCTGATCGACGAGGGCAAGCTCAAGCTCGACGATCCCGTCGCGAAATACATCCCGTCCTTCGCCAAGGCCCGGGTCGGTGTCGAAAAGAAAGCCGACAATGGCGAGAAGGTGCTCGATCTGGTGCCGCTGAAGCGGCCGATCACGATCCAGGACCTGATGACGCAAACCTCCGGGATCACCTATGGCTTCTATGGCGACAGCATGGTTCGCAAGGCCTATGCCAAGGCCAGGATCTATGACGGCGATTTCGACAACGCCGAATTTGCCGAGCGCATCGCCGCCCTGCCGCTGGCGGAGCAGCCGGGTACGCTATGGGATTACGGCCATTCGACCGACATTCTCGGGCGCGTCATCGAAGTCGTGTCAGGCAAGTCGCTGCTGCAGTTCGAGAAGCAGAAACTGCTCGACCCGCTCGGGATGACCGGGACTTCGTTCTATGTCACCGATCCCGTCAAACAGAAGCAGATCGCGCTGCCGATGCCGAACGACCATGATTTCAGGGTGGGATTCGATTCCAGCGCCGATGTCGTCATGAAATGGGAATCCGGCGGCGGCGGCATGGTCTCGACGCTGAGCGATTTTGCGCAGTTCTCGCGGATGCTGCTCAACCGCGGCAGCCTCGGTGGCAAGCAGTATTTGAGCCCCAAGGCGTTCGCGGCGATGACGACGGATCGCGTCGGGCCGGCCTCCGGCGTCGAGCGCGATTATTTCTATTTCCCCGGGGACGGCTTCGGTTACGGGCTTGGCATCGGAATCCGCACCGATCCCGGCAACGCCAAGCCGCCGCCGCCGGGCTCGCTCGGCGAATTGAAATGGGACGGCGCCAGCGGCTGCTATTTCGTGATCGATCCCAGGCAGGACATGTTTTTCGTGCTGCTGGAGCAGACGCCATCGGAACGCCAGAAGATCCAGCCGGCGGTGAAGAAGCTGATCTATGAAGCGATGGAGAACTGACGGGGCCGCGCGCCCGTCACTGGCGGCGGCAGCGCTCGCGTTTCTGTTGGTTGCGGTCGCGGCTGGATGGCCGGACGCCGCGGGTGCCGTCTCCCGCGTTCCCCAGCCGGGACTTTCTCGCCCGCCAAGCTTGAGCGCGTCGGCGACTATCTGCGCAACGAGATCGCGGCCGGCAAGATTCCCGGCGCCATCATCCTGGTCCAGCAGCACGGCCACCCCGTCTATTTCGAGAAGCTCGGCGTCATCGACGTCGCGACCGGGCGACCGATGAGCGAAGACGCGATCTTCCGTCTTTATTCCATGTCGAAGCCGATCACGTCGGTCGCCGCGATGATGCTGGTCGAGGACGGCAAGCTCGCGCTCGACGATCCCTTGTCGAAATACATCCCGGCCTTTGCCAAAGTGGACGTCGGCGTCGAGAAGCGCGATGCGGAGGGCGGGTCGATCCTGGCGCGCGAGCCCGCCAACCGCCCGATCACGCATCGAAGATCTGCTGCGCCACACCTCCGGCCTGACTTACGGCTTCTACGGCGACAGCGCGGTGCGCAAGCTCTACGCGAATTCCGACCTGTTCGAGGGCGATTTCGACAATGCCGAATTTGCCGAACGCATCGCCGCCCTGCCGCTTGCGGAACAGCCGGGAACGCTGTGGGATTACGGCCACTCGACCGACGTGCTCGGCCGCGTCATCGAGGTGGTGTCGGGAAAATCGCTGTTCCGGTTCGAGAAGGAACGTCTGCTCGATCCGCTCGGAATGAGCGAGACGGCGTTCTACGTCGCCGATGCGGCGAAGCGCCCGCTGATTGCCGAGCCGATGCCGGCCGACCGTTTCACCAGCCCGCTCGCCGGAATCAGGGATCCGATGCTGGCGCGGCGGTGGCAATCCGGCGGCGCCGGCATGATCGGCACGACCGGCGACTACGCACGGTTTGCGCAGATGCTGCTGAACGGCGGCACACTGGACGGCAGGCGCTATCTCACGCCGGAGACGGTGGCCCTGATGACCGCGGATCATGTCGGCCCTGAAACGGGGATCGCGCGCGACTATTTCTATTTCCCGGGCGCCGACAGCGGCTTCGGTCTCGGCTTCGCGGTGCGCACGATGCATCTGCCCAACACGTCGCTGCCGCTTGGCGAATATCGCTGGGACGGCGTCGCCGGCACCTTCTTCTTCATCGATCCGCAGGACGACATGTTCGCGATCTGCATGATGCAGACGCCGTCGCAGCGCGACCGGATTCAAACGGCGCTGAAGACGCTGATCTACCAGGCGCTGGAGAGGTGACGCGCCCGGGGCTACGCGGTGCGGGTCGTGCCGGGTCTGTGCCAAGCGGCAGCATCAGGATTGAAGAGGCTAAAGACTGGCTCAATCCCTGATCGGCTCCGCGACGAGCCTCACGCCGAACGAGTTGATCACTTTTCGGACCGTATCGAACTCTGGTTTCGACGAGCCGTTGAATGATTTGTAGAGGCTTTCGCGCGACAGGCCGGTTTCCTTCGCGACGCTCGGTCATTCCCTTCGCTCGCGCAATCGTGTCAAGTGCAGTACAAATGTAGGCGGCATCGTCGGTTGCGAACGCCTCGGTCAGATAGGCCGCGATCGCTTCCGGGGTCTTCAGATAATCCGCGGCGTCGAATTTTGAGATTTTCAGCATTGACTTATCCTCATAGCTCGGCGGCCATTTCCTTCGCTCGCCTGATATCCTTCTGTTGCGACGATTTATCTCCCGCGCACAAAAGAAGGATGATGGTCTTGCCGGTTCGCTTGAAGTAAACGCGGTATCCCGGCCCAAAAGATATTCTCATCTCGCTGATGCCGGCACCGACCGGTCTCACATCACCGGCATTGCCAAGACCAAGCCGCTCAATGCGGGAAGTAATCGTTGCCTTGGCTTTCTGATCTGCCAGACCCGACAGCCATTCGTCGAATTCATCGGTCTTTTGAATTTCCAACATCGTATCCTATGGGATACAAATTGTCAATAGGTTCAACCGCCACGCACGATCTCGCGTACCAGGCCGACCGTCTCCTCGATCATGTCGGCGGTGACGTCGAGATGAGTGCAGGCCCTGATCCGGCCGTCCATCATGGCGAGCAGCACGCCGCGGCTTCGCAGGGCTTCGACCATTTTCTCGCCGCTGACGCCGGTGCCGTCCGGGCTGAAGAACACCAGATTGGTCTCGGGCTGCTGCACCTGCATGCCGCTGACCTGGGACAGGCCGCGCGCCAGCGCCCGCGCATTGGCGTGATCGTCCGCGAGGCGGTCGACATGATGGTCGAGCGCATGGAGGCAGGCGGCAGCGCAGATGCCGGCCTGGCGCATCGATCCGCCGAGGCGCTGCTTCCAGCGCCAGACCTCGTCGATGAAATCGCGGGAGCCCGCGATCACGCCGCCGATCGGCGCGCCGAGCCCCTTGGAGAAATCGATCCAGGCCGAATCCCATCCCGAGGCCATGTCGCGCGCGGCGATCCCGGTCGCGACGCAGGCGTTGAGCAGCCGCGCCCCGTCCATATGGGTGGCAAGTCCGTTCGATCGCGCGATCTGCACGATCTGATCGAGATCGGCCTTCTTCCAGATCGTGCCGCCGCCGATATTGGCGGTCTGCTCGACGCTGACCAGGGTCTGCGGCGGCTGATAGCGCGAGCGCGGGTGAAGCGCCCTGCGAAACGTATCGGGGGCGAATTGTCCATCGGCGCCGGTCAGCGGCACGATCTGAAATCCGCCCAGTGCGGCATGCGCGCCGCCCTCGCGGGCGATGATATGGGCGGTCTGGTGGGCGAGGATCTCGTCGCCGGACCGGCAATGCACCAGCGTCGCCGCGACGTTGCACATGGTGCCCGACGGCATGAACACCGCGGCCTCCTTGCCGAGCAATCCGGCCACGCGTTCGCACAGCGCGTTCACGGTCGGATCGTCGCCGATCTGTTCGTCGCCGACATCGGCCCGTGCCATGGCCTCGCGCATCGCCTGGGTCGGGCGGGTCTGTGTGTCCGACAGCAAATTGATGCGAACCGGTGTCTGCCGGGGATCGCGCGGAGGAGGGGTGTACATCGGAAATTCTCTGCTGCGGAAAGGATGGCTGATCTTACCCAAACAAAAGGGCCCCGGCAAAACCGGAGCCCTTGATCGCCGCAATATGCTGACGAAAATCAGCGCGAATAGAATTCGACGATCAGATGCGGCTCCATCTGGACCGCGAACGGCACGTCCGACAGATGAGGAATCCGGCTGAACTTCGCCGTCATCTTGGAATGATCGACTTCGATGAAGTCCGGCACGTCACGCTCGCCAAGCTGGATTGCCTCCAGAACCGGCGTCAGTTGCTTCGATGATTCCTTGACCTCGATCACATCGCCGACCTTGAGCTTGAAGCTGCCGATATTGACGCGGCGGCCGTTCACCTTGACATGGCCGTGATTGATGAACTGGCGTGCGGCGAACATCGTGGCCACGAACTTGGCGCGATAGATCACGGTGTCGAGACGACGCTCGAGCAGGCCGATCAGGTTCTCACCGGTATCGCCTTTCATGCGGCCGGCTTCGACATAGATGCCGTGGAACTGGCGCTCGGAAATGTTGGCGTAGTAGCCCTTCAGCTTCTGCTTGGCGCGCAATTGCACGCCGAAGTCGGAGAGCTTGCCCTTGCGGCGCTGGCCGTGCTGGCCGGGACCGTATTCCCTGCGGTTCACGGGGCTCTTCGGGCGGCCCCAGATATTCTGGCCCATGCGGCGATCGATCTTGTATTTCGCCTCACTGCGCTTTGTCATCGCGTCCTCTTGATGAGTTTGAGTTTTGAGGAAACGCGCCCTCCTGTGCACCGGGGGATTCCCGGAGCCGACAGGCCCGTCCCTCAAGCTTGAAAGGATGGGCCGCGGGTCGCGAAACGCATCGCGGGCCGAAACCGGCCCGCGAGCAGGGCGGTTCTAGGGAAAAGCCCCTGCCGTGTCAAATCCAGCGACGGTTTATTCTGGAATACCGGGATTCCGGGCGCATATGACGGCGAAAAGCCTTCAGGTCGCGACCGCGCCGACCGGTTTTGGCTCCCCCCGCTGGCTTTGGCCGCGCATTTCGGCCGCTATGTCGGTGTTCAGTACCTGTTCCAGCCGGGTCATGGCCCTGGCCATGAGGGCTGCATCGGTAATGCGATGATCCCAGCGGATCACAACGTCGATGGTTCGGTCGGGGCCGACAACGTCGTAGCTCAGGATGAACGGCCCGGGGCTCAGGGCATGCAGTTCGCCACCGCCTTGGGCGGCGACCGAGGTCACTGCAACGCTGCCAAAATAGTTGGCGCGCTGCCGCGCGAGATTGAGACCGATCAGCCAGACCAGGCGGCGAAGCGGCAGCGGCAGTGCGGTGGCCCGCATCATCTTGCGAAATGCCGGTATCTGTTCCACCGGTGCGGTCTTGGCATGCCGGATCAGCCGGTCGATTTCGGCCAGCGATTCCTTGCCCGCCTCGGGGGCGATTTTTTGCGGCAGCACGCAATTTTCGCCGTCTTCGCGCCGCGCGATCGCAACCATCGCGACGCAGCGCGGCAATTCATAGAAATGCGGCCACGGCCATTTGGCGTAGAGCGTGCGCAGTACCGGCTCGTCCTTCGCGACGAGACCGAACGCCCTGACGAAAGTCGCTGCCCATCCGGGCGGCTCGACGGCCAGCGCGCGCGCCTCCGAGAGGGCCGCGATGTCCAGGGTACGGCGCAGTGAAACGAAGGGAATGCCGGCCGAGGCATGCATGAGGTCGGTGATGAGGCGGCGGGGCCGGGATATCTTTCGAACCGTTCCGCGCATCGTTCCGCTCAAGTTCCCGCGCCGGTAAATGGAGGTTGGCCCGGCCGCCAGCCATCTAGCACGAACCAGCCGGCCAGAGGCCAGATGGTTATCGGACTGTGGCGCAAGCGAGGCCATGCCCGGTCTGGTCCACTTACATAAATCCAGGTAGTTCCAGCGGTTTGTCGGCGAAAACCGGGCTGGCCTGAGGCGCGGGCGTCTCAGCGCTTGATGCCGTCAAAGCTTGTCGCGATGCCGCGCGCGAACAGGGCCCAGTCGAAGCCGAGCGCCAATGCGACATAGCCGCGATCGATCATCCGGTTGGCCTGTTCGGGCGAGCGCGCCGCGCCGCCGATCGGGACGCCGCTCCTCAAGATGCCGGCCTCGGCCTGCGCCATCAGGTCCAGTACCTCGGGGTGGTCCAACTGGCCGGCTTTGCCGATGCTGGTGGCGAGGTCGCCAAGCCCGATCACGGCGACATCGATGCCGGGGGTCGCCATGATCTCATCGATGCGCCTGACCGCCTCGACATGCTCGATGGTGATCATGCAGACCATGTCCTGATCCGCGGCCGTCATGTAGTCGGGCATCGAGACGCCCCAGCGGAACGGGGCGTGGAACGGTCCCCACAGCCGGTCGCCGCGCGGCGGATAGCGCACGCTGCGCGCGGCTTTCTCGGCATCCGCGCCGCTGCAGATCATTGGAAAATTGATTCCCAGCGCGCCGAGATCCATCGGTGCCTTGGCGAGCCAGGGCTCGTTGGCGGCAATTCGCGCCAGCGGCACGCATGGCGTGCCCGACGTGGCGACGATCATGCCGTGCGCGGTGCCGAGGTCGATCGGACCGTGCTCGAGATCGACGATGATCCAGTCGAGCCCTGAGCGCGCCATGATCTGCACGGTCTGAATGCTCGGGATGGTCGCAATCGCGCCGAAGGTGGGGCGGCCCTCCCGCCATTGCTGGCGCAGACGATGAAGCGGGGCGGGCGTTGCGGGCGTCAAATCCGAAGCTCCGTTGGCGATGGCCGATCGGCCGATGGCGGTCGTTCGAGGCTAGCAGCGCGGCATCACGCCGCAAAGTTCAAGCTCGGTTCAGGCCGGGACGCGGCCGCCGAAAAACGGCATCAACGCCCGGCTCAGCCGGTGCGGCCGCTTCGAGGTGAAAATCATTTCGGCGCCGGCGCGGTCGGCGTCGCTGGCGGCCGGCCCGAGCAGATCGACCACCCGCCGCGCGATCGCCGGCGCAGGATCGATCCAGTCGACCGGCCATGGCGCAAGCCTGACCAGCCGGTCCATCAGCAGCGGATAATGGGTGCAGGCGAGCACCACGGTGTCGGTGCGCGCCGAACCGTCGGCGTCATCGCCGACAAAGCAGGGCGCGAGTTCGGACACAATCGCCGCATCGTCCACCGCGGCGCCGTTCAAGGCGGCTTCGGCCAGCGAAGCGAGCTCCGCCGAACCCACCAGGGTGACCTCGCAACCCTGCGCGAAATCGCGGATCAGGGCCCGGGTATATTCACGCCTGACGGTGCCTTTGGTGCCGAGTACGGATACGCGCTTGGTTTTCGAACGCGCGCAAGCCGGCTTGATCGCAGGCACCGTCCCGACAAAGGGAATTTGGTATCGTTCGCGAAGCTGCGACATCACCAGCGTCGAGGCGGTGTTGCAGGCGATCACCAAAAGGTCGGGAACGTGCGCGGCGATCAGCTCGCCGATCAGGGGCACCACCCGCGCGACGATCGCCTCCTCGCTGTGATGGCCATAGGGGAAGAACGCATCGTCCGCGACATAGACATAGCGCGCATCGGGCCGCGCCGCGACAATCTCACGCAACACCGTGAGGCCGCCAAGGCCGGAATCGAACACGAGAATCGTCGGGACCGCTGACACGCTTTCGATCCTAGCCGATCCGGGGTTACCATTCAGTTGTTATTGCGTGGCGCAGTCGGCGCGCCCGGTTCTCGCTTGGATTGTGCCTTGTACTACTCACAATTCCAGACCAGCATGGAAGTCTGGCGGCATTCGGGAGCCGGGGGCGTCCATGTCGAAAAACATTGTCCTGCTGTCGGACGGCACCGGAAACAGTTCATCAAAATTATTTACGACCAATGTCTGGCGCCTCTATCAGGCGCTCGATCTCACCGATCCGGCACGGCAGATTGCCTATTACGACGATGGCGTCGGCACATCGTCGTTCAAGCCGTGGGCCATTCTGGGTGGCGTTTTTGGCTTTGGACTGAAGCGCAACGTCATCGACATCTATTCATTCTGCTGCCGCAACTACCGGCGCGATGACCGGATCTACGGCTTCGGCTTCAGCCGGGGCGCCTTTACCATCCGCGTGGTCGCGGGCTTCATCGCCCGCGTCGGGCTGGTCCGCTACGAAGGCAATGAGGCCGATTTGGCGCGCGATGCCGAAATCGCCTATCGCGAATATCGCAAAGTCAGGAATTTCAAGTCGGCGGCCAATATCCTGATCGGGCCGTTGCGGGGGCTGCGCGATTGGGTGAGCCACCATATTTTCCGCGCACCGTCATTCCAGCAGCTCGAAATGATCGAGGTCGAGAAAATCGATTTTCTCGGCGTCTGGGACACGGTCGATGCCTATGGTGGTCCGATCGACGAGATCACCCGTGCCATCGATTACTGGTATTGGCCGCTGTCGATGCCCGACCAGTTCATGAACCGCAAGATCGAGCGCGCCTGTCATGCGCTGGCGCTTGAGGAGGAGCGGGACTCCTTCCATCCGGTGCTGTGGGACGATCGCTATGTCCGCGACGGCAACAAGCTTTATGCCGTCGCTCACGACTGGAAGCCGGCGCCATCGGACCCCGACCAACCGCTGGCGGTCATCGACCGCGAACGCATCAGCCAGGTGTGGTTTGTCGGCGTTCACTCCGATATCGGCGGCGGCTATTCGCGGGCCGGGCTTTCCTATCACGCCCTGGCATGGATGATGGAGCGCGCCCATGTCTACGGCCTGCTGTGCCTGACGGTACAGCAAAGCTGGCTCAGAACCTTCGTTGATCCGTACGACAAGCTCAACGATTCGCGGCATGGCCTTGCCGGCTATTATCGCTATCAGCCGCGCAAGCTCGCCGACGTCTATGGCCGGCCTCCCTACAAATTATCGCTCCGCAACGATTTTCGGCACATCGTCGACTTGTTCAAGAATCGACCGGATCCCGAGCGCGAGGTCAGGGCCGAACTCGCGATACCGCAATCCTACGTCACGCGGCCTAGTCCGAAAATTCATCAGAGCGTGTTCGACCGGATCCGGATCGGAAATGACGGCTACGCCCCGATCGTGCTGCCGGAATACTTTGACGTCGTCGGCCATGACGGCGCCGTTATTCCGAATGGCGCCATTGCGCCGGACGAAGCCCGCTCTCGCGCGATCCGACAGGAGAAGGTCTGGGACTGGGTTTGGGGCCGCCGCATTGTCTACTTCCTGACCGTATTCGCTTCGTTGTTCATCGCCGCGTTGCCGTTGATCGAAAAATGGCGGCCAGGACGCGGACCGGTCAGCCCGGCCGAATTCGTGGTGCCGGTCATCGATCTGGTGGCGGCGTTCCTGCCCAATTTTGTAAAGCCCTGGCTTGATGCGTTCAGAAATTCGCCCGGGCGATTCCTTGTGGGTCTCCTGTTGGTCGGCGGACTGATGTACGCCGGAGGCTGGATGCAGGGACACATCCGCGATCTGATGCGCGGTATCTGGCGGACGCCGGGCGATCCGGCAACGCAACCCGGCGGCATCGTCTACCGCCTCCGTTCAGCGGGACCATATCGCGCCTGCCTTTACCTGCTCAAATACTGGATTTTGCCGACCTTGTTCGCGCTTCTGATCTTCGTATTCCTGTTGGCCGCAGCGATCACGTTGGTCAACCGGGTGTCGTTCACCGCCTTCGATCTGGCCGGGCAGGTCTGTGCATCGAGCCAGAATCCGCCGGCGCGGCCGGTGAGCGGCGTTGCCACGGCGCGGTTCGAAACCAAGACGCTGTGCACGGCGACAGGGCTCGCCGTGCAAAAGAACAGGTCCTACCGGATCACCCTCGTCGTGACCGACCCCTGGGAAGACGGCCATGCCTTCGATCAGCCCGATCCGGACCAAGCCAGGGGAATCGAAACCGGGCCGCGGGGCTTCGGCTGGGACAAGATGACGTCGGCGATGGTGCTGGGTCTGCCGATTCGACGCCTGCTTGCCACCAACTGGTTCGCGACGATTCTTCGCATTGGAAACACCGGTCTCGGCGAGGTCGTGCTTCCGTTTGATCGCCGGAACTCGCCGTCTTGCCAGTGTCCGGCGACCACAAGTTACACGGCGACGTTCAAGGCCCAGAAAACCGGCGAGGTGTTCGTCTATGTCAACGACGCCGTGATCGGCCTTCCCGGATATTTCGACGTCTTCTATCGATCGAACAACAAGGGAAAGAGCGATTTGACGCTGCAGCTCCTGGCGGACGAATAGTATGGCCATCGCCGGCGACGCCAAGCCTCGTCAGCAGGCGGATGCCAAGGCTCGGCCTTGCTGAAGCGATGACCGGCGCGCCGGCTGACGGCGACGCCCATGGCTGCCGCTTAGCCTTGCTCGAACACGCGCCGGAAGATCGTGTCGACGTGCTTGAGATGATAACCGAGGTCGAACTGCTCCTCGATCTCGGCATCGCTGAGATATTTCTTCACATCGGCGTCTTTCTTGAGCAAGGCCTGGAAATCGCCTTCGCCACGCCATACCGGCATCGCGTTGCGCTGCACGAATTTGTAGGCGTCCTCGCGGCTGGCGCCTTTTTGCGTCAGCGCCATCAACAGCCGCTGCGAATGCACCAGGCCGCCAAGCCGGTCGAGGTTGTTTTGCATGTTGGCGGGATAGATCAGAAGCCTGTCGATCAGCCCCGCCAGCCGAACCAGCGCGAAGTCCAGCGTCACCGTGGCGTCCGGCCCGATCATGCGCTCGGCCGATGAATGCGAGATGTCGCGCTCGTGCCACAGCACGACATTTTCCATCGCCGGCGTCACATAGGCGCGCACCATGCGGGACAGGCCGGTCAGGTTCTCCGACAGCACCGGATTGCGCTTGTGCGGCATCGCCGAGGAGCCTTTCTGCCCCTCCGAGAAGAATTCCTCCGCCTCCAGCACTTCGGTGCGCTGCAAATGACGGATTTCCGTGGCCAGCCGCTCCACCGAGGCGGCGATCACGCCAAGCGTCGCGAAATACATCGCGTGGCGGTCGCGCGGAATCACCTGGGTCGAGATCGGTTCCGGCACCAGGCCCATGGCCTTCGCGACATGCGCCTCCACGCGCGGATCGATCTGCGCGAAGGTGCCGACCGCGCCCGAGATCGCGCAGGTCGCGACTTCGCTGCGGGCGGCCACAAGACGCGCGCGGGCGCGGCTGAATTCCGCATGGGCGAAGGCGAGCTTCAGCCCGAACGTGACCGGCTCGGCATGGATGCCATGAGAGCGGCCGATGGTCGGCGTCATCTTGTGCTCGAAGGCACGCTTTTTCAGTGCCGCGAGCACCTTGTCGAGGTCGGCGATCAGCAAGTCCGCGGCGCGCACAAGCTGCACGTTGAGACAGGTGTCGAGCACGTCGGAGGAGGTCATGCCCTGGTGCACGAAGCGCGCTTCGGGGCCGACGATCTCGGCCAGATGGGTCAGGAAGGCGATGACGTCGTGCTTGGTTTCGCGCTCGATCTCGTCGATCCGCGCCACATCGAAGGTCGCATTTCTGGCCTTGGCCCAGATCGCTTTGGCGGCTTCCCTGGGAATCACGCCGAGCTCGGCCTGCGCATCCGCCGCATGGGCCTCGATCTCGAACCAGATCTTGAAACGGGTCTGGGCTTCCCAGATCGAGGCCATTTCCGGGCGGGTGTAGCGGGGGATCATCGGCGACTCACGGCTCAAATGCGCATTCCGCAAAAATGGGGATCAATTTTGCAGTCAGAATAGGCGCAAGCGTTTGATTGCGAGCATTTTTTGCGGCGAACCGGCTGCGAAACGGCCACCAGGATGCCCGCGTGTAGCAGCCGCGCTTTAGCAGAGCCGTGCCGGTCAGACAAATGCTGGTCTCGGCGCGCGTCCGTTGCCTCGAGCGTTCGAAAATCGGAGGTCAATCACGAGATATTGACTGACAGATATTGAAATCTGTCATCGGGATCGCTATAACCCTTGGAACCAACCGCGGCAACGCGGGGAACGCTTAGAAACTCGCCGAGATAACTCAGATGACTATCGAATTGCTGTATTTGACCGCCCGAATCCAACACTGGCTGAACGTCCGCGTGGCCCGCCATCTGGCGGCGCAGGCGGCCAAATTCACCCGCTAGACGGGGCCGGACAACCGAACGGTGCGCCGATGAACGAAGCCGTGGTACTGACCCCCGAACGCATTCTCGAGGTCACCGAGGACGTGCTTCGCCGGTATGGGCTGGCGAAGGCCACGGTGGTCGACGTTGCGCGCGCCCTCGATGTCAGCCACGGCAGCGTGTATCGGCATTTTCCGAGCAAGGCCTCGTTGCGCGACGCCGTGGCCAAGCGGTGGCTCGGGCGCGTCAACGCCCCGCTGGAGAAAATTGCGGAAGGCGCCGGACCGGCGCCGGCGAGGCTCGAACGCTGGCTGCGGGCGCTCTGCGCGGTCAAGCAGAAGAAGGTCTGTGACGATCCGGAAATGTTTGCGACCTATCTGACGCTGGCGCGGGAGGCGCGCGACGTCGTGAAGGCCTACAAGGAACGGCTGATCGATCAAATCGCGTATATTCTCTCGGACGGCGTCAAGCAGGGCGCCTTCCACGTCACCGACGTCAAGGCCTCGGCACGCGCGGTATTCGATGCCACCATCCGCTACCATCATCCGGCGCATGCCGAGGAATGGAACGACCCGGCACTGGCGGCGCGGACCGATGCCTTGCTGGCGCTGTTGCTACGGGGTCTCGAGGCCCCGCGCAGGCGGTAGCGTTCAGCTAGACCATTTCGCCGCGAGCGGCCGCGGCCGCATTCCGAATCGCGGAGATATTGGCGCGGTAGCTTTCCATCGTGCCGCCCTTGAACACCGCCGAGCCCGCCACAAAGGCGTTGGCGCCGGCGGCCGCCAATTGCCCGGAAACCTCCGGCGCCACGCCGCCGTCAACCTCGATGTCGATCGGCCGTCCCGCCGTCATCGCTCTGAGGTCGCCGACCTTGCCGAGCGCGGAGCGGATAAAGGCCTGACCGCCGAAGCCGGGATTGACCGACATCACCAGCACCAAATCGATCATGTCGATCACGTATTCGATGGCGCTGAGCGGCGTGGCTGGATTGAGCGAGACGCCGGCCTTCTTGCCGAGCGCGCGAATGGCCTGCAGCGAGCGATGCAAATGCGGGCCGGCCTCGGCATGCACCGTGATGTGGTCGCAGCCGGCCTTGGCAAAGGC
Source organism: uncultured Alphaproteobacteria bacterium (assembly GCA_963748165.1). Lineage (GTDB taxonomy): Bacteria > Pseudomonadota > Alphaproteobacteria > Rhizobiales > Xanthobacteraceae > Bradyrhizobium. Next base: position 25,625 of record CAVVIM010000037.1, read on the forward strand.
CTCGAGGTAGGGATCGCACGGTGCGATCATCAGATGGGCGTCAAAGATCTTCCTGGTGTGCGGGCGCATCGCCTTGATGACATCGGGACCGTAGGAAATGTTCGGCACGAAATGCCCGTCCATCACGTCCAGGTGGATCCAGTCGGCGCCGGCCGCATCGACGGCGCGCACCTCTTCGCCCAATCGGGCGAAATCCGAAGCCAGGATCGACGGCGCGATCACGAGGGGGCGTGACGCAAATTGCTGGGACATGTGCGCTTTCCCGTTCCAAGGCCGCTGGATCGGCTTGGCCGTAACATGCGCCAAGCCCGGGGGCAATCCGGCGAAGCGGGGCGGACGGGGAAGGAAAATTCTGCCGCCCTGGCATCAATTGCCGGCACGGACAGGCCGCTGTAACCGGAAAAATCATCGTTCTACGAGGTTTTCGCGGTGGCACGAGGTTTGCTCTTCGACCAGCGGGGAAGTACGGCCGCGCTGCGCGGCACTGTTGGAGTTCCGCCATGCTGTTCGCCTTGGGTGCCGCGTCGACCGCGCTGAACGCCGTTCAATCGCTGACGTCTTCGGCGTCATCGACCGGCTTCGACCAGGGCTCGGCAAATCCGTTCGAGGTCGCCAGTCCGGCCCCGGCTTCCGCAAGCCCGGTCCCGGCCACCGGGTTCGGCGCGGGTGCGCAGATTTCTCCGGCGACGATGAGCGAACTGCTGGCTGCGCAAAGCCAGTCCGACCGCCACACCGGCATCCACGCAGCGGCCTGCAGGACCTGTTCTCGCAGATCGACGGCAATGGCGATGGCCAGATTACCAAATCGGAATTTGAAAACGCACTCGGCGCAGGCGGCACCAACCTCGCGCAGGCCGACGATGTGTTCAGCAAGCTCGACAGCAATGGCGACGGCACGGTCAGCCTGGCCGAATTGGCTTCCGCCCTGAAGCGAGCCGGCGGTCATCACGGCGCGCATCAAGCCGCCAGTTCCGCCGGCTCGGGAGATTCCGCTAACACCGATCCGGGCAGCGATCCGCTGCTGCAGGCGCTGCAGGCCGGCTCGACCGCGCCGGCGTCGGCGACGTCATCGTATCAATCGCTCGGCCAGTTGTTGCAGCGCGAGGCCCAGGCGATCTCGTTCTCGGCCGCACCGCTGTCGTTCAACGCCTGAGCCGAACCTGCCATCCCGCCTTGACGGCCAGCGTGAACACGCTAACCGAATCGGTCTTTCCAGGCCGGCAGTGCGTCGGCGAAGGGCAGGGCGGTCGCCGCATAGATGCCGCGTGCGATCGCGCGGGCCATGACATTGGCGGCGACCATGCCGAGCTCGGTCAGGCCGAACAGCGGGTCGATCGGCTTGGCGCCGGTGGCAACCGCGAACACCACATCGCCGTCGAGCGGCGCGTGCACCGGGTAGATCGCGCGGGCAAATCCGGTCTGCGCGATCATCGCAAGCCGCTTGGCTTGAGATTTGGTCAGCACGGCGTCGGTTACCACCACCGCCAGCGTGGTATTTTCCGCCGGGCTCGCCGCCGCGCCGCCCTTTAGACGCATGGCGAGCAGGTCCGGCTTGAATGACGGCGGCAGTCCGCGCCCGCCAAATTCGCCGTCGAGTTCGAATGGGGCGGCCCAGAACCACGGCCCGTCGCCGATCGTCACGCTGCCGACGGCATTGACCACCGCGAGCGCCGCCACTTTGACTCCGCCCTCTGTCGCTGCGGACGCGGAGCCGAGGCCGCCTTTCAGATTGGCCACGGTGGCACCGAGGCCGGCACCGACGCTACCGAGTGCGAACGAGGTGCTTGCGGCGCTGGCTGCGGCATAGCCAAGATCCCGGTAGGGCGCAAAACGGCCCCACTGCTTGTTGCCGCCGTTCAGGAGATCGAAGCAGATCGCGCCGGGCACGATGGGAACCACGGCGTCGCGTATCCGGAAGCCGCGGCCCCGTTCGGCAAGCCAGGCCTGCACGCCGCCACCGGCTTCCAGCCCGAATGCCGAGCCGCCCGAGAGCGCGATGGCATCGATCTCTTGCACGACGTTGACCGGATCGAGCAGCGAGCCCTCGCGGATGCCGGGGCCCCCGCCGCGCACATCCATCGAGGCCACCGCGGGCCTATCGAAAATCACCGCGGTGACGCCCGACGCCAGGGCGGCATCGTCGGCATGACCGACACGGACGCCCGCGATATCCGTCAGCAGGTTGTTCAAGATCCAGGTCTCGTCCCGATCGTATCGGCGCGATCTCACGAGCCCTTCGGATTGACCTCGGTATAGCCGCCGCTGGCATCCCATTTGTAGACGACATAGTCGAGTTGCTTGATGTCGCCCTTGGCGTCGTACTGCAGCGTGCCGATCACGGTATCCCAGGAACCGGCCTTGATCACGTCCATCACCTTCTTCGGATCGGTGGTGCCGGCCTTCTTGACGGCGCCCGACCAGACCTGGAACGCCGCGTAGGTGTAGAGCGTGTAGCCCTCGGGATCGATGTTCTTGGCCTTGAACTTCTCGACCACCGCCTGGGCGGTCGGCTTCTTGCGCGGGTCGGGACCGAAGGTGAACAGCGTGCCTTCGCCGGCCGGCCCGGTGATCGAGGCAAACTCCTTGTCGGCCAGCGCGTCACCGGCCATCAGGATCGTCTTGAGGCCCTGATCGCGCATCTGGCGCAGGATCAGGCCTGCCTCCTGATGGTAGCCGCCGACATAGACCAGATCGATGTTGTTCAGCTTCAGCCGCGACACGATGGCGTTAAAATCCTTGTCGCCCTTGTTGTAGGATTCGTACATCTTTTCGGTCACGCCGGCCTTGTTGAGCGCCTTCTTGGTCTCGTCGGCGAGGCCCTTGCCGTAGGTCGTCTTGTCGTCGAGGATGGCGATGTTCTTGCCCTTGAAGTTTTTCGCGATGTATTCGCCGGCGACCGAGCCCTGCTGGTCGTCGCGGCCGCAGACCCGCGCCACGTTCCACAGCTTGCGCTCGGTGAACAGCGGATTGGTCGAGGCCGGCGTGATCTGCAGCACGTTGCCGTCGGCATAGGCCTCCGAAGCCGGAATCGACGCCGACGAGCAATAATGGCCGGCGACAAAGGGAATGCCGGCGCTGGCGATCTTTTCCGCGACCGAGCGCGCCTGCTTCGGATCACAGGCATCGTCCTCGACATCCAGCGCGAGCTTCTTGCCGAGCACGCCGCCGGCGGCATTGAGATCGGCCAGCGCCTGCTCGGCGCCGTTCTTCATCTGCCGGCCGAAGGCGGATTCGCCGCCCGTCATCGGGCCGGCCACGGCGATGGTGATGTCCTGGGCCAACGCGGTGGTCGACAGCGCCAGCGAAGCGCCCAGTGCCAGGCCGATCAGTTTCAATGATGTCATGAGGGATCCTCGCGGGTGATTGCTACGGGGAGTGCCCGGCGCGGCGCCGGGCTCGGAGATATCGGCCATTGTCGGCCGATTTTGCCGCGAAGTCATCGGCAATTTTGCGGCCGGAACGGGGTGATGGTCGGGGCGGATGGTCTAGTTTGAGGCCCGTCGGCCGCCTTCCAGATAGGCAGCCCGGATTTCCGGGCGCTGCAGCAGTTCCGAGCCGGTTCCGCTCAGCGTTATCAGGCCGTTGACCATGACATAGCCGCGATGGGCGAGCCGCAGCGCGTGATTGGCGTTCTGCTCGACGATCAGCACGGTGAGGCCGTCCTGCCGGTTCAGGGTCCGGATCGCATCGAAGATCTGCCGGGCGATCAGCGGCGCCAGTCCGAGCGACGGCTCGTCCAGCATCAACAGCCGCGGGCGGCTCATCAGGGCGCGACCGATCGCCAGCATCTGCTGTTCGCCGCCGGACAGGGTGCCGCCGCGCTGGGCCATGCGCTCCTTGAGCCGCGGGAACAGCGAAAACACCCGCTCCAGGCCGTGGGCGCGATCGGCCTCGCTGCCATCGGTGGCATCGGCGCCCATCTGCAGGTTTTCCGCCACGCTCATGCGCCGGAAGATGCGGCGGCCCTCGGGCGACTGGGCGATGCGCAGCCGGGCGATCTGGTGCGTCGCCTCCTCGGTGATGTCGCGGCCGTCGAACTCGATCTGGCCGGCGCGGGCGCGCGGCCTGCCGAAGATGGTCATCATCAGTGTCGACTTGCCGGCGCCATTGGCGCCGATCAGGGCGACAATCTCGCCGCGATTGATTTCGAGATCGACGCCCTTCAAGGCCTCGATCTTGCCGTAGGCGGCGCGCAGGCCGCGGATCGCGAGCAGGGGGGCCGTGGACGTCGCGGTCACGTTCCGATCTCCATCACCGCGATGGCCTCCTGCTCGTCGGCGCCGAGATAGGCCGCAATCACCTTGGGATCGTCGCGAACGTCCTGCGGCGCGCCCTCGGCGATCTTCTCGCCGTAGTCCATCACCACGACGTGGTCGGAAATCTCCATCACCACCGACATGTCATGCTCGATCAGCAGGATCGAGGTGCCGTGGTCGGCCCGGATCGAGAGCAGCAATTCGCTTAAGGCGGCGCTTTCGCGTCCGTTCAATCCGGCGGCCGGTTCGTCGAGGCAGAGCAGGACCGGCTCGGTACACATCGCGCGCGCGATTTCGAGACGGCGCTGACCGCCATAGGGCAGGTTGCCGGCGGCATCGTCAGCGCGATCGAGCAGCCCGATGCGATCGAGCCAGAGCTTGGCCCGATCGATCGCGCGTTGCTCGGCGCTGCGCCAGGATGGCGCGCCGATCAGGCCAAGGAAGGTCAGCCCCGAGGCCAGCATCAGCGCGTTATGCTGCGCCACCATCAGGTTTTCCAGCGCGGTCATGCCGGGAAACAGCCGGATGTTCTGAAAGGTGCGCGCCACCCTCGCCTGTTTGGCAATCCGGAAATCGTTCAGCCGCTCGAGCCGGATCTCGGCGCCGGTCTCGTGTGCGATCCGCATGGTGCCGGCGGTCGGCTTGTAGAAGCCGGTGATGCAGTTGAAGACGGTGGTCTTGCCGGCACCGTTCGGCCCGATCAGCGCCGTGATCTTGCGCCGCTCGGCATCGAACGACAGATCGTTCACCGCGACGATGCCGCCGAAGCGCATCGACAGATGGTCGACCGTCAGAATGGAGGTGCCGCTCATCCGCGGCCTTCCCGGGCAAGTTCGGACGAGATGGCCTGGGCCTGCTTCAGGAACACGGTCGGCGCGCGGTGCCCGATCAGCCCGCGCGGCCGCCAGATCATCAGCAGCACCATCGCGATGCCGAACACCAGCATGCGATATTGCTCGAGGCCGCGAAACAACTCGAAGCCGCCGATCATGCTGAGCGCGGCCAGCGCAACGCCGAGCTGCGAGCCCATGCCGCCCAGCACCACGATCGCCAGCACCAGCGCCGATTCCTGGAAGGTGAAGGATTCCGGGCTGATGAAACCCTGCCGGGTTGCGAAGAAGGCGCCGGCGAAGCCGCCGAACATGGCGCCGGTCGCAAACGCCGTCAGCTTGGTGGTCGTGGTGTTGATGCCGAGCGCGCGGCAGGCGACTTCGTCCTCGCGCAGCGCCTCCCACGCCCGTCCGAGCGGCAGGCGGCGCAGCCGGATGGTGACCCAGTTGGTGAGCAGCGCCAGCGCCAGGATCAGATAGAACAGGAACACGATGCGCTGGGTCGGCGAGAATGCGATACCGAGCCTGGCGGCGAGGCCGTCGTCGCCGGGCGTCAGCGGAATGCCGAACAGGGTCGGGCGCGGAATGCCGCCGACCCCGTTGGGACCGCCGGTCAGGCTCTGCCAATTGGTGATGACGAGACGGATGATCTCGCCGAACGCCAGCGTCACGATGGCGAGGTAATCGCCGCGCAGCCGCAGCACCGGAAAACCCAGCATCACGCCCCACAGCGCCGCGAGAATGCCGGCGAGCGGCAGGCAGATCCAGAACGACAGACCGAAATTGGTCGCGAGCAGCGCATAGGAATAGGCGCCGACCGCATAAAACGCGACATAGCCGAGGTCGAGCAGTCCGGCGAGGCCGACCACCACGTTGAGTCCCCAACCCAGCATCACATAGGTCAGCACCAGAATGCCGAGATCGAGGATGTAGCGCTGATCGTAGAAGATCACCGGCACCAGAAAGGTGAAGATCAGAAGCACCGGCGCCACGGCGCGGCGCAGCAGCGCCAGCACCTTCTGCGCCGACGGCGGCATGATCCTCACCGTGCCGACCGGTCCCCACCAGTGCCGCAGCAATTCCATGACAACGCTGCCGCCGAACACGATGGCGACCATGGCGGCGAGATCGCCGAACCGGGTCCAGTAGATCAACTGTCCGGTCGGCCCTGCCTCGGTGCGAATCCCGATCATCAGCGAAAACAGCACCAGTGCCACCAGGGCGCTGATCAGCGCTTTCTTGAAGACGAACGCGATCATCGGGGCGCGCGACACCCCGATCGGTTCTGGCGCGAGCGTGGTCACGCCGTCGCCCGTCAAACTTTTTCGACTTCAGGCCGGCCCAGCAGGCCGGTCGGAAGGAAAATCAGCACGACGATCAGAATCGAGAATGCGGCGACGTCCTTGTACTCGACCGAGAAGTAGGCCGACCACAGCGTCTCGATCAGGCCGATGGCAAGTCCGCCCAGCATCGCGCCGGGCAGCGACCCGATGCCGCCGAGCACGGCTGCGGTGAACGCCTTGATGCCGGCAACAAAGCCCATGTAGAAATCGACCAGGCCGTAATACAAAAGGTACATCAAGCCGGCGACCGCGGCGAGCGCCGAGCCGATCACGAAGGTCATCGAGATGGTGCGGTCGACGTCGACCCCGAGCAGCGCCGCCATGGTCTGGTCCTGTTCGCAGGCCCGCATGTCGCGGCCGAGCCGGGTCCGCGCCACCAGCCAGGTGAAGATCGCCAGCAGCACGATGGTGCTGACGACGACGACAATCTGCACATTGGACAGCCGCACCGCGAAACCGTTCTGCTCGAGCATGGTGTAGCCGCCGGTGATGATCGGCGGCACCGGCTTGACCCGCGCGCCCTGCGACACCTGCGAAAAATTGGACAGCACGAACGACATTCCGATCGCCGACAGCATCGGGGCAAGTCGGAACGAGTGCCGCAGCGGCCGGTAGGCGATGCGCTCCACCGTCCAGCCATAGAGTGCAGTGACCGCCATCGAGACCAATAGCACGATGAACAGGATCACGGGGATCATGGTGAGGCCGAGCGAAACCAGGATCAGGAAGCTGATCAGCGCGATGAAGCCGCCGATCATGAAAATGTCGCCATGGGCGAAATTGATCATGCCGACAATGCCATAGACCATGGTGTAGCCGATGGCGATCAGCCCATAGATGGAACCGAGGACAATGCCGTTGATCAGTTGCTGGGCGAAATAGTCCATGCGCTGCCGCTTGTTGGATGACGGATGACGCGGCGAGGGCCCCGGCAGCCGGAACGACGCGTCGTGTCATTTTCTAACAGCGGGAACCCAATGCGGCAACAGCGGCCGGCGTTTCGGGGCGGCTTGTACCTAGGTAGTTGGTAGGACCGGTTCCGCGGCCGCACTTGCGTCAAGGTCCCGCCACGCAATGATCCCGGCGGAACCGGCTTTTGCTGCAACCAATCGGAGGGTCCGAGGTTATTTCCCGCTACGATTCAACAAGGGAGATTTCGATGTCGAACCAGAATCAGAACCCGGGCCAGCAGAACCAGAACCCGGGCCAGAAGCCCGGGCAGCAGCAGGGCGGCGGCCAGAAGCCCGGCCAGCAGCAGCAGGATCCGAACCGTCCGGGCCAGAACCCGCAACGGGATCGTAGCTAGTTCGAACCGAGTGAGAGCAGGAAAAATCCCGCCGCGCGTGGCGGGATTTTTCTTGGATTTTTCTCGGATTTTTCTTGGCCGTGGGACAACCACTCCGGTTGGCGCCGGAGATTGGCGGTCCCGCGCGCCGGCGCGTTAAGGTAAACAAAGGGTTTAAATTGCCCCCCATAGTTTAGGCGCGTTACCTCGCCCGCAACGCGGCGCACCCCTTTCGGTGGCTGCCGGGAAGCGGGAAGCGAGATGTCGACAAACTGGCGGATCAGTTCATTCAATGGCGCGCTGCTGGCGGCCTATTTCATTCCGACCTGGACCATCGTCGCCTTCAGGATCATGCTTTCGCCGATCCATGGCTTCTACGAGCGGCCGAACGTCGCGGTTGCCCTGTTCGTCAGCGATCATCTGCAACTCACCGCGCTGACCACGATCCGCCTGGCGTGGCTGCTGGCGCTTGGCAAGCTCACGGTGGTGGCCTTTTTTGCGCTCTTTCTGGTATTGATCACCCGCGCCGCGATCCGCAAGACCGGCGGATGCGACGAGGCGCTGGCGCTGGCGCTGGCGATCGGCAGCGTGATCAGTTTTGCCAGCATGGTGATGGCATCGCAGGTCGGCGAGAGCGACGCGCTGCGGCTGCACGCGACCGAACTGCTGCTGCTGCTCGGCACCGCGATCGTCTTGCTGCTGGAACGTCCGGCGCTGGTGCAGATCGATGAGGCCGCGGCAACCGCCGACCTATCGCTTCAGCAGGCCCAGCTCCCCCACAATCGCTGAGGCTTCCTTGATGGCGTGGTTGGCCGCCGGCACGCCGCAATAGATCGCCTGCTGCAACAGGATCTCCTTGATATCGTCCGCCGTGAAACCGCCTTCAGCGAGCGCCGCGCGGACGTGCAGGCGGAATTCATCCCACTGGCCCAGCGCCACCATGGTGCCGATCACGAGCACGCGCCGCGTGCGCTGGTCGAAATGCGGCCGGGTCCAGATATCGCCCCACGCATAGCGCGTGATCAGATCCTGGAAATCGGTATTGAACGAATTCCGGTTGGCGATCGATTTGTCGACCCAGGCATCGCCGAGCACCTTGCGGCGCTGGACCATGCCGTCATCCCTGCGTTTTTGATCGTCCATTGCGTTTTCCCTTTGTCAAAGCGAAGGAGCGAAGCGCTCCGTTGGCCTCAAGGCTGCGTCAGAAAGCCGATCACCGCCTCGGTGAAGGCATGCGGCTGCTCGACATTGGAGATATGGGCGGCGTCGAGGATGGTCATGCTCGCGCCGGGAATTCGGCCGCGGATGAATTCGCCTGCCGCCACCGGTGTTGCCGGGTCGTGGCGGCCGGCGATCACCAGCGTCGGGCTCCCGATTTGCGGCAGCAGTTCGCGCTGGTCGAGCGTGCTCAACGCTTCGCAGCAGGCGAGATAACCGGGCACCGGGGATGCGAGCAGCATGGCCTTCAGGTTTGCCGTGACCTGCGGTTCGCGTTCCCTGAATTCCGCCGTCAGCCATCCGGCGATGACGGTGTCGGCGACCGCTGCGATACCGCCTTGCCGCACCGCCCGGATGCGGTTGAGCCAGTTGGTCGGGTCGGGGTAGTAGCAGGCTGTGTTGGCGAGAATGATCCTGCCGAAGCGGTGCGGTGCGTGGGCGCCGAGCCATTGTCCGACCATGCCGCCCATCGACAGGCCGCACCAGTGCGTCCGCCCGATATTGAGGTCGTCGAGGATGGCGAGCACGTCGCGGCCGAAGCGCTCCATCGAATAGGGGCCGGGCGGCACGCCGGACTTGCCGTGACCGCGGCGGTCATAGCGGATCACCCGAAAGTGCTGCGTCAGCGCCTTCATCTGCGGCTGCCACATCCGCAGATTGCAACCCAGCGAATTCGACAGCATCAGCGTCGGACCGCCGTCGCGCCCTTCAACGGAAACATTGAGCGGGCAGCCGTCGGCGTCGATCATGGGCATCGGGACTCTCCGGTGTCGTGCCGGTCATCGAGCGAGGCGAGCAGCCGGTCGATCAGGGCCTGCGAGACGCCCTGATAGGCCAACGGGTCGAACAATCCTGCAATCGTTTCGGCGTCGAGATGCGCGCTGACCCTGGAATCGCCGGCCAGCACGTCGCGCAGGCTCGTTTTGCCGGCGACGGCCTGCCGGCTCGCGGCCTCGACCAGATGATGGGCGGCGCTTTTTCCGATCTTTCCCGCCAATGCCATCGTCACCGCTTCGGCCATGATCAGCCCGCCGGTGGCATCGAGATTGGTGCGCATGCGCGCCGCATCGACTTCCAGCCCTTCGGCAAGCTCGACGACCGCCGCGAGCGCGCCGGATGTGACGAGCAGCAGGGCCGGCAGGGTCGGCCACTCCGCGTGCCACGGCCCGGCGCTGCGTTCGTGCTCCTGAACCTGCGCGGCGAAAATCGTCGCCGCCAGATTGGGCGCCATGACGGCCGCGGCGAGCGCGGTCGCGGCCGCCACCGGATTGCGCTTGTGCGGCATGGTCGAGGAGCCGCCGCGGCCTTCGCCCGCCGGCTCGAACGCCTCGGCGACGTCGGTCTGCATCATCAGTTGGACATCGCGGGCGATCTTGCCGCAGGTGCCTGCAAGGATCGCCAGCACCGAGGCCGCCTCCGCGATGCGGTCGCGGTGGGTATGCCACGGCGCCTCCGGCAGCGGCAAGTTGAGCCCCTCGGCCAATCTCTCCGCCACCCGCAATCCGTCGCCGCCGAGCGCCGCCAGCGTGCCGGCGGCGCCGCCGAACTGCAGCGCCAAAGCGTCGCTGCGCAATCGCTGCAACCGCCGGCGCGAGCGCTGCAATGCCGCGGCATATTCCGCCAGTTTGAGTCCGAACGGCATCGGCAGGGCATGCTGCAGCCAGGTGCGCGCCACCACCGCGGTGGTGCGATGCCGTGCTGCCAGTTTGGCAAACCCGGCAATGGCGCGGCCGATATCGGCCAGCAGGGCATCGAGGCCGGCACGCATGGTCAGCATGGCGGCGGTATCGATGACGTCCTGGCTGGTCGCGCCCCAATGGACATAGCGCGCGGCCTGCGGATCGGCTTTGGCGACGTTCGCGGTCAGCGCCTTGACAAGCGGGATCGCGAGATTGCCGGCGCGGGTGGCGGCCGCGGCCAGCGCGCCGAGATCGAATGATGCGGCCTGGCAGGCGGCAGCGATCGGGCCCGCCGCGCCCGCGGGGATGACGCCGGCTGCGGCTTCCGCGCGGGCCAGCGCGGCCTCGAAGTCGAGCATATGCTGAAGGCATGCCACATCGTCGCAGATGGCGCGCATGGCGGCGCTCGACAGCATCGGCGCGAGCAGGGGCGACAGGGAGCTACTCATGATGCGCGGACCTAACCATCCCAGCCGGCGGCTGCCAATCCCAAAGCACGCGTGCCAATCTGTTGCGCTGCGAATAAGCATCGCTGCGGCGGCGGCCATCCCCTTCCTTTTCCGCCGCGCCTGCTTTACTTGAGGGGCAAGGTCGCGCGCAACCGGGAGGCACCCATGGCCATGACAATGAACGGCGAAGTCCAGCTTGCGGCGCCGCGCGAGGCCGTGTGGGCCAAATTGAACGATCCGGAAGTACTCAAGGCCTGCATCCCCGGCTGCGAGGAGCTGGAAAAAACCGAAGACAACGGCTTTCGCGCGGTCGCCAAGATGAAGGTCGGACCGGTCTCGGCCCGCTTCAAGGGCAGGGTCAGCCTGAGCGATCTCGATCCGCCCAATGGCTACAAGATTTCCGGCGAAGGCGAGGGTGGTGTCGCCGGCTTCGCCAAGGGCGGCGCAACGGTGGCGCTGGCCGAGAAGGACGGCGGCACGCTGCTCAGCTATAATGTCGAGGCCCAGATCGGCGGCAAGCTCGCGCAGCTCGGTCAGCGGCTCATCAACGGCGCCGCCAAGAAACTGGCCGACGAATTCTTCGCGAATTTCGCCAAGGCGGTGCAGGGCTAGTTGCGACAGGTCATATCAGGCCAGGCCCTGGCGAGGTTGCTCATTGCCGGGATGGCCCATATTATGGCGCTGGAATGATTTCAATGACTGCTCCGTCGATCTGCGGCGCCGCTGAAGAGAGTGCTGAATGGCCAAGATCTCGCTTGTTGTGAATGGTAATCCCGTCAACGCCAATGTCGATCCGCGCACCCTGCTGGTGCAGTTTCTGCGCGAGAATCTGCGGCTGACCGGTACCCATGTCGGCTGCGACACCTCGCAATGCGGTGCCTGCGTCGTGCATCTCGACGGCAAGGCGGTCAAATCCTGTACCACGCTCGCGGTGATGGCCGACGGACACGAGGTCAAGACCATCGAGGGCCTCGCCGCCGACGGCGCGCCGCTGCACCCGATGCAGGAGGCGTTTCGCGAGCACCACGGGCTGCAATGCGGCTTCTGCACGCCCGGCATGATCATGACCGCGGTCGACCTGGTCCATCGCAAGGGTCACGATCTCAGCGACCACACCATCCGCGAAGAGCTCGAAGGCAATCTCTGCCGCTGCACCGGCTACCAGAATATCGTTCTATCGATCGCGGCCGGCGCCAAGGCGATGGCGAAGTCCGACCTCGCCTGAACGAACGCACTGCAGCGCGACCAGGAACACCCCATGTACGAATTCAAATACCACCGTCCGGCGACTGTGCGGCAGGCCGCCAATCTGCTGATCAAGAACGAAGACGCCAAATTGATCGCCGGCGGCCACACCCTGGTGCCGGTGATGAAGCAGCGGCTCGCGAGCCCGCCGCATCTGGTCGACCTCTCGCATATCGAGGGTCTCGACGGCATCGAGATGAAGGGCCGCTCGCTGGTAATCGGGGCCACCGCCAAACATGCCGACGTCGCGAGGTCAGCCATTGTCGGCGAGGCGATCCCGGCACTTGCCGAACTCGCCGGACTGATCGGCGACCCCGCGGTGCGCCACAAGGGCACCATTGGCGGTTCGCTCGCCAACAACGATCCGACGGCGGACTATCCGGCCGCCTGCCTCGCGCTCGGCGCCACCATCGTCACCAACAAGCGCCGCCTGAAGCCCGAAGAGTTCTTCCAGGGGCTGTTCACGACCGCACTCGAGAGCGACGAGATCATCACCAAGGTGATGTTCCCGCTGCCGAAGAAGGCCGCTTACGTCAAGTTCCGTAACCAGGCCTCGCGCTACGCGCTGGTCGGGGTGTTCGTCGCCAAGCGTCCATCGGACGTGCGCGTCGCCGTCACCGGTGCCGGCTCCGACGGTGTATTCCGGGTCGCCGCATTCGAAGAAGCGCTGAAGAAGCGTTTTTCGGCAAAGGCACTCAACGGCTTGACGGTGTCCGCGGAGGGGCTGAACAGCGACCTGCACGGCAGTGCCGAATATCGCGCGCATCTGATTTCGGTGCTGGCGCGGCGCGCCGTCGAAGCCGCGACCGCCAAGGCGTGACGTTGCTCATCCCCACGCCCTCAAGACTGGCTGCGCCATGAGTGCATCGATGCTGCCTGCCTCGGTCGACGCGATGCTCGAGCTGTTGACGTCGCACGGCTATCTCGCGGAACGGGCCTTGGCGACGGTGACCTATTTGTCGCTGCGGCTCGGTCGGCCGCTGTTTCTGGAAGGCGAGGCCGGCGTCGGCAAGACCGAGCTCGCCAAGGTGCTGTCGGCGGCGCTGGGCCGCAAGCTGATCCGGCTGCAATGCTATGAGGGCCTCGACGTTTCCTCCGCGGTCTATGAGTGGAATAGCGCCGCCCAGATGATCGCGATCAGGCTCGCCGAGGCCGCCGGCGACACCGATCGCGACCAGCTTTCCAGCGATATCTTCGCCGAGCGCTACCTGATCAAGCGGCCGCTGCTGCAGGCGCTGGAGCCGGACACGGCCGGCGCTCCGGTGCTCCTGATCGACGAACTCGACCGCGCCGACGAGGCATTCGAAGCCTTTCTGCTCGAAATTCTCAGCGACTTCCAGGTGACGATCCCCGAACTCGGCACCGTCAAGGCGCCGCAGCCGCCGATCGTCATCATCACCTCGAACCGGACCCGCGAAATCCACGACGCGCTGAAGCGCCGCTGTCTCTACCACTGGGTGGACTATCCCAACGCCGAGCGCGAGCTTGCGATCGTGAAGTCGCGGGTGCCGGGCATTTCCGCGAAACTGTCGCAGCAGGTGGTCGGCTTCGTGCAGGCGCTGCGCGAGCAGGATTTCTACAAGTCGCCGGGCGTCGCCGAGACCATCGACTGGGCTACCGCGCTGACCGAACTCGACGCCCGCTCGCTGACGCCGCAAGTGGTCGGCGATACGCTCGGCGCGCTGCTGAAATACCAGGACGATATTGCGCGGATGCAGGGCGACGCGCTGCACAAGGTGCTCAAGGAAGCGACCAGCGAGAATTGATTAGCTGTCATTCCGGGGCGCGCAAGACGCAGTCTGAGAGACGCAAATGACCACGCCGACCACCGCTCCCGCCACCGGTTTGATCGCCGACAACGTGGTCGGCTTTGCCCGTGCGCTGCGCGCCGCCGGGATTCCGGTCGGCCCGGGCGCGGTGATCGATGCGATGAACGCATTGCAGGTGATCGAGATCGGCAACCGCGCCGATGTCTATGCCACGCTGGAGGCCATCTTCGTCACCCGCCACGAGCACGCGCTGATCTTCGCGCAGGCGTTCGACCTGTTCTTCCGTGCCGCCGAGGACTGGAAGCACATGCTGGATTCGGTGCCGTTGCCGGAGCACGCCAGGAAAAAGCCGCCGCCGGCCTCGCGCCGGGTCCAGGAGGCGCTGGCGCAGGCGCAGATGCGCGAAACGCCGCAGGCCCAGGAACGCGAGCTCAGGCTCTCGGTCTCGGACAAGGAAGTCCTGCAAAAGAAGGATTTCGCCCAGATGAGCGCGGCCGAAATCGCGCAAGTGACCCGCGCGATCGCGCAGATGAAATTGCCGCAGGCCGAGTTGCGCACCCGCCGCTATCAGCCTGACGCGCGAGGGCTGCGGCTGGATATGCGGCGCACCCTGCGCGGCTCCCTGCGAACCGGCGGCGACATCATCGATATCCACCGCCTCGGCAAGATCGACAAGCCGGCGCCGATCGTGGCGCTGCTCGATATATCCGGCTCGATGAGCGAATATACCAGGCTGTTCCTGCACTTCCTGCATGCCATCACCGATGCGCGCAAGCGGGTGTCGGTATTTCTGTTCGGCACAAGGCTCACCAATGTGACGCGGGCGCTGCGGGCGCGGGATCCCGACGAGGCGCTGGCAAGCTGCTCGCAGACGGTGGAGGATTGGGCCGGCGGCACCCGTATCGCCACCTCGCTGCACAGCTTCAACAAATTGTGGGGACGGCGCGTGCTCGGGCAGGGCGCGATCGTGCTGTTGATCTCCGACGGGCTGGAGCGCGAGGCGGATGCCAGGCTGGCGTTTGAGATGGACCGGCTGCACCGGTCGTGCCGGCGCCTGATCTGGCTCAATCCGCTGCTGCGTTACGGCGGCTTCGAGGCCAAGGCGCAGGGCATCAAAATGATGCTGCCGCATGTTGACGAATTCCGCCCGGTGCATAATTTGAGTTCGATCGAGGGGCTGATCGACGCACTGTCCTCGGTGCCGGCGCCGCATCACCGCAGTCTGATCCGCCCCGCAGCTTGAAAGAGGCTCCCATGCTCAATCGCGACGAAGACATTCTCAAAGCGGCTGAGGACTGGCAGAAGGCCGGGCACGGCGTCGCGCTCGCCACCGTGGTGGAAACCTGGGGCTCGGCGCCGCGGCCGGCGGGCTCGAGCCTGGTGATCAACGACGACGGCACGTTTCTGGGCTCGGTGTCCGGCGGCTGCGTCGAGGGCGCGGTGGTGACCGAAGCGCTGGACGTGATCGCGAGCGGCCAGCCCAAGATGCTGGAATTCGGCGTTGCCGACGAGACCGCGTGGAATGTCGGCCTGTCCTGCGGCGGTACCATCCGGGTGTTTGTCGAGAAAGTCGGCCAGTCGTGAAGCTGGAGACGCTTGCGCAGGTCAATGCCGAACGCGCCGCGCGGCGGCCGGTGATCGTGGTCACCGATACCGCCAATGGCGAACAGCGACTGGTGAAGGCGCAGGACATCGCGTCCGATCCGCTCGGTGTCGATCTGGCGAAACAGTTGCGTATGGGCAAGAGCGGGATGGTCGAGGCCGGCGGCAGGAAGCTGTTTCTCAACGTCTACGCGCCGACCGCGCGCCTCGTCATCGTCGGCGCAGTTCATATCAGCCAGGCGCTGGCGCCGCTGGCGCGCGCGCTGGATTATGACGTGACGGTGGTCGATCCGCGCACGGCATTTGCGAGCCCGGAGCGCTTTCCGGATGTGCCGCTGATTGCGGAATGGCCGGATGTGGCGCTGCCGCCGCTCAATGTCGATCACTACACCGCGTTCGTGGCGGTGACGCACGATCCCAAGATCGACGATCCGGCGCTGCTGCACGCCTTCGAACGCGACTGCTTCTATATCGGCGCGCTCGGCTCGCGAAAAACCCATGCCAAGCGCGGTGAGCGCCTGCGGGCGCAAGGCGCGACGGATGCCGACATCGCGCGCATTCACGCGCCGATCGGACTGAGCATCGGTGCGGTGTCGCCCGCCGAAATCGCGGTCGCGATCATGGCCGAGATCACCGCCCAGTTGCGGCTGCCGAAAGAGAAAGCGGCATGAAATTCGGTCCCACCAGCCCGGCGGACGCGATCGGTGGCGTCACCGTTCATACCCTGCGTCAGGGTCCGCTGGTGCTGAAGAAGGGCACGACCATCGGCGCGGCCGAGGTCGAGGCGCTCAACAAGGCCGGCGTGAAGGAAATCGTCGTCGTCCGGCTCGAGGACGGCGATGTTTCGGAAGACGTCGCCGCCGGCGGAATCGCGCGCGCCATTGCCGGGGAGGGCGTCGACGTCGAGCGCGCCTTCACCGGACGCGCCAACCTGTTTGCCGCGCGCGCCGGCGTGCTGGTGGTCGATCGCAACGCGGTCGACAACATCAACCGGGTCGACGAGGCGATCACCTTTGCGACGCTGCCGGCATTCAAGGCCGTCGTGCCCGGCGAGATGATCGCAACCGTCAAGATCGTGCCGTTCGGGATCGAATCCAGCCTGTGCGATATGGCCGTGGTGGCGGCAAAGGCCGGCCGCATGTCGATCGCGCCCTACAAGATCAAGCGGGTCGGCATCGTTTCGACCCTGCTGCCGGGGTTGTCGCCGAAGGTGGTGGAAAAGACCCTGCGCGTTACCGCGGAGCGGCTGGCGCCGGCCGCCGCCACGATCATTGCCGAGCGCCGCGTGCCGCATGAAGAAGCCGCGCTGGCCGCCGCGATCAAGGAGATGCTCGATCTCGGCGCCGAGCTGGTGATCGTATTCGGCGCCTCCGCGATCGCCGACCGGCGCGACGTGATTCCGGCGGCACTTGAAGACGTCGGCGGTATTATCGAGCATTTCGGCATGCCGGTCGATCCCGGCAATCTGCTCCTGATCGGCAATGCCGGCGGCGTGCCGGTGCTGGGCGCGCCCGGTTGCGCGCGCTCGCCGGTAGAGAACGGATTTGACTGGGTGCTGATGCGCCTGCTCGCCGGCCTCGAAGTGACCCGCGCCGATCTCACCGGGATGGGCGTCGGCGGCTTGCTGATGGAAATCATCACCCGGCCGCAGCCGCGCAAGCCGGTCGCACCCGATGGCAACCGCCGTATCGCCGCGATCATTCTGGCTGCCGGTCGTTCCACCCGGATGGGCGGTCCCAACAAGCTGTTGGCCGAGCTTGGCGGCAAGAAGCTGGTGCGGATCGTGGCCGAGCAGGCGCTCGCCTCGAAAGTCCACAGCGTGATCGTCGTCACCGGCCATCAGGCCGATCTGGTCGAGCAGGCGCTGCAGGGCCTGAGGGTGAAATTCGTGCGCAATCCCGATTTCGCCGGCGGCCTCGCCAACTCCGTCAAGGCCGGTGTCGCCGCGCTGCCGGCGGACGCCGACGGCGCGGTGATCTGTCTTGGCGACATGCCGATGATCGATGCCAATCTGATCGACCGGCTGATCGAAGCCTTTGCGCCGGATCGCGGCAATTTGATCGTGGTACCGGTCTGCGATAACCGGCGCGGCAATCCGGTGCTGTGGTCGCGCCGGTTCTTCGACGAATTGATGACGCTTGACGGCGATATCGGCGCCCGCCACCTGATCGCCAGGCACAGCGAGGCGGTGGCGGAGGTGGCCGTGGAGGGGCACGGCGCATTTCTCGACATCGATACGCCGCAGGCGCTGGAGGCGGCGCGGCGCGGATGATATCCGGTTACCGTCGCGTAACAGCCGACTTTCGACTCGCGTTCACCAAGTGGAAACGCCGGCGGGCTAAATTCGCGCAAGCTCACCTCGGGGAGGGGACCTTGACGATTTTCGGTACCGCGCATCGCCGCGCGATGTTGGCTGCTGCCGCTCTTGTTGTGCTCGCCGCGCCCGCGCCGTCGCTGGCGGCCGGCGCCTTCGCGATCGGCAAATGCGGCGCCTATGGCGAGGCCTATGACTTTCCTGCTGCGACCGCGGCGCGCATGGCGGCGCTCAAGCAATGCAAGGGCGGATGTACCGCACTGACCATGCGCCGGGCCTGCGCCGCGCTGGCGATCGATCTGAAAAATCCTTGCGGCGCCCACGGCTATGCGGTCGAGCCGCGGATTTCGAGTTCGCTCAACGAGGCTACCCGCAAATGTTACGAATTCGGCGGCAAGGAATGCGTGATCCGTGCCTGGGCCTGCGACGCCAAGGGGTAGGATGCGCGCCGTCATGCTGAAGGGTGCGGCGCTGCCAAATCTGCAATATGATACGATTGCGCTTGCCATCCTGATGCTGCTCGCCATGACCATCGCGGTGACCCGATTCCGTCGCACGCTCGATTGAGAGACAAAACGTGTCAAAACCAACCGGCCGCAGGCTCGAGCTGCTGCGGCGCTTCCTGCGGCGGAAAACCCACACGCCGGTGCTGGCCCAGTATCGCGATGCGCTGACGCGCGAGATCCTGCTGACCGAGCGGCTGCGCGTCAAGGCCGTCATCGTCACGGTTTCGCTGCTGGTCGCGGTGATGTCCTCGCTCGACGTGTTCGCGCCGTCGGTGCTGGCCCGCATCGCGCACGGCCGGTTCGATCTGGCGCCGCTGTACAGGGTGTACGTTCCGTTCCTGCTGTACGAATTCATGGTGCTGTATCTGCTGGCGCGGCGGCTGGCGATGCACAGCGATGTACCATGGGCGCGGCGCTATCTTTCCGCCCTGATCGAGACCAGCATTCCGACCTTTGTGCTGTATCTGCACATGAACTGGATGGGATCGGCGCAGGCGCTGGGATTTGCGGCGCCGCTGGCGTATTTTCTGTTCATCGTCCTCTCGACGCTGCGGCTGGATTTCTGGCTCTCCACCTTCACGGGTTTTGTCGCCGCGGCCGAGCTGTTCGCGATGGCGATGCTGTATCGGCCGGCCGGCTTTGCCGGCGAGCCGGCAGCCCAGCTTGGCTACGAGCTGATGCGCAGCGTGATGTTTCTGGTCGGCGGCATCCTGGCCGGCTCGGTGGGGGTTCAGTTGCGGCATCAGTTCGAAGCCAGCATCGCTGCGGCCACCGCGCGCGACCGCGTCACCAACCTGTTCGGCCAGCACGTCTCGCCGGAAGTGGTCGAGCGGTTGCTGGTCGAGGGCGAGGAGACCTCGAGCGACATTCGCCGGGTCGCCGTGATGTTCGTTGATTTCCGCAGCTTCACCGCGGGCGCACGGTCGCGGACGCCGCAGCAGGTGGTCGAGCGGCTCGATGGCGCCTTTGCCGTGCTGGTCGAAATACTCGATCGTCACGGCGGCATCGTCAACAAGTTCCTCGGCGACGGCTTCCTGGCGCTGTTCGGCGCGCCGTTCGAGGCCGTCGAGGCGCCGCATCATGCGGTCGCCGCGGCGCGCGAGATGCTGACTGCGATGAACGACATCAACCGCGCCAATAGCTGGCCGTTGCGCATCGGCATCGGCATTCACTTCGGCGAGGTGGTGGCCGGCAATATCGGCTCGCCCCGGCGCAAGGAATATACCGTGATCGGCGACACCGTGAATTTCGCGTCGCGGCTCGAAGCCCTCAACAAGGATTTCGATTCGCAGCTCTTGATCTCGACCGCCGTTCGCGACGCGCTGGGCGAAGACGGCGGCGATGCGGTGCCGCTTGGCGAGGTCGCGATCAGGGGCTATGAACGGCCGGTGACGGTGTGGCGGCTGGGATAGGGAGGACGGCGGATGCGGCGACGCTATGTCACGGTGGACGTTTTCACCGATCGCGCCTTTGGCGGCAATCCGCTCGCCGTGGTGCTGGATGCCGGCGGGCTGTCGACGGCGCAGATGCAGGCGATTGCCTGCGAATTCAACTATGCCGAGACCACGTTCGTGTTGCCGCCGCGTGACCCCGACCACGACGCGGAGGTCCGGATTTTCACCGTTCGTTCCGAAATCCCGTTTGCCGGCCATCCCAATGTCGGCACCGCCTTCGTGCTGGCGATGCGCGCGGCCAAGCCGCCCGCGCGGCTGCTGTTCGAGGAAAAGGCCGGCCTGGTGCCGGTCGCGATCCTGAGGGAAGGGCAGGCAATTGTCGGCGCCGAACTCACCGCGCCGCAGCCGCTGCAGCGGCTGACGATATTCACCGCCGCGCAGGCCGCGGTCTGCCTGTCGCTGCGGGCGGAGGATGTCCGGGTCGACCGGCATTCGCCGCAGATCGTCTCGGTCGGGCTGCCGTTTCTGGCGGTGGAACTCGGCACCCGCGAAACGCTGCGGCAGGCGCGGCCGGATGCAGCGGCGTTCGCGCAAGCGTTTCCCTGCGATGGCTGCGATGCGGTCTACCTCTACACAAGCGACGTACCCGCCGGCGAGCAGCCATGCGACTTGCAGGCGCGGATGTTTCATCCGGGATCGAGCGGCCTGTCCGAGGATCCCGCCACCGGCAGTGCCACCGCCGCCGCCGCGGCACTGCTCGCCGATCTCGCCGGCGAACGCGACGCCGAGAAGTCGTTGCGGATCGGCCAGGGCGTCGACCTCGGACGACCGAGCCTGCTGCTGACCCGCGTCCGCAAGCAGAACGGCGTGGTCGTCTCCAGCCATGTCGGCGGCCGTTGCGTGCCGATGCTGGAAGGAACGTTCCGCCTGGCGGGCGAGGGGTGAGGTTGCTGCGCTCCATCCGGGCTACGCACTCTCCCCGTCATTCCGGGGCGCGCGTGAGCGCGAACCCGGAATCTCGAGATTCCGGGTTCGATGCTTTCGCATCGCCCCGGAATGACGACGACCGTTTACACCTGCGGCGCGGCGAGGTTTTCGACCTTGACGCCGTCGCGGTCCTCGATGATTTCGGCGATCCATTGCCGATGGCAGTGCCGGTGGTCGCGCTCGTAGCAAAGCAGGCAGACCGGGCCGGCTTGCTTCACCAGGGCCGACAGCTCGTCGAGGTCCTGCCGTGCCTGCGGGGTCTTCAGATGCTTGGCGTAGATGCGATGCAGCGCCTGGTATTTGCCGCTGCGCGCGGCCTCGCGGCCCTCCTTCGGGGTGCCGAGCCCGCGAAGATGCAGGTAGGAAATGCCGCGCTCGTCGAGCCCTGCGGCGAGCTGGTTCTTGGAAAAGCCGGGACGGCGCGAAGAGACCACCGCGCGCACGTCGATCAGAAGCTTCACGCCGGCCTGCTCGAGTTGGTCGAGCACCGCTTTCGACGGCGTCTGCTCATAGCCGATGGTGAAGAGCTTGTTGGCTTTGGCCATGTCGAGGTCCGGTTATGCCACGCGTTCGATCAGTTCCATCGCGCCGGCCGGGGCGCGTATCTTGCCCTCGTGGATCACGTAGGCGAAGACATCGCGCGGCGTCTTTTTGGGCGCTGCCGTGTCGACGCGCGGCAGGTCGTCCGGCTCGCCGCCGCCGGCCCATAATTGCAGTCGCTTCGCCCAGGCATCGAGCGCCTTCGGCGGGTAGCAGGTCTTGATCTCGTCATTGCCCTTCTGCAGCCGCGCGTAGACGAAATCGCCGGCGACATCCGCGATCGCGGGATAGCTGCCGTGCTCGGCGAACACCACCGGCGTCTGGAACTGGCGGATCAGTGCGATGAAGTCGGGCACGCGGAAACTGTCATGACGCACCTCGACTACATGGCGCAGTGCACGTCCCCCGAGCTGGCGGGGCAGCAGCTCGAGAAAGCTGCCGAAATCGGCGGCGTCGAATTTCTTGGTCGGTGCGAACTGCCACAGCACCGGGCCGAGCCGGTCGCCAAGCTCGAGCACGCCGGAATCATAGAAGCGCTTGACGGAATCGCCGGCCTCCGCCAGCACGCGGCGGTTGGTGGCAAAGCGCGGTCCCTTGACCGAGAACACAAAGCCGTCGGGCACCTCGCGTGCCCATTTGCGAAAGCTCTCCGGCTTCTGCGAGCCGTAATAGGTGCCGTTGATCTCGATCGAGGTCAGCTTCGAGGCGGCGTATTCGAGCTCCTTCGCCTGGGTCAGTTTTTCCGGATAGAACACCCCGCGCCACGGTGCGAAGGTCCAGCCGCCAACGCCGATATAGATATTGCCGGTCTTTGCGGTCGGGGGCTTGCTCACGTGCGGGTCTCGTGACGAAAAGGGGGACGTCGCCGGCATCTATATCACCGGTCACGAAATCCACCAATCAACGCCGCCGGATGGGTGCGCACGCGACACAGGCTTTGGTACAAATGCCCTGCCGTCACCGTGCCTATCCCGAAATGGCCATCTTTGGCTTCTACAGCCAGGGAAACGGGGTCAATATCATGCGTACGCTTTTAATGGTTGTCGTCGTGGGCATCGCTGCAGCTCTCACAATGGAAGCGGTTGTTTCCTTCGCTATCGATGCCGACAGCCTTTCAGCGGAAATGCCGCGCTAAGAGACAAGAAAAGAAGCCCCCCTCAACGCCGCCGCCATGGCGACAGCGGGGGAGGCGCTGCGCAGACCGATCGGTCCCCGCGGGCGACGCGTCTGCGACGAGGGCTTCTTGCGCGCGCGGCCACATGTCCTATCATGGCGTTCAACACAATGGGGAGGCACATGGCTGGTCCGGCCGCTCGCGCGTTCGCCAGGGCATTTGTCGTCACCGCGCTGTTCGCAATCGCGTTGGCAGCACCGCTTGCGGCGCAACCGCTTGAAGGCTGCCACTCCAGGGAAATTCTGGCGCGCTTCGAGGATTTCGGCCGTACCGGCAAGATGCCGCCCGATCTCAGCCAATGGCTGTTCGATCGCAAGGCGCAGTACGTCGAACCCTGGAAGGCCTTTGACAACGTCTATTATGTCGGCGTGTGCTGGGTCTCGGCCTGGGCGATCCGGACCAGCGACGGGGTCGTGCTGATCGATACCTTGCACGAACCGCATGTCGATCAGCTTGTCGCCAATCTTCGCAAAGTGGGTATCGATCTCGCGGATATCAAATATGTGCTGATGACGCATGGGCATTACGACCATGTCGGCGGTGCTGCCACGCTCAAGCCGCTGCTGCCGAACGCGAAATTCGTCATGACGCAGATCGGCTGGAACGAGGCGGCGCAATCGGCGAAAGATTTGGAATTGACGCCGCGGCGCTGGTCGATGATTGCGCAGGATGTCGTGGTGAAGGACGGCGATATCATCCGCCTCGGCGACAACAGCTTCGGCGTGATGGAGACCCCCGGCCATACCCTCGGTACCGCCTCCTACACCTATGACGTCAGGGATGGCGCCAGCACCTACCGGGCGATCACCGTCGGCGGACTGGGTCTCAACGCCATCAAGGATTCGAACCAGGTCGTGGCCTACATTGCGAGCGTCGACCGGATCCGCGCCCTCGTCAACCGGCCGAGCCAGCCGGTCACGGTTCATCTTACCACGCATCCGTTTTCGAATGGATTGATGGAAGCCCGCGACCGGCTGGCGGCGCGCAAGCCCGGCGAACCCAATCCGCTGGTGGACCCGCAAGGCCTGCTTGCGCAACTCGCCACGTTGCGCCGCGGCGCCGTACAGCGGCTGGCAGTCGAGCGCAAGGCGGGTCGCTGACGGGCCGAACCCCCGCGCGTCATGCGCGGGCGCCGATCGTGCCGACAGCCGCCCGCCCGCTGTGCCGCAGGAACAACTTTCACATCGTCGAATTGGTTGCTGGGCCAGGTTTGAAAAGCATGGCCTGCACGGTCTCGCTCCTGAAAACCACAAACCCCCCGGGCGAGGCCGTGCTTGCCTCCATTCAATCCGTGAGGACGTGCCATGGGAAAGCCCACCCAAGATCAAATCCGGCAGCGGGCCCACGAAATCTGGGAACGTCACCACCGGCCGGACGGCAGGGACGACGAGTTCTGGCATCAGGCGGAAACTGAACTGCGGCAGGAGGGCGAGCGCGGCGAACCCGTCGATCCGCCCGAGACGCCCGGCGGGTTGCCGGGATAATTCAAAATTCGTTGCTGCGCTATGGAAGCCACGGCAGCGCGTGGCGGATGTTGGCGATGGGATCGCCGGCCAGGCCGAAGCTGTGCAATATCTCCACGATCGCAAAGCCGAGGATGGCTGCCTTGGTGGAAACGATGAGACAAAATCCGATCGGATTGTCGTCGATGGCGCAGGTCCAGCCGCGGCTGCTGGCCGTGCCCGACCGGATGTTGCGATGGATGCCCCAAAGCGCCGCCAGGGCGATGAATGCAAATGCGATGGCGTTGTAGGCGGGAATCATGCGCCAGGTCCGGCAAGGGGTTGTCCGCATCAGGACACAGGCAAGTTAAATTCTGTTGAATGGCAGCCATCCCACTTCGCCTGAAAACACTGTAGAATACGCAAAAAAGGAGAGCAGCATGCGGATGGTTGTGATGGCAGTCCTGGCGCTGACGGCGTCGGCGGCGATGGCCGATGAACTCGACGACGCCCACCGGTTGGCGATCTCGGGGCGCGATACCTATTGGAATTGCCTGGCCCAGGAGTACAACGAGGACAGCAACAGACAGATGTCGGAACAGGATTTCACCCGGCATATCGCCGACGTCTGTCCTTCGGAGCGGCAGAGTTTCCGGGTCGCGCTGGTCGACTATCTGACCCTGCAGTTCCCCAACGTCGACGCCGATGCCCACATGACCAGCGCCAACAACGCGATCGCGCTCGCGCAAAAGGACGTCACCACCGCTTTCGCCAGGCACAAGGCGGCGTCGAAATAGCCATCGCGGGTCTTTCGCGACCAGCCGCTCATCGGACCGTTCGGAAGCAGCCAGGAAACATTGGGATGAACTCGGAAAAGCTAGCGGGCATATTGGGTGGCATCGTTGCCGCTGTGGCACTGGTCGCGGCCGTCGTCTACGGCCCGATCGGTCAAATGGGAAAACCTGCCGCGCAGGTGCAAAAGGCGGAGCCCGCCGCGCCGGTTGCGGCGACGCCGCCGGTTCGGGGGCCGGTGGTACGCGACGTGCCACAGTAGGCTTGACCCGCGCGTCGCCCGGCGGATTCCGCGGGATACCCCTTCCGCGGGATACCCCTTGCGCATCGCAGCAAACTTCCCTATGTTGCATCCAACGGCGACGTCGATGCTTGATAGCTCCGGCGCTGGAACGACCACTGAATGGCTGGGATGCGCCGGATGTACGCGCGCCCGTTGTTCGTGGTCGTTGGCATTTTTGGGCCTGTTTTGGCCTGTTTACCCCCGCACGCACCGGTTTCGGAACCCCGCCTTGGCATCGCGGGGGCCTGCGGATATACGCTTGCCGCATGAATGAAGCCATCAGACCGGGCTCCGAAACCCCGCCTCAGGCCGGTGTCGCGCCTCAGCTTTCGGTCATTGTTCCGACCTTCAACGAGCGCGACAACGTCACCACGCTATTTCACCGGCTGGAGACGGCGCTGGCGGGTACCGCCTGGGAGGTCATCTTTGTCGATGACAATTCGCCTGATGGCACCTGGGACGTGGTGCGAAGCCTCGCCCGCCGGGATGGCCGGGTGCGCTGCATCCGGCGCGTCGGACGGCGCGGCCTGTCCGGCGCCTGCATCGAAGGGATCCTCGCCTCCAGCGCACCTTGCGCCGCCGTGATCGACGCCGACCTGCAGCATGACGAAACCCAGCTTTCGAAGATGCTGGCGCTGCTGCAGGGCGGCGACTTCGACCTGCTGATCGGCAGCCGCTACATCGAGGGCGGCAGTGCCGACAGTTTCGACCGGCAGCGCGCCGGCGCCAGCGCGTTCGCCACGGAACTCGCGCGGCGCGCGCTGCGGGTCAAGGTCGCCGATCCCATGAGCGGCTTCTTCATGATCCGCCGCGATCGCTTCGAGCAGTTGGCGCCGCAGCTCTCGACCCAGGGCTTCAAGATCCTGCTCGATATCGTCGCCACCGCGCGCGGCGATCTGCGGATCAAGGAAATTCCCTACCGTTTCGGCGCGCGGCTGCACGGCGAGAGCAAGCTCAATTCCATGGTGGCGCTGGATTTCCTGGGGCTGGTGCTGGCCAAGCTGACCCATGATGCGGTGTCGCTGCGCTTCCTGCTGTTTGCGACCGTCGGATCGATCGGCATCCTGGTGCATTTTGCCGGGCTGTTCATCGCGCTGCGGGCCTTTCATCTGCCGTTCGCGGTGGCGCAGGGCTGCGGCGCGTTCTCCGCCATGACCAGCAACTTCGTCCTCAACAACTTTCTCACCTACCGCGACCAGCGGCTGAAGGGCCTTGCGCTGCTGCGCGGACTTTTGGTGTTTTACCTCGTCTGCAGCGTCGGGCTCGCCGCCAATGTCGGCGTCGCGTTCTCGGTCTACGATCAGGAGCCGATCTGGTGGCTCGCCGGCGCGGCCGGCGCGCTGATGGGCGTGGTCTGGAATTATGCGATGTCCGGGCTGTTCGTCTGGCGCCGGCGATGAACTTCCGATGAGCCTGAACGAGGCCCGGTCCGCCCGCACCACCGCGCTCGCGATCCTGGCGCTGGTGGCGTTGCGGCTGGCCGCCGCGGCCTGGACGCCGCTGACCTTCGACGAGGCCTATTACTGGATGTGGTCGAAGCACCTCGCCGGCGGCTATTACGATCATCCGCCGATGGTTGCGCTGGTGATACGGCTCGGCACCATGATCGCCGGCGATACCGAACTGGGGGTGCGGCTGGTCTCGATCCTGCTGGCGCTGCCGATGAGCTGGGCGGTGTATCGCACCGCCGCGATCCTGTTCGGCGGGTGGCGCGTGGCCTCGAGCGCGACCCTGCTGCTCAACCTGACGCTGATGGCGGCGGTCGGCACCCTGATCGTCACCCCCGATGCGCCGCTGCTGGTCGCCTCGAGTTTCGTGCTGTTTTTTCTCGCCAAGGTGCTGGAGAGCGGACGCGGCGCCTGGTGGCTCGCGGTCGGCGCCGCGGTCGGCGCCGCCCTGCTGTCGAAATACACCGCGCTGTTTTTCGGCCCGGCGATCCTGATCTGGCTGGTCAGCGTGCCCGCGCTGCGGCGCTGGCTGATCAGCCCGTGGCCCTATCTCGGCGGCCTCGTGGCCCTGGCGCTGTTTGCGCCGGTCATTGTCTGGAACGCCGATCATCAATGGGTGTCCTTTATCAAGCAGCTCGGCCGCGCCCGGTTCGAGGATTTCACGCTCGGCTATCGTCGGCGAGGCGATCCCGACCCAGATCGCGTTCGCGACCCCGCTGGTGTGGATGCTCGGCGCGATGGGGCTTTATGCGCTGTGGCGGCGCCCAGCCGGAGCCTTGGCCGCGCGCGCGCTGATCAACACCATGTTCTGGACCATCGTCGCCTATTTCATCTGGCATTCGCTGCACGCGCGGGTCGAGGCCAACTGGTTCGCGCCGGTCTATCCGGCGTTCGCGATCGCGGCCGCGGTCGCCGCCGATGTGGTGCGCTGGGAGGCGCGCGGCCAGCGTGTCGTCGACTTCTGCCGGCGCTGGGCGGCACCCTCGGGTGTGGTGATGTTTGCGCTTCTGGTCGTGCAGGCCAACACCGGCGTGCTGTCGGGTTATCGCCGCGACGCCTCCGTGCGCAGCGTCGGCGTCGGCTGGCGCGAACTCGCCGCCGGGATCGCGGCGGTTCGCGACCGGGTCGGGGCCGGCTGCGTGCTGGCGCCGGATTACGGCACCACCGGCTGGCTTGCCTTCTACCTGCCGAAGGGAAGCTGCGTCCTGCAGCAGTCGCAGCGCTTCCGCTGGGTCAACGCACCCGAGCCAGATCCGGCACTGCTGTCGGGCAGGCTGCTCTATGTCGACGAGATCCGCCCCGGCGGCCATCCGCAGCTCGACGCGCGGTTCGCCCATGTCGAACGGGTTGCGGAACTGCCGCGCAAGCGCGGCCCGCTCACGATCGAAACCTATGGGATCGATCTGCTCGAAGGCGCAAGAGGCGAGGTGCTCGACCGCTCGCCGGCGCCGGAGCTGGAGTGAAGAGGGCGCGGGCCGAAGCTGAATTATTGAGCTGTACCAGCATTTTACATCATCCGAAACGACCGCGCGAGGATGCGCCGGGGAACTGCCGGCCTGCCCCAGATCCGCCCGCACTTAATCCGCATTTAACTAAAAGTCGCCTTAATGGCGCTCCGCAGCTCTGTCAGATGCTCCGCCTGCACGCGGTGCATCACGGGCAGGTGAGCGTTCGGATGTGCCGCGCCCGCGCGACGCATCGAACGCTGCCTGCAAGGGGAACAAGGTGGAACCAGTCTGGATGCAAGGCGAATGAGTACCAGTACGCGTGCGTGTTGTGAATTCTCGGTACCGATCCATCGCAAACCACCCGGCAGAGCCGGCTCTCAGGGTTTCTTCGGCAGCGCCGCGGTCGCCTGCCTCGTGGTGGGGTGCGCCTGGACGGTCTATGCCAATGTCTTCGGCGCCAGCGTCTATCCGGCGTTGAGCAGCGGCAATTTCGATGCTCCCGCGATCCGGCCGTCGGCGGTTGCGGTCCGCGACCTGGCGCGCGTCGCCGACAACAGCGTGATCGTCGAATCGGCGCCGGTGGTGTCGCGGCCTGCAACCGTCGCAGCGGGCCCTTCGCTCTCGTTCGCGGACCGCTTTGCAGCCGCCGAGCCGGATTCGGTGGCGCCAGCGCCGGTTCCGAAGCTCGCGCTGGCTTCGCCGGTCGCGCCGCCCGCGGCCCAGCTCGCGCTCGACATTCCGCTACCGGCGGCGCGTCCCGCCGAGGCTCGGAAAAAACTCCGGCGCCTCGACGCGCGACATGGCCCGGCGCGCCAAGGCCGCCGTGATGGCAGCCGTCACAGCGCCCGAGAAACCGCCGACCCTGTTCGAGCGGCTGTTTGGAAAATCGGAATCGCGCGGATCGCTGCTGTCCTATGCGTCCGCCGATGTCAGCAGCACATCCTCGCTCGGGCCGAGCCAGAATATCGGCGCCGCCGGCACCGTGCCGATGTACGATCGCCAGACCGCGGTCTACGACATCTCCGCGCACATGGTCTATCTGCCTGATGGCACCCGGCTGGAAGCGCATTCCGGTCTCGGCTCGCAGCTCGACGATCCCAATTCGGCGAGAGTGCGAATGCGCGGCGTGACCCCGCCGCATCTGTACGATCTGAAGCCGCGCGAGACGCTGTTCCACGGCGTGCCGGCGCTGCGGCTCAATCCCATCGGCGGCGACGAGGCGGTCTATGGCAGATCGGGCCTGCTGGCGCATAGCTACATGCTGGGCCCGAACGGCGATTCCAATGGCTGCGTCTCCTTCAGGGACTACAACGCCTTCCTGCAGGCCTACCGCAACGGCGAGATCAGGCGCCTCGCCGTCGTCGCGCGGCTGTGAGCTGAGTTCGACGGCATCCCCGGATTGCGCTCCGCTCCATCCGGGCTACACGAAATCTTTGTAGCCCGGATGGAGCGAAGCGTAATCCGGGATTCACTCGGTACGCTCGCCGAAATCTGCAGCGCCAACCCGGCCGTCCCCGCCCCAATCGCATGGCAAGATACCCGCGCGGATATATCGATGCAGCGACGAATACGGCCACGTTACCGGCGCCGATGCCAACCCGTGCTTGACCGGGTTGAAGTGAATATAATTCGCGCACCGCTCAAAATCGCGGTCATCGCGGATCGTGTGCTCCCAGAAACGTCTTTGCCAAAGCAGATACTCGCCACGATGGTCGCGGGTAACGGTTGTACCCGTTGCCAGGATACTCCGCGTGAACGTCGCCTTGATCGCCTTCCAACGTCCGGAAAAATCGGAATCACCCGGTGGTAAGGTTAGAATGGCATGCAGATGATCCGGCAGCACCACGATGGCATCGACGGCAAAGGAGAGGCGACCCCGTGCGTGCCGAAATGCGGAGCGCAACAAACCGACGTGATCGACGAGCGCCGAGGATCGCCTGTCAGCCAGTGTGACTGTGAAAAAGAATGTCCCACCAGGGACGACAGTTTGCCGATATCGCACCATTGGCGAAAGTCTATCCGGATTCCGCTGCGCTCCATCCGGGCTACGTAAAAAATCTGTAGCCCGGATGGAGCGAAGCGTAATCCGGGAGCTACCCAAATACAAAAAGGGCGCGGCTTGCGCCACGCCCTTTCCGCAGAGGGGATGGAGGAGGCTGGGTCTCAGAAGTCCATGCCGCCCATGCCGCCGCCCGGAGGCATGCCGCCGGCGCCGGCGCCGGCGTTCTTCTTCGGCAATTCGGCCACCATGGCTTCGGTGGTGATCAGGAGTGCCGCAACCGAGGCTGCGTTCTGGATCGCCGCGCGAACCACCTTGGTCGGGTCGATGATGCCCTTCTTGACGAGGTCGCCATATTCGCCGGTCTGCGAGTCGAAGCCGTAGTTGTACGTCTTGGTCTCGAGGATCTTGCCGACGATGACGGAGCCGTCCTCGCCCGCATTGATCGCGATCTGGCGCGCCGGCCAGGACAGCGCCTTGCGCACGATCTCGACGCCGGTCTTCTGGTCGTCGTTCTTGGTGCGCAGGCCCTTGAGCTGCTCGGAGGCACGCAGCAGGGCGACGCCGCCGCCCGGCACGATGCCTTCCTCGACCGCCGCCCGGGTCGCATGCATCGCGTCATCAACGCGGTCCTTGCGCTCCTTGACCTCGACTTCGGTCGCGCCGCCGACGCGGATCACCGCGACGCCGCCTGCGAGCTTGGCGAGACGCTCCTGCAGCTTCTCACGGTCGTAGTCCGAGGTGGTCTCCTCGATCTGCGCCTTGATCTGCGTCACCCGGGCCTCGATGTCGGCCTTCTTGCCGGCGCCGTTGACAATCGTGGTGTTCTCCTTGTCGATCATCACCTTCTTGGCGCGACCGAGCATCTGCAGGGTGACGTTCTCGAGCTTGATGCCGAGATCTTCCGAGATCGCCTGGCCGCCGGTCAGGACCGCGATGTCCTGCAGCATGGCCTTGCGGCGATCGCCGAAGCCCGGGGCCTTGACGGCCGCGACCTTGAGGCCGCCGCGCAGACGGTTGACGACCAGGGTGGCGAGTGCCTCGCCCTCGACGTCTTCGGCGACGATGACAAGCGGCTTGCCGGTCTGCACCACGGCTTCGAGCAGCGGCAGCAGTTCGTTCAGCGAGGACAGCTTCTTCTCGTTGATCAGGATGTAGGCATCGTCCATTTCAACGCGCATCTTGTCGGCGTTGGTGACGAAGTAGGGCGAGATGTAGCCGCGGTCGAACTGCATGCCTTCGACGACATCGAGTTCGGTCTCGAGCGACTTGGCTTCCTCGACCGTGATGACGCCCTCGTTGCCGACCTTCTTCATGGCGTCGGAGAGGAACTTGCCGATTTCGGCGTCGCCGTTGGCGGAGATGGTGCCGACCTGGGCGATTTCCTCGTTCGAGGTGACCTTCTTGGAGTTCTTGACGAGGTCGGCGACCACGGCTTCCACCGCCAGGTCGATGCCGCGCTTCAGATCCATCGGGTTCATGCCGGCGGCGACCGACTTGGCGCCTTCCTTGACGATCGCCGCGGCCAGCACGGTCGCGGTGGTGGTGCCGTCACCGGCCGCGTCGGCCGATTTGGAGGCGACTTCACGCACCATCTGGGCGCCCATGTTCTCGAACTTGTCGTCAAGCTCGATTTCCTTGGCGACGGTGACGCCGTCCTTGGTGATGCGGGGCGCACCGAACGACTTGTCGAGCACGACGTTGCGGCCCTTGGGGCCGAGCGTCACCTTGACCGCGTTGTTGAGGATTTCGACGCCGCGCAGCATGCGGTCGCGGGCATCGACGCCGAATTTGACTTCTTTAGCTGACATATTTGTTTTCCCTGAGGTTGATCTTTGCTCCTCATCCCCAGCGTGACGGCGAAGCCGTTAGCGCAGGAGGAGCGGACTGGTCCGCGTCTCGAAGGATGAGGCTGAATGTGTCTCACCCTTCGAGACGCGCCTGGCTGGCGCTCCCGGGGGTGAGGGCGTGCCGGCGGGTCAGGCCGCCTTCTTCTTGGCGGCGGGCAGATCGGTGAGGACGCCCATGATGTCGCTTTCCTTCATGATCAGCAGCTCCTGGCCGTCGATCTTGACCTCGGTGCCCGACCACTTGCCGAACAGCACCCGGTCGCCGACCTTGAGGTCGATCGGGATCAGCTTGCCGGCTTCGTCGCGGCCGCCCGGGCCGACCGCAGTGATCTCGCCCTGCGACGGCTTCTCCTTGGCGCTGTCCGGGATGATGATGCCGCCTGCTGTCTTCTCTTCGGCGTCGATGCGCTTGACCACAACCCGGTCATGAAGCGGACGGAATTTCATGCAGTCCTCCTAAGCTTTTGAAGATGTTGTAGAGTTTTGAAAATTTGGCAGTCACTGCCAGCGAGTGCCAGCGCGACCGAAGTGGACATAATCCACAGATGTTCGGGGAGCAAGGGCTTCTAGCAGAAAAATTAGCACTCGGATATGACGCCTGCCAACCTTGTTCATCGTCGTTAGGCTCGGCAGGAAAGTCCGGAAGCGCGCATTAGCACATGCGGTAAGCTGCTGCCAACGCAACAAATTTCAACAGTTCATTAAACATTTAGGCTTGTGATGGGTTGGTATCGTGCGTCACATTTCTCTCATGTGAGCGCATCTCCACCGGGTGGCTCCCGGTCGGTAGCCATCCCTTGCAAATGCGCTCCAGCAATGGAGGTTGGCATGGTCTCGCGGGTTGGGGTTTCCGACGACTTTCGGAAACAGGTGCTGGGTTACGGGCTGACGACGGCGCAAATACTCTATCGGCTGCCGGATCATCCCTCGCTGTTGCAGACCTATGTCTGGCAGAACTACGATCTGTTTCCGAAATTTCCGGTGCTGAAGGATTTTCTCGCCTTCTGGCAGGAAAAGCTGGAAGGGCCATTGTTCTCGGTGACCGTGGCACATTCCAAGCTGATCAAGCCCGCCGAGCTTCGCGCGGTCGACGGCGTGTTCCGGCTGAACTGACGGCCGTCATTGCTGTGCGGGCCAACGCTCGCTGTCATTCCGGGTTCGATGCCTTCGCATCGCCCCGGAATGACGGCCTCAGCAAATGACGATGGACCCTTTATGATGGCTGCTGCAGACTTCGCTCGCCCCACCGGTTGCGAATTGTGCTATCGTTTCCCGATCACGGAAAGGGAGAACGTCAATGGCCAGGAAGAAGCCGACCTCGCGGGCCGCGGCCCGTACCAGCGCGCAGAAGAAATCGCCGACCCGAAAGGCCGCCACCAAATCCGCCGCGCGAAAATCGATCAAGGCCGGGGATCGCGGCGCCGATCGCAAGACCAAGGCGCGTGCGGCGCCGGTCGCCAGGCGGGCCCGCCCGAAACAGCGCATCGCCATCAGCCACCACCGCGACGAGGACTTCAAGGCCGACGGCCTGCGCGCCTACGCGCACTACCGCGACCTCGGCTTTGCCGACGCAACCCACGGTCTGGCGCAGGCGCATGTGATCCGGCTGATCGGGCCGTGCAATCCGGCGGAAGTGTCAAAGCTGCATTTCCACGATGTCGAGTTTCAGATGGTCTATGTGCTGAAGGGCTGGGTGAAGACCTACATGGAAGGGCAGGGCGAGACCCTGATGCGACCGGGCAGCGCCTGGACCCAGCCGCCGCGGATCAAGCACCTGATCATGGACTATTCCGACGACGTCGAATTGCTCGAAGTGATCCTGCCGGCGGAGTTCAGGACGGTCGAACTGACGCGCTGACGCCATTCCGCCGACATCGTCATGGTCTGCGCGGCTGTCATGCCGGGCTGTCCGGCATCACGTCTTATTGACAGAACGAGAAAGACGTGGATGGCCGGACAAGCACGGCCATGACGAGCTATAGACGCTCAACTCAACACCCCCACGATCGCGCCCATCAGGCAGGTGGTCAGCGTGACCGGAGACGATCGATTTCAACCCGAGAGAGTTGATTTCGTCACGGCGCTGCGGCGCCATGGTGCCGAGGCCGCCGATCATGATGCCGAGGCTGCCAAAATTGGCAAAGCCGCACATCGCATACAGCATGATCAGCCGTGAGCGGGAATCGAGCGCGTCGGGATCGAGCTTCGACAGCTCGACATAGGCGATCAACTCGTTGAGCACGTCTTGACGCCCATCAGGCTTCCCGCCGTGACCGCCTGCGGCCAGGGCAAGCCCATCAGCCAGCACACCGGCGCCATCGCATCGCCAAGCACTCGCTGCAGCGAGATCGGCGCGCCGCCGATCTCGGGCAACAGCCGAGCATCGCGTTGGCGAGATAGCACCAGCGCCACCAGCACGATCAGCATGGCGACGATGTTGAGCAGCAGTTCGAGCCCCGCCGTCGTGCCCTTGACGATCGCATCCATGGTGCTGGCGGCCTGCATGTGCGGATCGCCCTCGGATCGCGCGGCCGCCGGTGCGCCGGTCGGAGGTTTCCGGCACCATGATCAGGCTGACCAGGATCGCCGCCGGCGCGCCGAGCACCGAGGCGATGACGAAATGCGCGGCGGAGTCCGGGATCAGGGGCGCGAGCAGCGTCGCATAGAGCACCAGCACGGTACCGGCGATGCCCGCCATGCCGCCGGTCATGACCAGGAATAATTCGCTGCGCGTCAGTTGCGCGAGATAGGGCCGGATGAACAGCGGCGCCTCCACCATGCCGAGAAAGATGTTGGCGGCGGTGGAAAGGCCGACTGCGCCGCCGACGCCGAGCGTGCGCTCGAGCAGCCACGCCATGCCGCGCACCACCGGCGGCAGGATCCGCCAGTAGAACAGCAGCGTGGTGAGCACGCTCATCACCAGCACGACGGGAAGCGCCTGAAACGCCAGGATGAAATCCGCGCCGGGTGCCTTCAGGTCGAACGGCAACGTGCCGCCGCCGAGATAGCCGAACACGAAGGAGGTGCCCGCGCGCGCCGCCGAAGAGATCGCGCCGACCGCATCGTTGACGGCACCGAAGCCCTGCGCGACGAACGGCAGCTTGAGCAGCGCCGACCGCGGTGAGAACCGTGACGACCAGGCCGATGGCGGCCTGACGCAACGACACCGCGCGGCGATTCTCGCCAAACGCCCACGCGATCGCCAGGAGCGCGAACACGCCGAACGCCGATTGCAGTTGCAGCATCGATACCCCCGAGCCATGCCGATTATGGCAGCGGCCCGGCGCGAAGGCGCAATGCCGTGCGCCCGGTCGATGCAGCCATTGACAATGGGCGGGGCGGTCGGCCACGGCGTAACCGACACTGAGATCAGCGACGCCGGGCAGCCGCGCACGCCTCGAAGCAGGAACCGGTTGAACGATGTCTTCGCTCATGCCCGCCGGCGCCGGCAGCGTTGCTCAGGCAGCAGCTCGTTCGTGCTCTTTCTGCTGTCGCGAAGCCTCTCGCGCTTCTCCAGCCAGATCGGCGCGGTCGCGATCGGCTGGCAGATCTATGACCTGACGGGAAGCGCCTTCGATCTCGGCATGGTGGGGCTGGTGCAATTCCTGCCGACCGCGCTGTTGGTGTTCGTCGCCGGTCACGCCGCCGACCGTTACGAGCGCAAGCGCGTTGTCCAGGTCTGCCAGCTCGCCGAAGCGCTGACGGCGCTTTTTCTGGCATGGGGCGCCTATGCCGGCTGGCTGACGGTGGCGCAGATTTTCATCGCGACCGCCGTGTTGGGAACGGCGGGGGCGTTCGAGAGCCCGGCTACGGCGGCGCTGCTGCCGCTGATCGTGCCGCAAGGTTCGCTGCAACGCGCCACCGCGCTGTCGAGCGGCGCCACGCAGGTCGCGACCATCACCGGACCCGCGCTGGGCGGGCTCGCTTATGCCGTGATGCCCGAGCTTGCCCTACGGCATCATGGTGCTGTTCTGGCTGACGGGAGCGATCCTGACCGGGGCGATCCGTCCGGCGCAACCGGCCGCGGTGAGGGATTCCGCGACACCCAACGATTTGTTTGCCGGGGTCCGCTTCGTCCGCGGCAATCCGGCGATCCTGGGCACCATCTCGCTCGACCTGTTTGCGGTGCTGCTGGGCGGCGCGACGGCGCTGCTGCCGATCTATGCCCGGGACATTCTCAAGACCGGCCCGCTCGGCCTCGGCATTTTGCGCGCGGCGCCGGCGGTCGGGGCCTTGCTGATGACCATGGTGCTGGCGCGCCATACCATCAACCGCCGGGTCGGCCTGCGGATGTTTCAGGCCGTCATCGTGTTCGGGGTGGCGACGGTGGTGTTCGCGATTTCGCACTGGATGTGGCTTTCGCTGCTGGCGCTGGCGGTGCTGGGCGCCGCCGACACCATCAGCGTGGTGATCCGCTTTTCGCTGGTGCAGCTTTCGACGCCCGACGCCATGCGCGGCCGCGTCGGCGCGGTGAACTTCCTGTTCATCAACGCCTCCAACCAGCTCGGCCAGTTCGAAAGCGGCGTCACCGCCGCGTTGTTCGGCGCGGTGCCGGCGGCGGTGCTGGGCGGCGTCGGCACCATCGCGATCGCGCTGTTGTGGATGAAACTGTTTCCGACCCTGCGCGACGTCGAGCGGCTGGAGTAGGACGTCGGAGCTAGCGTACCGCTCCCCTATCGCGTACGAGGTGCTCGAGCTCAGCCCCGTCCCACGAACGGCATCTTGCTCGCCATCACCGTCATGAACAGCACATTGGCGTCGAGTGGCAGGCTCGCCATATAGGCGACGGCGTCACCCACCGCCTTGGCGTCCATCCGCGGCTCCGGCATCTTGCGGCCGTCGGGCTGCAGCACGCCGTCGACCATGCGATCGGTCATCGGCGTTGCGGCATTGCCGATGTCGATCTGGCCGACCGCGATGTCATAGGCGCGGCCATCGAGATTGGTCGCTTTGGTCAGGCCGGTGATGGCGTGCTTGGTCGAGGTATAGGCCGAGGACAACGGCCGCGGCGCGTGCGCCGAGATCGAGCCGTTGTTGATGATGCGGCCGCCGCGCGGGGTCTGGTCCTTCATGATCCGGAAGGCGTGCTGGGTGCACAGGAACGGCGCGGTGAGATTGGTCGCCACCACCGCCTGCCACTGCGCCAGCCCGAGATCCTCGAACGGCACCGCCGGCGCGCCCATGCCGGCATTGTTGAAGAGAACATCGAGCCGGCCGTAGACGTCCATCACCTTGGCGAACAGTGCGGCGATCGATCCGGGATCGGTCATGTCGGCGGAGACAGCAAGACTCTTGCCGACATTGTCGCCGAGCTTCTGCGTCTCCTGCAGCTTTTCGATGCGGCGGCCCGCCAGCACCACCGTAAAGCCGGCGTTCATCAGCGCGAGCGACGCCGCGCGGCCGACGCCGGTGCCGGCGCCGGTCACGACCGCAATCCTGTTTTTTGCATCTGCCATGGGTGTGTCCTGCCTTGTTATCGTTTTGCTTCGGTTTCGGTCTTGTAGGGTGGTCTTGGGATGTTCCGATGCGCGGCGCGCAGCGCCGCCGACCAGCGCGAGCGCAGGTCGTGGAAATACGGCTCGCCGGCCTCGATGCGGTGATTGAGGTCGGCTTCGCAGACATCGGTGCGCACCACCAGCACGTCGATCGGCAGGCCGACCCCGAGATTGGAGCGCATCGTCGAATCCATCGAGATCAGACCGGTCTTGAGCGCCTCATACAGTTCGACGTCATAATGCATGGCGCGGTCGAGCACCGGCTTGCCGTATTTGTGCTCGCCGATCTGCAAATACGGCGTGTCGGTGGTGCATTCGATGAAATTGCCGGCGGTATAGATCATGAACAGCCGCATCCGCGAGCCCTTGATCTGACCGCCGAACAGGAACGAGACGTCGAACGAGACGTCCTCCGACTGCAGCGCCGCGCCCTCGGTGGCGTGGACGCTGCGGATCGCGCGGCCGATGCGCTGCGCCGCCTGGAACATGGTCGGCGCGTTCATCAGGGTTTCGATCTCGCCGGTGTGCGGGTCTTCCAGCCCTTCGGTCAGGGTCGACAGCACCGACTGGCTGACCGCGAGATTGCCGGCGCTGGCGATCGCCATGATGCGCTCGCCAGGCTTGGCGAAGACGTGGAGCTTGCGGAAGGTCGAGACGTTGTCGAGGCCGGCATTGGTGCGGGTGTCCGCAATCATGACCAGGCCGTCGCGCACCAGTATTCCGCAGCAATAGGTCATGCCCGCTCCCCGAAGCCGTCAGATCGCGCGGAATTACTAGGGTCTGGACTCAATAACGCGTAAGTCTTTGATCTGATTCACCGTTGATGCACGGAGCGGAAAAGCAGATCGATTTAATTTCAATGGGTTAGTCGTTATTGAGTAAATTTAGCCAATTTCGACCGGGGCTCCAACCCCATTCGGCGCTTCCGCGGCGGTTCGCGGCGGAAATCCCGCAAGCCCGTCCCGCCGTTCGCCGCTCAATCGTCGAAGCTGTCGATCACGGTGTCGGCGATCGCGCGCTTGGTGATGACGCCGACGATATCGCGGGCCCTCGGCCGGTCAGTGCCGCTGAAAACGATTGCGGCGCCGGAGCGATGACGCCTCAATCTGGCGAGCACGAGGCTGAGCAGATCGACGTCCCGGCAAAGCACCGACCGGGTTTCGACAAAGCGCTCGACCAAAAGGTTCGGGTTGCCGAAGGTTTCGCGCCATAGCCCGGAGCGCGGCGGGATCAGGCCGACGATCCGGCCTTCGCGCTCGACAATAATGGCGCGCAGATCGTCGGGCTCCTCCGCGGCGATGACGTCCTTCAGGGAGGTTCCCGCCTTGGCCAGGATGAAGCGCCGTTCCATGATGTCCTGCGCCTGCCTGACCAGAAACAGGTTGATATACCGCTCCTTCGGGATGCGATGGCCGCGATGGCGCAGCTTGACGGTGTAGATGGTCTCGCCGATCAGCGCCCGCCTGATGCCGGCCGCAATCGCCACCGCGACGATGACGGGGACGATGATGGCGTAGTCGCGCGTCATCTCGAAGACCATCACGATGGCGGTCATGACGCCGCCGGTTCCGGCGCCGACCATCGCCGCCATGCCGACGATCGCGGCCGACGGAGCCGTCAGGCCCGCGTGGGGAAGAACGGCGCCGACGACCGTGGCAAAGGCTCCGCCCAGCGTGGCCCCGAGGTAAAGCGACGGCGAAAAAATGCCGCCGGAGGCGCCGCATCCGAGACTGATGGTGGTCGCGAGCAATTTGAGCACGAACAGCAGCGCAAGCAGGCCCGCCGACGTCATCTGGTTGTCGAGGATCGACTGGATCACGCCGTAGCCGACGCCGTCGACATAGGGATGGCCGAAGGCATGGATCAAGGCCACCATCATCAGGCCGACCGCCGTCATGCCAATGATATTTTGGGTGTAGGCGTTTCCAGGCAATTTCGGAAAGCCATCCTCCATGATCACCAGCAATCGAATGAAGGCCCAGGCGGCGATGCCGCACAGGATTCCAAGCAGGACAAAGGCGATCGCTTCCTCGAAGCCGGGCGACGGCGACAGCGATGTCTGGATGGCGGGGACGACGAAGGCCGGGTCCGGTCCGATCAATATCCGGCCGATGGTGGTGGCGGCGCCGGTCGCGACCACGACCGGAAGAAAGGTCCGGTTCGAGACCTCGGGCAGCAGGATTTCAATCGCAAACAACACGCCGCCGAGCGGGGTGTTGAAGGTCGCGGCGATTCCGGCGCCGGCCCCGGCGGCGAGCAGGGTGATCTTCTGCGAGGTCGCGAGCCGAAGGGCCTGGGAGAAGGCCGAGCCCAGCGCCGCG
This sequence comes from uncultured Alphaproteobacteria bacterium, assembly GCA_963748165.1. Classification (GTDB taxonomy): domain Bacteria; phylum Pseudomonadota; class Alphaproteobacteria; order Rhizobiales; family Xanthobacteraceae; genus Bradyrhizobium. Next base: position 65,294 of record CAVVIM010000037.1, read on the forward strand.
CCGATCTGGATGATCGGGCCTTCGCGACCGACCGCCGCGCCGCTGCCGATCGAAAGCGCCGAGGCCAGCGACTTGATGATCGCGACCTGGCCCCGAATGTTGCCGCGCTGGTAAAACACCGCGTCCATCACCTCGGGAACGCCGTGGCCCTTGGCTTCCGGGGCGAAGCGCTGCACCAGGAAGACGACAATGAGGCCGCCGAGAACCGGCGAAAGAACCACCCAGTCGCCGAACCGGCTCGGCCCCTCGCTGATATTGGCATTGTACCAGATGCTGAAGGTGCCGTTATAGAACGCGTTGTGAAAAAACCCGATCAGCCAGCGCAATGCGACGGCGCCGCAGCCGGTCATGATGCCGACCAGCAAGGCAAGGCCGCAGGACACCAGGAGATTGACCCGCCTTTCGTCCTCGCGCGGCGCCGCACCCCGGTCGGCAACGGTCTCGATGGGAAGTTTGGGCGGGGAGAGGGGTGCCAGTGGCATTTCGGCTACCGTCGCATCGGAAGATGTGACCCAATCGGACGAAGTCGCAACGAAATCAATGGAAAATTTCCACCGCTGGCGGTCGGGGAGCAGCTTCGGGCGCCGCGATGGTCCAATTGCGCGGGAATTCGCAGTCCCGTCCATCCGCATGTCAGGGCTGCCATGCCGATCCGCGACGCATCATTGCGACTGCCACTGACCCGGCCGTCCGACCTGGTCGACCTTGACCGCGACGGTCAGGGTTTCCATGCCGCCGCCATAGCGGGTGCCGCGCACCGGCGCCGCGCCGAGATAGTCGAGGCCGATGGCGACGCGGGCATGGGCGTCGGTGGTGCAGATGGCGTTGGCCGGGTCGAACCCGACCCAGCCGAGATCCGGCACGAACGCCTCCGCCCAGGCATGGCCGGCCTGCTGATTGACCATGCCGTCGGAACGCAGGAAATGCCCGGCGACGAAGCGCGCCGGGACGCCGCCGCTGCGCGCGCAGGCGATGAAGATATGCGCATAGTCCTGGCACACCCCGCGCTTCAGCCCGAACGCTTCCTGCGCCGAGGTCCCGCTGTTGGTGGGATCCTCGTCGAAGGTCATGTGCTCGCTGATCTGCACCATCAGCGCGTGGAGAAAGCCAAGCACGTCGTCTTCCGATTCCGTGCGCAGCTCGCGTGAAAACGATGCCATCGCCGGGTTGACTTCGGTCAGCGGGGTTGCGCGCAAAAACAGGCTCGGCGGAAAGCGCTCGTCGGTGCCGCGCAACACGCCGCCGGTGTCGTGGGTTTCGATCAGGCCCTCGACACGGATGGTGAGGTCGGCGATCGGCCCATGGGTCAGCACATGGGTGACGTTGCCGAACGCGTCCTGATGCATGTCGAGGCGCGAATCGGTGGAAACGTCGATCTGCCACTCCGCGACATATTGCCCGTCATGGCTGCCCGGCGTCATGCGCAGGATCTGGATGACGCCCGAGGCCGGCGGATCGTAACGATAGGCGGTGGAATGGGCGATGCGCAGGCGCATGGAGACCGAAAAAGAGCTAGAGTTCATTGATACATCGTCGAAATCGGTTGGGCTCCGTCCGTTTCTGTCAAACCAGATACTGCCGGGTGATGATTTCGCCAAGCCGCGCGTTGTCCGCGATGAATTCCTGGATGAATTCGTGCACGCCGTGCTGGAAGATGTCGTCCATGTGGCTGTGCTCGAGGCGATTGCGGACGCCGCGGGCATGGCGCTGCGAGGGGCCCTGGCGGCCGTAGGCGACGCCGATCTGATCGAGATTGCGCACCAGATTGCCGTAGCAGCTCGCCAGCGAGCGCGGCAGCGTATCGTTGAGGATCAGCAGGTCGGCGATCAGCCACGGCTTCAGGGTCTCGCGATAGACCCAGTGATAGGCGGTGAGCGCCGAAACCGAGCGCAGGATCGAGGTCCATTGATAGTAATCGAGCGGACCGCCGACATGTTCCTCCTCGGGCAGCAGCACGTGATATTTGACGTCGAGAATGCGCGCGGTGTTGTCGGCGCGTTCCAGATGCAGGCCGAGCCGGGAGAACCAGTAGGCGTCGTTGCGCAACATGGTCCGGTAGGCCGAGCCATCGAACCGCAGCGAGGTCTCCTGCACGAAGCGCAGGAACTTGGCCAGTTCCTCGCGGCTCGAGGTGCCCTTGCCCCAGATCTCCTGCAGCTCGATCCAGGCGCTGTTGATGGTGTCCCACATCTCGCTGGTCAGCGCCGTGCGCACCGAGCGCGAATTGAGCCGGGCGCTTTCGATGCAGTTCCTGATCGAGGAGGGATTGGACGCGGCGAAGGAAAGGTATTCGACGACATTGTGTTCGTTGGCTTCGTCATAGACCCGGTAGAAGCTCGCACTGACTCCCGCCGTCAGCAGCGCCGAATCCCATTCGTTGGTCTTGCCGATATAGGCGGCGGGAAGCGCGGTCACGCGCAGCGTCGCATCGATGGTCCGCGCCAGATATTCCGCGCGCTCGACATAGCGGGCGAGCCAATACAGGTTTTCGGCGGTACGCGACAGCATGCTTGGGTTGCGCTCTCTACTCGTCCAGAATCCAGGTGTCCTTGGTGCCGCCGCCCTGGCTTGAATTCACCACCAGCGAGCCTTCCTTCAGCGCGACACGGGTCAATCCGCCCGGCACGATGGTAACGCGGTTGCTGCCGGTCAGCACGAACGGCCGCAGGTCGACGTGACGCGGCGCGAGGCCGGAAGAAGTACAGGTCGGGCAGGTCGACAGCGCCAGCGTCGGCTGGGCGATGAAGCCCTCGGGCTCGCGCTTCAGCTTGTCGCGGAACGCCTCGATCGTCGCCTTGGTGGCGGCAGGTCCGATCAGCATCCCGTAGCCGCCGGAGCCGTGGACTTCCTTCACCACCAGCTCGCCGAGATTGTCGAGCACGTAGGAGAGGTCCTTGGGCTCGCGGCAGCGCCAGGTCGGCACGTTTTTCAGGATCGGTTCCTCGCCGAGATAGAACTTCACGATTTCGGGCATGTAGGAGTACACCGCCTTGTCGTCGGCGATCCCGGTTCCGACCGCGTTGGCGAGCGTGATGTTGCCGGCGGCGTAGGCCGACATCAGGCCGGGCACGCCGAGCGCGGAATCCGGGCGGAAGGTGAGGGGATCGAGAAAATCGTCGTCGACCCTGCGGTAGATGACGTCGACACGTTTCAGGCCCTCGGTGGTTCGCATGAATACTTCGTCGTTCTTGACGATGAGGTCACGGCCCTCGACCAGTTCGATGCCGAGCTTGTCGGCGAGAAAGGAATGCTCGTAATAGGCCGAATTGTAGACGCCGGGCGTCATCAGGGCCACCGTCGGCTCGGCCGAGGCGCTGAGCGGCGCCACCGACCGCAGCGCCGACAGCAATTCGTCCGGATATCGCTCCACCGGCGCAACGCGGTGGCGGGCAAACAGGTCGGGAAACAGCCGCATCATGATTTCGCGGTTTTCCAGCATGTACGACACCCCCGAGGGCGTGCGCGCATTGTCCTCCAGCACGAAAAAGTCTTCCGGATTGACGCGAACGATATCGATGCCGGCGATGTGGACGTAGACATCGTGCGGTACGTCCTGCCCGTTCATCTCGGGGCGGAACACCGGGTTCTGGAAGATCAGGTCCTCGGGAATGATATCGGCACGCAGGATGTCGCGGCCGTGATAGATGTCGCGCAGGAACATGTTGAGGGCGCGCACCCGCTGCTTCAGGCCCCTTTCAAGGATGGCCCATTCCTTCGCCGACATGATCCGCGGGATCACGTCGAACGGAATCAGCCGCTCCTGGGCCTCGGCGTCGCCATAGACGGCAAAGGTGATGCCGATCCGGCGGAACAACAGCTCGGCCTCCTGGCGGCGATATTCCAGGGCGTCCGGCGGCGTCTCCTTCAGCCAGCGGGAGAGCTCCTGATAGGCCGGGCGGAGGTCGCCGCCGGGCCCGTTCATTTCGTCGAACGCCGCTGCCATAAGTCCCGACTGCTTTTCGAAGTCATACCGGACAGTGCATGACTGAATGGGATGGTAGCAAGGCCCGGGCCAGCGCGATATGCATTCGTCGCGGGCATTTGCTATGGATCGCCGGAGCCCTGCCCGAAAAAACGGCTATCGGCTGCTTATTTCGACGGCAAAAGCCGGTGGATTTGATCCGGAGCCTGGGTGAGGATGCGAACGCTTTCCGGCTGGTTTTGCCGGGGGTTGCGAGACCGCGAGGAGAAGTCATGAGCGATATTGTCACGGCGGGCATCCTGGTGATCGGCGACGAGATCCTGTCCGGGCGGACCAAGGACAAGAACATCGGCTTCATCGCGGAATACCTCACCAATATCGGGATCGACCTCAAGGAAGTGCGCGTCGTCGCCGACGATGAGGCCGACATCATCGCCGCACTCGACGCGCTGCGCGGCCGCTACACCTACGTCTTCACCACCGGCGGCATCGGGCCGACCCATGACGACATCACCGCCGACAGCGTCGCCAAGGCGTTCGGGGTCGGCATCGATCATCATCCGGACGTGGTGGCGCGGTTTCGCGAGCGCTTCCAGGGCGCCGGCGAGCTCAACGAGGCGCGGCTGCGGATGGCGCGGATTCCCGACGGGGCGGAGCTGATCCAGAGCGCAACCATCCTCGCGCCCGGCTTCAAGATCGGCAATGTCATCGTCATGGCGGGCGTGCCCTCGATCATGCAGGCGATGATGGACATCGTCGCGCCGAAGCTGAAATCGGGGGTGCGGATGCTGTCGGAATCGGTGCGCGCCAATGCCAGGGAAGGCGACATCGGCGGACCCTTGCGCGAAATCGCCAATGCCCATCCCGACACCATCATCGGCAGCTATCCGTTTCAGGACGAAGACAAGAAGCCGAACACCAATCTGGTGGTGCGCTCGCGCGATCCGGACAAGCTCACTGCGGCGATGACGGCGGTGAAGGAGATGCTGGCGGGGCTGAAGCTGGTGCGGTAGCGGATCGATCGTTGCAGGTGAGGGCTCGTCGTGGACAAGAATTCGTTCTTCCGGAAGATGGTCGATGGACGGCTGCCGCCGCCGCCCTGCGCCACCGCGATCATTCGCAAGATGTAGGAAACAGCCATGCCAGATGAAAATCGGGAACTCAGCGAGCAGGAACGGGCCGGCAAGGCCTTCCCGGTGTCGTGGGACCAGTTTCACCGCGATTGCCGCGCCTTGACCTGGCGGCTGAACGAGGTCGGCCCGTTTCATGCCGTAATCGCGATCACCCGCGGCGGGCTGGTACCGGCGGCGATTGTGGCGCGCGAGCTTGGGGTTCGCGTGATCGATACCGTTTGCATCGCCAGCTACGATCACACCAAGCGGGGCGACCTGAAGGTGCTGAAGGGAATCTCGGCCGACACCGCCAAACTGGGTGGCGGGACCGGCAAGGGATTGCTGATCGTCGATGATCTCGTCGACACCGGCAAGACCGGGCGGCTGGTGCGCGACATGATGCCGGCGGCGCATTTCGCTACCGTCTATGCCAAGCCGAAGGGCCGGCCACTGGTCGACACCTTCATCACCGAAGTGTCGCAGGACACCTGGATTTTCTTTCCCTGGGATACCGCGCTGTCGTTCCAGCCGCCGATCCGCGACGGTGCGGCGTGACATTGCCGCGCAGCCTCGACTGATGCCGCTGCAAAACCGCGTCACGCCGCAGGGCGACATCATCGCGACGCCGCATCGCGGAATGTTCACCGGCAATCGCGGCATCATTCACGACCCCGCCAGCAAAACCCTGACGCGCCGCTGGGCCAGCCCGGCATGGCTGACCTGTGTCTGCGAATTCAGGGGACGGCGGCGCCAGGTGATGGGCGGCCGGAGCTGGACCGAATTGTTCTTCCTCGACGAGGCCACCGCGTTCGCGGCCGGGCATCGCCCGTGCTTCTTCTGCCGCCGTGACGATGCCAACCGGTTTCGCGCGGCGTGGCAGGCCGGCAACGGGGTCGGCCCGGTACGCGCCCCCGAAATCGACGCGGTGCTGCACCGCGAGCGGCTTCAGGGCGGCCGGAAACGATTGCATGCGCTGCCGATGCCGCTGGAGAAACTGCCCGATGGCGTGATGCTGCAGGGTGGCGGCGAGAGCTATCTGATCGCCCGCGGCCGTGTGCTGCGATGGTCGCCTGCCGGTTACGGCGCGGCGCCGGCTCCCGCCAATGCGATGCTGCTGACGCCGCCCTCGACCTTGCGCGCCTTCGGCGCCGGCTATCGGCCGGTGCTGCATCCGAGTGCGGATTGAGCCGAGTGTTTTTCACTTCGTCATTCCGGGTTCGATGCGTTCGCATCGCCCCGGAATGATGGTGTGGACGGCCCCCGACGGCATCAGTGTGCCAGACTGGTGATATCGATTCGACCAGACAAGGGAGCCGTCCATGGGCGAGATTAGCATGATTGGTTTGGATTTGGCGAAGAACGTGTTCCAGGTTCACGGGATTGACGCGTCGGGAGGGGTGGTGGTGCGGCGTCAGCTTCGGCGTGGTGCGGTGGAGAAGTTTTTTGCGCAACTGCCGCCGTGCCTGGTGGGGATGGAGGCCTGTGGCAGCGCGCACCATTGGGCGCGGGTGATCGGCCGTTATGGCCACGAGGTGCGGCTGATGCCGCCGGCCTATGTGAAACCCTACCTGAAGCGCAACAAGAACGATGGCCGCGACGCGGAGGCGATCTGCGAGGCGGTGGGCCGGCCGACGATGCGGTTCGTGGCGGTAAAGAGCGTGGAGCAGCAAGCGACGATGGCGGTTCATACCACGCGGGCGCTGCTGGTGCGGCAGCGCACGATGGCGGCGAATGCGCTGCGGGCTGCGCTGGGCGAACTCGGGATCGTGGCGGCGCAGGGCATCAGGGGATTGCGCGAGCTGATGGCCCGGCTCGAAACGGCAAACGCGGAGATCCCGGAGCTGATGCGGGGCACGTTGCTGGTTCTGGCCAGGCATTGGCAGGCGCTCGATGCCGATGAGCGCGCGCTGGAGCGACAGATTACGCAAGCCGCCCGCGCCGATCGCGAGGCGCGCCGGCTGATGGAGGTGCCGTGCGTCGGCCCGATCATCGCCAGCACGGTTCTGGCCAAGGTGGCTGATGCGAAGGTGTTCCGCTCGGGCCGCGATTTTGCGGCCTGGATCGGACTGACCGGCCGCGATCACGGCACCGGCGGCAAGCATCGTCCAGGCCGCATCTCCAAACGGGGCGACCGCATGCTGCGAGCCCTGCTGATCAGTGGGGCGAGCGGCTATCTGCGCCACCAGAAGCGGCGCGGTGTCAGCGACCCGTGGCTGCGCGAGCTGCTGGCGCGTCGTCCCTATAAGGTCGTCATGGTGGCGCTCGCCGCCAAGACCGCGCGTATCATCTGGGCCATGCTGGCCAAAGGAGAGAAGTACCGGGCTCGCGCGAGCGCGTCGGCTGCTGCCTGATTGGAGGGCGACAGCCGCCGCGCTCGCGCTCATCTGTCGGAAAGGGCAACTATGGTGTGATGGCAAAATGATCAGGAAACCGGGATCGAAACACTCCGTACCGTCATCGCGCGTCACAGCACGCCGGAATGATTGGAATTCGATCCGCGATCTCCATCAGGGCCCGCGGTCAGCGACCGCATTCAGAGGCCGCATACATGACCGCACCCCGATCCGTTTGCCGAAACACCAAACAAGCCCTTGCCGAGAGGAGGCCGTCCATACATGACGGAAAACTACCCCGCCCGTTGCCGCGCCAGTCGCGCGCCGGCGCCGAGTGCCATCAGCTTGGCTTCGGCGATGTCGCGGCGCATCGGCGCCATGCCGCAATTGGTGGTGGCGACGATCTGGCTCCGCGGCACGAATTTCGCGACCTCGTCGATCGCCCTGGCGACATCCTCCGCGGTCTCGACGGTGTCGCTGGCGACGTCGATCACGCCGGCCTGCACCACCTTGCCGGCCAGCAGTCCGAGCAGTTCCAGCGGCACCCGCGAGTTGCGGCATTCGATCGCGACCTGCTGGATCGGGCTTTGGGCGATCGCCGGAAAGATATCCTCATATTGCCGCCACTCGGCACCCAGCGTCTGCTTCCAGTCGGTATTGGCCTTGATGCCGTAGCCGTAGCAGATATGCACGGCGGTGGCGCAGCTCAGGCTTTCGGCGGCGCGCTCCAGCGCCTTGATGCCCCAGTCGCGGACCTCGCTCATATAGACGTTGAACGCCGGCTCATCGAACTGGATGACATCGACGCCGTCGGCCTGCAGCGCCCTCGCTTCCTCATTAAGCAGTTCGGCAAAGGCGAACGCCATCCTGACGCGATCGCCGTAGTGGCGGTCGGCGATGGTGTCGATGATGGTCATCGGGCCGGGCAGCGTGAATTTGAGCTGGCGTGTGGTGTGGGCGCGGGCGACCCGGGCCTCCTCGGCATGGACCCGCGCCCTCAGCCGCAACGGCGCCACCACCTGCGGCACCATCGCCTTGTAGCGATCCTTGCGGATTCCCATTTCGACCTTGTGGGCGAAGTCGATGCCCTCGATGTTCTCGAGAAATCCGTGAACGAAGTGCTGGCGCGCCTGCTCGCCCTCGGTGACGATGTCGATGCCGGCATCCTCCTGCAGCTTCACCGCCAGCACGGTGGCGTCGCGCTTGGCCCGCGCGAGTTCCGCGCCGTGCGATTTCCACGGCGCCCACAATGTGTTGGGTTCGGCCAGCCATTCGGGCTTCGGCAGCGAGCCGGCGATCGTGGTCGGAAACAGCATGGCGCACCCCCCGGTTTTGTCGGTTTGTTGGACGTCTATCTGCCATGTCCTGGCCATGACGTACATGGCGTTCGGGTGGGGTGGAATGCGTCGAAAGCAGGGGGTAGGATCGCCGCCAGCGCAAGATGTTCGGCCAGGCCCGCGAACGAGATGGCGGCAAGGAGATCCAGCACTGTCATTCCGGGTTCGCGCTGACGCGCGCCCCCGAATGACGGTGAGGGCCGGATTGCCTGGCTGTGCTCGTAATGACGGATAACAACGCGACAACAGGAAAACGCCGCCATGATCGAATTTTTCTTCGACTGCTCCAGTCCCTGGACCTACCTCGCCTTCCACAACATCCAGCCGCTGGCAAAGGAGTTCGGCATCGAGATCGCGTGGCGGCCGATCCTGGTCGGCGGCATCTTCAACACCATCAATCCCAGCGTCTATGCCACGCGGGAACACCCGGTGCAGGCCAAGGTGGATTATCAGAAAAAGGACATGGCGGACTGGGCACGTCTGGCGGGGCTCGCGATCAAGATGCGTCCCGCGGTTTTTCCGGTCAACAGCGTCAAGGCGATGCGCGGCTGCATCTGGCTCGGCCGCGACATGCTGCCGTTCGCGCGAACAATGTTCGAGATCTATTGGGGCGAGGACCGGGACATCTCGCAGGATTCGGTGCTGGCGGAGGCCTGCAGGCGGGTTGGCGTCGATGCGCAGAAACTGTTTGCCGGGATCGGCCAGCAGACGATCAAGGATCAGCTCAAGGCCAATACCGATGAAGTGATGAAGCGCGGCGGCTTCGGCTCGCCGACCATCTTTATCGACAGGACCGACATGTATTTCGGCAACGACCGCATGCCGCTGATCCGCGAGGCCTTGCTGCGGCGGCGAGCGAGCGCGGCCTGATGCCGAAGGCCGTCGTCTGCCGCGAACTCGGGCCGCCCGAGGGCCTGCGTCTGGAGACCATCGCCCCGGCTCCGCTTGCGCCGGGGGCGGTGCGTGTCGCCATCCGTGCCGCGGGAATCAATTTCCCGGACATACTGATGGCCGCCGGCGAATACCAGCTCAAGCCGGAGCTGCCGTTCACACCGGGCATGGAGGCGGCCGGCGAGGTCACCGAGGTCGACGGCGCGGCGAGTGGCGTCGCGCGCGGCGACAGGGTGATCGTCAAGCTGCGGCACGGGGGATACGCCGACGAGGCGGTGGTCACGCCGTCGCAGTTGACGCGGTTGCCGTCGACCTTCGACTACGCCGAGGGCGCGACGTTCCTGGCCGCGCACGGCACCGCCTATCACGCGCTGATCGATCGCGGCGAGCTTCAGCCCGGCGAGGTGCTGCTGGTGCACGGCGCCGGCGGCGGCGTCGGCCTTGCCGCGGTCGAGATCGGCAAGCTGCTGGGCGCCACCGTGATCGCGGCGGCGTCGTCGGAACAGAAACTGGCGGCGGCGCGGGCCAAGGGCGCCGATCATCTCGTGCTGTACGGCCGCGAGCCGTTCCGTGACGCGGTCAAGCGCATCACCGATGGCCGCGGCGCCGACGTGGTGTTCGATCCGGTCGGCGGCGAGATTTTTGAAAATAGCGTGCGCTGCATCGCCTGGGGCGCGCGCCTGCTTGTGGTCGGCTTCACCGGCGGCATCGGGCTCGCCCGCACCAATCTCCTGCTGATCAAGGGCGCCAGCGTGCTCGGCGTCCGCGCCGGCGAGGCGGCCCGCAAAAACCCGGCGCTGGGCGCGGTCAGGCTCGCGGCGCTGACGCAATGGGCGGAGGCAGGAAAAGTCCGGCCCAACATCTCGCACCGGCTGCCGCTGGAAGACTATGCGCGCGCGATGCGGCTATTGGTCGACCGCAAGGCGATCGGCCGGGTGGCACTCATGACGAGCTGACGTTGCCACCGTTTCATTCCGGGGCGCGCGCCAGCGCGAAGCCGGATTTCGAAATTCCGGGCTCGATGCGTCGCATCGCCCCGGAACGACGGTCTACCGTCACTTGTACTCCCGCTCGTCCCACCACGGAAAATAATCGGGCATATCCGCCGACACCTTGTTCCTGAACTGCGCCGGACGTTTTTCCAGAAACGACACCACGCCCTCCCTCACGTCATCGGAACGTCCGCGGGCGTAGATGCCGCGGCTGTCGACCTTGTGGGCTTCCATCGGGTCGTCGGCGCCGAGCATGCGCCACATCATCTGCCGGATCAGCGCCACCGACACCGGCGCGGTCTTGGCGGCGATTTCACGCGCCAGCGCCCGCGCGGCGGGCAGCAGCTCGTCGGCGGGCACCACCTTGCTGACAAGGCGGCCGGCGAGCGCTTCCTGCGCCGGAAACACCCGCCCGGTGTAGCACCATTCCAGCGCCTGGGAGATGCCGACGATGCGCGGCAGGAACCAGCTCGAGGCAGCCTCCGGCACGATGCCGCGCTGGGAGAACACGAAACCGAAGCGGGCGGCTTCCGAGGCGATCCGGATATCCATCGCAAGCTGCATGGTGACGCCGATGCCGACCGCCGGGCCGTTGACCGCCGCGATCACCGGTTTCAGGCATTTGAAGATGCGCAAGGTGACCTGGCCGCCGCCGTCGCGCGCATTGGGATCGCTGTAGTCAACCTTGCCGTCGGCATGACGCTTCACCGGCCCGCGCCGCGCGTCGCGATCGAAGGTGTCGGCCCCGGATGAAAGATCGGCGCCGGCGCAGAAGCCGCGGCCGGCGCCGGTCACGATGATGGCGCGGACATTGTCGTCGCGGTCGGCCTGGTCGAAGGCGTCGATCATTTCCTTCTGCATGGTGGCGTTGAAGGCGTTGAGCTTGTCGGGCCAATTCAAGGTAATGGTCAGGATCTGCTCGGCGACCTCATATTTGATGGTCTCATACGCCATGGCTGTTTCCTTCCCTAGGTTTTTCTTGGCGCCCGTAGTCCGGATGGAGCGAAAGCGAAATCCGGGGCCGTCTCGTCCGCGTCACGATTCCCGGATTGCGCTGCGCTGCATCCGGGCTACCAGGTTGCGTCATTCCGGGCTCGCGCTTTGCGCGCCCCGGAATGACCAATTACCTCGGCGGCTTCGGCCACGGCTTCTGCGGGCCGCGCAGGCCTTCGAAGGTTTTGGCCATCGCGAGCACGCCGAGATCGTCAAAGCGGCGGCCAACGATCTGCACGCCGATCGGAAAACCGTTTCGGTCGTAGCCGCCATTGATCGAGGCCGCCGGATTCTCCGACATGTTCCAGGGCACGGTGTAGCAGATATGCTCGAATGGCCGGTCGGGATCGTTGAGCGGCGCGGCGAATTCGGCCGCGAAATTCACCACCGGCGACACCGGCGAAATCACGTAGTCGAGATCGCAGAACAGCCTGGCCGCGGCGGCCCGGATCGCCATGGTGGCGTTGAAACCCCTGACCACCTCGACGCCGGACAATTTTGCGCCGGCCTCGGCCCATCGCCGGATATAGGGCAGCGCCTTGCTCCGCTCGCTTTCGCCGAGCCTGGCCAGGTCGTCCCACATCCGCGCCCGCCAGAAATGGTCGAGACCATCGAGCATCGCGCGCGTCAGCAGGCTGTCGACTTCGGTGACGACCGCGCCGGCCAACTCGAAGGCCTTCGCGGCCTTGACCGCGACGTCGCGCACCGGCTGCTCCAGCGCCTGGCCGACGCCGAGATCGAGCATCAGGCCGAGACGGAGCTCGCGCGGCGATTTTTCCAGCGCCTTCCAGTTGATGTCATTCGGCGGCAGGCTCATGCCGTCGCGGCGATCGGGCCTCGACAGCACGCTCATCATCAAGGCGGCGTCATCAACGGTGCGGGTCATCGGGCCGGCGACGCGGCCGACATAGGGCGGATCGATCGGAACCCGCCCGAGGCTCGGCTTCAACGCAACGAGGCCACACCAGCACCCCGGCAGCCGCACCGAACCGCCGATATCGGTGCCGAGATGCAGCGGGCCGTAACCGGCAGCACAAGCGGCGCCGGCGCCGGAACTCGAACCGCCCGGATTCTTGCTGAGGTCCCAGGGATTGCGGGTGAGCGGATGAAAGCTCGACAGACCCGACGACAGCATGCCGTAATCCGGCATCGTGGTCTTGGAAAAGATCACCGCGCCGGCCTCGCGCAGCCGCGCCGCGGGCGGCGCGTCGGCCGGCGCCGGGACCAGCTTCATGGCGGCGGTACCGAGCGGCACCGGCACGCCCCTGGTCGCGATATTGTCCTTGATCGTGACCGGCACGCCGTCGAGCGAACCGGACGGGCTGCCGTTCTGCCAGCGCTCGGTCGATGCCCTGGCGGCGGCGCGGGCGGCTTCGGGATCGAATGCGTACAGCGCCTTGACATGCGGTTCCCACACCGCGATATGCGCCAGCACATCCTCCAGCACTTCGGATGCCGAAAATTGTTTGCTGCGATATCCTGCCAGCAGGTCGACGGCGCTGAGGTCGTGCAGCGACGTGACCGCTTCATCCTTTGCCTGGTTATGCATGGGCACCTGCCGGAAGCCGGGTCTCGATGATGCGCGCAAAAATGCTGGCGCCGATCGGCAGGATCTTGTCATCCAGGATGTAGCCGGGATTGTGTACTGGCACCGAGCCATCATGGCCCACCCAGAAATACGCGCCGGGCACCGCCTGCATCATGTCGGCGAAATCCTCGCTGCCCATCTTGGGCTGTGTCCGCGTGATGACCTTGGCCGGTTCGACCACGGTGCGCGCGGCTTCGGCGACCACCTTCGACTGCTCTTCCTGGTTCACCAGCACGCTGAAGGTGTTGCGGATGTCGGCGGTGATCTCGACCTGGAAGGCGCTGGCGATGCCGGCGCAGATCGCGCGGATTCGCTCCCGGATCAGCGCGCGCACCTCGTCGGAAAAGGCGCGGACGGTGCCGCACAGTTTTGCCTCGCCGGGGATCACGTTATAGGCGGAGCCGGCGTGAATCTGCGTGATCGACAGCACCGCCGCCTTGAGCGGATCGACATTGCGGCTGACGACGGTTTGCAGGGCCTGGCCGAGCGTCATCGCGATCACCACCGCATCCTTTGACCGTTCCGGCATGGCGCCGTGCGCGCCGTAGCCCTGGATGGTGATGTCGAAGAAATCGGCGCCGGCCATCGCCGGACCGGGCAGGATCGCCACCTCGCCATGGTTCAAATCGGGTGCGTTGTGCAGCCCGTAGACCTCGTCGCAGGGAAATTTTGCGAACAGCCCGTCCTTGATCATGGCGCGCGCGCCGCCAAGACCTTCCTCGGCCGGCTGGAAAATGAAATGCACGGTGCCGTCGAAATTGCGGGTCTCGGCGAGGTAGCGCGCGGTGCCGAGCAGCATGGTGGTATGGCCGTCATGGCCGCAGCCATGGAAACGGCCGGGAATGGTCGAGCGCCATTTCAGGTTGGTATTTTCCTCCATCGGCAGCGCGTCCATGTCGGCACGCAAGCCGATCCGCTTGCCGCTACTGCCTTTGCCCTTGAGCACGCCGACGACGCCGGTGCCGCCGAGCCCGCGATGCACCTCGATGCCCCACTGCGCCAGCTTGTCGGCGACGATGCCCGAGGTCCGTACCTCCTCAAAGCCGATTTCGGGATGGGCGTGCAGATCCCTGCGGATTGCGGTGAGTTCGTCGGCGTAGCCGTCGATGCGGTCGATATTGGGCATGTCTGTTATCCGGTGGCGGGGGAGGGTGAAAATGACGGTGCGGATGGCGCGAAGGCGGCGCCGTTCGGCCTGGTGCGAATCCCCGGCCGCAGCCGCGTCCAGGGCAATGCGGCGGTATCGGCGGGCATCGCACCCGGCGCGGCGCAGATCAAGAGCGTTTCGGCGATCGGTTCGAAATCGGCACGGAAATGCACCGAGCTCTTGTTGACCAGGATGGCCTGCTCGGTCGGCTCGATGCCGACGTAGCGATACATCGATTGATCCGCGAGTTGCGCCTTGTGCGAGCTCACGACCACGCGGACGCCGCCGATCCGCAGCGCCGCCGAGGGTCCCATGTCCATGTCGCGACCGCCATAATACGGGCCGGGCGCGACGAATTTTCCATCCGACAGCTTTTCGACGACGAAGCTCTCGCGGTACGGCGCGTCGCCCGCAATGCCTGACTTGCCGCCGAGCGCAAGGGTGATGGTCGCGCCGGTGCCGGCGGCATGGGCGGCCCGGGCCGATTGCGGATCGCAGATCACGCCGAGGGCGGCACGTCTGGCGTTGTTGCGCACCAGCGCGCGCAGCATGCCGGTGGTGTCGGAATCGCCGCCGGCGCCGGGATTGTCCTGGGTGTCGGCGATCACGATCGGTTTGCGCGCGCGGGTTGCAAGTTCCATGGCATGGCGCACACCGTCGTCGGGCGAATAGATCCGCCCGTCAAAATCGTCTTCATGGCCGATGATGAGCGCTGCCATCGTATCCGCCGCGGCGTCGGCATCGGCCTGGGTCCGGCCATAGGCGAACACGCTCGGCCCGCAATGCGGAAAATCCGCCGCCGGAAAACCCGGGGCGAAAGACAGCGTCGGTACCGCCTCGCTCTGCAGCGCCGCCAGCCGACGGTAGATGCTGCTGGCCGGCTGGTCGTTGGTACATTGCCAACTGATCGGAATCAGGAACGGAAGCTGCCGGAACGCCTTTGCCAGAACCGGCCTGCTGCGCAGCAGCATCGCGAGATGGTTCGCCGCGGCGCGGCCGGTGTCGGCCATGTCGACATGCGGATAGGTGCGGTAGGCGATCAGCGCGTCGGCATGCCTCATCATTTGGGGGGTGACGTTGGCGTGAAGATCGAGGCTGACCACCAGCGGCAGCCCGGTGCCGATCAGCTTGCGCACGCGCGCGAGGATTTCGCCTTCGCCGTCGTCGAGATGCTCGGTCACCATGGCGCCGTGCAGGTCGAGATAGACCGCGTCAAGCCGTCCCGCCGCCGCGATGCCGTCGACCATCGCCTTGACGACGCGCTCGAACGCCTCTTCCGTCACATGCGCCGAGGGGCTCGCGGCGCACGCGATGGTCGGCACCAGCTCCCAGCCATGGGCTTCCGCCCGCCCGACAAAGCCGGCCAGCCCGATATTGATGTCGCGCATGGTTGTGAGCACATCGGTGCCCTGCGCCATCGCGGGCCAGCCGCCGCCATGCACGAAGTCGTCATAGGTCGCCTTCGTCGGCGCGAAGGTGTTGGTCTCGTGCAGGAAGCCGCCAACGGCGATCCGGGTCATCAAGTCTGTCTCTGCCAATAATCCGCGCGCTTGACGTTAGACTCGTCACTGCGAGGAGCCAACGGGTCCCGCCTTCGGCGCGCCCGATGATAAACTCCGCGCCGAAGCAATCCAAGCTGCTTGCGGTGGTTGTGCTCTGGATTGCTTTGCGGAGCCTGTCATCGGGCGCGTATTCGCGCGACCCGTTGGCTCGCAATGACGGTTACTTAAGGCAGCGCAGCACGAACAGGCGCCACCGGCCGAAAGTTGGCGAAATCCCACTCCCGTCCGGGGGCGGCGTCAAGCAGCGCCCGGGTATAGGCAACTTGCGGATTTGTCAGGACTCGCGCCGCGGGGCCCTGTTCGACGATGCGGCCGTTCTGCATCACTGCGACGTCGTCGCAGATTTGTGCCGCGACGCGCAAATCGTGGGTGATGAACAACAGTGCGATGCCGAGCCGGGTCTGAATCTCGTCGAGCAGTTCCAGCACCTGGGCCTGCACCGAGACGTCCAGCGCCGACACCGCCTCATCGGCGACCAGCACATCGGGATCGAGCGCCAGCGCGCGGGCGATGGCGATGCGCTGGCGCTGACCGCCGGAGAACTGATGCGGGTAGCGCGAGACGGCATCGGGCGGCAGATCGACCAGTTCGAGCAGATCGCGGGCCTTTGCCAGCGCTTCGGCATGCGGCATGCCGTAATTGACCGGCCCCTCGGCGATGGTCTCGCCGATGCGGACCCGCGGGTTGAGCGAGCGATAGGGGTCCTGAAAAATGATCTGGATGCGCTTGCGGTGCGGCTGCAGCAGCGCGCGCGACAGGCCGGAGATTTCGCGGCCGGCGAGGCGAACGCCGCCGGAGGTCGGATCGATTAGCCGGACGATGCAGCGCGCCACCGTCGATTTGCCGGAACCGCTCTCGCCGACGATGCCGAGCGTGCGGCCCTTGCGCAGGGTCAGCGTGACGTCCTGCGCGGCCGCCACCTGGCGCACGCCGCCGAAAAACGAGCGCTCGCGATAGACCTTGCCGAGTGCGTTGGCCTCCAGCACCACCGGCTCGGAGGATTCCGCGCGCGGCGCCCGGGGCACCAGGCTCGGTACCGCCGACAGCAGGTTGCGGGTGTATTCCATGACCGGGGCACGCAGGATGGCGTCCAGCGTCCCGGTCTCGACCAGCCGGCCCTGACGCATCACCACGACCCGATCGGCGATCTCCGCGACCACGCCCATGTCATGGGTGATGAACAGCACGGCGGTACCGTGATCCCGCTGCAGATCGCGGATCAAGGTCAGAATTTGCTTCTGGGTGGTGACGTCGAGCGCCGTGGTGGGTTCGTCCGCAATCAGCAATTTCGGCTCCAGCACCAATGCCATCGCGATCATGATGCGCTGGCGCTGGCCGCCAGACAGCCGGTGCGGGTAGGACGCGAAGATGCGTTCGACCTCGGGCAGCCGGACCTGCTCCATCATGGCAAGAATGCGGCTGCGGCGCGCGCGGGCATCGAGGCCGGTGTGAACGCGCAGCACCTCGTCGATCTGGCGGCCGACCGGCACCACCGGATTGAGCGCCGTCATCGGCTCCTGGAAAATCATCGCCATGGTGGTGGCGCGCAACTGCCGCAGCCGCCGGTCGCTGGCGCCGAGCAGTTCTTCGCCGACCAGCTTGATGCTGCCCGCGGTGGGCGCGAGCGAGCCTTTCTGCAACAAGCCCATCACCGTCAGCGAAGTGACCGACTTGCCCGATCCGCTTTCGCCGACCAGGCACAGGGTTTCGCCGTCGCTCACCTTGAGCGACACGCCATCGATAATCCGCTGCGCGTGCGGATTGCGGCCAAGGCCGACGACGAGGTCGTTGATGTCGAGGACGGAGCCGGTCATGTTATCGACTCTCCGCCGTCATTGCGAGGAGCGCAGCGACGAAGCAATCCAGCTTTGTTTGCGGTGCTATGGATTGCTTCGCTTCGCTCGCAATGACGGCGTAACCTGTTCACTTGCCGCCCTCGCGCTGCTTCATGCGGGGATCGAGCGCGTCGCGCGCGGCATCGCCGATCAGGTTGACGCTGAGGATCGCAATCGACAGCATCAGGCCCGGCCAGAAGATCAGCGATGGCTTGACCTGGAAGTAGGCGCGGCCCTCGGCCATGATATTGCCCCAGGTCGGTATCTCCGGGTTGATGCCGGCGCCGAGAAACGACAGGATCGCCTCGGTCAGGATGGCCGAGGCGCAAACATAGGTGCCTTGCACGATCAGCGGCGCAATCGTGTTCGGCACCAGATGCCGCCACATGATCTTGGGCAGGCTCGAGCCGACCGAAATCGCGGCTTCGACATAGGGCTCCTCGCGCGCCGACAGCACCACCGCGCGTACCAGCCGCGCCACCCGCGGGATCTCGGGAATGGTGATGGCAACCATCACCGTCATCACGCTGGCGCCCGACAGCGAGACCACGGCAATGGCGAGCAGGATGCTGGGGATCGCCATCAAGCCGTCCATGATGCGCATCACGACGGCGTCGATCCATTTGAAGAAGCCGGAGACGAGGCCGATCAGGAGGCCGGCGACGACGCTGATCACGGCCGAGCCTACACCGATCACCAGCGAGATTCGTCCGCCGTAGAGGATCCGGGACAACACGTCGCGGCCATAGGCGTCGGTGCCGAGCAGGAACTGGGCGCTGGCGGGCTTCAGCCGCTGCGCCGGCGCGAGCAGCAGCGGATCGTGCGGCGAAAGCCAGGGCGCCAGCACGGCGGACGCCGTTACCAGCGCCAGGCAGATGGTCGCAGTGGCGATGATCGGGGTCGAGGTGAGAAAGCCGAGCCGCGGCCGGAACGGCGTGGTGACCGGTATCGACGGCTCAGGCAGGGTTTCGATCGCCATCGGCAGCGCCCCTCAATACCGGATTCGGGGGTCGAGCAGGGTGTAGGCGAGGTCGATCAGGAGATTCACCGCGACATAGATGCCGGAGGTCAGCAGGATCATCGCCTGGATTACCGGATAATCGCGCGCCAGCACCGCGTCGACGGTGAGGCGTCCGATCCCCGGCAGGTTGAACACGCTTTCGGTGACGACAACACCGGAAATCAGCAGCGCGAAGCCGGAACCGATCACCGTGATCACGGGCACCGCGGCGTTGCGCAGCGCGTGGCGCAACAGCACGCCGGTCTCGCCGATGCCCTTGGCGCGTGCGGTGCGTACATAGTCCTCGCCGAGCACATCCAGCATCGCCGCGCGGGTCATCCGCGCGATCAGCGCGATATAGATGAACGACAGCGTCACGGTCGGCAGGATAAGCCGTTCAAGGAACGGGCCGAAGCCGGCGTGGATGCTTTTGAAACCCTGCACCGGAAGCCAGCGCAGGTCGATGGCAAAGATCTGGATCAGAACATAACCGATCACGAACACCGGCACCGAGAAGCCGACCACCGACAATCCCATCACGAAGCGGTCGATCCAGGTGCCGTGTTTCCACGCCGCGATGACGCCGAGCGGCACTGCGATGGCGATGGAAAGGATGATGGTCGACAGCGCGATGCTGATCGAAGGTTCGACGCGCTGGCCGATCATTTGCAGCACCGGCACATTCGAAATCAGGGAAACCCCGAGATCGCCATGCAGCAGCTTGCCGATCCAGGTGAAGAATTGGGCATAAAGCGGTTCGTTCAGCCCGAGCGAGGCGCGGATACGGTCGAGCTGTTCCGGCGTGGCGTTATCGCCGGCCAGAATCGCGGCGGGATCGCCCGGGGTCAGCCGCAGCAGCAGAAACACGAACAGCGCCACCGCACCCATCACGGGTACAGCGGCAAGGATGCGGCGAAACAGATATCCGAGCATCGTTATCCATCGCAGAGGCGCCGGCCCGACCGGAGCCGTCGCCGATTTGTTCCCCGCCAGCGTATCAGTCGAGCAAATCCTGTGCCATGGCGATCGCAGAACAGCCCATGACCGTCATGCGAGCCATCAACGGCGTCATTCCGGGACGCGCGCTAGCGCGAACCCGGAATCTCGAGATTCCCCGATGCGCAATTGCGCATCTGAGGTCTGGTGCTGGCGCACCAGCCCGGAATGACGGCGATCGATGGATTGCTTCGTCGCTCGCGCTCCTCGCAATGACGGCCGAAGTCTTTGGCGTTCAGCCACAACGACGTGGACGGCGAAGCCCGGCCATGACGAAATGGGTTTGTCTCCAGTGCCATCACGCCAGCGTTGCCAGCAATCCGGCCATCAGGCGGCCGCGCTCGGCCAGGCTGTCGACTTCGATATGCTCGTTGAGGGTATGGGCGTCGGCGCCGCGAACGCCGAGCCCATCGAGGGTCGGAATTCCCATCGCGCCGGTAAAATTGCCGTCGGAGCCGCCGCCGGCGCTGCCGTGGGGAAGCTCGACGCCGATGTCGCGGGCCACCGCGCGGGCCTTTTCATACAGCGCCACGGTTCCCGCATCGGGCTCCCACACCGGGCGGGTCACGCCGCGCGTCACCCTGAAGGTCACATCATTGGCGGTACCCGACAGCGCCAGCATCCGCTCGACGCCGCGATCGAGATCGGCCTGGCGCTTCGCCATGCTCAGCGCTTCGCCGCTGCAGGTCGTGGCCACGCAATTGACCCACTGGCCGCCATGCACGATGCCGACGCTGAAGGTGCAGTTCTCCGAGGTCATGCCGTCGATCGCGATGATCTGCCGCGCCATCTCGCGGATCGCCGAGCGGCCCGCCGACAGCGTGGCGCCGGCATGGCTCGGTTTGCCGATCGCTTCCAGATTGAACCGGGCGATGGCATAGCGCCCGGTGACCACGCCATTGTCGGGCCGGCCCGGCTCGGGCACCAGCACATATCTGTTGCGTGCGGCCTCCGCCTCGATGATGTCGCGCGTCGACGGCGTGCCGACTTCCTCGTCCGGGGTGAACAGAACCGTGATCGGCAGCGGCGTCGTGAACGAGGCGCGGGCGAGCTGCCGGATCGCCTCCAGCGTCAGGTAGTTGCCGCCCTTCATGTCGAAGATGCCGGGGCCGAAACATTTGTTGCCGTCGCGTCGCCATTGCAGTTTTTCCAGCGTGCCGACGGGATGGACGGTATCAAGATGCCCGGCGATCAGGATTCCGGGCTCGCCTTGTTTCGGATGTGGAAAACGCGCGCGCACGCATCCGCCAAACCCCTGGCGGCCGGCGATGCGCTCGATCGACGCTCCCATGATCGCCATGTCGCGCGCGGCGATGTCGAGCATGCGGTTCACGGCGACGGCGTCCCAGGTCGGGCTCTCGCATTCCACCCAGCCGCGCAGCCCCTGCAACATGGCCTCGGAATCGAACGGAAGGTTGGCGGGATTCATCTCGATCTCTTTCGAACGGAGTGTCGTGGCGAGGTGGCTGCGAGCGGCATGATCGGCGAAGCATTCGCAAAGTGCAACATGCGGGCGGGCCGCTGCCGGCGGCCATCGCGCAAAACAAGATTGACGCGCGGCAGGCTTGGTGCAAGTCTCAAATAGCCTTGAGTTACAGCGTGTTAGTGCGCCTAAATAACGGACTTCGTGCATAATCCATGATCGGCGTTTGACCGGTTTCACGTCAGGAGAGATCGAATGTTTGATATCGCGCGCTGCAAGCGCTCCACGATCACATGGGCCTTCGCCCTGGCGCTGGCGTTACCCTCGCTGGCCGGTGCCAAGACCATCACGGCCGTGATGCATGCCGATCTGCGCGATCCTGGCATGCTGACCACCGCCTACATCGTGCGCGATTTCGGCTACATGGTCTACGACACGCTGCTGGCGGAGGACGCCAATTTCAAGATCCAGCCGCAGATGGCCGATTGGAAAATTTCCGACGACAAGCTGACCTACACCTTCACGCTCCGCGACGGCCTCAAATGGCACGATGGCACCCCGGTCACGGCGGAAGATTGCGTGGCTTCGCTGAAGCGCTGGGGCAAGGCCGACGGCATGGGCCAGAAGCTGATGGATTTCACCGCGAGCATCGAAGCCACCGACGCCAGGACCATCACGCTGAAACTGAAGGAGCCCTATGGCCTGGTGCTGGAATTGATCGGAAAACCGTCGTCGCTGGTTCCCTTCATGATGCCGAAGCGGCTGGCCGAAACGCCTGCCGGCAAGCCTGTGCCGGAGCTGATCGGATCCGGTCCGTTCAAGTTCGTGCAGGCGGAATTCCAGCCCGGCGTCAAAGCGGTGTTCGAGAAAAACAAGGACTATGTACCGCGCAAGGAGCCGCCAAGCTGGACCTCCGGCGGCAAGGTGGTGAAGGTCGATCGGGTCGAATGGATCACGATGGCCGATGCGCAGACCGCGGTGAACGCGCTGCAATCCGGCGATATCGATTTCATGGAAGCTCCGTCGTTCGATATTCTTCCGGTGCTCGCCACCAATCCGGACATCAAGGTCGGGACGCTCAACAAGCTCGGCTTTCAGACGCTCGGGCGAATGAATTTCCTGCAACCGCCCTTTGACAATGTCAAAGTCCGCCGCGCCGCCTTCATGGCCATGAACCAGAAGGACGTGCTCGACGCGCTGGTCGGCAACCCCGAATACTACAAGATATGCGGCGCCGTATTCATCTGTGACACGCCGCTGGCGACCGACGTCGGCGCCGAATCGCTGGTGAAGGGCGATGGCATGGCCGAAGCCAGGAAGCTGCTCGCCAGTTCCGGCTATGACGGCACGCCGATCGTGATCATGGCACCGGGCGATGTGGTGTCGCTGAAGGCGCAGCCGATCGTCGCGGCGCAATTGCTGCGCGAGGCCGGCTTCAAGGTCGATGTCCAGGCCACCGACTGGGGCACCGTGATCAGTCGCCGCACCAACAAGAAGCCGGTCAAGGAGGGTGGCTGGAACATGTTCTTCACCAACTGGGTGGCCGCCGACATCATCAATCCCGTGGTCAATGTCTCGATCGGCGGCCGGGGCGAGAACGGCGGCTGGTTCGGCTGGTCGAAGGACGACAAGATGGAAAAGCTGCGCGATGCCTTTGCGCGTTCGTCCTCACCGGAGGAGCAGAAGAAGATCGCGGCCGAGATCCAGCAGGAAGTCTACGACCAGGTGATCTATATCCCGCTCGGACAATTCCAGCAGCCCAGTGCCTGGCGCAAATCGCTGTCCGGCGTGCTCGAAGGTCCGGCGACGCCGGTGTTCTGGAATATCGACAAGTCCGAGTAAGACGGGCTTTCAGGCGGCGTCGGCAGTGCTGTCATGCTCAAATGCTGCATGACAGCGCCGGGTTCCGCGGGGCCTCAGGCCGGATAGGCGCGGACCTGCTGCAACAGCAATTCACTGACCCGATCGGGGGCTTGATCGGCGGCGAAATGCGCGACGCCGGGAAGGATTTCGAAGCGATAGGGCGCGGCAATGAAATCCTCGGTGCCTTCGGCCGCCGCGCGCCCCACGGTGTCGTCGGCGTCGCCCCAGATATAGAGCGTCGGAACCCGGATCGGGCCGAGCGGCGCGCGGATGGCGCCGCGCGCGCGATACCAGGCGAGCGCGGCGGCCATCGCCGGGCCGTTGCCGAGCACGGACAGATGGGCGTCGATCGCGGCCGCGGGAACCCCGGCCGCCGCAAGCCGTGTGCGTAATTGCCTGGCGTTGTCGGCGAGCAGCAGATCGTCGGCGCCGGGTTCGAGAAACGCCTTGTGGTGCCGCGACCGGTACGCCTGATCGCCGTCCGGCATCTGCAGCGCCCGGTTGAAGGCGTTCGGATGCGGCCGCGACAGCACGGTGAGCGAAGCGAGGCGTTGCGGATGGCGATCGGCGAGCGCCCAGGCGATGCTGCCGCCCCAGTCGTGGCCGACCAGATGAAAGCGGCGGTCGCCGGCGCCGCTGGCCGCGGCGATCGCCATCGCATCGTCCATCAGCCGCTCGATGTGGTAATTGGCGGCCTCCGCGACGTCCGGCCGGGCGCCGGGCGAATAGCCGCGCTGGCTCGGGGCCACCGCACGATAGCCCGCGTCCGCCAGCGCCGCCACCTGGGCGCGCCAGCAATGCATGGATTCGGCAAAGCCATGCAGCAGCAGCGCCAGCGGTCGCGCCGGGCGCGCCCGCAACGAGGGCGTCGAAGGCGAGACCGGGAGCGATCGTGATGGTTTGGGGATCGGACATGTCTGGCGCGGACATCTGTTCGCCACGCGGGCAATGCGGTGGTGGGTGCAGGTCCGGCGATCTTGTCGGGCGGGCGTTGCCAACACAAGCCGAATCGCGAGGCTGCTGTCCGATTGCGGATCGGTCAACCCAGTGGCGCACCGAAAGGGGAAGCGCGTTGGCGAGCGCCAGGGCGGCGAGTGGCACGGTCGCGATCCCGGCCGTGCTGAAAACAAACAACAGCACGATGATCGCCGCAACGACCAAGCCATCCAGGCGCGGTGGCTTGAACCGCCGAGGTCTGGTTCGGCGGCCGCAGCTCCATTCACAGTTGCCTGGTGCGGGCGGTGGGACTCGAACCCACACGACGTTGCCATCGAGGGATTTTAAGTCCCTTGCGTCTACCAGTTCCGCCACGTCCGCTTTGGTCAGGAGATCAGAGACTTAGCGCGTTTTCGGCCGGAGTGGAATTGGCATCGGCGGGGGCCGGAAACGCTGGCCCTTGCTTAGGCGACCACGCGGCCCGTGGCAAAGCCTCATTGCCGACATCAGCGGCTGCTTTACGCAACCTCAATGTTGTCCGGTTACGAAATTGCGATGATCGCTCGCCGTGCCTGTTCCCAGCCGTTGCCGCGCGCCGCCGTGGCGATGGCGCTGCTCGTGGCCGGCATCGGGCTGTCCGGTTGTGCCGATGTCGGCGACAGCTTTGCCTCCGGCGCGTTCGCCGATCCCGCCAAATACGAGTATTACGACTGCAAGCAGCTCGAAGACGAGCGCAAGAGCCTCGCCGCGCGTTCGGCCGAATTGCAGGGGCTGATGGCGAAGGCCGACACCGGGGTGGCCGGTCCCCTGGTGGCCGAGTTGGCCTATCGCAACGACTACATCTCGGTGCGGGCCCAGGCCAAGCTCGCCGACGAAGGCTGGCGCCGCAACAAATGCCATGACTCGCCACCGGGCGCTGCGACCGCGACGCCGGCCGCGCCGCCGCCGCCGCCTCACCCGAAGGGCGCGCGTTCACTGCTGCGGTCCGGCAACGCGGTCTATTGAACGAGGCCGGCCGGTGATGCGCTCACGGCCGCCAGCCATAAATCCAGTCCTGTCGCGCCAGCAGCCGCTTTCCGCCGATCGCCTTGATCGCAAGGTCGCGCGCAAAGGCCGCAGGGCCGGTGAGGTGATAGATGCGCCCGGCCTGCCGGGCAGCGCGCTGAACGCGCAGCACGCGCGCCCGTCGCAGCCGCGCATAGCGCTGCAAGGCGGCCGAAAGTGCCGGCGCGCCGGTGCCCTGCAACACGCCGAGACATCCGGCCAGGACCGCCGCATCCTCGATCGCCATTGCCGCGCCCTGCGCCGCAAACGGCAGCATGGCGTGGGCGGCGTCCCCGA
Organism: uncultured Alphaproteobacteria bacterium; assembly: GCA_963748165.1. GTDB lineage: Bacteria > Pseudomonadota > Alphaproteobacteria > Rhizobiales > Xanthobacteraceae > Bradyrhizobium. Next base: position 90,565 of record CAVVIM010000037.1, read on the forward strand.
GCAGCGCGATCGCGCCCGCGGTCCACTCGCCGCCGTCGGGAACGGTGAACAGCGCCCATTTCCGCCACTCGTCGACGGCACCGATCATCATCCGCGCGGTGGCCGGCCACTGCGCCGACGCGAAGGCATTCTTGATTTCGGTGATCTCGCCGGGCGCGCTCCAGCCCGGCCTGTTCCAGGTCCCCGGCACCACCGCCACCACGTTGATCTGTCGCGCGCCGGAGATCGGATAGGCGACCAGATGGGCATTCGGACCCATCCAGAGCTGAACACGGCGCGAGGTGTGTTCGCGCGGCAAGGCGGTGGCTTCGAGCGTGCCGCGCCAGGCGATCCGTCCGGAGAACTGCGGCTGCACTTCCGCAAACAGATGATGCCGGACCGTGGACCAGATTCCGTCGGCGCCAACCAGCGCCAGCGCCACTTCCTGCTGCCGCGTCATGCCGCGGCGCTGGACCACCGTCAGTCCCTTCGCGTGCGGGGTGGCATCCTCGAACTGGCAGCCCAATCGCAACTCGATATCGGGATGGTCATCGACATGGGCTTGCAGGGCGGCCTGCAGATCGGCCCGGTGCATCACCCAATAGGGCGCGCCGGCACGCAATGTGGCGGCTTCGCCGAGCGGCAGCCGGGCGATTTCGCCGCCGCTTCGCGCGCTCATGATGCTGATGGCATCCGGCGTGACGGCGCGTGCAGCCAGCCGTGGCTCGAGGCCGAGACCGACCAGCACGCGGGTTGCATTGGGCGATAATTGCAACCCGGCGCCGGCTTCCTCGAGGCGCTCGGCCCGCTCCAGAACGATGACGCGAAAGCCCTGTCCCGCCAGCGCCAGCGCCGCCGTCAGTCCTCCGATGCCGGCGCCGGCGACGAAGATCGTGCGTGAGGCCGCCACCGGCCGATCAGGCAGCGCGGTCTTTCACCACGCATTCGGGCGGACGCGCTTCGCCGGCGGCGAGGTCGGCGGCATATCGATACAGGGTCGAGCAATAGGGACAGATGATCTCGTTGTCATTGCCGAGATCGAGGAAGACATGCGGATGATCGAACGGCGGATTGGCGCCGACGCACATGAATTCCCGCGAGCCGATCTCAATGACCGAGACGCCGGCATCATTATGGAAGTGCGGAACCGCATGGTCGGACATCAGATTCACCTTGGACGGCAATGGACGGGCGCAATCAACACCGCGCAGCAGGCTTGAAATGCTGCGCACCATACTGGCGGGTACAGTTGATTCCTAGGGCCCCGGCCGCGCATTTGCTCATGCAAATTCGACACAATCTTGTCGTCGGAGAAAAGCCCTTCTTTCGTCGGGGCCGTTGTGTCTTAAAAGCGGCACACCATGTCAGGGAAGCGAAGACATCGGGATCGTCCGGATGAAATGGTTGCGAACAGGCTCGGCTCTTGCTGGTACCGCAGTGTGCGCGGTGGTCTGCGCGCTGCTGTGGCCGCACGCGCGCGACGCCGGTGCTGTGCTGGCGGCGCAGGACGATCCCGCGGTGCTTTCGGACCTCCAGATCAGCTCTGCTCTGCGGAACAATCATGACGTTGTCACCGAGAACATCGAGGCGGCGCTGGCGGCGAACGATGCCGATCTTGCCAGCAGCTTTGTCGATCTCGCCAGGGCCAGGAACGTCCCCATTCCGGACGAACTGTCCCGGCAGGTAGGCGATGCGGTTGCGCAAGCGAACTCGCCGTCGCATTTCGCCGCAGGTTTCGCCAGCGGCCTCTTCACCGGAAATGCCGACGACGTCGCGAGCATGTCCGGCACGGTCGCCGGCGATCTTTTCGTGTTCGGCGACATCAGGGACGTGGTGCGCGAGGGCAAGCACCTTGCCATGGGGGAGAACACCGACCGTCTGGTGCTGGGCCTCGCCGCGGCGGGCCTTGCGGTGACGGCCGCGACCTATGTCTCGATCGGCGGCGCGGCCCCGGTGCGTGCCGGTCTCACGCTGGTCAAGGACGCCCGCAAGGTCGGCCGGCTGGGCGAGGGGCTGACGCAATGGGCGAGCCGCTCGGCGCGTGACGTGGTCGACGCGCCAACGCTGGAGAACGCGATCGCGTCCGGTTCGGTGCTGCGGCCGGGGCAGACGCTTACCGCGATCAAGGCATCGCTTCGCACCGAACAGGTCGGAGGCCTGGTGCGTCTCGCCAAGGATGTCGGGCGAGTCGGTGAGAAGGCGGGCGCCCGCGGGGCGCTGGATACGCTCGGGATCGCCGAAGGTCCGAAAGACGTCGCCCGCGCTGCGCGGCTGGCGGAATCCAAGGGCGGCCAGACCCGCGCGATTCTCAAGATACTGGGCCGCGGCGCATTGTTGCTGGCGGCCGGCGCGTTCAATCTCGCACTGTGGGTGTTCGGCGCGCTGCTGGCCCTGTTCGGATTGCTGTCGTCGATCAAGGCGACCACCGAGCGCCTGACCCAATCATGGCTGCTTCGCAGCAAGGCGCGGCGGTTGCGCCGGGCCGCCGCATCCCCGTCGGGGGACACCGCGCCGCTGGCAGCCGCGCTGCCGCAGGGCTAGTTTGCGGCCTTCCGTCCGATAACCTCCCCAAACATGGATCCACCCATGCCGAGCTTTCACAACGGCGCCGTTGAAATTGCCTATCTGGATGAAGGCGAGGGCGATCCGATTCTGCTGGTGCATGGTTTCGCATCGAGCAAGGCGGTGAACTGGGTCTATCCGACCTGGGTTTCCGAGCTGAAGAAAAATGGCCGCCGGGTGGTCGCGCTCGACAATCGCGGCCACGGCGACTCCGCCAAGCTCTACGATGCCGAGCAATATCATATCGGCAACATGGCCAGTGACGTCAGCGCGCTGATGGATCACCTCGGGATCGTGCGGGCGGATATCATGGGCTATTCGCTGGGCGCGAGAATGACGGCCTGGCTCGCGCACCGCCAGCCGCAGCGGCTGCGGTCGGCGATTTTCGGCGGCATCGGCATCGGGCTGATCGAGGGCGGTGGCCCCGGCGAGAACGTGGCGCAGGCGCTCGAGGCGGAGTCGCTGGCCGACGTCACCGATCCGGTCGGGCGGACGTTCCGCGCCTTTGCGGACCAGACCCGCTCCGACCGCAGGGCGCTGGCGGCGTGCCTGCGCGGCTCGCGGCGGCTGATGACCAGAGAAGAGGCCGCCGCCATCACCGTGCCGGTGCTGATCGCGGTCGGGACCTCGGACGAGATCGCGGGCTCGGCCGCGGCACTCGGCAAGATCATTCCCGGCGCCGCCGTGCTCGACATCCCCAACCGCGACCACATGCGGGCGGTGGGCGACAAGGTTTACAAGACCGGCGTGCTGGATTTTCTGTCACGGCGGACGTGAATCCCGCGACCCGCCGCGATCGTCGAATTGCCTGAGCGCGGCGATCAGCACCGCGAAGGTCGCAACCCATGCCATGCGGGCGCCGTAGCGATCATGCGGTCCGGAGATCACGCCGCAGACGAACGCGTTGCCGAGCAATGCGAGCAACACCGTTGCGGCGAGCAGCGTCAGGTCGTCGAGCCGCCGGCGCCGGAGGTCGTGTGCCAGCATCGCCGCAACAAGCAGGATCGACAGCAGCGCGACCGGCACGTCGATCCAGTTGATCGCGGTGAAATCGATCCCCGAATGCTGCTGGCGGGCGGCATGCATCGGCGCAATTTGCGCCGGGATATAGCGTTCGATGATGCCATAGGTATGGGGAAGCCAGACATCGCTGCCTTCGCCGGTCGCGACATCAACCAGTTGCTGTGCCGTGGCGACGATCGCCGCCTCGGCCTGCCACGCCGGATATTCGGCCAGCGAATGCAGCACGATGAAGCCCATTTCATCGTTCATGCCCTGAAACCGCCCGAGCTTGTTGAACATGCTGTTGCCCCACAGAAAGTCGTCTCCGGTGGGCGGCAATTCACGGCGATACGGGCAGAGTTTCAGTCGCTGCTCGCGGCAATGATCGCGCAGGTAGCGGGCGACGATGCCATCCTGCAGCATCCGGCCGAACGCGACGCCGTAGCCTCCCGGCGTCCAGGCCAATTGTCCCGACAGCGCGAAGTTCGCCGCCAGCAGCATGGCGGCGCCGGCAACGATGGTCAGGCTGCCCTGCAGCAGCCCCGAAACGGACAGCCGCGCGGGCAGAAACGGCCGCACGATCCAGCCCACGCAACACAGCCCGAGCAATACCGCCAGGGTCGCACTGTGCGTGGCCGACGCAAACGCGGTGAAGGCGAGCAGCAACAGTTTCTCGGCCGTGGAGACCCGGTCGCCGTGCAGCACAAGAATGAAGAGCGACAGGACCGACAGGCCGGCGAAGATGTCGGTCAGCAGCATGCTGGCGAGCCAGGGCAGCGCCGTGGTCAGGATCAGGACGAGGCTCACCGCCACCAGCCGCAACGGCCGCATCATGCCGAACACGCGCAGGGTCAGTTGCAGCAGCCACAACGTCGCCAGCGCCTGGATCCCGAGATCGACCCAGAAGCCGGAACCCTCGCCGAAATGCAGATAGAGGCCGTACACGGTGGAGCGGCTGGGGACCAGATAGCCCTCGTACCAGCGCGCCAGATAGCCGCCGGTGTCCCACTGGAGCAGCGGATAGCCGTTCCACAGCGCTGGCGTGACCAACATCAGGGGAATGACGATCGCGGACACCCGGATCCAGGAGGAATTGGCAAGGCGAGCCCGTAAAACTTGGGTATTGATGCTGGATTCCCCCATTTCCCGGTCACCATGCCCGGATTGCCGACGGCGCGGAAATCGGCAAATAGTTGGATAGCCCCCGGCAGCCAGGCTCAGCCTTTCCGGACGTCCGCCGACTTACGGTTCAGGCGATTCCACCCCATATCCCGAGACGATCGCACGCCGCGAATGTTCGGCATCGCGGGACGACCTGAAGTTTCCAAGCCCCGAGGAGAACCCCAATGGAGATCAAACGAAGCGGCTCGCGGCCTTCCGGCAAGGGCCCGGCGGACTATTTCACCGGGGCGGTCCGCATCGATCCGCTGTTCGAAGCATCGGAACCCGGTCGTGTTCGCGGTGCGAGCGTCACCTTCGAGCCGGGCGCCCGGACGGCATGGCATACCCATCCGCTCGGTCAGACGCTGATTGTGACCGCCGGCTGCGGCTGGGCGCAGCGCGAGGGCGGGGCGGTCGAGGAAATCCGGCCCGGCGACGTGGTCTGGTTTGCCCCGGGCGAAAAACATTGGCACGGCGCGACCCCGACAACGGCAATGACGCATATCGCCATTCAGGAGGCGCTGAACGGCAGTCCCGTCGACTGGATGGAAAAGGTCAGCGACCAGCAATACCGGGCCTGACCAATCCTGACGACGCTCCCTTCGATCCCGCTCGATACCTTCGCCCGCGCGGCTTGATTTCCCGGAATTCCCGACCATTTCCAGACCACGCTTCCGCTCCGGGCGGATTCTGGCCGATGTGAAGAAGATGCGTTGCGTCAGTGTTTTAGCGCGCATCGGCGAAGCCGGGGCGAGGGCTGCCGGCTGGTGAGACAGCCGCCGTTTCGTTGTGCTATAAACCGTCCCCGAAGCAATGAATTTGCGAGAGCCGCGCATGGCCATGCATCAGATCAATCCGCAAGCTAACCGGCTCGCATCGCTCGATCCGATCTGGGATCGGGTGCGCGGCGAGGCCGAAGACATCGTCCGCCGCGAGCCCGAGCTCGCCAGTTTCATCTATTCGACCGTGCTGCATCACGACCGGCTGGAGGCCTCGGTGGTGCACCGCATCGCCGAGCGGCTCGATCATTCGGCGCTGTCGGGCGACCTGATCCGGCAGACCTATGACGAAGCCCTGCGCGACGACCCCGATCTCGGCAACGCCTTCCGCGCCGACCTGGTCGCGGTGTACGACCGCGATCCCGCGACCTCGCGCTTCATCGATCCGTTGCTCTATTTCAAGGGCTTCCATGCCCTGCAGGCCCATCGCCTGGCGCACTGGCTCTATCGGCAAGGCCGCAAGGATTTTGCGTATTACCTGCAGAGTCGCTCCTCCGCGGTATTCCAGACCGACATCAATCCCGCGGCCCGGATCGGCCGCGGCATTTTCCTCGATCACGCCACCGGCTTTGTGTGCGGTGAGACCGCGGTGATCGAGGACGATGTCTCGATCCTGCACGGTGTCACGCTCGGCGGCACCGGCAAGGAGAACGAGGATCGCCATCCCAAGATCCGCCACGGCGTCCTGATCGGGGCGGGCGCGAAAATTCTCGGCAATATCGAGATCGGCCATTGCGCGCGCATCGCCGCCGGTTCGGTGGTGGTGAAGCCGGTGCCGCACAATGTGACGGTGGCCGGGGTGCCCGCCAAGATCGTCGGCGAGGCCGGTTGCGCCGAGCCGTCCCGCACCATGGATCAGATGCTCAACGCCATCGGACTTTGATACTGCCGTGCTTCGACGCTTGGATTCGGCAAGTTAGGCTAGCTGTTCGTTTGGTCTGGTCCTGAAGACTTCTGGAAATCACAATCGTATTGGAGACTGCCGTGGACGTTCAGGAAGTCAGGAAACTCGACGCCTATCTCAAGCGTCTGTTCGGCAATCCCAGGATTCGCGTGGTGCCGCGGCCGAAAAAGGATGACTCGGCGGAGGTCTATATCGGCGAGGAATTCATCGGCGTGCTGTTCGTCGACGACGAGGATGACGATCGCTCGTTTCAGTTCCAGATGGCCATCCTCGAGGATGATCTGGTCGAGCAGGGCTGACGCAAGGCCGTCGTCATTCCGGGGCGATGCGAACGCATCGAACGCGGAATCTCGAGATTCCGGGTTCGCGCTAACGCGCGCCCCGGAATGACGGCCGGGCTGGATCGCTTGCCGCGGGCCGCGCGCAACGCCTCAGTTTCCCGGCCCGTGCAATTGCACCGTCAACCGGGCCATCGCATCGGCCACCTCGCGCCAATGCGCGAGCCAGCTCCGCGGAAAGCGGAACGTCAGATCGGCGCCGTCGATGCGGCGCATGCTGAGGCACATTCCGGGGGTATCGGCCTCGCGGGTGCAGCGGGCGTTGAGGTCGGGGCTGGCTGCAAAGAACAGATCTTCACTGCCGTAGGGCGTGCCGTCGCGAAACGCGCGCATCGTCAATCCGTCCTGCGCCGGCGTCGAGGCCTGTTCGAGGTAGCGCGGATAGATGGTGCGAACCAATGTCTCCGGCGCCAGCGCGTCGTGATGGGCCGCGATCGAGAGAAATATGCGATCGATCGGCTCCGCCGTCGCTTCCACGGTGTCGGCGCTGACATGCTTCGGCGCTTCCGGCGGCTCGAGCGACGGATAGACGAAGCCGAGATCGATGCGTTCCTGCGGTCCGGAATGACGCTGGATCTTCATGCGGACGGCCCTGGTCGGCACGTTGAACAGGGTGCCGCCGATGCTCACCGGCAGCCGCGCCGGATTATCCGATAGCTCCGCCGCACCCCAGGTCGGCCACAGCAAATAGGCCACGAGCGCCACCGCGCCGGCGGCGAGGACGCCGCCCAGCAGCAGCGGAATCATGTGGTTGCGGGAATTCCCGCGCGAACTGCGCGCGGGGTGACGGGTCGTCGAAAGGACTGTCATGAACGCAGCAGCATCGTGAAGGGAACCAGGCTCGGCCGAATCAGCTTGCCAATATGCCACGCGGCACCGCAATCGCGCATGATTTCCGGCCTGCGATGCCGCGCGAGCCATGTGCGGTGCGCGGTTCCTCGCCGTGACGTTAACCTTTTCTTAAGGATGATGTGGCGGCGGGCGGCCAATTTTGCGAAGCACGACAGGTTGCTGTCGGTAGCGGAAGTATCCAATGTCGCCTGATGCGTTGAATTCGCTGTTCTCCCTCTGCATCGGCTTCGCGCTGGCTGGCGCGCTCGCCAACGGATACCAGGTGCTGGTGCAGCGTCCCGCGGGGTTCGGCCTGCTGCAGGAGGGGGTGGCGCCGAAAACGTTCGCCGCCGTGCCATTCCTGGTCTTTGCCGCGCCCTTCATCATCATGCGCAACACCCTGCTCGGCGCCCGGATCGAGCGCCGCCGCTTCGAATTCGTGATGGTGGCAACCATTCTGGCCGGATTCTGGAGCCTGATGTCGGGAACCTTTTTCCTGATGACGCTGCGCGCCGCCGGCGTGCTGGCCTGAGACCTGATCGGCTGCTTTGACGCGGTTTCCGGACGCGGCCCGATGCCCGCTTTGCTTGAAAACGCCTTTGCCGTCATGCCAAGGTCGCTGCCGCACCGGAGAAGGACAGCGCATGGCGATCTATGAACTGGACGGGCAGGCGCCGGAAACGCCTGCGGACGGAAATTACTTCATCGCCGCGACCGCGACGGTGATCGGCAAGGTCCGTTTGCTGAGTTCGGCAAGCGTCTGGTTCGGCGCGGTGCTGCGCGGCGACAATGAGTGGATCGAGATCGGCGAACGCTCCAACGTGCAGGACAATTCTACCTGCCACACCGACATGGGCTTTCCGCTGACGATCGGAAGCAACTGCACCATCGGTCACAACGTCATCCTGCACGGCTGCACCATCGAGGACGGCGCGCTGGTCGGGATGGGCTCGATCATCATGAACGGCGCCCGGATCGGTCGCGGCAGCCTCGTCGGCGCCGGATCGGTGATCACCGAAGGCAAGCAGTTTCCCGAACACTCCCTGATCATCGGATCGCCGGCGCGGGTGGTCCGCACCCTCGATGCCGCGCAGGTCGAGAAGATGGGAGGTCCCGCGAGGTTCTACGTCGGCAATGGAACGCGATTCAGGAAGGGCCTGAAACAGGTCGGCTGAGGCACGGTACCCATTTCGCCCGAAAACGCTTAAGCCCCCTCGGCTTCATCCGCCTCGGCCGCGCCGGCAACCTGTTCGTGGCCGGCGGCCCATAGTGAATGCGCCTCGCTGCCGTCCTGATACGGATTTCCCGCCGCCGGGATGTTTTCCCGCGCGGCGCGGCGGCCCTGCTCGAACGGGTCGGGATCGGTCGTCATGATTTCCTCCGCCTCGCGGTCGGCGATTGCCGGGAAGCGGAGGATTCCGGCCTCCGCGGCGTGGTCTTGGAAAGGGTTGCGCTCTTGCGCAGCGCGTCCTTCAGGTCGATCGGAATCCCGTGCTTTTTCAAAACGTCGGCGAAAGCCTCGTCCGCCAATTCCTGGATCGTCGCCATGCGGTTGCGTCCAAGCTGCCTGAGCTTATCGAAGGTGTCTTCGTCGAAGGCGATCAGCTTGCGCACGCCTCGTTCGGCTCCCGGATCGTTGCGGCCTCCGACTCAACCGCGATCGGGAAGATTTGTTCCGCGGGAGCCCAAGGTCTGTGCCTTGGTCAGAAGACACGCGACGGCATGCTCTGGCAGCATATCCGGTCAGCGTTTGTCACCCTGGTCGTCGGCACGATATTTGAAAACGCGGCTGAAGAAACCGGTGATGCTTTTCCAGGCGGTTGCGAAAATGGCAAGGCCAGATGCCACTATGGCAATGATGCTCTGGAACAGGATGCTGCCGCTGCCAGGATCAAGATAGGCAGCCGCATCCGACACGCCGGCGATCGTGAAATTCAGCAGCGCGAAACCGAGCAGGAGATATTTCACGGCGCGATTCATCTGCGAATGATCCGCGTGATAATGCGGATGGTCAATGCGCGCTGTGGCAGTATTACGTGAACTTTTCTTAATTTGATTTCCGTGTCGGGTTTGGACGTTATTGGCAATGTTGGGAAACAGACTATTCGCTCGCGGTCAGTTAATTTGCGTTTCACCCAAATTGTTTTTGAATGGCGTTCAGCAGAATCGGGGGCTTCACAGTGAGCGCCGCACGCAGGGAACCTGCCGGGGATATCTGGACCCGGATGCAGGCCTGGTTCAGCAGATGCCGGGTGCTGGGCTGATGGCGATTGTCCGCAACCAGGGATCCTTTCGCGACCCGTCCGGCTATGTTGCGCATTACGACGGCAGGATTTTCAGGATCCTGCACCAGGATGCCTTCCAATCGTTTGAAGGGCTGAAATCCTCAGGCCTGTTGAGCGAACTGGTCGCGAAGCAGTGGCTGGTGCCGACCGATGCGTCCGCCGAGCCGGCGCTGCGGATGATTTCGCCGCACGTTCTGGAGCATGAGCCGGTAAAATTCATTTCCTATCCCTATGAATGGCCGTTTGAGCTGTTGAAACGGGCGGCGCTTTTTCATCTCGATCTGCACCTGCTTGCGCTGCAGTCCGGCTTTACGCTCACGGATGCCTCCGCTTACAACGTGCAATTCCTGGGAACCAGGCCGATCTTCATCGACCCGCTGTCGCTGGTGCCGTACCGCGAAGGAGCTCTCTGGTTCGGCCAGCGTCAGTTCGCCGAGCAGTTCCTCAATCCGCTGCTGCTCACCTCATTGCTGAAAATTCCGTTCAACGCCTGGTATCGGGGGGCGATCGAAGGCATCTCGTCCGAAGACCTGGTGCGCGCGCTCCGCCCCGAGCACAAACTGTCGTGGCGCATCTGGTTTGAGGTCCTTGCTCCGGTCCGGCTGCACAGATCGGCCGAGGCCAATCCGGCGAAGGTCGCCGCCGCAGCCAACCGAAAGCTGCCGCTCAAGGCGCTTCAATTCATGCTGCGCAATCTCAGGAACTGGATCGCCGGAATGCGCGATCCGTTTGCGGGGCGTGCGACGACCTGGAGCAGCTATGAGGTCGAAAATTCCTATCTGCCGGAAGAGGCGCGGCGCAAGCAGGTCTTTGTGTCGGATTTCATCGCGCGGCGGCGTCCGCAAGTCGTCTGGGATCTCGGCTGCAACACCGGCCTCTACAGTGAAACGGCGCTGCGCGCCGGTGCGCAATACGTCGTCGGGTTCGACAGCGATCACGGCGCGCTCCATCTTGCGGTCCAGCGCTCGGTCCGAGGCGACCTCAAATTTCTGCCGCTGCAGATGGATGCGTGCAATCCCAGCCCCAACCAGGGTTGGCACCAGAGGGAGCGCGCCGGCTTGAGTTCCAGAAGCAGGCCGAACGCAATCCTGGCGCTGGCGATCGAGCATCATATCGCGATCGGCCGCAACGTTCCGCTTCCGATGTTTCTGGACTGGATCATTGAACTGGCGGATTGCGGCGTCGTTGAGTTCGTGCCGAAAAGCGATCCGGCGCTGCAGCGCATGCTGAGCACCCGAAAGGACATCTTCGATCAATACTCGCAAGCCGAATTCGAGGGCGAATTGGCGAAACGGGCGGCGATCGAGAAGACGGAAACCGTCTCCTCATCGGGACGGACGCTCTATGTGTACGCCAGACGACCGTCGCGTGCGTAAAGCATCTGAATTTCTGCTGTCGGTCGTCGTCCTCGCCGTTTTTTCCGGCGTCGCCTTTCTCAATTTCTATCGTGTGAACGTCGACAGCCTCGAGGGGCCGTTCCGCACGCTTCGATGTTACTTCCTGGTGCTGGCCATCGCGATCACGGCTGCGCTGGCGGCGAAGCTGCTGTTCCGCTCGATGCCGATCGCCAGATTATTGCTGATCGCCGCTGCCGTGTCGTTCATGGCGTTTTCCTTTGGCGAAATAAAGCAGGTGGTTTCGCGAGACGAGATAAAGGATTTCGTCGGGAATGATCATTTCCCGGTTTTCTTGCTCGGCTGCTGGGCGTTCGCCACCGTGTTGGTCGCCTCCCTGGTCGGCATCTTCTCGCGGAAGGCCATTTTGCTGCCGACAATGGCTGCAATTGGCGCGATCTACATCGTGCCCGCCGCAATCGACCTGGTCCGGGTGCGCCTGCATCCTGTCGGGGCGATCGGGCATACTGCGTTGGCGCTGACGGCGCGCCGCGATCCCGACGTCTACTGGGTCGTGCTGGATGGTTACCCGAGGGTGGACGTGCTTCGGGAGTTCTTCGATTTCGATAACACACCCTTTCTCGCAGCTCTGAAAGCCCTCAACTTCGCGATTTCCGACCGCGCGCTGGCGAGCTTTCCCGAAACGATCTTTTCGATTTCGAGCACGCTGTCGCTCGGATTTCTGGTCCGCGGGACCGGGTCCTCGATCAGGATGCCGCCGCTTGCCGTGCTCTATCCCGTCGTTCGCGGAGAAAACACCGTCGTCAATACGGTACGCGCGATGGGCTATCGCTACATCCACTTCCAGAACGGATACGACAATCTGACGCAATGCCCCGTCGACGGCGCGATTTGCATCAAGGGAAACGTCGGCTCAGGCGGCGGAAAGTTGCGCCTCGACGAATTTGACATCGCCATTCTGTCCAGAACGCCTTTGATCGAGGCGATGTCGGCTTTCGGGGATGTGGAAAACCCGGCCGGCGACTCTTCGTTTGTGCGGGGCGCGGTACACGACCTGACCGACAGGCTGTCGATGGTGCAGCAGTACGGCAAGCCGTTTTTCCTGTACGCCCACATTCTGGCGCCGCACCCGCCGATCCGGTTCAGGCGTGATTGTTCGATAAAGGCGGCCGCGCCGGATCTGCTGACCTGGGATCCGAAGGACAAGCCGGCATTCCTGGAGCAGCTCGTTTGCGTGAACAACGAGGCGATGGCGCTCGCGGCGGCAATCGTGCACAGCGATCCGGAGGCGATCATCGTGCTTCAATCGGACCATGGCACGGCATTTCGCGGCCAGTTCCAGAAATCGTTTGATGCCTGGGATTCGCTGGACCTGAAAGAGCGGTTTGGCGCCCTCAATGCGATCCGCATGCCTGAAGCGTGCGCGCATCAGGCGGAAGGAACGGTCGATCTGGTCAACACCTTCTCGCGCGTGTTGAATTGCATCGCGGACGGCAGCCTTCCGGACCAGGTATCCAGGCAGTTCGTCGTTTCGCATGCCGGCGACATGACAAATGTTCACGAATACAAGCAGGACTTCTGAAGGCCCGGTCGTGCGGCCGGATCGCGCGCGAGTTCAACCGGTTTGCCAAAAAAACAAGGCCGCCGGCGTAGTATGACGCCTGAGCGACCTTGCCCTGCCCGGATATTGAAATCGGCTTGCGCCACCCGGTAGTCGCAGTATGGCCTCGGTCGCGGTGGCCGAATGTGATCCATTTCACAACCGGCTCAAAAATTCCGAGCTGCGGGTTGGCCTGGAGAGATCCCGGTGCGTGAACCGGAAAACGTTTCAGCCCGGGGTCTTGGCGGGCTTGCGAGGCGGGCCCTTGGCGGTCCGGGGCTTCGACCGGGCCGACGTCTTGCGCGGCGAAGGCGGGTTTGCGGCTTCGGCGGAACGGGCGCTGGCGAAAGACTGCCGCAGGCCATCGATCGCGCCGGTGAGTTCTCCGACCTGGTCGGACAGCCGCTTGGTGTCGGCTTGCTGCGCGGCGAGCAGCCGCTTGACGGTCTGCAGTTGATCCTGAACGACTTGCAGTTGGTCGATCGAGTCCTGTTGGGAGGTCTCCAGCGCCTTGGTTTTTTCGACGAGCTGCTCGGAAGCCTGGGCCGCTCGAACCTGGGCCTGGCGGGCCGCCACGATGCGATCCGGCTCGGGCGAGGCGCCGGTGGACGCCCGCCACACCGCGATCGATCCGGCTCCAACCACCATGACGACGAGCGCCACGGCCGCGAGCGCAATCGGTTGCGAGCCGATGCGGGCGATGCCGTTCGTTTTGGTGTCAGCCGTGGGGACGTGGACCATCATCACTCAAAGCGCGGCAGAAAGCGAAAGTTCCCGACACGCGCGGTGGCGTGCCGACACCTCCCATAGCACGGATTCGGCTGACGGCAGCCTCCCCCAAACGCCGGAATTCGTGAAAAACCGGGGTCTTAGCTCAAAAAGCTGCGACGGTGGATGGATTGTGACGCGGTCGCGGCTCAGGTCGCCGCGGAACCGTCTTGCTCGTCGACGCCCGGTGCGACCATCTCGGGCGCGTCGTCCGGCGGTTGCCGTTGCTCGGCTGCCGCTTCAGGCCACGGCGTAACGTCGGGTGCCGCTTCCTTCTTGAGCATTGCCGGCATGACCTCCGGATCGGCCGGCTCGGCGATGGAGGCCTTGCGTTTTTCGATCACCTGACGGAAGTCCATTGCCAGCTCGCTGTAGTAGCCAGCCAGCACCTCGTAGATGGCGCGCTGGGGCCCCGCCACCGCCTGCTGGGCAGACTCTTTGCAGTGGGCGGCCTTGCTCTCGTATTTCTCCACCTTTGTCTTGAGATCCGTCACCATGGCAGCACCCCCACGCAACATAACGCACAACCTTCGATAGTATTTGACATTCGGTCCCGATCGAAAGCATGGCAAAGCTGAGGAGATTTTGCAGCGGACGGCCCGCGAGGAGGCGCTCGATGAGCGCCTTGAGAAGGGGGATGGCGCGGGACCCGCAAGGGTTGAGGGGCGTCAACCCGAAATTCAGCGGCGGCGAACGTGCGCCTTGCTGCCCGCGGCCGGTGGTCGCCCCGCCAGCACGAGCCAGATGCAAAAAAATGCCGCCACGCGCAAACGTGACGGCACCCGGCCAGCATCTCGGCGAAGGTCAAGAGCTGGATGCTCGATACGGTGGCACCGGCTACTGGTTTTCGCGCACCCGGCGCCGCCGGTCAGTCGCTCCGCCGCTACGGTCGCGCCTCAAGGATCATATTGAAAGGCGTCTCGGCCGCCCGGCGTATCCTGGAGAAACCGCCGCTCTGGATCACTTCGCGGAGTTTCTTTTCGCCCGCCTGTGCACCGAGCGCCGCACCGACCTCTTGCGACCGTGAGGTCGGCAGGCAGATCATGGTCGAGCCGGCGTAATAGAGGCGTCCGACCGGATTCAGGTTCTGCTGCAGTGTGTCGCCCGCTATCGGCTCCACAATCATCCAGGTCCCGTCGGATTTCAGGGATCGACGGATATGTGCGGCCGCCCCTGCAGGATCGCCCATATCGTGCAGGCAATCGAAGCAGGTTACGAGATCGAATTCCTTGCCGTCATAGTCTTTGGCCAGGCCCACCACGAACTGCGCGTTCTCGGCGACGCCGTGGCTCCTGGCGTGCGCCGTGGCGTCGCGGATCGAGTTCAGGATGAAAATCGTAGCCGACGAACCGGGATTTCGGAAACGCCTTGGCCATCATGACGGTTGACCAGCCATGTCCGCAGCCGACGTCGGCAACGCGCGCGCCGGCCTCGAGCTTCGCCACGACCCCGTCGAGCGCCGGCAGCCACGCCGAGACGAGGTTGTTGTGGTAGCCCGGTCGGAAGAAACGGGCGACCGCGCAAAACATGCAGCCGGCCTGATCGCCCCAGGCAACCCCGTCGCCCGATTTGAATGCCGCTTCCATCTTGGGCTGATTGTCGAGCAGTGCCGCCATGACATCGAAGCCGCCCATCATGTAGACAGGGCTCTCCTCGTTGACGAACACCATCGCCTGTTCGGGTGGCATTGCGAACTTGGTGGTAGCAGGATCGTAGGACAGATAGTTGGAAGCCGCCTGATGCGATAGCCATTCGCGCAGATAGCGCTCGTCGACCTTTGCAGCCTTGGCAAGTTCCATCGACGTCATCGGTCCGTTGGCTCCGATCGCCTTGTAGAGCCCCAGCGTATCGCCCAAGCGGACCATGGCGATGCTGGATGCACCGCCAAGGTCCGACAGCATCTGGCCTATGAATGCATTGAGCTTGCTTTCATCTATGTTGGTGGTGGACATCGACGTACCTCCCTCGTTGTTACCCACACTGAATCAGAGGACAGGACTTCCGCGAGCATTCGCGCACCGCGGATGGCGCCATCGCTTTCGACCGGATTGTACTTCACGGCATCCGTTCAAATTAGCACTGTGAACAGCTTCACACGGCCCAATAATGCAGCCGGCTATTTCACGCTCGTTTTCGTTGGGAATTTCTTCGTGTACAGTTCAAGCCAGCGTATTTCACGACGGGTGGTCGGATCGCCTTCGAAAATCCAGGCCGGTTCGCCGCTGTCGTCAAATGGGGGCAGTGCGTCGAGCATTTCGAACTCGACCGTTTCTTCGATCGAGAGTCCGCCTGGAGGCGGCTTTGAATCGCGAGCTTTCAGAATCGCCGTCAATTGCGACCTCCGAGCCTAAGCCTTACGATTTTGTCCAGCCGGCATGGATAAGGTTCAACGGGAGGAGTTGGGAAGCCCGGCCTCTTTTGCACAGCCGCTTGCGTTATGGCCCGTCACGGCGCGCCGGATCCGCCCGCCACAATTTTTTCATTGAGTTTCTGGTCTACGATCTGGACCGTGCGGTCGATCTCGGCATTGGGTACGCCGAGCTGATACGAAATCAACTTCACCAGCAGGTCGACCCGCTCGATGAAAGGCGCTCCATTGGCCACCGCCCGGGCTGCCGACGATGGTTTGAGAAGGCTTTCTGCCGCCTTGGCATATTTCTCGAAAGGCACCTGGTCCTGCGGGTCCGCCCCCAGACGCCGAGCGATGGCATCGACATGGTCATAGATGGATCGCGAAAGCTTCAAATCCGTGTGCACCGCATCACGGATCGACTGCGGCTGGTGCAGCGTGATGCAGCGGTAATTTCCGGTCAGTAGCATCGACCATTTGGCCAGCGGGACGAACAGCGACTCGAACACTTTGAGCTTCACCGGAACGTCCCGGCCGTCCAGCTTCACCGCGTCGATGTCCGCTTCCAGCTCCCGAAGCAGCAGGTTATGGGTCGCATCAGCAAATGCCGCTGCCTTGAAGTTCGTCGCGAGGCCGACATGAAGCACATTCGCCGCCTCTTCCGGAGGGCGGAAGGCCTGCGGATCGGGCGAGCAGAGCGACACCAGTCCCGGCTTGAACCGTTGCCATACCTGGGCATTGGTATAGGCCTCCTCCAGGTCCATTTCCGCCAGCGCCGGGATCCGCTTGAGGTAGGGCAACGGCGGCATGTTCATGATCGAAAGACAAGGCAGCTTCGCCTCGGCGATTTTGATCATCAGGACCCGGATGGTATGGTTGGTGTATTGCGGTTCCTGCATGGCAAGACCCACCAGATCATAGCGGGAAATGTCGACGTCGGCAGGCGCGGTCGCGTCCAGGGTCCCGGGCAGATCGCGCGACAGGATCGCCCGGTGCATCGCCTCGTCACGCAGCTTGATGCGAACTTCGGTACCGTCGCGATTGATGAGTTCTGCGGTATTCTTCCGACAAACCAGGGTCACGTTGTGACCCGCCATCAGCAGCTTTGTCGCCAGCAAGGAGCCATACGAGGCTCCAAGGATCAGTATGTTGCGCGCCACGCTCCCCTCCACGGATCATGCCACATGGCAACGGCCCACTCGGGCGGCGCCGCTGTCTAGCGTACATTGATTGGTATTACAATTAGATGGCCATTCTCACGTTCATCCTCTCCGGTGCGCCGCCACTTCGGTGCAGATGTGCGAATGCCGTCGCGCCCAGGGGGGCGGTCTGCTATGAAGCAAGACACGCCGCAAGTCAGCGCCGAGGTCTCCATGACCGACCCGATCGACCGTGCCCCGTTCTACCACGACGGCATGCGTGAGCTGCAGGACCGATTCGACGGCCGCCGTGTCGCCGACGGGCTCGAGAAGCATCGCCTTCACTTCGAGTTCTGGGAGCAGGACCGCAAGCTCATCGAAGAGGCGCGATTCTTTTTCATCGCGACGAGCCATCAGGACAACGTCGATTGTTCGATGCGTTCGGGCGATCCCGGCTTCGTCAGGATCACCGGGCCCGACACGCTGGAGTACCCCGAATACGACGGCAACAACATGTACCGCACACTCGGCAACATTCACTTGAACCCGAACGTCGGGCTGCTGTTCGTGCGCTTCGACGGCAAGACGTTTCGAACGCGGATCCGTGGCAAGGCAACGATCCACGGCAGCGCGGAAGTGCTTGCCGGGCATCATGGTGCGAAAATCGTCGTGCGCGTCAAATGCGAGATCTTCCCAAATTGCCCGCGCTACATTCCCGACCTGATGGGCGCTTCCGCGGCCGTACCGGCCAATCCGTTCGTTCCGCGACCCGGCTACGAGCCGCCGCCACCGGAATGGAAAAGCCGGGATTACCTCAAGGATGTGCTCTCGAAGCACGACCCGCATCGCAAACGCGAGACATAGGCAGTCTCCCAAAAAGTTGCGGCCAGCCTTTGGGGGAAGGCTGGCCGCGCGCGATCCGGTCTGGGACGGGGAGGGGTGGGGATGTGACCGGGTCGCGTGTCCTGTTGTTGTTGTGTCCTAGCGGGAGCTTGCCGTGGCAACCGCAGGGTGGCCGTCACCGAGCGCGACCCATACATTCGGATCGCTCTGCGACTGACGTTTGACAAAGCGGTAGCCGGTCTCGTTCCAGGCCACGACGCTTTCATTCTGGTTGTCGAGGATGAACTCGCCCTTGTCGGTCTTGACGGTCAACACCGCATGGCCTTCGCCCTTCTTGTCGCGTACCACCGTGATCAGCAGCGCTTCCCGGGGCCAGCCAGCATCGATCAGCATCTTGCGTTTCAGCAGCACGTAGTCCTCGCAGTCGCCGTAGCCGTCGGTCGGCAACGACCATTTCTCGACCACGCCCCAATGATCCATATCGGTCATCGGCTTGACGGTGTCGTTGACCCAGTTGTTGACCCGCAGCAAATCCCGCCATGCCGTCTGCGACATCACGATATCGCGTGGCTGCGTCGCGCCGCCCGAGCACTCGCCGGGACTGTCGGCGCAAAACTCCACCCAACCGATCGGCGCGCGCGTGACTTCGCCAAGGCTCGCGTACAGCGCGTGGTCGTCCGCGGCTTGGGCCGATACGCTCATGCCCACCAGGATGGCGGCGATCGCCAATCCTTTCCCCTGTCCCCTGAACGCAAACATTGTGGCCCCCGTTTCTTGTTGGGACCACTTTTCACACAAAGGTTTTGCGTCGCCGCTAAATCAGCCAAGTACAATTGAAGCGAATACAAGTAAAAGGCGCGGAGAATTCGATCTATACTTGAGTCAAACTTGATTAAAATTTGAGGCAATTCGGAACGACTCAAATCCTGCGCGTTAACCCGCCTGGGCCTGTCAGCGCGGCGGTTGCGGCATCAAAAGCGCGGCGCGTTAACCCAGACCAGCCGGCGCCAAACGGCGGCGAGGGCGGTATCCGGCAACGCGGACCTTGCCGTCAGCCGATTGAAAACGGGAGATCGGGGTGCTCTGGGCTTTACCGCTCGGTAACGCTGTCTTCGAGCGTTTCGGCGAGCTGCTCATGCACGAATTCGAGCGCGAAGCCTTCTTCGAGGTTTCGCACCACGCGCGACTGAACCTTGCCGAGCATCACCAGGGATTTCAGCGGCGGCCGGTTTTCCGCGGCGATGGCGGCGCCGGACAGCGACATGTCGATGATCCGGCAGGTCATCTTGGTGCCGTCTTCAAGCGTGAGCAGGGAGATCGGGTTGCGCGGCACAATGCGGTCGTGGCGGCGGTCTTCCGGCAGGTTGAGAATGTCGCGGTTGGCTAGCCAGGTGAGCTGTGCGGCGAGCTTGTCGCGCTTGCGCGCGGTGGCGCCGACGGTCATGGCGAAGCCATTGTCGATAATTCGGGTGATCTTGCCTTCGACCCGGCCGATATGGTCGAGATAGGCGATCACGCGATCCCCGACATTGCCGATGCCGGGCGCCAGCAGGGCGAGCCCACCGGGCGACATATTGATGATCTGGCAGGGAAATTCACGCCGGTCCGGCAGCATGTAGCGGCCCAGCAGATGGACCTTGACGCGTTGAAAGCGCCGTCGCTCTTCGGCAGCCGGAAGAATCGATTTCTTGTGCGCTAACGCCATCTTCGCTGTCCGACGACCGGCCGCTCGGTGTCGTCTGACCCTACGGCCAGCAGGGTTAATGAGTGGTTAGCGGCGGCTGCACGAAATGTGGGCCGCGCCATTTTGCGGTCAAGCCGGCATCCTCCACGGCGATGCCGCGCTCACTGTCTCCAAATGTCGCGGCCATGCGGTCGCCCGGGTCGCCCCGCAAAGCCGACATTGGCTTGTGACCTCGGTTCACATAGGCTTGCCTCGCCGACGCCGACCGGCGGCAAGTACCGATTCCAGCCTCAACAAGAAACGTCCGGAGGATCAGCTCGGTGGAACCCATTCGCGTATGCACCTTCGACGGTCCCGGCGCCGAGCCTGTCATTCGCACCGTGCCATGGCCGAAGATTCCGAAGAAGGCGGCGCTGATCAAGGTCGGTGCCTGCGGTGTCTGCGGTACCGATTTGCATATCCTGAAAGGCCATTGGCCGAAACAATTGCCATGGCCGTTTACGCTTGGCCACGAGATCGGCGGCGTGCTGGTCGAGGTCGGCGCGGAATTCGCCGAGGATTTCATGAGCAAGCCGCTCAAAGTGGGGTCGAAGGTGATGATCCCGCCCTTGATGCCGTGCGGCCATTGCTATTACTGCCTTCACTATCCGCAGAGCGCCAACAAGTGCCTGACGCCGGTGTATTACGGCCGCTATCTCGGCTTCGACAAGGCGCCGCATCTGTGGGGCGGCTGGGCCGAATATGTCTATGTCGATCTCGACATGCTGCCGGGCACCAAGATCTACAAGCTGCCGGACGACATGTCGCTGCGGCTCGGCGCCTTGTCCGAACCGCTGACCTCCTGCATCCGCGCCTTCAATCGCGCCACCCGGGCCGGCGGATTTGGCTGGGGCGACACCGTCGTGATCCAGGGTTCGGGCCCGATCGGGATTCTCGCGGTTGCGGCCGCGCAGGAGATGGGGGCAGGGCGCGTCATCTGCGTCGGTGCGCCGGAGACGCCGCGGCTGCAGCTCGCTCGCAAGTTCGGCGCCGAAGCCACCGTCGATATCGAACAGGTCAGGACGCCGGAGGCGCGGATCAGCAAGGTGCGCGACATTGTCGGCGGCTTCGGCGCCGATCTGGTGATGGATTGCTCGGGCCATCCGAGCGCAGGCCCGGAAGGCATCGAAATGCTGCGCGACGGCGGTACCTATGTCGAGATGGGCCAGTTCACCGATGCGGGTTCGATCGAGACCTCATGGCACCGCATCTGCACCAAGGACCTCAACGTGCTGGGGTCATGGGGCTTCACCGGCAACGACCTGCCGCTCGGCGTCGACATGCTCTACCGCGCGCGCCACAAATACCCCTGGCTCGAGATGCAGACGATCTATCCGTTCACCGAGCAAGGCGTCAGTCGCGCGGTGGCGGATGCGATGGCGATGAAGACCGTCAAATCGACCATCGTGCCGTGGCCGGACCTGGTCGAATAGTCCGGCTGCGCCAACCCCGGGTGCTGCAACCATAATGATGGCCGCGGGGCAGCGAGTTCCTTCGTCCTAGCGCAGGCCCTCATAGACCATGAAGCCGCGCGCGACCGCGAGTTTCTTCAAGGCGCGGGGAACGAAACGCTGCGGCGGGTGAGCGAGATAGCGCCACGACGTCAGCTTGAAATCACGCAGCCGGCCGTGCCCGTCGCCGAACGGCGCCAGCAATCCGGTCAGGCTCATCGGCACATGGGCGCGGGGATTGAACGGCAGCAGCAGCAGTTCGAGATGCGCCGGCGAGCCATCCTGCGCGGTCGCGCTGATGCCGGCGACCGCCGCCAGCGTTTCTTCGGCCACGACCGTGATGATGTGCTCGATCTGGCGGCGGCTGTCGGCTGCGAACAGCGTCGAAAAGCCCCGGTCCTTCAGGTCGCAGCCGAGCAGGGCGCAGACCCGCGTCCCGGCGACGCGGAACGGATAGCCGTGGGCGGCATCATACGAGAGCACAAAGATGTCGCCGAGCAATCCGCGCACCGCGTTCGGCTCGATCTCGCTGCGATCCGGCGCCCGCGCGGCGCCGCGCTTGTCATTCCAATAGCTGTAGAACTCGCGGCTCGACGGATGTTTCATCCTTAACCTTGCCCGGCGTCCGGTCCGGCGGGACAGTTCTGTCCCGCTTTCGCGCACACGCATTCCCGTGTTTGTTTTGCAGGAGGGGCTTTGCAGCGTCCATGCCGCCGGCGCGCTTTGGCGCCGCGGACGCCGTCATTTGCGCCGTTAACGTTAAATTTACCAAATTCGCGCCGCACGCAGCCGGTCGACACGATCCGTCATCCCCCGCGAAAGCGAAAGCGGGGGGACCCAGTACGCCGCGGCCTCACCATCAATCGCTGGCGCCGGAGCATACTGGGTCGCCCGGTCGAGCCGGGCGATGACGGCGGTGGGTGGCCGCGCTGCCAAGGGTTGAGGAGCAATACGCTTGACGGCTGCAGCGATTGTTGATCCTTTGGGCAAAAAGCAGCCCCCGGAGGAAACCATGTTCAGGATGCGCCTTTTGTTGCCGCTCGCGGCCGTTGCGGCAGCATTGAGCTATGCCGTGCCGTCGTCTGCCGAGACCATCATCGACGAATGGGCAAGCGTAAAGGTGCCGCCACCGCCCGAACTCAAAAGCGTTACACTTGATCCGAAGACCACCGCGATCCTGGTGATTGACATGATCAAGCAGACCTGCAACGAGCAGAGACGTCCGCGTTGCGTCGCCGCCATTCCGAAGATCGAAAAATTACTCGCCGCTGCACGCGCAAGCGGCGTCACGGTGATCTACAGCCTGTTCCCCAGCCCCTCACCGGCGACGTTCCCCAATCCGGTCATCGGCGATTATGTTCCGGCGCTGGCGCCGAAAGGCAACGAGCCCGTTGTGACAGCGTTTGTCGACAAGTTCATGCTCGGCGACAAGGATACCGGCCTTCAAAAGATCCTGAAGGACAAGGGGATCACGACCCTCGTTCCGGTTGGTACCACGCCGCACAATGGCGTCCTTTTCACGTCCGTCATGGCCGCGCTACGTGGCTTTAACGTCGTCGTGCCGGTAGATGGAATGGCGGGCAATAACGCCTATGAGGATCAGGCTGCGGCATACATTTTGACCAACTCGATCGTGTACAAGGTCACGCTGACCAGCATCGACATGATCAAGTTTCAATGATCGGTCACCGAAGCCTCAGTCGATGACCTCGTCGGCGCACAAAAGGAGCGGCCGAGCGTATCGCAGCCGGGCATTGACCGACATTGACGGACTCTTCCCGTGTTGGGTCGTCGGGATGTGCGGAGGGTGCCCTCTCCCTTCGTTGCCTTTATGGAGCGATAGGACAGCGGCGCTGGCTTGAACGGCATCGTCGCCGGTGACACGTTATAAGCCATCGGGTTCGTTTGGCGCCCGACACATTGGCAACGCACCGGCGGTAGTGTGCGTCCAATGGCAGGCAGGCACGGCTGCGTTCGATATCGCTCGACGCAGCAAACCGCCATGCAAACGCAACGCAACGGCAACAGCCGTCGAGGGAAACCTTGGCGGCTTTTGCGTGCGCCCCGCGCAGCACTGAAGCGGGCCTCCGCCTTGGAGGCGCGGTGCTCGCCGGAGTGCCCTATTGTTGGGTGTAGCCGAACCCGAGTGACAGGCTGACATCCGGCGTCGGCTTGAATTCGACGCCGGCATGCGTGCCATAGCCTGGCAGTGTGCCGGACAGGGTGTCGAAGGGGGCAATAGGACCACCGATGCCGGTATTGTAGTTCACGGTGTCGAACCCGGCATAGACCGTGAGGGGTAACCCGCCCGCGACTGAGAAGTGGTAGCCGAACTGCACGCCCTGGTAATAAAGCGAGCCGATATTGCCGAACGCTCCATCCTGGTTGATGCCGTTCATGCTCAAACCGAAGCCGCCGCCCTCGCCGCCGACAAACACGCCGTTCGGAAAATTGTAGCGCATATGGGCGTCACTGTCGTCAAAGCTCGGAAACCTGCCGTAAGCGTTCAAGCTCTGGCCGGCGGCTGGATTGCCACCGAAGCCGACCCAGTTCGGAATCCAATATGGCACAGGGGCGGCCTGGGCATGGGCCGACCGCCCGCCCAGACCGAGCGCCGCCAATACCAATGCGAGACCCAGTCTGCTGGAGAACATGGACATCCGCGCCACCGCCAAGCTTCCCAAAAGCTATACGGCCAATATCAAGAACGCCAGTGCGGCGTCATCTCAGGCGTGAGCGGATTTCGCAAGGGGTACCGAAGTCCGCCCGCGACCGGCTTGTGGGTATTGATGCTTCGGATCGGGAAAATCCGGCCGACGCGATCCGGGATTTCGTTGGTTCGGAGCGGATCGGCGCATGCCTGCCGGAAGGCGGTTCGGTAGACCTATTTGCGCCTTGCGCCGCCGCGCCAAGCCGCCTATTGGGGCGCAGTCGCTCGTACGAGCCGCCGCGTGAGGTCTTCGAACTCCTTGGAATTTTCACCAGAACCGACGCCGGAATCGCCGCCGGAAGCCCCGCGCGAGCCGATCCTGACACTGCCGGGCGCCCTGACGGCCTATATCGCGCTGCTGGCGGTGATTCATCTCGTCCGGATGCTGTTGCCGGTCGATATCGACGATCTCGTCATCGAGATGTTCGGCTTTATTCCGAAGCGTTATGATTCGACGCTGCTCGACGTCACTTTTCCCGGCGGCGCCGGCGCCAAGGTCTGGACCTTCGTGACCTATTCGCTGCTGCACGCCAATCTCAGCCATATCGGCTTCAACGTGCTGTGGCTGTTGCCGTTCGGCAGCGCGCTGGCGCGTCGCTTCGGCGCGTTCCGGTTTTTTGTGTTCATGGCGGTGACGGCCGTGGCGGGGGCGTTGGCGCACCTTGTCACCCACGAGCACGCGGTGGCGCCGATGATCGGCGCCTCGGCCTCGGTATCCGGCACGATGGCGGCGGCGATCCGGTTTGCCTTTGTGCGGGGCAGCTTTCTCTCGTTCAGCCGCGGCGACGCCGATGCCGCCGCTCGGGTGCCGGCGCTTTCGCTGACGCGCGCCTTGCGTGACGGTCGGGTGCTGGCCTTTCTCGCAATCTGGTTCGGCCTTAACATTATTTTCGGCATCGGGTCGATCTCGATCGGCGCCGAGGGCGCGAGCGTGGCCTGGCAGGCTCATATCGGCGGCTTCTTCGCCGGCCTGCTGCTGTTCTCGCTGTTCGATCCGATCCCGCGCGCGACCGCCAATGCTGCGGATGCGTCATCGCAGGACGTTACGGGTCCGGGTTGATCGTCGCTTGCGGCGCATCGCGATTTCATCCATCATCTGGAGCCTTGCGAGGCAAGGTTTACGGCCGTGTGCGTACCCGATGCCGGTACTTGCCGAATGCGCCTGCAACGAAATCGGCGCTGAACAGTTGGTTGAAGACTCAAAGAGAATGACCGCACCCGTTCAAGGGGGCGATCGATTTCAGGGAGGCCGCAATGACGGTACGTGCAATCCTCGATACCAAAGGTCATCAAATCCAGAGCGTCGAGCCGGAGGCGAAACTCTCGGCCGCGATCAAGATTTTGGCGGAGCGCAAGATCGGCGCCGTGCTGGTGATGAGCACGGGCCGCATCGAAGGCATTTTATCCGAGCGCGACATCGTGCGCGTGCTCGGCGAACGCGGCGCTGCCGTGCTCGACGAGCCGGTCAGTGCGGTCATGACGCGCAAGGTCGTGAGCTGCAGGCAGTCCGATACGGTCAGTGGCATCATGGAGATGATGACGCTGGGCAAATTCAGGCATCTGCCGGTGGTCGAGGACGGCCGGGTCGTCGGCCTGATTTCGATCGGCGACATCGTCAAATGGCGAGTCGGCGAATACGAGGCAGAGCAGGCGGCGCTGCGCGACTACATCAAGACCGCCTGATCCGGCGCGATCACGACGTCTTGTCGACCGACCCGGGGGCGAGAATCTGGATCGCCTCCTGGATCGAACTCGATGGCGCGCAGGGCGGCGCGCGCGCCGTGTTCGATCAGATCATCGGCACGGTGAAAATCGAACCAGCCGATCTGACCGACGCGGGGCGAGATCAGCAGGTCGGGTGGATCGCCGGCAAGCCGCGCACGGGTGATGCGATCCTGCATGATGTTGAAGGCGTCGACCATCACGGTGGAAATGCCCGGCCGGCCGCCGCCGCCGAAAAATTCGCGCTTCACGGTGCGCTCGGGCGAGAAAAACTTGCTGAGGCCGCGTTTGGGCGGGGCAGGCTCGATCGCGGCGTCAAGTGCGGGGATCATGCCGATCTCGGCCGGGGGGCCGTGGGAATAGATCGTCGTGCTGTGCGCAAAGACGTCGCTCGACAGGTTGGCGGCAATGACGATCTCTGCGCCGAACGCCCGCGCCGTCGAGACCGGTACCGGATTGACCAGCGCCCCGTCGACCAGCCAGCGGTCGCCCACCATGACCGGCGAGAAGATCCCGGGCAGCGCATAGGAGGCGCGCATGGCGTCGACGATGCGGCCGTGGGTCAGCCAGATCTCGTGGCCGGTGCGGACTTCGGTTGCGACGGAGGCAAATTTCAGCGGCAGCTCCTCGATCAGGGTGTTGCCCATGGCGGCTTCGAGCTGGGCGGCGAGCTTGTCGCCGCCGATCAGGCCCGACCCGTTGAGGCGGATATCGAGGTAGCCGAGGATGTTTCGCGGTTGCAGGCTGCGCGCCCACTCTTCAAGCTGGTCCAGGTGACCCGCCGCATAGGCGCCACCGACGACCGCGCCGATCGACGTGCCGACCACGACATTGGGCACAATGCCGTGGGCGATCAGGGTCCTGACAATGCCGATATGGGCAAATCCACGCGCGGCGCCGCCGCCGAGCGCCAGGCCGATCACCGGTCGACGCGTGGTCCCGAGCCCCACCTTGTTGCCGTTGGAGCCGTTTTGGCCACGCCCAATCAAATTCTCCAGCACCGAACTCTCCTTGGGGGCGCGAGCCTATTCGTCGCCGGCCGGGCTTGCCAGAACTCACGATTAGCATGGTTTATGACGCGGCCCGATCGGCCTAGGGAAGGATTATGACTGGACCGCGACCCCCGCATAACCAGTCGACTTTTTGCAAAGTTCCACGGCTCGCGGCGGCAGGTTGGACCGCAGGCTTGAATTTGCCGCGTTTTCGGTGAAAAGCATCCAGTCATGACATCAGGGGGTTTTGCCATCTTTGGAGCGGGAGGGGGCCAGCGCCGGCTCGTGGCATGGGCGCTGCTGGCCGTGCTGGCTGCAACGATTCCGGCCTCGGTTTCGGCCCAGATGTTCACCGACCGGCCGCCGCCGGTCCCTCCGGAATCGGTCCCGGACCCGCCAGAGGGCGCGATGAGCCTGGCGCCCCCGTCAGGCCCGGCATCGGTGCCCAATCTGCCCGCGCCACTTATGCAAGCGCCGATCGCCGCGTTGCCGCCGGTGAGCGCGCCGCCGCCTCCGGGCGCCCCGCTCGCGGCCCAGGGGGTGCTGTCACTGACGGCGCGCTACGGCAAGGACCTGCCGGTAATCAGCAGCGGCCTCGTATGGCGGGTGTTTCCCGACCGGCCGGACGCGACCGGTACTTTCAAGTTGATCCGCGAGGAACACAGCGCGACGCCCAGCATCGCGCTGCCGCCGGGCAACTATGTCGTCCACGTCGCCTTCGGCCTGGTCAGCGCGGTGCGGCCGGTTTCGCTGAAGTCCGATACCGACCGCGAATCCTTCGTGCTTCCGGCGGGCGGTCTGCGCATCGAGGGCCGCGTCGGCGCCAGCAAGATCCCGCAGAACCAGGTGGCGTTTTCGATCTACAAGGGCAGCCAGTTCGACGTCGGCGAACGCGCGCCGCTGGTGCCGAGCGTCTCCGCCGGCGAAGTCGCGCTGCTGCCGGAGGGGACCTATTACATCGTTTCCAACTACGGCGACGCCAATTCCGTGGTGCGCTCCGATATCCGGGTTCAGGCCGGCAAGCTGACCGACGTGACCATCAGCCATCGTGCGGCCGTCATCACCTTGAAGCTCGTCAGCGACAAGGGCGGCGAGGCCCTCGCCAATACCGCCTGGTCGGTGATCACGCCAGGCGGCGACGTCATCAAGGAATCGATCGGAGCCTTCCCCCGCGTCATCCTCGCCGAAGGTGAATATCGCGCCATCGCCAAGAACGAGGGCAAGGTCTACGAGCGGCCCTTCAACGTCGTCACCGGCGTCGACGGTGAAGTCGAAGTCATCGCGCATTAGAGCATGATCCGGAAAAGTGGATACCGGTTTTCCGAAGAGATCATGCTTAATCAATAACCTAAAGCGCGATGATGATTCAACCAAATCTCATCGCGCTCTAGCCGATCTCAGAATCGGGTCACGATATCGGCGAGCGCCGGGCGCGGCCGGTCTTCGCTCGGCTTGGACGGGGTGCCGATATGGATGAAGCCGGCGAGCTTTTCATCTGCCTTCAATCCGAGACGGTCCAGCACGCTGCGATCGAACGCGAACCAGCCGGTCAGCCAGTTTGCCCCGTATCCGAGCGCGGTTGCCGCGGTGACGATGTTCATCGCGCTGGCGCCCGCCGAGAGCTGCTGCTCCCACGGCGGCACCTTGGGATGCGGCCGTATGAAGCTGACGACGCCGATCACCAGCGGCGCATCCATCAGCCGGTGCTTCTCGGCGTCGATTTCGGCCGGCGTGGCGTTGGGGTTTTGCTGTGCGAACACGTCGGCGATGATCGCGCCGGCGCGGAGCCGCGCATCGCCCTCGAACACGATGAAGCGCCACGGCGTCAGCTTGCCGTGATCGGGCACCCGCGCGCCGATGGTCAGAATGGTTTCCAGCTCGGCCGGCGAGGGGCCGGGACCGTCCATCTCGCGCGGCTTCACCGAACGGCGGATCTTCAGGAGTTCAATGGCGTCGGGCAGAGGTTTCCTTAGGTCGAGGTGACCGGGGCGCCTTCTAGCACGGAGATAGGAAGGCAACGAGCGCGTGGCAAAAGTACCTTAGAGCGATTGTGGAGGTTTCGAACGCTACATCGATAACGACGCCGACGACAGAGTTGAGGTTCATGATGGATATCTCACCGATTAAATCACAGCGCGACTACCGCCGCATTACTCAGGGAGATCGAAGGGATTGATGGGTGCCCGTCGACAATTCGCGTGAGGGGGACCGCTCAACAGTTTCCTTCATCGCGAATGTCCGTGAGGATGCCGAAGAGATAAGCCACGAGCCGCCAGGACCAAAAGCCGAGTTTAGATCGATTGTTAGAGGCTGGCTAGGCCGCGGGCCCGCTTCACATCCGGCGGGGTGGCCTCCTCGACCAGCGCCGCCACGGCTTGTTCCGTCGGCATCACCTTCTGGCCTTCGCTGCCGAAGCGCCGGACCGAGACCGAATGGGTCTCGGCCTCCTTCTTGCCAACCACCAGCAGCGCCGGAATTTTCGCCAGCGAATGTTCCCGGACCTTGTAGTTGATCTTCTCGTTGCGCAAATCGAGCTCGACGCGCAACCCGGCGCGCCGTGCGGCGGCAGCGACCACCCTGGCGTAGTCGTCGCCCTCCGAGGTGATGGTGGTGACGACGGCCTGCACCGGCGCCAGCCACAGCGGGAAGCTGCCGGCGAAGTGCTCGATCAGGATGCCGATAAAGCGTTCCATCGAACCGCAGATGGCGCGATGAACCATGACCGGCGTTTTCTTCGAGCCGTCGGCATCGATATAGAAGGCACCGAACCGCTCCGGCAGGTTGAAATCGACCTGCGTGGTGCCGCACTGCCAGTCGCGGCCGATGGCGTCGCGCAGCACATATTCGAATTTCGGCCCGTAGAACGCGCCTTCGCCGGGATTGATCGCGGTCTTGATGCGGTGGTTGTGCCCTTGCGCCTCGATCTGCGCCAGCACCGTCGCCATCACCCGCTCGGCGTGATCCCACATCTCGTCGGTGCCAACGCGCTTCTCCGGCCGGGTCGAGAGCTTCACCGTGAGCTCGCCCTCAAAGCCGAAATCCGCATAGGTCGACAAGATCAGATCGTTGATCTTGAGGCACTCGTCGGCGAGCTGCGCCTCGGTGCAGAACACGTGGGCGTCATCCTGGGTAAAGCCGCGCACCCGCATCAGGCCGTGCATCGCCCCGGACGGCTCGTAGCGATGCACCACGCCGAATTCGGCGAGCCGCAGCGGCAGGTCGCGATAGCTTTTCAGGCCGTGCTTGAAAATCTGCACATGGCCCGGACAGTTCATCGGCTTCAGGGCAAACCAGCGCTTGTCCTCGGCCTCGTCGCCGGCCGATTGCGCCGCGAACATGTTCTCGCGGTACCAGTCCCAATGCCCCGAGGTTTCCCACAGCGCCTTGTCGAGGATCTGCGGCGCGTTGACCTCGCTGTAATCGACGGCCAGCCGGCGCCGCATATAGGCGATCAGGGCCTGGAAGACGGTCCACCCCTTGGCGTGCCAGAACACCACGCCCGGGCCTTCCTCCTGGAAATGAAACAGATCGAGCTCGCGGCCGAGCTTGCGGTGATCGCGTTTTTCGGCCTCCTCGATCTGCCGCAGATAGGCGTCGAGCTCTTCCTGCTTGGCGAATGCCGTGCCGTAGATCCGCGTCAGCATCGGATTGTTGCTGTCGCCGCGCCAGTACGCGCCCGCGACTTTCATCAGCTTGAACGCATTGCCGATCTTGCCGGTGGACGTCATGTGCGGTCCGCGGCAGAGATCGAACCAGTCGCCCTGGAAATAGATCTTGATCGGTTGGTCGCCGGGAATGGCGTCGACCAGCTCGACCTTGAAGTTCTCGCCCTTGTCGCGGAACACCTGTCTGGTGTGCTCGCGGCTCCACACCTGCCTGGTGAACGGCTTGTCGCGCGCGATGATCTCGTGCATCTTTTTTTCGATCGCGACGAAATCTTCCGGCGTGAACGGTTCGTTGCGGAAAAAATCGTAATAGAAGCCGTTTTCGATCACCGGACCGATCGTCACCTGGGTGCCCGGCCACAGCGATTGCACGGCCTCCGCCAGCACATGCGCCGCGTCATGCCGGATCAACTCCAGCGCGCGGGCATCGTCACGGGCGATGAACTCGATGTTCGCATCCTCTGTGATCGGATCGGCGAGGTCGCCGACCGCGCCGTCGAGCGCCATCGCCACCGTGCGCTTGGCGAGCGAGGGCGAGATGCCCTTGGCGATGTCGAGCCCGGTGATGTCCCTGGGGAATTCGCGCTTGGCGCCATCGGGAAAGGTGAGGACGATCTTGCTCGATGCCATGGGCTTGAGATTCGTCAGGCTGTACTTGAAGTCGGACATCGCGGTCTCCTGATGCTCACTCCTGCGAACGGGCGCAGGTAAGCGGGAAGCAGCGGTATAGCAGGGGATTCGGGCAGCGCAATCGGGCAATTCCGGCAAATCCACGCCGCCGCTGGCAGGCCACCGACCGCCTGTGAATGAACCGGCGCGCTTTTCATTCGACAGCGGGTCTGGTATAGATGCAGTTGCATGGAAAATGACCGCGCGAACGTCGGTTCGCGCCCACCGCCCTGATGTTTGGAAATGTCGTCACCGGATGTGGTGCTGGCCCGGCGGGAATGCTGGGCGAACTGTCATCCGGTCTTAGGGTCACGATCAGCGGCGCGGCGTTGCTGATCACCTTCGGCGCGGTGGTGCTTTGCATCGGCTCGCCGCTGACGGCGTGGCTGACCAGCCGGATCGAACGCCGTACCTTGCTGACCGCACACTGGCGGTGTTCGCGCTCGCCAACCTGGCGTCGGCGTTGCGCCGGATACGCAACCCTGCTTGTCACCCGCCTGATCATGCTGCGGTCGGCGCGCTTATACGCCGCAGGCCGCCGGCACCGCCGGCCTGATGGTGAGGCCGGAAAAGCGCGGCAGCACCATCGCGTTCATTTTTCTGGGCTGGTCGCTGGCCGCGGCGGTCGGGCTGCCGCTGATCACCTTCATCGCCAGCCGCTATGGCTGGCGCACGGTGTATGGCAGCATCGGCCTGATCGGCTGCTTCAGCTCGCTGTTGCTGGCGTGGCGGCTGCCGGGTGGACTGATCGGCGCGCCCGTCGAGCTCAAGACATGGGCCGAGGTCGGGCGCAACCCGATGATCGTCCTGCTGTTGTTGACTACCACGCTGCAGATGTCCGGCCAGTTCGCGGTGTTCACCTTCATGGCGCCGCTGCTCGCCAGGCTGACCGGTGCCGGTGCGGATGCAACCGGCCTGGTGTTCGCGCTCTACGGCATTTCGGTTTCATCGGCATTGCGATCGCGACCCGCATCGTCAATTCCTGGGGTGCGTACAAGACCTCGCTGCTGTTCACGCTGCTGATGCTGACCGGGGTCAGCGGATGGGCGCTGAGCGCCGGCGTGTATCCGCTGATGGCGGTCGGTCGCGGTGTGGGGGCTGGGTTCGCCTCGACCAACTCGATGCAGCAGGTCCGGCTGGTTGCGGCGCCGTCGCTGGCCTCGGCGTCGGTGTCGCTCAACACCTCGGTGCTCTATATCGGCCAGGCGATCGGCTCGGCGATCGGCGGCCAGTTGTTGCCCGCGACCAGTTCGCGGCGTCGGTACGTCGCGGTGCATTCGTGGTACCGGCGCTCGCCGCGGTGCTGCTGACCAGGCCGCGCAGCCGGCATTGTCGAACAGAGCCGGACCAAAGGCCCGGCTTGATCCGGCGGTGGCGTTGCCCTAAATCGGCGGGCAGAGACCAAAGTGGGGATGACATGAGAAAGACACTGGCGCTGATCGCGGTGCTGTATTCGGCGGCCGCCATGGCCCAAGGCAGCCCGCCGACGGTGGGGGGAAAGCCGTTGGTGCAGGTCAAGCCGCACGCTGCCGCGGCAAAGCCCAACGCGAAATCCACTGCGAAACCCAAGTCGATCGCCGGCAAGCTGCTGGCATGTCTTGAGATCGATGATGGGACCAAGGGGCGGCTGGAGTGCGACGATGCGATTTTCCCGCCCAGGCCGAACCCCAAGGCCCCGGCGGCGAAGGCGGTCGCGGATTGCCGCTTCATCAAGGAAGAAGACGAGCGGCTAACCTGCTACAACGGGTTCGCCGATAAAATCCCGAAATTCTGATACGGGGCCCGCAGGCTTACCGGCTTGCGGAGAACGGGGCGCCCGCCGCGATCCGCGTCAGCGCGGGCGACGCCGCCATCTTGACCAGCACTTCCTTGAGCGGGTCGTCGGTCCAGGCGTGGGTGACGTAGTCGCGATGCGTCACGCCCTCGGGGGTCTCGACGAATACCACGCTGCCGGGTTTCAACGGCCCCTCCATGGTGTCGGTGATGGCGATGCCCTTCTCCCGCAATAGGCGCATCAGGTCCTGGTCATGGCGCTCGGTATAGCGGGTGTAGGAACTGACGAAGAAGCCGGAGCGATGGTTCTCGATCCAGGAGGCGAACTTGTCGAGCTCACCATAGACCGCATCGAGCAGGAACACGCCGCGCACGCGGTTGCCGAGGCCGCCGACCTCCAGGCTCCAGGCCGCCGGCATGAAGCCGCCGCTGTAGCCGACAATGATGACCGGCATATTGGCGAACGCCCTGGCGGCGCCGGGATCGCCGTAGAGCTCGGCCAGATGATCGGCTGATTCCGCCACGAAGCGCTTGAGCCCCCCGGGCTGCCAGAATTTGCCGGCGCTGGAATCGGCGGCGTCGACGGCCAGTTGCGGCGCCAGCAGGACGGCGTTGACGCCGGACTCCGAGATCTGCTGCGGCACGCGCTGGCGTTCGCGCACGTCACGCTCCAGCGTCGCACCATTGCCATGGAAGAAGACGACGATGACGCCGGGCTTGCCGATGTCGAAATCCTCCGGCACGTGCATCAGCACGCGATTGTCGTTGAAGGTTTCGTCTTGCCAGAAAACCTTGCCGTTGATGCCGCGATGGCCGCGACGCGCGCCCTTCAAGACGTTCAGGAACGGCTCGTCGGTGCGAGGATTGATGCCGAGATAGGGAAACGCCGAGGATTTCAGGCCGACCAGCACGGTCTGCCCTTCGCGTGCCGGCGGACGCTGATACGGAAGCTGTGGCGCCAGCGAGGCCACCCGGTATGAGGCGGGCTCTTGCTGCGCGGTGCGGTTGGGCAGCGGTTTGAAGCTCTCTTCGGCGGTCGGGAAACGATCGCGGAACTGCGGCCTTGGAAAGCGGTCGTCGAAGGAATCGCCCGTCGAAGCCTGGGAATTGGCGGCGAGCATGGCAGCATTCGGCGACTTGCTGCATTGGACAAGAACCAGCGACAGCGGCAGCAGCAGGACGATCGAGCGAAGCCGATGTGAGCCGGCGCGATCTCCCCGCGCACGCCGGGTTTCCCCCGGCGACACCACCCGGCCAGCGCGATCAGACATCTGGAATTTCGGATTCGCTCCGACCATCCACCCACTGCCCCAATATCCACCGCTGATCGCTAGTTCAGCTTGCCGGCGTTTAGGTGACGTTAAGCCTTCGGAAAAAAACTCCCCATTTCCGGACCCCGAAAGAGCATGAAATCGTGTCGCGATTGTGGGACGCCACGGTGTATTCACAATGCCGAAGGGGTTTGGCCATAGTTCGCGGTATCATTGTACTAAATTCAAGCTTCGGCTTAAATCATTGTTAGCGTTGCTTGAATTGAAATGGCGTTGCCCGCACGATGAAAAAATCTGGGCGGGATGCCCGAGGCATGGACCGGCATGGCGGCATCGGAAACGGGGGACGCGACATGGCCGGGCCGGCTTGCCGGCGGCGGCTCCAAGGTCTCCGTCAGCGTAGCGACCGCCATCGTCGTCGCCGACATGGTTGGCGTCGGCGTCTTCACCAGCCTCGGTTTTCAGGTCAAGGAGATTCCGTCAGGCTTTTCGATCCTGTTGCTGTGGACCGTTGGCGGCCTGGTCGCCTTGTGCGGGGTGTTTTCCTACAGTGAACTTGGCGCGATGTTTCCGCGCTCCAGTGGCGAATACAATTTCCTTGGCCGCGCGTTTCATCCGGCTTTCGGGTTTCTCGCGGGCTGGGTCTCGGCCACGGTCGGTTTCGCGGCACCGGTGGCGCTGGCCGCGATGGCCTTCGGTGAGTACGGCAAATCGCTGGTTCCAGCGGCGCCGCCGCTGGCGCTTGCGATCGGCGTGGTCTGGCTGGTCTCGATCGTGCAGTTGAGCGGGGTCAGGCACTCCAGCACCTTTCAGCTCATCTCCACCGTCCTCAAGGTCGTGCTGATCGTGGCGTTCCTGATCGCGGGATTTGTCGTCGGCACGCCACAGCCGGTCTCGTTCATGCCCGATGTCACCGATTTCGCCCATGTCGCCAGCGCGCCATTCGCCATCGGCCTCGTATTCGTGATGTATTCGTTCTCCGGCTGGAACGCCGCGACCTACATCATCGGCGAGATGCACGCCCCGCAGCAGAGCCTGCCGCGCGCGCTGCTGGCGGGAACGCTGATTGTCCTCGTTCTCTACGTCGCGCTCAATGCGGTGTTCCTTCACACCACCCCGGTCGAGCAACTGTCCGGACAGCTCGATGTCGCCCGGATCGCCGGTAGTCATATTTTCGGCGAGATCGGCGGCCGGATCGTTGGTGCGATGATCTGCGTCGGTCTGGTGTCTTCCATCAGCGCCATGATGTGGATCGGCCCGCGGGTCATGATGACCATGGGCGAAGATGTTGCGGCGATGCGGGTGTTCGCCCGCAAGTCGACCCAGGGAGCGCCGGCCTATGCCATTCTGTTCCAGCTTACGGTCGCCAGCCTGATGCTGTTCACCCGCAGTTTCGAGGCGGTGCTCGATTTCATTCAGTTCGCCCTGTTGTTCTGTTCGTTCTTCACGGTGCTCGGCGTCATCAAGCTGCGCATCACCCGGCCTGATCTGGCGCGGCCCTATCGCGCCTGGGGATACCCGTTGACCCCCGCGGTTTTCCTGCTCGTGACCGGGTTCATGATGTACTATCTGTTGATCGATCGGCCGCTGCAGTCGTCGCTCGGCATCTTGATCATGATCTCGGGGCTCGTGATTTACGCCATTTTCCGCAGGCGCGACGGTCGGGGCGGCGCATCCGCGGGCCGGGAATGACGATGCGGCCGCTCGCGAAACTGGCGGCGCTCGCCGTCTTCATGGTCCTGACGGCGATGGTGCCGGCGCGCGCCGCCGGCGTCAGCGCCGATGACAGCGCGCGTTTCCTTGCAGGCATGCCGCCCTCGGCCGGTTCGCCGCTGACGCCGCTGACCCAGGATCCGGCGTGGCAGCATCATGCACGGGTGTTCGATGCCGCGTTCGCTCAGCTCGAGGCGCGCCAACTGGCAAAGATCCGAACCTGGGCGAACGCCAATCTGGCCGTGCCGCGCCCGACCATGTTTTACATGTTCAGCGGTCCCGACTTCCTCTACGCGGATGCGTTTTATTCGAGGGCGACGACCTATGTACTGGGCGCGCTCGAGCCGGTCGGCTCGGTGCCTGACCTGACCAGGTTGTCCTACGGCGGCATCGGCTACGCGCTCTACGATGTCGAGCGTTCGCTGGGTTCGATCCTGAGCTTCAGCTTCTTCATCACCAAGTCGATGAAGACCGATCTGCGCGCCGGACAGATGAACGGCACCCTGCCGATCCTTTACGTTTTCCTGGCCCGTTCAGGCAAGACGATCCGCAGCGTCAGCCTGATCACGCTCGATGCCACTGGCGTAGTACATTCGGCCGGCGAAACCCCCGGCAACGCGGCTCGCGGCGTGCGGATCGTATTCGCCGGCAGCGACGGCGTGCAACGGACGCTGTATTATTTCAGCACCGATCTATCCAACAGCGGCGTGCGAAACAGCGGCTTCCTGCCATTTTGCGCGAGGCTCGGACCCGGCGACAGCCTGATCAAGAGCGCGTCGTATCTGCTGCACGCCGGCAACTTCACGACCGTGCGCGGTTTTCTGCTCGCCAACAGCGCCACGATCATCCAGGACGATTCCGGTATCCCGTTGGCCGATTATGATGCGGGAAAATGGCGGTTGTTGCCGTTCGGCCGCTACGCCGGTCCGATCGCCAAATTCCCGGGAATGTACCAGCCAAAATACGCCGAACTGTTCCGCAGGAGCCAGCCGATCGATTTCGGAATTGGCTACCGGTGGCGTCGTTCGAAACGAACCTGTTGCTGGCGATCCGGTTGCCCTGACCGCGACTGATCGGCCTCACCGGCGAACGCTCTGACTGGGAACGATGAAGGCCGTGTGGCTCGGCGTGCCGGAATTGCTGTCACTGTAGAATCTGCAGGCGGCTACGATGATGACGAGCAGGCGAGATGGCGATCAGATCGACCTGGCGGGGATCGTGACCCTGTGGCTGATTTTCCAGCGCATGATTTTGCCCTCCCGACGGAAGCCCTGAACCAATGCGCCGCGAACCTGGTTCCGGGCACGGCAGCAATGCGACTTGTTGAAAGCAGTGCAGCAAATTGCAGCCCGCTATGGCGCGTTGACACCGCGCCAGCGTCCGAACCGCCACGGCAGGTACCATCGCGCGCCCGGCGGCCGGGTGTCAGGGCACGTTGTCGATGCCCGAGGTGCCCCAGGGCTGACAGCGCAGCAGCCGCGCCAGCGTCATCCAGCCGCCGGCCCACAATCCGAAGCGTTCGATCGCCTCGTCGGCATAGACCGAGCAGGTCGGCAGATGACGGCAGTTGTAGCCGACCAGCGGCGACAAGGTGTGGCGGTAGATCCAGATCAGGGCCCGCCCTGCATTGCGCGGCAGGCGCCGCGCCGGGCCGGCGCAGTCGGGACAACGTGCTGAATGCAGGGATGAATACTTCATGGGCGGAGTGCTGCAATCATACGCGGGGATCGCCCGGTTCCGTGTCATGGAACTGGCGGGTTTCGGTAAATACGCCACACTTTGGGAAATATCGCATGGTTTGGGTGGCAGTGCAGCAAAGGTTCTATGGACGATGAAGACTCGCGCGGCTACCTTTTTGATGGCGCCAGCATGACAGAATCATCTCGATCATTTGGCGTTGAAGCGGGGCCATTGCCACTGCCCATATCCAGGGCCTGGGGGAAGGAACCAAGTTGAGGTTCACGAGGTCGCTCGATCTTCGAGGCTGGGTACGGCTCGGCGCCGCCGCCCTTTGCATCGCACTGCCAGGCGTTGCCATGACGTTCGGCGCTGCAGCTCATGCCGGCACCACGCTCGAAGAACGAAAAATGCCGATGCGGTTTCGCTGGGTCGCCTGTCAGCCCGATTGCGGCGGTTGGGTCAGTGCGGTCGGCATTGTGACCGCGGACAGTCCGAAGGATTTTGACGAGTTTGCGCGCGGGCGCCAGTTGGCAGGCGCGACCATCGTGCTGGATTCCAGCGGCGGTTCGGTCAACGACGCCATCGCGCTCGGACGACGCTGGCGCAGCCTCGGTGCGCTGACGACGGTCGGCATCAGCGTCCAGACCCGCACATCATTGGGTGACCGCGCCAGCGTCATGCCCGACGCCTATTGCGAGTCGATGTGCGTGTTCCTGCTGCTGTCCGGCAAGACCCGCTACGTGCCCGAGGCCGCGCATGTCCGGGTGCATCAAATCTGGATGGGCGACCGTGCCGACGACGCCAAGGCCGCCAGCTACAGCGCAGACGATCTGATGATCGTGGAGCGCGACGTCGGTCGCCTTGCCAAATATACCTTCGACATGGGCGGTGCCGGTGACCTGCTGGCGCTGTCGCTGAGCGTGCCGCCCTGGGAAGATCTGCACGAATTGTCGCCGGCGGAGCTGCGGCTGACCAATCTCGTTACCACCGACGCCGTTGCCGACGTGCTGCCACGGGTCGACAATACCACGGTGCCGGTCGCCGAATTGTCGCCCAAGCCGGTGCAGGATCGTTTTGTCAGCGAAGCCGTCGGCGCCGAGAAACCGGCGGCTCCGCCAAAATCGACCAAGACGGCGGAGGCAACGGTCCCGACTGGCGGCATCGCTGCAACGATGCCGGGCAAGGAATAGCGATAAGCCAGGATTAATGACAGTCGACGATCAACTCTGCGCGGATGCCGGCTGCCTGGCTTCGATCTGGCCGATCGCATCGACCACGGCGTCGAACGTCAGCATGGTCGAGGCGTGCCGTGCCTTGTAGTCGCGCACCGGTTCGAGCAGCGCGATGTCGGCCCACTTGCCCAGCGGCGGCGCGC
Organism: uncultured Alphaproteobacteria bacterium; assembly: GCA_963748165.1. Classification (GTDB taxonomy): domain Bacteria; phylum Pseudomonadota; class Alphaproteobacteria; order Rhizobiales; family Xanthobacteraceae; genus Bradyrhizobium. Next base: position 129,205 of record CAVVIM010000037.1, read on the forward strand.
CGTTTTCCTTCAGCATCTTGCGGACGGTCTCGCGCAGTTCGCGCAGTTCGCTGGCCGTGGAGCCGACCACGTGGCTCGCCATGATCGAAGACGAGGCCTGGCCAAGCGCGCAGGCCTTCACGTCATGGGCGAAATCGGCCACCACAGGTCCATCCATCTTGAGGTCGATCTTGACCGTCGAACCGCACAGCTTGGAATGCGCGGTGGCGCTGGCGTCGGGGGCGGCGAGCCGTCCGAGCCGGGGGATATTGCCAGCCAGTTCAATGATGCGCTTGTTGTAAATGTCGTTCAGCATAAGATTGAGGTCTCGCTCTACCGGCCCCGACCGCCCTTGGCGAGCGCGGTGAAGGGTCTTATATATGGGCGACCGCGGCGGAAATACAGTCCGGCCGTTTCCCGAAGCGGGCTGGAATGGAAATCAGCCCGGCCGCTGCGGGTCACGATATTTTGGTACTCAGGCGTCCGGCGGCAAGCCGCCCCGTCTGCCGGTGACACTCCGGTCACAGGACCGGTCGAACGGAGTCGACATGGACGCGTTGATCAAATCGCTAAGGCCGGGAAAGCCTTCCGACGTCAAATCTTCCGAAGCGAGGCTTCCAGAGCCGAAAATCCCGGACCCGAAGATCCCGGAGGCCCGTCCGGCGGAGCTCGACCCTTCGGAATTCCTCGCTGCCGCGGTGCGCGCCGACCAGCCGCGACCCTCGCGCGCCGAAGCCGAGCAGGCGGTGCAGACCCTGCTCCACTATATTGGCGAGAACCCCGACCGCGAGGGCCTGCTCGAAACGCCGCGGCGGGTGGTCGAGGCGTACGACGAGCTTTATCAGGGCTATCATCAGTGTCCCGCCGAGGTGCTCAACCGCACCTTCGGTGAAACGGCGGGTTATGACGATTTCGTGCTGATCCGCGACATCGAGTTCACCTCGCAGTGTGAACATCACATGATGCCGTTCTACGGCAAGGCGCATATCGCCTACACGCCGGTCGAGCGGGTCGTCGGGCTGTCGAAGCTGGCACGTCTCACCGACATCTTCGCGCGCCGTCTGCAGACCCAGGAGCACCTGACCGCCCAGATCGCGGCTGCGATCGACGAGATTCTGAAGCCGCGCGGCGTTGCAGTGATGATCGAGGCGGAGCATACCTGCATGTCGGTGCGCGGCGTCGCCAAGCACGGCGCCGTCACGTTCACCAGCCGCTTCACCGGCATGTTCCGCGACAATCCGGCGGAGCAGGCCCGTTTCCTGTCCATGGTGCGAGGGCCGCAGCGCTAGCCCACCCTCGCCTGAACCAACGAGGGGCCGCCTGTGTCCACGTCTTCCGAAACCAACGAGCGCGAGGAGGGGCTGACGTTCCAGCCCAAATTCGATGCGTCGGGACTTGTGACCTGCGTCGCCACCGATGCGACCTCCGGCGAGGTGCTGATGGTCGCCCACATGAACGACGAAGCGCTGCGCAAGACCATCGCCAGCGGGCAGGCCTGGTACTTCAGCCGTTCGCGCAACGCGCTCTGGCGCAAGGGCGAAAGCTCGGGCCAGACCCAGCGCGTGGTCGAGATCCGGATGGATTGCGATCAGGATGCGGTGTGGATCCGGGTCGAGCAGACCGGCGCTGCCTGCCATACCGGTCGCCGCTCATGCTTTTACCGCGCCGTTGCCAGCGGCGAGGGCGGGGCGCAATTGTCGTTTGTGAGCGCCGAGCGGCTGTTCGATCCGATCGCGGTCTATCCCAGGTGAAGTCCGTCCGTCGCAGCCTGCTGCCGCGCGCCGGGATGAGGCCGGGAACTGCTTAACTCCGCATTAACCATCGCTGCCGCAGGGTAACGCTGGCCCCGCCGCTTTTTGGGAGAAAAGCGCGCTGCCGGGCCAGGCGGTCGTTTCGCGGGGAGAGGGCGGGGCACCAACAGATGTCGGTCGACACTTCAAACGCCACGGTGACGGCAGGTGCCGATTCATCGCGCGCGCGGATTGCCGGCGCAATCAAGCAGGCGGCGACCGCCACCGGCACCAGCTTCCAATATCTGCTCACCACGGCAAAGATGGAATCGGATTTCAATCCGAAGGCGAGCGCCCCGACCTCGTCGGCGGGCGGACTTTTTCAGTTCATCGATCAGACCTGGCTCGGCACGGTGAAGGAAGCCGGCGCGCAGCTCGGCTACGGTCAATACGCCGACGCCATCACGAAGTCTTCCTCGGGCAGCTACTCGGTCAGCGATCCGGCCGCCCGGCGCGCGGTCATGACGCTGCGGGACGACCCCGACGCCAGTTCGGCGATGGCCGGCGTGCTCACCCAGTCCAACAGTTTCAAACTCACCGGCATGATCGGCCGCCGCCCGACCGAGAGCGAACTCTATATGGCGCATTTCATGGGCGTCGGCGGTGCGGCCAAGCTGATCACGAACGCCGAGGATAACCCGCAGGCCTCGGGCGCGCGGCTGTTTCCCAACGCCGCCGCCGCGAACCGGTCGATCTTCTACGATCACAGTGGGCGCTCCCGCAGCATTTCCGAAGTCTATTCGGTGCTGACCGCGCGCTATGCCGGGGCCGCCAGTTCTCCGGCGACGCGCGCCGCGATGGCTTCGGTGGGCGGTCCATCGGCGGTCACGAGCGTTGCGGCCGCGGCGCCGGTCGACAATGCGGCCTATCTGTCGAGCTTTCCGGACGCGCGATCGGCCACGCCGGTCACGCTGGCGTCGGCATCGACACCGACAAATGCGTCGGCGCCGGCCGATCCGATCTTCCGCTCGCTGTTCCAGGCCGGCGACCGCGCGCAGCCGATCTCGCCGGCCATTCATGAACTATGGGGCAACTCGTCGTCACTGACGTCGGTTGCTTCGGCGACCCCGGCTGCGCCGGTGACAGCGGCCTCGCCGTCGAATTCCAGCGCCGGCGCCGTACCATCGCTCGATTTGTTCAGCGACCGCAGCGGCACGTTCAGCAGCGGCTAGCCCCGCTGGGCCCGCGGATCTGGCGGCCCGGCAACGAATCCGGATCTTCATCCTTAACAAAACGTCAATAAAACCAGCCGTTTATGGTGAACGCTTTGTTAAGCGTCGTGGTTTATTTTGTCTTGCAGTGGCACCGACTCGCGGTGCCTTGGCAAGTTGCGTAGGCCGGCAGGGTCATGATCGTTCGGCAGTTCATCAGTTGGATACGGACCGCTCCGGCAGGCGAGCGGGCAGAGGCAACTCGGGCGCTGGCGAGGGCCTGGCTGATTTCAGATTTGAGCGAAGACGACCGCATCGCCGCCGAAGGCGCGCTGCTGATGCTGCTCGACGACGCTTCGCCGCTGGTGCGCCGGGCCATGGCCGAGGTGTTTGCGCGCAGTATCGATGCGCCCGCGGCGATCGTGCAGGCGCTGGCGGTCGACCAGCCGTCGGTGGCGCTGCCGATCCTGGAACATTCGCCGCTGCTGATCGACGCCGACCTCGTCGATATCGTCGCGACCGGCAATTGCGAGATGCAATGCGCCATCGCCCGCCGCGTCAATCTGCCGGTCTCGGTGTCCGCGGCGATCGCCGAAGTCGGTACGCCGTCGGCGGCGCTCGAATTGATCGAAAATGCCTATGCCGAGCTCGCGCCAATCTCATGGGATCGCATCGTCGAGCGTCACGGCCATCTCGCCGCGATCCGGGAATCCATGCTGGTGCTGGAGGATCTGCCTGCCGCGACGCGGCTCGCGCTGGTCGCCAAGCTGTCGGACACGCTGGCGCAGTTCGTGGTGGCACGAAACTGGCTCAGCGCCGACCGCGCAGTGCGGGTTGCCGGCGAGGCGCTCAACCGCTCGACCGTGCACATCGCCGCGCGCTCGCGCGGCGATGACATTTGCGGCCTGGTGCGGCATCTGCGGGCCACCGGCCAGTTGACCGCCGGATTGATCCTGCGCGCGCTGCTGTCGGGCAATCTCGAACTGTTCGATCACGCGCTGGCGGAATTGTCCGATCTGCCGCTGGCCCGCGTCGCGGCGCTGCTCCATGACCGCGGCGGCGCCGGCCTGAACGCGTTGCTGATCCGCGCCGGCCTGCCGGAATCGACCTTCGCGGCGTTCCGGGTCGCGCTCGAAGCGAGCCACGAGATGGGATTTGCCGGCTCCGCCGGCGACGCCGCAGGATTGCGGCGCCGGATGGTTGAACGGGTGCTGACGCATTGTGAAACCGATGGCCGCGCCACCGAGCCGCTGCTGATCCTGCTGCGGCGCTTTGCCACCGAATCGGCGCGGGAAGAAGCCCGGATGTTCTGCGACGAGTTGATCGCCGAAGACGCCATTGCCCCGATGCAGCACGACCTGATCGCGGCGTGATGCGCTGGTGGATTTCCACGGCATTTCGAGCCTATCGGTCGTGTGCAGGCGCGCTTGATGCCAGTCTCCGCGAAGCAATCCAACTGCTCCGTCATTCCGGGGGAAGCATCGAGCCCGGAATCTCGAGATTCCGGGTTCGCGCTGACGCGCGCCCCGGAATGACGGCGGGGGATGTCAGCTTCGACGCTCTTCGCTACTCCCCCGGGACGATGCTGGGAGCGAAGATCGCTTCCAGATGCTCGGGCCGGTCGCGGTTGGCCCGCGCCAGATAGTCGTCGGCCACGCCGCGCAATCTCCGGCTCAGTTCGTCCGCCGTGCTGATGGTGTCGAGCTTGGTGCGCTCGGCCACGATCGCCTGAATGGCATTGACATGATGCGCGATCAGCGGCGAGGGCACCTGCTCGAGATCGGGCGCATGCTCGATGATCCGGCACAGGCTTTCGGCGACCACGCCGGCGGCAGCATAGCCGAACGTAATGGCGTCGCCCTTGATGTCATGGGCAGCACGAAACAGCTCGGCGCTGGTGGCGCTGGTAAAGCCATCTGTCAGGATCGCGGCGTGGGCGGCGGCGAGCCGGTCGGCTTCCGCCGACATCCAGTCCCTGAACTCGCCCGACAGGCCGGCCAGCGCCTTTTCAGCCCGTGCAACCGGATCGTCGTGGTCCGCTTCGGCGACGCGCCGCAGCACCTTGCGCAGCGGATTGGGCTGGGTGATCACGTGGTGGTCGACGAAGCTCTCGATCTGGAGCGCTCGTTTGTCCTTGGCCATGATAGCTTGCTCCGCTTCGCTAGATCGAGGATCGGGCCTTCTCGAGCAACGAAGGCTGCTGCATCACTTCCATCTCGCCGCCGACGCGGCGTTCGGGGCCGATATAGGCGTTGTTGGTGTTGCGCCGGCGGTCCGGGCCGAAATAGGTCTTGGTCTTGATGAACGGGCGCGGGTTGGCGACCACGTTCATGATGCGCTGATAGAGTCCCTTGGCCGAGATCGGCTTGGCCAGGAACTCGGTCACGCCGGCATCGCGCGCCACGGTGACGCGGCGCTTTTCGGAATGGCCCGTCAGCATGATGATCGGCGCGTAGGGATTGCCCTTCGATTCCGGCTGCCGGATCATCTGCGCCAATTCGAGACCGTCGAATATCGGCATCGACCAGTCGGTGATGACGATGTCGGGGACGTAATGGGTGTACATTTCCAGCGCGGTTGCGCCGTCCTCGGATTCATAGACCTCGCGCGCGCCGAACGAATGCAGCAGCGTGCGCAAGATGCGGCGCATATGCGGATTGTCGTCGCAGACCAGAAAGCGCAGCTTGTTGAAATCGATGCGGAACATGGCCGGGCCCCAGGGATCCCGCCGGAAACGGTACCACCCGCGTTAACCATATCGCGGCGCCGGTTAATGAACGGTTAGTAGCCGAACTGCTCGCTCAGGATGCGCTCCTCCAGGCTGTGGCCGGGGTCGAACAGCATCCGCATCGAGATGGTCTTGTCGGAGAGCACCTCGACGCGGCTGACGTCGCGGGCCTCGTCGTGATCGGCTACCGCCGCGACCGGGCGTTTGTCGCCCTCCAGCACCTCGATCACGACAAAGGCGGTGTTCGGAAGCAGGGCGCCACGCCAGCGGCGGGGGCGGAACGCGCTGATCGGCGTCAGCGCCAGCAGCGCGGCATTGATCGGAATGATCGGTCCCTGGGCCGAAAGATTGTACGCGGTCGATCCCGCAGGTGTCGCCACCAGGACGCCGTCGGCGATCAGCTCCGACATCCGCTCGCGTTCGTCGATCAGAATCCGCAGATGCGCCGCCTGATGGGTTTGGCGGAACAGCGCGACTTCGTTGATGGCGTGGTGCAGATGCACCGCGCCATGGACGTCGGTGGCGCGCATCAGCAGCGGATGGATGACGGATTCCCTTGCCGACGCCAACCGGGTCTTCAGATCGTGGGTGCTGTACTCGTTCATCAGAAACCCGACGGTGCCGCGGTGCATGCCGTAGATCGGCTTGCCCGTACGCATGTGCCGATGCAGCGTCTGCAGCATCAATCCGTCACCGCCGAGCGCCACCACGACGTCGGCATCGGCCGGATTGTGATTGCCGTAGATTTCGGCGAGCTGCGCCAGCGCCTGCTGGGCTTCCGCGCCGGCGCTCGCGACAAAGGCGATCCGGTCATATCGAAGGGGCGTGGTCATGGGATCGCGGGCTCATGTTGACGCTGCTGGGCGAGACTGCCCGAGGGTCGTCTATACGACCTCGGCGGTCTTTGTCGAGTTAGCCAGCACAGCCCGGCATTGTCACTGGCCGCACAATGTGTTTTCGGTCAACGTTAACACCGGCTGTGAGCTTGCCAACAAGCCGGAGCTGCCGCAATTTTGAGCCGGAAGCCGGGCTAGCAACGGCTGCGCCGGACCGGCTGGCGGCGCCACGGAGAACAACAGATATGGCCCGAGCCTTCGCCGCCCTGCGTCTTGGATGTCTTGTGCTTGCCGTTCTCGCATGGCCGGTCGCCGCCCGGCGTACGCGCCGAGGACGCGACGCAAGCTCCGAAGCAGCCACCCGGCACGGCGCCTTCGGGGCAGAAGGCAGCCGAGGCGGGCATCAAGGGCAATGCTTCCAATCCGCCGGCCGAGCCCCATCTCCTGCCGCCGGATTCCACCACCCGACAGACCGTGACGCTTCCCGGCCGCTCGCTGGCCTTCACCGCCACCGCGGGCTCGATCCGGCTGTTCGACGACAAGGGCGAACCGCAGGCCGATATCGCCTACACCGCCTATCAACTGGATGGCGCCGATCCGGAAACGCGGCCGGTGACCTTTCTCTTCAACGGCGGCCCCGGGGCGGCGTCCGCCTATCTGCAATTTGGCGCCGCCGGACCCTGGCGGCTGCCGATCACGGGCGACGCGGCGGTTTCCTCCGCCTCCCCCGATCTGATGCCGAACGCCGAGACCTGGCTCGACTTCACCGATCTCGTGTTCATCGATCCGGTCGGCACCGGCTACAGCCGCTTCGTTGCAACCGGCGGCGAGGTGCGCAAAAAGTTTTTCTCGGTCGACGGCGACGTCGAATCGATCGCGCTGACGATCCGACGCTGGTTGGAGAAGTCCGGCCGGTTGCGCTCGCCCAAATTCGTCGCCGGCGAAAGCTATGGCGGCATCCGCGGACCGAAGATCGTCCGCAATCTGCAGATCCAGCAGGGGGTCGGCGTCAGGGGCCTGATCCTGATCTCGCCGGTGCTCGACTTCCGCGAATTCACCGGCTCCAGCCTGCTGCAATACGTGGCGAGCCTTCCGACCATGGCCGCGGTCGCGCGCGAAGCCAAGGGCGCCGTCACCCGGGCCGACATGGCCGACGTCGAACATTATGCGCAAGGCGATTTCCTCGCCGACCTGATCAAGGGCCTGGCGGACACCGAAGCCACGACCCGGCTTTCCGACAAGGTGGCTGCATTGACCGGAATCGATCCGGCAGTGAGCCGGCGGCTTGCCGGGCGCTTTGACGTCGCCGAATTTCGCCGCGAATTCGATCGCAAGAGCGGCAAGGTGAGGGGGCGCTACGATGCGTCGGTGTCGGGCTTCGATCCCTATCCGGATTCAAGCTTCTACCATTTCAACGACCCGTCCGGCGAACCGTTGGCCGCGCCGCTGACCAGCGCTGCGGTCGACCTCCTCACACGCAAGCTGAATTGGCGGCCCGACGGCTCCTATCAGTTGCTCAGCAACGCGGTCGAGAAGGCCTGGGACTTTGGCGGCGGCATCAATCCGGCGCAGTCGGTTTCTCAATTGCGGGAGATTCTCGCACTCGACCCCAAGCTGAAACTGCTGATCGGGCACGGGCTGTTCGATCTCGCCACGCCGTATTTCGGCTCGCAAATCCAGCTCGATCAGCTCCCGGCGTTTGCCTCGCCACCGCGGGTGAAGCTCGTGGTCTATCCCGGCGGGCACATGTTCTATTCGCGTGACGGCTCGCGCCAGGCGTTCCGCGCCGAGGTCGAGGCGATGATGAAGTGAGTTCCAGCTAACGTCATTGCGAGCCAACGGGCCGCGCGAATGCGCGCCCGATGGCTCGCAATGACGAGATCCGTCGTAATAGACGCGGAAATCAATCAGTAGACGAGGCCGGTGCCCGCTGGCTGCTGCAGCGCTGCTGCGAGCGAGCGATATTCCGCGCTGTCGGTGCCGGCCAGCGCAGCGATCCGGCTCAGGTGATATTGCGCCTGGTCGCGATTGCCCTGTTCGAGTTGCCACAGCCCGTAATACTGCCAGGTCTTGACGTGATCGGGATCGGCCTTGAGCGCGCGCTCGTACCAGACCTGCGCCAGCCTGTAGTCGCCGAGCTTGCGATAGGAGTAGCCGATCAGATTGGCGACGGCGGCGTTGTCGTCGTGACCGAGCGCCTTGAGCTGGTCGATGGCCGAGACGAAATCGTTGCGGTCATAGACCGTGGCATAGGCCGCATGATAGCCCGCCAGGAACCGGCCGTCGTTGATGCTGGAACTCTTGTCGTGCTTCTTCTTGGCCTTCTTGCCGTCGGACGCCGGCGGCGAGGGATTATCATCGCCGTTGGCGTAGGCCCTGAGCACGGGCGCTGCCGACAGCGCCATGGCAATGATTGCCAGCATGAAAAGCCTGATCGCAGATTTGCGCATGCATCTCTCCCGGTTTTGCAAGGTGACGATCCTACACCGAAGCCCGGTGATGTGAACACCCGGCGCCGCCGGACATTCCCGTGCGCGGCGCCATAATTTGCGCCAAGTCGATCGAAATTCGCGGCGAACGAATATGACAGGCCTGTCACGCAGATGAACGAAGTCCATCGTCCCGCTTCAGGGTAGGTTCAGCGCCGCAGCCTAATGTCGCAGCCGAGGTCACCGAGTCCGGTCATCCGACCGTCGCTCTCGCGATCGCCGTTGAAAGAGGACATCCCCATGTTGAAGACCATTTCCGCCGCACTGCTTGCGGTTTCCGTACTCGCGGCGCCCGCATTCGCCGCACCCTCCGGCCACCGCCATGATGTCGGCCATCACCGCCATCATCGCCACCACCACAAGATGGGTGCGCTCGGCAAGCACCACATCTCGAAGGTTGCGATCAAGCACGCCGCCGCGGTCAAGCGCGGCTGAAGCCGGTCCGCTGCAGCGGCTGAATCGCATTGCCCTGCCGCCTGCTTGCGGATAGCGCACCGGCCCGTGCCATTGCTTCCCCAATGGGCGGGCCGGTGTTGCTGTCTTTTTCGCCGTGGACCGCATTGCGATCACCAAGATGACAATTCCATTTGGCCGGGCTGCGGTCTAGCATTCGCCATCGGGGACCAGCGAAGGTTGCACTTGAGGACATCGGCACAACGAGCGGCAATTCTGCCGCTACTGGTTGCGCTCGCGGGTTGTGCGGGCAGCGGCGACAGCCAGATCACCAGCTATACCGGCGATCGCGGCGTCGCCGACCAGCCATTTCCTGCCAATTACCACGCCGAAATACTGGCGTTCATGCGGACCTATCTCAATAATCCGGTCGGCGTGCATGACGCCGCCATGGCCGAACCGACGCAGCGCACCGTCGGCGGTCGCCTGCGCTATGTGAGCTGCCTGCGGTTCACGCCGCGCGAGTCCGACGGCAGCTATGGCGCCCTGCAGGAGCGTGCCATCGTCTATGTCGATGGCCGCCTCGACCATGTGGTCGAGAAGGCGGCTGAAGTCTGCGCCGGGGCGGCCTATGCGCCGTTCCCCGACCTGGAAAAGCTGACCCGCTAGCGGTTCGGCCACGCCGGGGGCAGCCGTGGTCGCGGATCACTTTTCAGCGAGGTTTGAACCGGAACCGACCTCGGCCGACACTTTAATGAGGTCTGCCAATGGCGCGCGGGCACAGGGCAATTCTGACCGCAGCGGGGAACAAAATGGCTTTGTTGCCTTGCCGTCACAGTCGCCCGTCATTTGGCCTTTCCGCGCTGCCGCGAAGCCACCAAGAAGCAACCAAATTGAGGACACGTTGTTTGAAGAGGGTCGCAACGACCTAAACGGGGTACCAACATGAAGAGACTTCTGCTCGGCACAGCCGCCGTGATCGCGTTCGCTGCACCAGCTTTGGCGGCTGACTTGCCTGCGCGCACCTATACCAAGGCTCCTGCCTATACGGCGCCTGAGGCCGTCTACAATTGGACCGGGTTCTACATTGGCGGCCATGTCGGCGGCGCGTTCGCGGGCGATAGCAGCCTGCAGGGTAGCGACGGACGATTTCTGGGCGGCGTGCAGGGCGGCTATGATTACCAATTCGCCCCCAATTGGGTAGTGGGTGCCGAAGCCCAGTATAGCTGGCTTGCCGGTGGCAACAGTTCAGGGACGACCTTCCCGGGTGGTACCCTGGTGACGGCGAACACCGATCAGCTCGGTTCGGTCACTGGCCGGATCGGCTACACTTGGGGCCCGGCGCTGCTCTACGCCAAGGGCGGCTATGCCTGGCGGGACAACAACAACATTGCCGTCAGCTTTGCCGGCGTGCCGCAACCCTTCACCACGGACGGCGGTCATCGGGACGGCTACACCGTCGGTGCCGGCCTGGAGTACATGTTCGCCCCGAACTGGTCCGCCAAAGTCGAGTACCAGTACTACAATTTCGGCAGCACCACGTTCACCGGCGGGCCTGCCGATATCGTCGGGACCCGATTCCGGGATGACGAACACACCGTCAAGGCCGGCCTGAATTATCGCTTCGGCTGGGGCGGCCCGGTCGCCGCGCGATACTGAACAATACTGCTGACGCTTGATGAAGGCCGGCCTCGCGCCGGCCTTTTTTTGCAGTCAAAGAGGATGCGGGACGGCAGCCTTCGTCTGTCTGCGGCAAAAAATAATTCTGCCGCCCCGCGGAACTTCCTTTCCCGGCCGGCATAATATGCTTGTGCCGGTTGGTGTGGACGACGAACATGCGTGCTTTGGTGTTGAGCCTGGTTTTTTCCGCGCTGACCGCGCCGTGCCTTGCCCAGACGGTGCTGAAATCCGAGCCGCTCATCCTCTCGCCTTATGAAGTTGCTTTCGTCCAGGATGCGACCTGCCCGGCGGGCAAGGTGCTCAAGGTGACCGGTGCGATCCGAGGGATGCACCGCCGCAAATCCTGCGTGACCCTCACCGACGAGCAGGCGTCGCTCGCGATCGCGACTCCATAAGCGGCCCTATAAGCAGCCTTGGCGAGCCCGTTGCTGCGTTAGGTTATAGCCCTGCCTCTCACGATCCCAGGCGGAGTTCCAACTGGGCGTCGCGTTCGGCCTCGGCCTTGTTCTGGTCGGGATCTTCCTGCGGGTCCGGCCGGCAGGGCTTGATTTCGTAGTCGTTGTCCAGCACCGGCCTGGGGGCAGGCCTTTCCTCTTCCGAGCCCGCATCGACCACCAGCCCGCTTCGCCGGGCGAGCTTCCAGACATCGGCCTCGGTGGGATAGGCCTTGCTCAGCTTGGCGTCGTTGCAAAACAATGCGTAGGGCATGGACACGCTCCGCTAAACCACCCTAACGCCGCCGGGCCGCCAGGGTTTCAGTCCGGCGGCGTGGCCGTATCACACGCGGGTGAAGGGTGGCCGACGGGACAGGCGGCTTTTGCCGGAGTCCCTGAGTTGTAAACGAGTCCTGAATCCGGCAAAAAATATAGGCCGAGACTCCCCCGCCAGAATCGCCGGATGTTTTCGCCATGATGAGAACCGCCCTCAAAACCCCGTTCGAGCGCGTGCACATGTTCCTCACCGTCGCCCTGCTGGCGGCGTGCGCGACCAACCTCGCGTTGGTATGGGCCTGGCTCGGCGATTGATGCCATGCCCATGGCGCCCATCATGCGCCGCCGGCGGTTGCAGGGCGCCGCAGCCGCGGCTGCCCGGTTGATGCGCCGCCGCCGCCCCGCCGCGACGAACGCCCGGCGAAATCGGTGTTTATTTATCTATTAACTGTTCGTTAACCATGATCGCCCAATCCTTAACGAATGGGTCGATAGGGACAGCGAGTTGGTAATTATGAGCGCAAAGGCCGAGCCACAACGTCAACTGGTACGCTTCCGCGGCCGGTCCTACGTCGCGTTCGTGTTTTCTCCTGTCGTGCCGATTGTCGGCTGGCTGGAGGAGCTGGATGCAACCCTGACCCGCTCGCCGGGGTTCTTCGCCGGCCGGCCGGTGGTGCTCGATCTGTCGGCGGTCGAACTCAGCGAATCCGCCATTGCCCACCTGATCTCGAGCCTGCAGGACCGCAATATCCGCGTGCTCGGCGTCGAAGGCGTGGAGGCGGCTCAACTCGGCTCGGGCCTGCCGCCGCTGCTGACGGGGGGACGCCAATGTTCGTTCGGGGACAGCGAAGCGAAGCGGCCGAAGACCCGCGCGCACCCGGCCTCGCTGCTGCTCGAGAGTCCGGTCCGCTCGGGGCAGTCGATCGTGTTCACCGAAGGCGATGTGACCGTGCTGGGCTCGGTCGGATCCGGCGCCGAGATCGTCGCCGGCGGCTCGATCCATGTCTACGGCACGCTGCGCGGCCGCGCGATGGCCGGCGTCAACGGCAATTCGGCGGCGCGCATCTATTGTCAGAAGATCGAGGCGGAACTGCTTGCGATCGATGGCTACTATCAGACCGCGGAACAGATCGACGACACCCTGCGAAATCGGCCGGCCCAGGCATGGCTCGACGGCGAAACCATGAAAATCACAGCGCTGAACTAATCGGCGAAGGAGGATAGGATGGCCAAAGTCTTGGTCGTGACGTCAGGCAAGGGCGGAGTTGGAAAGACCACTTCGACGGCCGCACTCGGTGCGGCGCTGGCACAAAGCGGCGAAAGGGTCGTTGTCGTCGATTTCGACGTCGGGTTGCGCAACCTCGATCTGGTGATGGGCGCCGAGCGGCGGGTGGTGTTCGACCTCATCAATGTGGTGCAGGGCGTGGCCAAGCTCTCGCAGGCACTGATCCGCGACAAGCGGCTCGAGAATCTGTGGCTGCTGCCGGCGTCCCAGACCAGGGACAAGGATGCGCTGACCGATGAGGGTGTCAGGCGCATCATCGCGGAATTGCGCACCAAGTTCGACTGGGTGATCTGCGACAGCCCGGCCGGCATCGAGCGCGGCGCCACGCTGGCGATGCGCTATGCCGACGAGGCCGTCATTGTGACCAACCCCGAAGTATCGTCGGTGCGGGATTCCGACCGCATCATCGGCATGCTAGATTCAAAGACCGCACGCGCCGAACGGGGCGAGCAGGTCAGCAAGCACGTCCTGATCACCCGCTATGATTCCGGGCGCGCGGCGCGCGGAGAGATGCTCAGCATCGACGATATCCTCGACATCCTTGCGACCCCGCTGCTCGGCATCATCCCGGAAAGCCAGGACGTGCTGCGCGCATCCAACGTCGGTTCGCCCGTCACCCTCAACAACGCCGCGAGCGCGCCGGCTCGCGCCTACATCGACGCCGCCCGGCGGCTCAATGGCGAGACCATTGCCATGATGGTGCCGGTCGAGCGCAAGCGCTTCATGGACAGATTGCTTGGACGGAGGGCCGCATGAGCATGAGCCTGTTGCGGCTACTCGGCCGCCGGACCGGTTCGGCGCCGGTGGCGCGGGAACGGTTGCAGATCCTGCTCGCGCATGAGCGCAGCCAGCGCGGTCAGCCCGATCTTCTGGGAATCCTGCGCGAAGAAATCCTTGCCGTGGTGTCACGGCACGTCAAGCTCGACCCGGACAAGGTTCTGGTGAAAATGGACCGCGGCAAAAGCATGTCGACGCTGGAAGTCGATATCGAACTGCCGAACGGATTCGACCAGCTAATTCGGACCCGGCTGCCGGATCATCAACTCGCCTAGAGAGCCATTTCGGTTCTGATTGAACTAACGCTCAGAACTCGGCGATGGCCGATCGCGATCGGACGCCGCCGCGAACGCCGCGCGGGCCCTCGCCAGGGTGGCGCTGAAATACTGCTCGCGCTCACGGTGAAAACGCTGCTGGTGGGCACGGAAGCTGGCAAGGCGGGTCTCAATCTCGGTTCGGACGTCGTCTCCGACGATGGCCCGCGGCATCCGGACACCGGGCTGAACAGCCCTGGGCGAATTGAGGATTTCACCGGCCAGGATTTTCGCGCCCTCGACCGGTGCGGCGGCAACACCGGGCTTGGCGCCCGAGGGCGGCCCGAGCCCCGGTTTCCTGGCGGCGACCGACCGAACAAACTCGATCGTTTCCGCGATCAGGAGATCGCGTTCCTTCATCCATTCCATCACGCATCACCTCGGCCCCACTGATGTTGCAGCAAATATCCGGTGGGGAATCAAGGGGCGTCAGGCGCTTGGGCGACGGTTCGGCCGCGCACGCGGCGGGCAATTGGATATTGGTGCCGGTTGAGAGGATTGAACTCCCGACCTTCGGTTTACAAAACCGCTGCTCTACCGCTGAGCTAAACCGGCAAACCCGCGAAACGCGCCGTCAAATACCAGAGTTGCCGGGCGCCGGCTACAGCCACGAAGCCGGCAATCCGCAGGCGCGCGATGACGGGACGGAAAGAGGCAACCGTGGCGTTCGACCACGAAAGAGGCCGCCGGTTGGGGCGGCCGCTCGTCGGTCGGCTGCAGCGATGTTTCAGACGTAGATGACGACCGGATCGGGATCGACCGGAAACGTGGGCCCGGTCGAGGGATGGGGCAATAATGGGCTTGGGCGTGCGGCGAGCCCGCCGGCCACGTCGTCCAGTTCATCGATGGTCAGTTCGGGCATGTCCATTTTAGTCTCCTGTGGGTTTGAAGTTGGCTAGTGATAGGTGCCGAGGGTCGGATGGGCGAAAACGTCCTTGAACGTCCATCCGGTATTCGGCGCCGTGCCGATGATGATGGTGCGGCCCGGCAGGCAGTTATCGAGACCGCCACCCACCACGGCATCCAGTTCGACATTGTCGAGCACACGCATGGTCTGGTCGTTGCGATCCGATGTCTTGAACTTGGTCATTGTCGTCTCCTGTTGGTCCTCGGGGCGAGACCATTCCCGCCAGCCGTCATGACAGGGAGTACGACGCGGGACGGGCGCGCGCCGTGATCCGCGTCACGCAGCAAAAACCGGCGGCCGCGCCGGGATTAACCTTTGGTTAACCACGCCGAGTCAGGCTTGGAGCCAGATTCGCGACGGCACCGGAGATCGAGCCGGCAGTCGCAAGAAAAAGCCGACGGTGTCACGCCCGCCGGCTTTTTCTATGAACCGTGAAGAAGGCGGCCGCAGCCGCCCTCAGCTCAAGCCCTACTGGCAGATATGCCGGCGGCCGTCTTCGCCCTTGAACCAGGTGCCGGGCTGGCAGACGAAGCCGTTGCGCTTGGCCCAGCTCTGATTGTATCCGCCGCGATAGCCGTCATTGTCATAGGCGTAGGAATCGCCGCGGAACGGGGCGGTCGCAATGGCGCCCGCGGTGCCGAGCGCGCCGCCGACCACCCCAGCCGCGACGTCACCGGGCCAGAACCCGGAATCGTGACGATCCCAGCGGTTGTCGTTCCAACTGTCATTCCAGCCGTTGTTCCAGCCATTGTTCCAGTTCGCCTGGTTCCAGTTCGCCTGATCGTTCCATCCGCGCTGATCGCTGCGATAGGTCATGCGGTGGCGGTATCTGCTGGGGGTGCCGGTGTACGGATTGCCCGGCCCTTCGTTCAGACAATTGGCATTCGGAAATTCGGCCTGGCATTTGCCCGGGTTCGAGATCACCTGCTGCGCCATCGCCGGGCCCGCCAGCATCGAGGAAAGGATCGCGGCAGCGCCGAGAAGTCTGAAATTCGTCATGCGGTTTCTCCGTGTTTGCGATCCAAGCTAAGCGCGGGCGCCGGCAGACGTTCCGGGTTTTACAATCCGCCGAGTCAAACCGGCGTGAAGTTCCGGTTCCCGGTGCCCCCGCGCGCAAGGCCGGCGCCATCGCGGTCGGCATGAACACAATTCGCCGCCACGGCGTTTCACGGCGCGGTGTTAACGCTTTGCTATCCCGTTTGCCCGAATTTGAGCGGGCGCGAACGTCCACGCGTTAGGCTTATCTGCAGTTAGAACTGCGGCCTTAACGCTTGGCCCAGCGCGGTCGGCTAGATTGCTCCGGAATCGGAATACCCAACCATGCGCGCAGGCCTCGCACTGGCAGTTTTGATCGGAACCACGATGTCGGCATGGGCCGGCGACGGTTTCGATATCGTGATCCCCGGCCGTCCCGGCGTCCCCATCATCATCAACGGTGTCGATGCCTCCTATGCCGTCGTCGAAGGCGATTGGGGTCTTGCCAAAGGCCAGCATGTGCAGCCCACCGTCTATGGCGGCCGCTATGTCGATGCCGATCCGCATGTCGGCCATTATTACCCCAGTGCCGGCCGGCAGCCGGGCTACGGGCGCCTGGAAATCGAACCGCCGCTGAACCGCATCCTGCCGAAGCCGGCGGAAAGCTATCATCAATCCTGGTCCGCTGAATCCGCGCCGCCACGGGCGCAGCCCGAGGTTCCGTTCAATCCGCCGGCGGTGATGCTGGCGCCGCAATATGGCGGCGAAGGCCGGCGGCAGCAGCAGCAGCGGCAGCAGCCGGGCGGCATTCCGCAGCAGCGGCCGCATCGCGGTCCCTGAAACCAGCCACGACAAAACAAGAAACCGACCCACAGGAGAGAGTGTCCATGCGTCAGACGATTACAGGATTGGCCGCGGCGATCGCCGTGATGGCCGCGAGCGCCGTGCCGGCGATGGCGTGCGGTGGCGGACTGTTCAATTATGTCAGCCCGTGCGCGCAGGATTATGTCGCGGTGCCGGAGTATTCAAGCTGCTATAGCTGCGCCGGCTGGGGCTTTGAGCGGCTGCCGGATCCGCTGCATCAGTATTATTATGTCAACCAGGGTCCGACCTATACCGGTCCCGGCGATTTCGCGCCCGAGCCGACCTATCACCAAGACGCGCTGGGATATCGCCATCCCGTCATCTACACCTATCGTGAGCACCACTGGCGGCCCTCCGGCTACCGCTATTATGGGCATCATCACGGCACCATGATGCATCACAGCCTGCGCTACGGCTATCATGGCGTGCCGCATCATTACGGCTATCGGATGCACACGCTGCACCGCTATGACTGATCGCCAGATAGGTTTCAAGCGAGCCGGCGGCGATGCCTTGACGACTCAGCCCATCAGGCCGAGCCGGCTCGCGCCGATATAGAGCGCCAGCACGGCGGCGTTCGAGACATTGAGGCTTTTGATCGTGCCGGGCATGTCGAGCCGCGCCACTACGTGGCAGGTCTCCCGCGTCAACTGCCGCAGGCCCTTGCCTTCGGCGCCCAGCACCAGGGCCAGCGGCTGCCGCAGCGGCACCGCGCCGAGATGATCGCTGCCCTGGCTGTCGAGCCCGACGGTCAGGAAGTCGCGATCATTCAGCTCGGTCAGCGCGCGCGCCAGGTTCTGCACCGTCACCAGCGGCACCAGCTCGAGCGCGCCGGATGCCGACTTCGCCAGCACGCCGGTCGCCTCCGGGCTGTGCCGCGCCGTGGTGACCACGGCCTTGACCGCGAACGCCGCCGCCGAGCGCAGGATCGCGCCGACATTGTGCGGATCGGTGATCTGGTCGAGCACCAGCACGATGCCCTCTTGCGCCAGCGTATCGATATCCGGCGAGGGCAGCGGGTCGGCCTCCGCGAGCAGACCCTGATGCACGGCATCCGGGCCGAGCCGCTGGTCGATCAGCGCCGGCCGCACGATTTCCGGCGTCACCGGGACGGCAATGTCGTCATCGGCGAGACGCCGCGCGGCGTTCTCGGTGAGCCACAATTTGCGGATCCGGCGCTGCGGATTGGCCAGCGCCGCCGCCACCGTGTGCCAGCCATACAGGATCACCGGACCGTCCGGGCTCGCACCATGGTCGCGCCAGGCCGGCCGCCGGCCGGATTGGCGGCCCTGGTCCGGTCGCTTGACGCTTCCGCGCTGAAACTCGCGGCTTTCGGTCACGATCGCTCATCGCCAGCTTGTCTCACGGGTTCCCGATAATGGCAATTTGGGCCCCGGGAAGGCCCGCATTGGCGCGCCTCCCTTGGTTGACTTTGCCATCGCCGATCCGCCATAAACGCGCCCGACCGGGAGCCCGCCATCGGTACCCGGTTTTAGCGTCATCCTTGGCCTTGCCGCCGCCATTCCGGCGGGTGGGTTGCGATGCTGCTGAGCGGGGGAGTGTCCCGAGTGGCAAAGGGAGCTGACTGTAAATCAGCCGTCTTATGACTTCGAAGGTTCGAGTCCTTCTTCCCCCACCATCGTTTTATTTTGCATTTGATTTCACTCGCCTTTTTGCCCTGTGGCCCGCACCTTCCCGTCAGGTGCGGGAATAGAGGTTCCTGATTTGGACAGTTTTTCCATGTGCTCGGCGGCGAGCCGGCGCCGATCGGCGGCGCGGGTATAGAGTGCGGCCATCTGGCCACCTTCCCACCCGAATATCGCCTCCAGGGTCGCTACCGTGGCGCCATTGTTCGCCGCGCGGGTCGCTGCCGCCTTGCGGATGCCGTGAGCCGACTTGTTCGGGATACCGGCCAGCTTGCAGGCTTTCTTAAACATCGTTCCCAGCAACTCCTTGCGGATTGGCTGACCCTTCTTGCTCGCGATGATCGAGAGATCGCCGGTCGGTCCCGCCGCGATGATCTCTGCCAGCTCGGGCAGCACCGGGATTGTCACCCGCATCTGGCCTTGCGACTTCTCGGTGTCGATTGTGATGACGCCATTGCGGATATGCTGTTTCCCGAGCTTCGACGCGTCACCTCGGCGCAGGCCGGTAAAGCAATAGACCCCGAACATGACGCGCTCGCGCGTGCCTAGTGGCCAAGGGCTTCGTATTTTTCCAGTTCTTCCTCGGTCCACGACCGGAAAGCCCTTAGTCTTTAGCTTCGCCACGCCTTGCCAATGGTCGGATCGGTCTGACGTGTTGGGCCTTAACCGCCCATTTGAACATACCGTGCATCGTATCAACGAAGTGCCGGGCTGCATAGGGTTTCCGCGCGATCGACGCTTTTCTTGATCGAGCCGCTGGTGATCCTCGAAACGGCTGGTCGCCGCCGTCGCTGAGAATGCCGGCGCATGATCCTTTCGCGCTGTTTGACGGGTGGCCATCGAAAGGCCGTTCCAGTTGCCGGTCTGCAGTAGAGCGTCCACAGCCATGCTATACGTACCCTGCGCAGCCGTTGGCGTGGCCTGTGGTGAATCGGCTCTCGGATGGCGCAGCCTGATAGGCTTCCTCGAACTCTGGTGTACCATACCCGGCCTTTATACGAACCCTAGGACCTTTACCGACGCGAACGTACCAGACCACAGTGCCGTGGCGGTTAGTTTCCCGGTGAAGGTGCGGCGGACGGGGCGGGGCATGCCCGGAACAATAGCCACCTCGTCGCCGGTCTTCGGCCAGCTTTTCTAGCTTTTCCCCTGCCGGGTCCAGTCAATCCGGATTGTGCCGTCCGGTCGCAGTTCAACCCCACCCGCGCCGGCCTGCTTTGCCGCTCTAATTGAACGGGCAACGTCTGCCTGAGTGAAGCGGGCGGGAGTTCGGCTCATGCCCCATACTCCGAAGGCACCGCGCTCATTCCACGGCAACAGTCCCACCAGTCGGCTTGATCGCTGCCGGGACGCACAAAAGAGAGCAGCTCGAGTGCATAACCGTTGATCCCGGGTTATAAATTGATGTGTACTTCAAGCGCCACAATTAGGTGCGGGTCTTTCTTCAGAAGTCAGCGAATGTCAGAGATTGCATTGGTCGCTGAGCGGAAAAAGGCCACGACAAAACCGCTCCCCCGAAAGGTTCGATATGCCTGAGGATGAAAAAGATAGACGCCGCCAAAAAGCAGACACCGCGAGATCCAGAGCGGCTTGCCGTAACAAGGGCGGGCTCGCTTCAACACGAAGCGCTTAACGGCATTCTTGATGAAGACAATGAACAGAATTCAAAGCGGGTAAAGGGGCCGCGAAAGCGATTCGAACTGGCTCTACCGGTTGTTTCAATGTTTTTCAAAAAGTTGAAGTCGAAGAAAACGAAAAAGAAGAAAGCTATCAAGAAAGGAGCGACGTTCGGGAAAAATGAAAGTGAAGATGGAATAATTTCTGAGCTTCGAGACGCATTGACGAGGCCAATAGTTAGAGCCGCTGAGAAAGCTAATCTTGATGTCGATGACGAGCTAGATAAGCAAATTTTGATGTGCATGTTGGCTTGGTCTATCTATGGGGGCAAGGGACCCGGTCGAGGCAAGACCTGGGTCGACGACAAGCAGAGGCAATTAATGACAGACTTTGAGGCAGTGCGGCTCGATAGCCCGAATCTGAAAGGAGAAGAAGCAGTTTGCAAAATACTTTGCTCACGCAAATCCAACTTTCCCCAATATCAAGGCCTAACTCCACGCACTCTTAGACGCAGGCTACAAGAAGCGAAGAAACTACAATATTTGGACCAAGAGGAAGCGAAGGCAAAGAAGCTCCTGCTCACGAGTAAGTCTGTAAACTCATAAGATTCTGTTCCGAAAGTCGTGAAACACGAGCGATCCGCCGTACCAGAACATGACGGATGCGGCGTAGGGGAAGGCGCGTGCGGAGTCCAGGATGGCCTCGAAGTCCTTTGCCAGCCGCCGATTGCGCCCGATCCAGGCGAAGAACCGCTTGATCACCCAGCGCCGCGAGTTAACAGCGAAGCCGACCTGATCGGGGTTCTTGCGCACGATCTCGACCGCGATCAAGGTGGCCTTGGCGACCTTCTCTCCGGCATACCCGCTCTCGGCAAAGACCCGCTGAATGGGGGGGAAGACCGGCGCGAAAGCCCGCAGAAGCGGCCCGCCGCCGTCGCGATCCTGGATGCTCGCCGGATGCGGTTCAAGCACGAGGCCACGTCCGTCCGTATCGACGAGCGCATGACGCTTGCATCCTTTTGATCTTCTTTCCAGCATCGTAACGGCGTGGCCCGTCGGCCTCGGTGGTCTTGACGCTCTGGCTGTCAATGATCGCGGCCGACGGGCTGGCGTCGCGTCCCACCCGTTCGCGATCTGCCATCACGAGCGCATGGTTTATCCGTTCAAACCGCCCGTCGTCGCGCCAGGCGGCAAACCAGCGGTAAATCGTCTCCCATGGCGGCAAGTCGTTCGGCAGCGGGCGCCACGGGCAGCCCGCCCGCACGACATAGAAGATGCCGTTTAAGATCTCGCGCATCGGCCACTCGCGCGGCCGTCCCGTCGCGCTAGGCTTCGGCAAGTGCGGCGAGATCACGCGCCACTCTGCGTCGGTCAGATCGGTCTGGTATCGGGTGACAATGCGGCTATGCTGTCGTCGAGTGGCTGGCGTCCACATGGCGAATCTAAGTTCTTTCAAGAAACGCCTTGGAATCACGGCGGGCGCCAGTGACACAAACCTTTTTCAAAAACTGCCGCTGACAAGAGTGGAGCAGTCATTGACCGGCTGAAGCTCCAACACCCAATAATGCGCCTATTTTAGCGCTGCCGCTGGCAACTTAAAAGGCAGAGGTCTATCGTCGTCAATGAGGTGCTACCGCTTCTCGCAGACGGAGGATTTATTGGATGGACGTTGCGGCGTGGCTGCGCGGCTTGGGGCTCGAACAATACGCGCCCGGTTTCCACGACAACGATGTCGATGGCGAAGTGCTTTCGGAGTTGACGGCCGACGACCTGGTCAGCATCGGCGTGACCTCGGTCGGACACCGCCGCAAACTGCTTGCGGCGATTGCGGCCCTCAAATCTGAAACAGCATCGACCCTGGCCGCCGATGCCTCGAATGTATCGAGCCCGACTTTGGCCTCGGTCTCCGCTGCACGATCTACCGATGCCGAGCGTCGGCAGCTTACCGTCATGTTCTGCGACCTCGTGGGCTCAACGGAGATATCCGCTCGCCTCGACCCGGAAGATCTAAGCGACGTCATCGGGGCGTTTCAAAAGGGCTGTGTCAGCGCCGTGACTGGGTTCGGCGGATCGGTTGCCAAGTATATGGGCGATGGAGCACTCGTCTATTTCGGCTATCCACAGGCGCACGAAGACGACGCTGAGCGAGCCATCCGTGCTGGACTTGCGCTGATCGACGCGATGACCGCGATCCGACTATCTGTCCCGGCCCTCCCGCAGGTCAGGGTCGGCATCGCCACGGGAGTGGTCGTGGTGGGCGAGTTGATTGGCGAGGGAAGTTCGCAGGAACGCGTGGCCGTCGGCGACACGCTGAATTTGGCGGCAAGAATACAGTCTGTAGCGTCTGCCGATTCCGTCGTCGTGGCGGAATTAACCCGTCGCCTTGCCGGTGCCGCTTTCGACTACCAGGACCTCGGGTTGCAGGAACTCAAGGGAATCCCTGGTGCTGCGAGGCTGTGGCGTATCATAAGCGAGAGCAGCGCGCGGGGACGCTTCGATAGCAGGGTTGTCAGGGATCTGACACCGCTCGTCGGTCGCACCGAGGAGATCGCGCTACTCCACCGTCGCTGGGACCACGCGAAAGACTGCGACGGCCAGCTCATCCTTCTCTCGGCACCTGCTGGCTTCGGCAAATCGCGCATAACGCAAGCATTCCGGGAGCGTCTAGACGATCGTTCAGTTACTTGCTTGCAATATTTTGGCTCTCCTTTTCACGTGAACAGTGCGTTTTATCCCATCATAAGGCAGCTCGAATGGGCCGCAGGCATTGTCCGGACGGATACTGGACCCCGGAAGCTCGACAAGCTGGAAGCCGTTTTAAAAAACTCAGCGGAAGATGAAACCGAAGCTGCCGCGCTAATGGCCGATCTGTTGTCTATCCCATTCGGGGAACGCTATCCGCCGCTGCAGCTCACCGAGGCAGTCCAAAAACAACGGACTATGGAGGTACTGGAAGAGCAACTAGTTGTACTCTCGCGGCGGGATGCAGTGCTAGTGCTTTTCGAGGACACGCACTGGTTCGACCCAACGTCCCTTGAGTTAATAGATAGGATTGTTCGCAGGGTGGTGGACCTGCCGGTAATGATCATTGTGACCTATCGGCCTGAGTTCACCGCACCCTGGCTGGATCTTGGCCACACTACGATGTTGAAGCTCAACCACTTGGGGCGAAGCCAGGTGGTTGACCTCATTCACAAGACCGCAGGCGGCAAAACGCTGCCGGAAGCGATTGTCGAACAGATAGCGACTAAGTCGCAGGGCGTTCCGCTGTTTATCGAGGAGATCACGCGAGCGATTTTAGAGTTTGGCGATCTTGAGGAAGAAGGCGAGCGTTACGTCCTGCGAAAATCAATTCGGGACTTCACAATTCCATCTACGTTGCAGGATTTGTTGATTGCGCGTCTGGACCGCCTTGGCGTGGCCAAAGATGTCGCCCTCACAGCATCGATAATCGGTCGAGAGTTTTCCTACGAACTGCTCGATGCCGTAGCGGGGATGTCGCAGGCGACGTTGCTGGAAGGACTTGAACAGCTTGTCCGATCCGATCTGCTGGGACAGCGGGGCGCGCCACCACAGTCACGATACATCTTCAAGCACGCGCTGATCCGCGACGCGGCCTTTCAGTCGATCCTGAAGACACGAAAGCGCGACCTCCACCAACGCATCGCGGAAGTACTCGCGAACCGGTTCCCGGAAGTTGCCGAAACCGAGCCTGAACTGCTGGCGCACCACTACACCGAAGCAAGTTTGATTGACCGTGCGCTGACGTACTGGCGCCAAGCGGCCGAGCGCGCGGCGGCACGATTAGCCTACACCGAGGCGCTCGGCCACGTTGACAGGGCGATGAAGCTCGTTGCTGCGCTGCCCGAAAGCACTGAAAGAGATGAATGGGAGCTTATTTTTCTGGTTATCGAAGGACCCTCGCGTATGGCGTTAGACGGCTGGGACAGCCCGCCGGCGAAACTGCTCTACGAGAAGGCGAGGGCGGCGGCGGAAAGACTGGGGCGCCCGGCAGAAGTGTTCCGATCCGTCTGGGGTTTGTGGATGGGGGCGCACAGCAGCGGACAGCACGCACGAGCCCACGAACTACTCCAGGAAATCTATGCCCTCCAGAAACACACTAACGAACCGGAATATGTCGTTCAGGCCCATCATGCCGGTGGTTCCCAGATGGTGGCGGAAGGTGAGCCACGTGCGGCGCTGATCCACATAGATCAATTGCTCTCGAATTACCGGGTCGATGTCCACGGCAACCTTGCGCTGACCTACGGTGCTCACGACCCGGGATGCTGTTCCCTGGGCATGCGCGCCTTGAGCTTGATGATGCTCGGCCACCTCGATCAAGTTGAAGACGCACTCAGAGAGGCCCTGGATCTCGGCCATCGCCTTGATCATAAACCTAGCCTCTCGCAAGCACACATGTTCTGCGCGGAAACTTTCATCATCTTAAACCGTTCGAAAGAGGCCGAAGCGCATCTGAGTATTTGCGTTCCACTTGCCGAGAAGTACTCGTTGGCGAACTACCTTATACCGGCCAAAATCATGCAGGGTTGGGTCCTCGTGCTGCAAGGCGAGGTCGAAGCCGGTGTCCGCCAGGCTGAAGCCGCTCTGGAGACCTTGAAGTCGTTTCCCTCGCGTCGCTTCCACCTGCCGATCCGAATTGGAATTGTCGGATTGACAAAGGTCGCTGCCGGCGACGCTGATGGTGCGCTTGCCCTTTTCGAGGCCGCGCTCGACGCTGCATCGACCACGGGCGAGCGTTGGTACGAACCAGAATTGCTTCGCTTCAAGGCTGAGATGTTGCTCATCCAACCAAAACAACGCGCGACTGAGGCAGAACAGTGCCTCAAAGCGGCCATCGCTCTCGCACAGCAGCAGGAGGCGAAGTTCTGGGAACTGCGAGCCACCGCCACGCTCGCCAAACTTCGGGCCGATCAAGGGCGACCCTCTGAAGCTCACGACCTTCTGGCCCCCGTGTACGGCTGCTTCACCGAAGGTTTCGACACGCTCGACTTGAAGCAGGCCAAGGTCTTGCTCGATAGGCTGCACGCCTGACAACCAATTTCGAAACGGCCTCTTAGGGTGGTCAGTCATGGTGAGTGACAATTTTAGTTGGCTTTGTTTCGCAGCTTGATTGCTGTTGTTCGTCGAAAGTCCTCGAAGCGCGTCAAGCTATTTGGACACGAGTGCCAAAAGACCTGCGTTGGTGCTGGTTCAGCTTGATAACCGATTGCCTTCCCGTCACATCCGCAAACGAAGCCGCGTCAGGCTTTGGAAGCGGCCGGTGTAGATTTCATCGAGGAAAATGGTGGCGGACCGGGTGTACGGACCCGAAAGTCGCGATAAGATCTGACGCGTGCCGAAAGGTGCATCTCCCATTCGTGGACCGCGCGTTTATCCAAAACGAACCCAATTTTTGCTAGCTATGCGCGCGTCCGGACAGATAGGAGATTTCGCGAGGGGCACGCTGCGGTGGTTCGTGGATCTATCTGCCCCCGCCGCGAGGAGCGGGATCCGGACTCGAACCAACGATCACTTTTTTGTAAGACTCGGAAACACAGCGTTGCGCCCCGAGTGAGTGACGCCGTTCCAGACCCCGAATTCGCTGAGGTGGGTGAGGTCAGGAGCGAAAACATTCCTAAACTGAGCCAAAACCGCTTCTCGGCCGCGCAAGCCTGTCGGGGACAGGCGATGCCCGAAATCGTCCCCGACGACCGCGGCCGGGGAGTATCAAAAACCTGTTGTGTAACTCTGCGAATCTCCCTTAGCTCATACGAATAGATGAAAGAGTTGGCGGCTTTAGCTCGTTGAGCCGTGCTGAGCCCAGCGCAAAATGGTTCTTTAAGATTTTTTGCGTTGATGATCGATCGTAACATTCGGAGAGTGAGACAGTGCCCGACACCGTGGATACCCTATTTTCGTCGCCGCGCTTGTGGTTCAACGAAACCGCTGAAGAATTCGAAAGCTTGCGGGCGGAATTGCAGCGCGAAGTGAGATGCAATGGAGTGATCGAAAAGATCTATGTCAATGACATGGGGGAGTTGTTGTTCGAAATTCGCCGCTTGCGGTACAGCAAGTCAGATATGATTTTCAAAGCTCGGCCTGAGGCTTTGATATCGATTATAAAACAATGTCTTCTCAAGGAACTCGATGAAGTTGTCCGCCATCGGTATACCGCCGGACGCGGGCCCGCTGGCAAAATCTTATAGCCGAGATTTTCTTGAAAACGGCCGCCACAAGCAGAAGGTTCTCGACATGCTGCGTGATGCAGGCCTCGATGAGAGGGCAATTGATGCCGAGGCGTGTCGCCAGGTGTTCTCGGAACTGCAAATGGTCGATAAATTGTTGGTGTCGGCCGAGGCCCGCTTTTCCAGGGCGCTCCGGGCCATCGCGGAGTATCGCAAAAGCTTTGCGCTCACGATCGAAGCTGCGGCGAAGGAGATTCTGGCCGACGACTTGCCGCGTCTTGCGCCCGCAGCGGAGACGTCGGGCTGAACATGGCAACTGAAAAACAAATCGAAGCCAATCGGCGTAACGCTAGGAGGAGTACCGGCCCGCGGACCAAAACGGGGAAAAAGCGCGCCGGGAATAACGCGCTCAGCCACGGTCTGACCTCGATCAAACTGCGTGCTCTCGACGCCGAGAGGGTCGAGCAGCTTGCTCGTGAAATCGCTGGCGACTTCAAAGATAGGATCATTCTTGAGTTGGCTCGGTCCGCCGCCGCCGCCGAAATCGAGCTGGCTCGCGTTAGAGAGGTGAAGGCGGAGTGGGCCGCCCGCGCTTTCACTTTTGGAACCTTAAAACCACCGGCCTTTTTTAGCTCGGAATTCAAGCAAGTAGAATATGTAGTCAAGCTGATACTCTGGATGGAGGGCAAGCGGCGCATCAAACCAGCCGAACCGGTTTTCGTCGATCCGTCGATCTCGATGCCGGCCGAAGAAAAGGCGCGGATTGCCGAAGCCGTCCGACGAATATTGCCGCAGCTTCTCTCGATCCAGCGCTACGAGCGATTGCTGTAGGACGGCGCAACAAGGCGATCCGAAACATCGGGAGGCACCTACAGCGGCAATAGTCACAATTTAGCCTAGCCGCAGAGCGTTCGCGGAAGAGTCGAGATGCCTATTCAGCTCCCACGGGCTTCTTGCTTCTCTATGCCAACCTCAATTTTGACGGTTCAGGCATCCGCGTATTGGAGTTCGGGCAATGCGGACGTTGCTCTTCGCAGAGCCCAAAGCTTGCAACGTCCACGCACCTTGGGAGAGCTGGCATCCGACACGGGACTGGTCCTGTGATTTGCTTCAGGGCCGCAGCAGCGGTATTATAATACTCTAAAATCCACAAAAGACAATTTTGCAAAACGAACCCAATTTGATCCAGGAAATCTTAGCGTCCGGTCTTTCATCAGTCCCATCGTCCGATACCTCGGGCAATGTGAACGGCAACGGCTCACTGGCGGTGCAAGCCAAAGCCCTGCGGTTGCGTGATACGGGCGAACTTCTCGACCTAACGAAAGCGGCGCCTTGGCGTCGGCGGCCAGAGGTGAGTGACAGCTGGCGCAGGGATGGGCTCGCCTTCTTGGCGTTTTCAATTCTCTCGCCGCTTCGCTCGTTTCCGCACGAAGCAAGCGCTGGTTCCCGGATTGAGAGGGTCATTGTAAATTTTCTTGCACCAACGGCTCCCGACAGCCATGGAAACGCGATCTACACCGACCGCCGACAATAACGGGGAGAGCGCAGCTTTGCGCACCCTATAAGGTTGGTGGCCACGGCGACCTTCCCACTAATGCTTGCCCAAAATAGAGTGGCTCGTGCGGTGCTAAGATGGAGTTCGGCGGAACTTGCAAAAGCGGCCGCATTGGGCGCGAATACAGTTCGACGTGCTGAGGCAGCAGAGGTCGAAACTTCGCTTACGGTTGCTAATGAACTGGCGGTTCGTAGAGCTCTCGAAGAACGGTAGCGGGCCGGGGTGCGCTTGCGAAAAGTGCCGAAAGACCAGCCTGGGAAATAGAAGACCGGCCAGCGTCGCTCGGCCTGCTTTGCCGGTTGCGTAACCGTAGTGCTGGATCGAATTTATTTATGCTTTCAGCGTTGCGTCGGAATGGACGCGCTCAATTCGCTACATCGCCATGACTTCTAATCCGCCCGCGCGGAGAACTCGCATTCGTGATCGCTGCGCATACATCCGTCGCCTTGCGAACAAACGATCTGCACAAAGCAATCCCAATGCTTCGCCCGCCGTCGAAACGCGATAAACATCAGGGAACACGCAATGTTCGTAGACCGTATCCAGTGCCCTCGATGCCCCAAATGCGGAGCAATGATGTCCTTGCGGATAATCGAGCCGGAACGTCAGGGTTTCGATTTGCGGACTTTCGAATGCCCGAAATGCTACGACACCGAAACCTTCGTGGCGTCGATCTCCCACGAACTAAATGGCTCTATAGGGCCGGGCCTAGCAGGCGCTTAGGCAGCTTATGCTTTCGACTTCAATGACAACACCGCCGCCTCAATCGCCGTTACGGCATCACGCGCTCTTTGGACATGCGGCAGCGGGCGGTTAGAATCAATCTCGGATGACGGCGCGATGTTCGCTTCAGTCTTGTACGGCGCGGCTGTTTGTCAGCGGTCTTTTACTCTCACAGCGAAACGAGCTTCCGACAGCGTCCGCTCGCAATAGTCCTCCCGTTCCCGCTGCATCCGTACCTGAACTACCTTAAAGCTCGCGACACGGCGCGTGATCTCTTCACGTTCCGAACCCGCCGAAGACCCAGTCACGGGCTCCAGCCGGGCGGGGCGAGGGGACTCAGCAATAGCGCGTTCGATTATCTTCAGCGGCACAACGGGCTTAACGTTCGCGCCTTCCACGGCCTTGACGTGGACCATCGTTTCTTCAATCAAGGCCGCAAGTTCAGCTTGCCATGTCATTGAAATGCCCCCCGCGCGGAGCTTGGGCCCGTGCGGGCGCGGCGGTCAAACGAGAACCTCGATAGGCGCAGACCGGCCTGTGGATAAGCTGTGGGCAACGGCACTCTCAATTGCCAAAATGGCCTCGCGCTACCGACAATCCAGTATCGTGGCGGTGACCGGCAGCGTCTCCGTTTGCACTCGATCTCCGGTGGAACGCCTAAATGCATTTCCGGTGCAAACTGACAAGCGCGCGGCCCAAAATGGCCCTAGGTCAAGCCGCCCGATAAATCTTTGAAAACAATAGCTCGAACTGGGTGTGGGACTGGCTGTAGCGCTCTCTCGCTACCATCTTTCACCACACTCCTTGGGCGAGGAAGGCCTGCTCACCCAAAAGTGCGTTCAATCGTCCCACAATCGAGAACAATTCGAACCACGCAGCATTGTCAGCGAGTTCAAGTTGACCACCGTCATGGTGACGCACTCGATGGCCCAGGCACTGCAATACGGCGATCGCACGCTGATGTTCCATCGCGGTCAGATCGTTTTCGACGTCAGCGGCGACGAACGGCGCTCGATGGGAGTAGCCGACCTGCTGGCCCTGTTCAAGCAAGGGGAAGACCTTTCCGATGACGCGCTGTTGCTTGATTGAATGTCAGGAAAGTAACGATGACGCCAAACCAATCCAATGGTGACATCGTCGTCCTGTCGCCTGGCGATGTGCCGCTGGCGACCTGCGCCCGCATTTTGCGCGACGCGCCCCAGGTCAGTCTGGCCACCGGTGCACACGATCGCGTGGTAGCCTGTCATCAGGCGGTTGCCGATCTGATTGCTACGGATCGTCCAATCTATGCGGTGAATACCGGATTTGGCAAGCTGGCAAGTGTGCGCATCGCGCCGAATTCAAGCTTGAGGAATTGCAGCGAAATCTGATTCTCTCGCACGCCGCCGGCACCGGCGACCTTCTCAGCGACGACATCGTGCGGCTTATTTTGGTGATGAAGGCGACGGCGCTCGCCCAGGGCTTCTCCGGGGTGGGCTGGGAATTGATCGACATGCTTCTGGTGCTAGCGAATGCGGGCATATATCCGTGCATTCCGGCAAAGGGCTCGGTGGGTGCGTCCGGCGATCTGGCTCCGCTGTCGCACATGGCAGCGGTACTGCTGGGGCTCGGCGAAGTACGAATTGATGGCCGTATATTCCCCGGTGCGGAGGGACTGGCGCGCTGCGGTCTCGTGCCGTTGAAGTTCGGGCCAAAGGAGGGCGTTGCGTTGATCAACGGCACCCAGGTCTCAACGGCCTTGGCGCTGTTCGGCCTGTTTCAGGCCGAGGACGTGCTGCGCGCGGCGCTCGTGACGGGCTCTCTTGCGGTTGAGGCGGCCCGTGGCGATGACTCGCCATTTGACGCGCGCATCCAGGCGGTGCGGCGCCATCGTGGTCAAGAGGACGTCGCTGCGGTCTATCGCACGTTGCTGGCTGGCAGCCCGATCCGCGAAGCCAACCGGGCGACCCTGAAGGTGCAGGATCCCTATTGCTTGCGGTGCCAGCCGCAAGTCATGGGCGCCTGTCTCGACAATTTGCGCTATAGCGGCAGCGTGCTTGGCATCGAGGCCAACGCGGTTTCGGACAACCCGCTGGTCTTCCCTGAGGATGGAGAAGTGTTGTCGGGAGGCAATTTCCACGCCGAGCCGGTGGCCTTTGCGGCCGACATTATTGCCCTGTCGCTGTGCGAGATCGGGTCCCTTTGCGAGCGCCGCCAGGCTCTTCTGGTCGATGCCTCACTCTCCGGTCTGCCGGCGTTCCTGATCGAGGGATCGGGGCTTAACTCGGGATTCATGATGGCGCAGGTGACGGCCGCCGCGTTGGTCAGCGAGAACAAGATGCTGGCACATCCGGCAAGCATCGATTCGATTCCGACGTCCGCCAATCAGGAAGACCACGTCTCGATGTCCTGCCACGGCGCCTATCGTTTGGCGCAAATGGCGGAGAATGCCGCGACCGTGGTGGCGTTGGAGTGGCTCCTTGCGGCACAGGGAACGGATTTTCACAGGCCGCTGTTCCCGCCACCTCAACTCGCCGAAGCGGTGCGGCGGTTGCGGGTCGAAGTCCCATTCACCGATCGCACCGATTTATCGCAACCGATATTGCCGCCGCCAAGCGGTTGCTGCTTAGCGGCCAGCTTGAGGATCTTGTCCCTATGGCACTCGTCGCCGGGATTGCCGCGCGAACATGAGCTGTTAGGAGCCGAAAGTGTGGATTGCCCATGTGCCTTATGAAGAATTGGGCGGTCGACTGCGGGCGTTATTCCGATCACTGGTCCCATCGCTGAATTCTTTCCGGCACCGCGGATTTGCCGGCTGCAGTCTCTGGAAGAGTTGCGCGAAGATCGGGATCCAGTTCTTCACCATAAGTGCGTGAAACCAGATCTTCGATTTTCATAAATTTGATCGTGCTGTGGAGAATTCGCCGCCTATTCGCACTTTGTCGGGCGCAATAATGACGAGGCAATGCGCGCTCGCAAGCGTAGGCCTACGGCAACGCGGCGACTTCGTCGGCGGTCGTCGGGTATTGACTGCCGCCGCCGGCATGGCGGGCCGCGACGATTTGGCCAAAGCCGCATTGCTCTGAGCTTCAAAGAAACGGGCGACGAGCCTAATATTTCCCTTAGCCTGGCTCGCCAGCCACAGTGGCCGACCGATGCGATGCTCATCGCGAAATAATTATTTGGAAGCTCGTCTGGCGTATCGGTTTGATATTAGTTTGCGATGTTGGAAGTTAATCACATGGGGCCCGTTCCGGGTCAAAAATGATTGGGGGGCGACCGCTCTTGTGCATAGCGCCGTTCCATCGAAGCGGCGAGTCAACAAAACCGCCGCCAACAATGGGATTCTGCGCACCCTAGCACCAGCATACTTGGTCCCATTTTGTAGAAATGCGTCCAAGAAGCGTCCAAATTCGATTTCCGCCGGCCGCATTGTCGGGTGCCCAGGCGGGTATCGTTCAGGAATTGTTACAAAATTCTGATCTGTTGACATGGGGAGTTGGGTGCGTGGAGGGTCTTTTACTTTACCACCGCGTCCTGCGGCTAGAGAGCAAGATATGCCTATAAGGAAAAACAATGTCAGTTGATAAGGCCAAAGATACGTCGCCGAAAAAGCCGGTAACCGAGAACAAGACCGACGAAGCCAAGTCGGAATCCCCTACAAAAACTGACAACAAACCGGACCCAACACCAAGAAAGCAAGGTATGGGCGAGGGTCAGAAGCCAGTATCCAAAGCCTATAAGGACAACTGGAACGACATTTTTGGGAAAAGGAAAAAGCGATAGCCCCTGTCGTCTAATGGCTGACGCAAAAGGCCCGGCATTGCTGCCGGGCCTTTTCCTATTGTCGTGCTCTGGACGGTTGGACTTAGAAATCCATACCACCCATGCCGCCCATACCACCGCCGCCCTGAGGCATGCCGCCACCAGCGTTCTTCTTCGGCACTTCGGCCACCATGGCCTCCGTGGTGATTAGAAGCGCCGCAACCGAGGCGGCATTCTGGATCGCCACACGAACGACCTTGGTCGGGTCGATGATGCCTTTGGAGATCAGGTTGACGTATTCGCCGGTCTGAGAGTTGAAGCCGTAGGCATACTGATCCTTCTCGAGGATCTTGCCGACGATGACGGAGCCGTCCTCGCCCGCGTTGATGGCGATCTGGCGTGCCGGCCAGGACAACGCCTTGCGTACGATCTCGACGCCGGTCTTCTGGTCGTCGTTCTTGGTGCGCAGCCCCTTGAGGTGCTGGGAGGCGCGAAGCAGAGCGACGCCGCCACCCGGTACGATGCCTTCTTCAACCGCCGCACGGGTCGCATGCATCGCGTCATCCACGCGATCCTTGCGCTCCTTCACCTCGGTTTCGGTCGCGCCGCCGACGCGGATCACCGCGACGCCGCCTGCGAGCTTGGCGAGACGCTCCGGCAGCTTCTCACGGTCGTAGTCCGAGGTGGTTTCCTCGATCTGCGCCTTGATCTGGATTGACGCGCGCCTCGATGTCGGCCTTTTTGCCGGCGCCGCTGACGATCGTGGTGTTTTCCTTGTCGATCATCACTTTCTTGGCGCGACCGAGCATTGCAAGGGTGACGTTCTCCAGCTTGATGCCGAGATCTTCCGAGATCGCCTGGCCGCCGGTCAGGATCGCGATGTCCTGCAGCATGGCCTTGCGGCGATCGCCGAAGCCCGGAGCCTTGACGGCCGCGACCTTCAGGCCGCCACGCAGACGGTTGACGACGAGGGTGGCGAGCGCTTCGCCTTCGACGTCTTCGGCGATGATCACGAGCGGCTTGCCGCTCTGCACCACGGCTTCCAGCAGCGGCAGCAGTTCGTTCAGTTGGAGAGCTTCTTCTCGTTGATCAGGATGTAGGCGTCTTCCATCTCAACGCGCATCTTGTCGGCGTTGGTAACGAAGTAGGGCGAGATGTAGCCGCGGTCGAACTGCATGCCCTCGACGACTTCGAGCTCGGTCTCGAGCGACTTGGCTTCTTCAACCGTGATGACGCCCTCGTTGCCGACCTTCTTCATGGCGTCGGAGAGAAACTTGCCGATTTCGGCGTCGCCGTTGGCGGAAATGGTGCCGACCTGGGCGATTTCCTCGTTCGAGGTGACCTTCTTGGAGTTCTTGACGAGGTCGGCGACGACGGCTTCCACCGCCAGGTCGATACCGCGCTTCAGGTCCATCGGGTTCATGCCGGCGGCAACCGACTTGGCGCCTTCCCTACGATGGCCGCGGCGAGCACGGTCGCGGTGGTGGTGCCGTCGCCGGCGGCGTCGGCCGACTTTGAGGCCACTTCGCGCACCATCTGTGCGCCCATGTTCTCGAACTTGTCGTCAAGCTCGATCTCCTTGGCGACGGTGACGCCGTCCTTGGTGATGCGGGGAGCGCCGAACGACTTGTCGAGCACGACGTTGCGGCCCTTGGGCCGAGCGTGACCTTGACCGCGTTGTCGAGGATGTCGACGCCGCGCAGCATCTTGTCCCGCGCTTCGACGCCGAATTTGACTTCTTTACTAGCCATGATTGTGTTCCTTGAATGAGAGGGGATAGGCGCTTAAGCGGCCTTCTTCTTGGCGGCGGGCTGTCGGTGAGGACGCCCATGATGTCGCTTTCCTTCATGATCAGCAGCTCCTGGCCGTCGATCTTGACTTCGGTGCCCGACCACTTGCCGAACAGCACGCGGTCGCCGACCTTGAGGTCGATCGGGATCAGCTTGCCGGCTTCGTCGCGGCCACCCGGGCCAACGGCGATGATTTCGCCCTGCGAGGGCTTTTCCTTGGCGCTGTCCGGAATGATGATGCCGCCTGCGGTCTTTTCTTCGGCGTCGATACGCTTGACCACAACGCGGTCGTGAAGCGGACGGAATTTCATGCGATCCTCCTCGTTTTAGCTTATTATTTCTGCATTGGCAGTCGCCGTGAGCGAGTGCTAGACACCCTGTATAAGCCTGTAACGGTGGGACGCAAGGGGCCTCGCTAGATGTTGCCCGTCAGTTGCGCCAGAAAAGCGCGTGCCGAGGTACCGGGACGAATGGGCTGCTGCGATTGGCAGTCGACTGCTTCGATTAATTAGATCCTCGGGTTGCGGGCGCTTTCGAAACTGGCGGTGCGGAGCTCGTCGAGGGCGGAAAAAGCTCGCTGGGACGGCCGCCGCCAATGCGACGATGCAGCCGAAGGATCCGTGCTACTCTGCCTCTGTTGGTTCACGCCAAACTTTCGGGGGCGCATCGTGTATAAGAGCGTTCTTCTCGCTTATGACGGCTCAATCGAAGGACGATTGGCATTGCGTGAGGGTGCGAAGCTTGCACAACTCTGCCGGGCCGATGTCTTTCTGCTGGCTGTTGTAGAGCTTTCCTGGGCTCCGTGGCAATGGAGGGAGCATTTGTCCTCCCGGTAAAGGATCAGATCTCCAACTATAAGGACATACTCGCTGAGGGGTGGCACGGCTTAAGTCCATGGGCTTCTCGCCGACGGCGCGGCTGGGGGTCGGGAGACGCCGGTGAGGTAATTACCGAGGTCGCCCACGAAATCGATGCCAACCTCGTGGTAGTGGGTCATCGGTCGCAGGGTCGCCTGGCACGATGGTTGTTCGGTTCTACGGACAACTACCTGATCAATCATCTTCAATGTAGCGTCCAGGTCGCCCAGACCGAGATTAGCGATGATCAATTTGCGCAATTGATCGTGTCATCCCCTCCGGCAACGTGATCGCGCAATCCGGCTCTATATCTATTTTCTGATCTTTCAATCGTGTTAGGTGCGTCAGAAAAAGCACGTGCCAAGAATGCCGGGAATACTGTTATGGTTTCGCTGAAATTGCCATTCTGGCTTCGTTTTGTCCTGCTGATCGGAGTTCTCGGTCTGGCTTCAGGCGCAAGCCTGTTGGCCTATCGATACTACACACGTCCGGTAACGCTGGGCGTGGCAGTGGGCTCGATCGACGGCGAGGCCGCCAAGGCGATGTCGGCCATTGCGAGCCAGCTCGTTTCAACGAACGCGCCGGTGCGGCTCAAGGTGATCGACAGCGGCACGGCACTCGAAGCCGCCAATGCATTTGCTGCAGGCAAAGTGGACCTTGCCGTGGTTCGCGGCGATGTCGGCGACCTGTCACAGGCGCGAGCCGTTGTCGTTGTCAGCCATGTGGTCGTGCTGATCGTCGCGCCGCCGGGTTCGGCGATCGACGCCATCGACAAATTGAAGGGCCGCCGCGTGGGCGTGATCGGCGGTGACGCCAATAGCAAAATTGTGGATGTCCTGAGCAAGGAATATGGGCTCGATCGCGCCAAGGTATTCAAGAATTTGCGTTGCCAGATGTGCGGCAGCCATCCAATCCAAAGACGTTGCCGCGCTGCTTGTTGTGATCCCTTTGGCTGAAAAATATCTGTCGCTGGTGCGAGGCTTTTTTCAGCAGGGCTCAAAATCGTTGCCGGTACTGATCCCGATCGAGTCCGCCGGAGCCATCGCGCAAGCCGAACGTGCCTACGAAAGCTTCGACGTCCCCAAAGGCACGCTGCGAGAAGCGCCGCCGGTCCCAGAGGATGACCTGACGACCTTGAGGACTTCGCTATATCTTGTTGCCAACAAGAAGCTTGGGACCGACCTGGTCACCACTCCTCACGCAGACTATCATGAGCGTGCGCAGGGACCTTATGAGGGAACAGCCGATCTTTGCGCAGATCACGTCTCCGAGCACCGATCAGGATGCTGACCCGCCGCTGCACCCCGGAGCTGCGGCCGTTTACAATGGCACCCAGCAGAGCTTCATGGATGAATACGGCAATTGGATCTATCTAACGCCAATGGTGCTGGGTGGTTTCGCCACCGCGCTCGCTGCGGCCTGGAAATTCTTGGGGCTCGGCAACGCTGCGGGTGCGGGCCCTCTGGATTCTCTATGCGCTGGGCCGCCCAATTCGCAACGCCTCCAGCGAGACCGAGCTGTCCGATATCGAGGAGGAAATCGACGATATTCTCAGAGCACAACGCGCCAAGTCCGCTGCCGGGGGACGAGAATGCAGTGGATGACGCTACGCTGAATGTGGCAGCACATCGCTTAGAAAGTCTGATTCACGACCGACGAACGATGCTTACAAAAAGCCCCGCAGCCGGCGGAACCAGGGCACCGCGGGCATAGCAACTGTCGTCGCGCCACGGCGTCCCGTTGTTGTTCGGCGCGGGGTGCCCGAGCGGTTTCGCTGGCCAGGTCGCTGAGACAGGGCCTTCTAGTCGCCAGGTTTCCCGTATTCCGCGCCTAGTCCGAATTGCGCGAGACGGTTGAAGCAGAGCGCCTGGCGGCATGGCGCTGCGAGATGGGAAAACGGGATGGCAGGGGAGCCTAGGAGAGATTGAGAGCAAGACCCTAGTTTCCCCCACCACCCTTGTTCCCTGGGTAACAGCGCTCCCTGTCGCGTTAAGCAATCATGCTCCTACGAGAGCGGTTCACTGAAAGAACTAGATTGTCCGGGCCTTTCGAAAACAGGAGTAATGACGATGAAACGTGTTGAAGTGGGAATAGTCGCCGCCATCGTTATTTACGCAATATACCTGCTTGGCTCTCAGCCCCTTCGTCAAATGATTATTTCTACTCTTACCGGTTTGATTTTGGGGATGGTGCTAGTTGGATTGCTGCGGGTGATTGAATGGTTAGGCCGTGTATTTCGGGAGAATATGCCGCGTAAGCGCAAGTAATCGGAAACGGGATGTTCTTGCTGGGAGCAGCTATCGGCGTGTGGATGTTGGGGCTTATCCTGTATATGTTTTACACCAATGAACCGCTCGATCTCGCGGCGCACGTGGCTGGAATGGGAATTTACTATTTCGCCTTGGGATTTGGCGCACGGAAGATACTTGCCCCAGAAACACGCTCCTCACCCAAACCGACGAAGTGATCAAGTGACCATTGGTACCCAAGGCAGCAATTGGCACGAAACGACTAGCCCGGCCGGTCTCTCGATGTCCGTTGATTGGGGTAGATCGGAAGTAGCGACCAAAGGCCCAAACGACGCGATTGACCCTGAGCGGAAGTCGAGACCGCCACCATCTCGGGCCGCCGGACACCTGATGTTCGAGCAACGCAAGCTCCCGCCAATTTCATCAGCTGTCAGTGTGCCCTATTGTGTGAGCGCGCCGCGTTGCTCCCATGGTCCCGGATTGAGAACCGCGCCGTTGACTTTGCCGGCGGCGTCGCGATGAAGGCGATCCGCGTATGATCGCCACTCTCGACCTGGAATTCATCCTTCGAGCGAACCGCCACGGGCGTCGGCTGGCCCTTGTCGAAATCAAGGATCGACCACCCGCCTGTTGCTTCAACGACCAGCTTGCCATCTGCGACACGAATTCGAAGCTGGACACTGTGCGAAGGGACAGCCTCTCGGGTAAAGGTGACAACGATCGGATCACTTTGGTTTTGGCGGAAGATTTTGAGCTTGATCGCGGCGTTGACCGGACCTGAAATCCGGCGAAAGGCCGCTTCCAGGGTCAGGCCCTTGATCGACTTGTCGTCGATCGCTGTGATGAGATCTCCCGCCATGACGCCTGCTTTCGCGGCAGGGCCGGTGTCGGCCAATTTGATCACCCTGAGGCCACCGGTGCCCGCGATAACGGACTCAAGACCGGTCCAACCATTGCCGTCGGCGACCGAGGTCTGCCTGTCCAGCGAACTTGCGGACCCGCCGAAATCGTAACGTCCGACATATTCGGTGAGCGCGCCGGCATTTCCTTGCCCGGACGCGACCGGCGCCGGCACTTCGGGCACCTTCAACGCGGCATAGGGCAGGCGACGGATGGCGTTGAAGTAGAAGCCGTTCTCACTGTACTCCCTTCGCTGCATCATCATGATGAGGATCAGCTTCTGTGCCGGGTCGACCGAGAAGAACGTGCCCCAGCTTCCCTGCCAGTTGAAGCTGCCGATCGCGCCTGGAATCAGGCTGAAATCCGGGCTGGTGCGGACTGCGAAGCCGAGCCCCCAGCCCGTACCAAAAGCCGGACCGACTTCATGTCCTGCGATGTGCATGCCGGGCGGCAGCGAATTCGTCGTCATCAGCCGGACCGTTTCAGGCTTCAGGATGCGCACGCCGTCAAGCTCGCCGCCGTTGAGCAGCATCTGGCAGAAGCGCAGAAAATCAGGAACCGTGGAGACGATGCCTCCGCCGCCCCAGAAGAGCGTTTGCGGCTTGCCGACGTCGCCTTCCGAAAGGGGTTGGGGCTGCGCGCCCGGCACGGCGACGAGACGGGCAAGCTTGTCCTGCGGTACCGAGAAGCCGCTATCAACCATGTGCAGCGGCGCGAAGAGGCGGCTTTGCAGAAACTGATCGAAGGGCTGTCCCGACACGACTTCAATGACGCGGCCGAGCACGTCGTAGCCGATGGCATATTCCCAGACTTCGCCCGGCTGGTGCAGAAGCGGCAGGGCGCCGAGGCTTGCGACGAAATCGGCGATCGGCTTGTCGCGCCGAAACGGGGCCTTGATGCCGTAAAGCAAATGCACCGCCGCATTCTCAAATCCGGGATCGCCGTAATCCCCCGTGGCATAAACCAGCCCGGACGTATTGCGCAGCAGGTCACGGATAGTCATCGCGCGCTTCGCCGGTTCAAAATTTCTCTGCGCAAGATCCGAGAGGATCGGATTTCCGGTGGCCGGATCCTTCTTGACGACCTGCATATCCCTGAGCTCCGGCAGATACTGCGCCACGGGAGCATCGAGGTCGAGCTTGCCTTCATCGACCAGCATCATGGTGGCGACGCTGGTGATCTGCTTGGACATCGATCCGATGCGAAAGATCGAATCCGGCCGCATCGGCATTTTCTTGTCGTGGTCCTCGAAGCCGGTGGCTTGCAAATAGGCGAGCTTGCCGCCCCGAGCGATCCCCACGACAAAACCGAAAGGATCGCCTTTTTCGCTCTGCGCTTCGAACCAGGAGGTCATGCGCGCCAGCCGCCGCGCCGAAAAGCCGAGACTGTCCGGGTCGCCGACGGTCTGCAAATCGTCGGCAAGCGCCGCCCCCGCCGGACAGAGTGTAAGCGCCGCCAGCGCGGCAAATAGAACGACAAACCGCTGATTTCGCATGGGGAGCCCCGTTGACGCAGCTACTGCGAGGAAGGATCGCCATCAGTCTGTCGAATGTTTTCGATTCCTTCTCGCCAATTCCTGCAATCCGGCTGGCCAATTCCTCAACTCGACTGGCCGATTTTCAATCGATCGTTTACCGGGGCCGCATTTCCCGCCATGGCGAGGCGGCGAAATTCGGTTGGAGTTAAATTTGTCGCGGCCTTGAAGGCGCGGTTGAACGGCCCGATCGACTGGAAACCTGTGTCCATGGCAATTGTCAGCACCGGGACTTCTACTTGTTCGGGGTCGACCAGCGCCGCCTTGGCTTCCCCGATCCGGTAATGATTGAGGAACGCATTGAAATTGCGGTAGCCGAGGCCCTCATTGATGAGCTGCCGCAGCCGGTACTCCGGCACACCAAGCTCGGCGGATAGCAATTTGATGGTCAACCCCTCACGCCGGTAGATGCGCTCGACGGTCATCAGCTGTTCCAACCGGCGCAGAGAGCCGGTTCAATCGTGGCAGGCTTGCCCTGATCGTCAGACGCCTTGGCTGGCGCGCCTAAGGGGACATTTGTCGCGGGCAGCAGGATCGAAGCTTCTCGCGTCCCCGCTTCTAGCAAATTCCATGCGCTCAAGCCGACCAACACGAACAGAGCGAGAGCGTTGGCGACGCTAGCCATGGAAAAAGTGGGATACGAGGGCTGCTGCAGGAAGCTCAAGTAAGAGTTGAGAACGATTTGGGCCGACGCCCCGATCAAGACGACCAGCCGGAGCCGACGCCGGCCCTGCACCAGGTCCGCCGGCCAGGTGACAAGCGTCTGCGCCACCGCCAACAACGCCAGGCCGAGAGAGGTGAACGGCAGCGTGCGTTCGATCGCAAGCTCGAGCGCGGCCGATCGTGTGATGCCGCTGGCGTCCAGCCATTGCGCGACGGCGACGGCCGCCCACAAGACGCCATGCCAGGGCCGCGGCACGAAATCGTCGTCGAAGGCGGCACGCGCCCATAGCCAGAACACGACACAGTTCGCGCTGGACAACGCCAGCAGCAATAGGCCCCACCACGCAAATGGCCGCGGGAACGTCGGCGTCGAGCAGATCATCGAAGCCGCGGCGCCGATCGCGAGCGCGGCGCCCAGCAGCGCGGCCGTGCTGTCACGGCGATCGCGCAGCGCCAGGGCTGCGATCAGCAGGCACAATGCTACGACGGCGCCTCGCAACCCGAGGTCAATCGACATCAAACCGCTGGTGCCCACTATCGGAAATACTCCAAATGCCAATGTTGAGCCGCGTAGGCTCGCTCATACGCCCTGGGCGCAACTGATGTCGAGTCGTCAGATAATCTCGAAGCGGCTACGAACTGAAAGGAGCCCCGATCCGGCTCAGAAGTTGATGTCCGAAAGCCAGCTCGCAATGGCCACTTCCGGTTTTGGCACTTAGCGGACAACCCAGCCGGACTGCCAGATGTCCGGTTTCCTTCCGCCCCGTCAGCCGGCCGTGCTCGGCGACGCCATAATGAAAGCGCTGCACCAGAAATAGACCGGGACTGTTTTGCCTGACTTTCATTGCCGGTTTTCCCGATTCTTCTTGTCAAATTTGCCCGGGGAGGCCAGATTTGATGGGAACCGGCGGGCTAAATGTGCCGGTCAATTTCAACGATAACAAAGCGGGGGCGGAAAATATGAATAAACCTTCTTCTATTATATACGCCGCAATATTGGGTATCGTCGGCCTTCTCACGGGGCCAGTCAGCGCGCAGGAAACCAAACAGGAAACCAAGTCGGCGGCGGGGCAGGCGATGATTTCGCCTGTGACGCAGGAGCAGCTCAATGCCGCCGACAAGAACAGCAAGAATTTTCTACTGACGAACGGCAATTACGCGCAAACGCGGTTTTATCCGGCCAAACAAATTGACCGCGACAATGTCAAGAAGCTGCACGTCGCATGGATCTTCCAGACGGACGTCAAGGAATCGCTGGAGACATCGCCGATCGTCGTCGACGGCGTGATGTATGTGACGACGTCGTTCAGCCACGTCTACGCGCTCGACGCCAAGACCGGCGTGCAACTCTGGCACTATAACCACAAGATGGGCCCGATCACGACTTACTGCTGCGGTCCGAACAATCGCGGCGTCCAGGTTCTCGGCAACCTCGTCTATCTCGCGACTCTCGACGCCAAGCTGGTTGCGCTGAACGCCAAGACCGGCGACGTGGCCTGGACCACGGATATTGCCGATCCTGAGGCCGGATATAGCGAGACGATGGCGCCGACTGTCGTCAAGGACAAGGTCCTGATCGGAACCAATGGTGGCGAATACGGTATTCGCGGCTTCCTGAGAGCCTATGATGCAAAGACCGGCAAGCTGATTTGG
This sequence comes from uncultured Alphaproteobacteria bacterium, assembly GCA_963748165.1. Lineage (GTDB taxonomy): Bacteria > Pseudomonadota > Alphaproteobacteria > Rhizobiales > Xanthobacteraceae > Bradyrhizobium. Next base: position 171,201 of record CAVVIM010000037.1, read on the forward strand.
AATTTCAATACCGTTCCGGAGAATTCCGTTGGCGTCTGGGCGACCAAGGACGCTACGGGCCGCGACATGCACCGCGACATCCAGGCTGAGAAGGACCAACTCGCCAAGACCGGCGACCCCTACGCAAAACTTGGCGGCGGCGTGTGGCAGAATCCATCCGTCGATCTCGCGACTAACCGGATCTATTTCGTGGTCGGTAACCCGTCGCCGGATCTCGACGGCGCCAGCCGTCCCGGTGACAATCTCTACACCGACTCGCTGGTCGCACTCGATCTCGACACTGGAAAATACATCTGTCACTTCCAGTATATCGCTCACGATGTGTGGGACCTCGACGCGGTCAGCCCGACGGTGCTGGTCAACGTCAAGGCCAAGGATGGCAAGGTCATTCCCGGCCTCATCCACGCCGGCAAGACCGGGCACATCTACGTTCATGACCGCAAGGATTGCAGCCTGATCCGATTCTCCGAGGCCATGGTGCCGCAGGAGCATATGTGGACTCTTCCCACCAAGGAAGGCGCACGCATGCTGCCCGGCGCGAATGGCGGTGTCGAATGGTCGCCGATCGCCACCGACCCGGGACAGGAGCTTGCCTACGCGATCAACCTGCATCAGCCCATGAACTACTTTGTTGACAGTTCGCCTTATCCGAACGGCAAGCTGTGGCTTGGCGGCGCCTTCAAGGTCATTCCGAGCGAGACGCAGTCCGGCAACATCACCGCGGTGAATTACGACACCGGCAAGATCAAATGGCAAGTGAAGACGCCGGAGCCGATGATCGGCGGCATTCTCGCCACAGCGGGCGGTCTTGTGTTCACGGGCGAAGGCAACGGCAAGTTTGCGGCCTATAATTCGTCCAACGGCAAGGAATTGTGGAGCTTCCGCGCCGGTGCTGGCGTTAACGCGCCACCCTCCAGTTACATGGTGGGCGGCAAGCAGTATATCGTGGTCGGCGCGGGCGGAAATACCCAGGTCGACTTCCGCCGCGGCAACAACATCATCGCCTTCTCGCTAGACTAGTTTTTATTGACGGAGCAGTATCTCGAGGTGCTCTGAGCGGACTAGCGATCGCCAAGCAGCGAAGCGGGACCAGTTGCGGTCCCGCTTCTTTTAATGGTCTATATCGGATCGGATGATGAGCGTCAGGTTGAACTCTTGCGTCTTCGGCGCCTTTGCGCTCGCAGCTATCCTGATCGGTGTAAAGTCGTCGAATGCGCAAGGCGTCGAGGAGAAGACCCAGATTTGCGCCGGCTGTCATGGCGCGGACGGCAAGCCCATCGACAGGACCATTCCGATCATCTGGGGCCAGCAGGCGGGCTACATCTATATCCAATTACGTGATTTCAAGCGTGGCGATCGCAAGAGCGACATCATGCAGCCGATCGCTTCGGCCTTCGAGCGCGAAGACATGCTCGCGATCGCCGACTATTTCTCGAAAAGGCCGTGGCCTGACCTTGGCCAGCCGCGCGCGCCCAAGGAAGTTTCGGATCGGGCCGTCAAAGCTAACGCCTCGGTAGGTTGCACTGGTTGCCATCTCGACCACTTCCAGGGCGATGGAACCGTGCCGCGTCTGGCCGGTATGGGCCGCGACTATTTGACGAAGACCATCACCGACTTCCGCAGCCACGCGCGCGCCAACAACCCCGGCATGTCCGACCTGATGAACGCTACCTCGCTCGACGACCTCGCGGCGCTAGAGGAATATCTCGCCGGCTTGTGAATGCTTTAGTGCGGTGTCAGGTGTTGGCGCAGCGAAGACAACGCCGTGAGATCGGCCGCGCGCTTGCCGGCCTTGTCCTTCAGCAATGGATCAGCGCCGCGCTTGAGCAGGAGATCGGCGATCTCGACCCGGCCGCCTTCGGCCGCGATCATCAGCGCTGTGCGCCCCCGGTCGTCGCGGTCGTCGATATGGGCGCCTTTGTCCAGCAGATAGGACACGACTTCGATCGCCTGCGCCTCGGGAACCTTCTCGTCGGGACCCGATGCCCACATCAGCAAGGTGAGATCATTGGCATAGCGGGCGTTGAGGTCGCCATCGCTTCCCAGCAATTGCCTGACAATATCGAGCCGGCCGCTGGCGGCTGCGTAGACAACTGGTGGCTTGCCGGTATCGTCCCGCGCGCGGCCGTCGGCGCCATGCGCCAGCAATAGCGCGACAATCGAATCGCGGCCGGCATAGGCCGCCGCAGCCACGGGAGAAACGCCGCTCCGGCCCGTCAGCTTGACGTTGGCGCCGCGCTCGATCAGCCGTTGCACGGTTGAGCTATGACCTCTCTCAGCGGCATAATACAGTGCGGTTGCGCCGTGGAGATCGCGCGCATCGATCGCCGCACCGCGCGCCAGCAGGAGATCAACCATCTCAACATGGCCAGACCTTGCGGCGTGGCTGAGCGGCCGCGCGCCGATCCGGTCGCGGGCGTCGAGCGATGCTCCCTGGTCGAGTAATTGGGTCGCGAGGTTAACGCAGTTGCCGTCGGCTGAAGCAAACAGCGTCAGCGACACTTCGATCGCCGTGATCTGGGCTTTGCTGATCTCGAATTTGCGGCTCAGTTCCCGGCAGCGCTCGGAATCCGCGGCATGGCCCGCGGTCGCGGTGCTCAATGCGACGACGGCCGAACACAGCAAAACGGCACTGCGATGCAAGACGCTCTCTCCCCCAAGGGGCAGTTTATTTAAACCGCCCATGCCGTCAGGATGGCATGACGACGCGCTTTTGCCAAGAAAGCTTGCCAAGCAAGTGGGCGTTGCGGGCAACCATTCGGCGGTTCAACCTCATCTAATGACAGGCGCTGTTTCCCGCGCCTGGCATTGCTAGGAAAGTGATGGTCGCTGGCTCGAACGTGCGGATGCCGGCGGCCGCCGACGCGCCTTCGATGGCTGGCAGCCGATCACCCGCGCCGAGCTTCAACACATTGCCATTCAACCTAACCTCGGTATTGCTCAAATCAGGAGCATCGATCGTGTAGCGCATCGACGGGACGGACAACATCAGCGTGTACGGCACCCTGCGGTCGGTGTTGATTACCAAAAGCGATACGCCACCTGGCGCATCGCGCTGGCAATGGGCGTAGACGTGAAGGCCGGCCTCGATTGGCACGCCCGCGTCGAGCACCGTGGTTCCCATCAGCCGCCGCCAGAGCAGGGCGCCCCAATATTTCGGTCGTGGCTCAAACGTGTGTTCATTGAGCATGCCGTAATCGCTGGCCGCCAGCGTGTTGTGCATGACAACCTGGACGCCGTCTCTGGCCAATCGCCCAAGTTGGTCGAGATAGCGGAACGTATCCAGGAAGGACACCGCCCAAGGATTGCCGCCGCACGCCGCATCGGCGGTCTCCGTGAGCCAGATCGGCTTTCCCGGTGCGAAGCGGTTGCGCAGCGCTTGATGAAAGGAAAACGACCGCTGTGTGTCCGATAGCCGGTCTTCCGAGAGCTCGTCCTCCGGCCTGCTTGTGCCGTGGCAGCGCTCCGATAGCGTGCCATAATAATGATAGGAATATGCATCCATACCTCGGCCGGATGCAGCCAGCAGCCTCGCGATATTTGCGTCCTCGCCGGCCGCGCCAGGACCGAGGATCATCGTCTTCGGCGATGCACTTTTCATCAGCAAGCGAAACCGTTCGAAATCGCGCCCGTAAGCCGGCGCGTCGTAGCCATCGGGCGCACCGCTAATGGCGGTGAGATTGGGCTCGTTCATGAATTCCGCGGCGGAAATCTTTCCACCGATCGCATGGGTGTAGCCGAGCAGGCTGCGCGCTTGATCCGGCATCCAGACGCCATCGGCGTCGCGAGTGCCCGGCCCGATCGCGAACGACGTCACGATTTGGGCGTCTGCCGATCTCGCGAAGCCGACGACGCCAAGCCATTGCTTGCGGGTCAGGATGCCCTTGAAGCCTGCGGGCGGGAGCGAGGGTGGTTGGTCCGTATCCGCGAAATAGGTGGTATTGGCCCAGGTGCCGCTGACACGTAAATAGGCGGGTCCCAAGGCTGCCGCTAGCATCCGTAAACGCGGGTTAGCCAGATCGATCGGCGGGCGATATTGGAACAAATGGGCGTCAATAATTTCCGGGGTGTCTGATCCGGTGCGCGGTGCGGATTTGTCGCCGGTGCTTGATCGATAAGGTTTCCAAAATCGCCCGCCGGTGATTTCGACCATTTCAATGTTATAGGACTGAAACCGCTCGTCGATCACGCCGAGACGCGGCATGGCGGAAGGCGAAAGCCTTGGCGCATCGATGGCAGCTGCCGAAGAGAGCGGCGCGAGTAGCAGGGCCAATGCGAAATAGCTGCAATGTCCAGCGCCGCGTAGAGCAAACACGGTGGATTCTTTCGGTTTCGGGACGAGGGCGCGTCCTCGGCCAGAGATGTCATCCTTGTCGTTTATCCGGCGTATTCTGCATCGCGTTCTGCCTGGATTTGATTTGTGGCAGGAGTAGAATATCAAAATTTATAGAGCGCAGATGCGCCTTTCCTTTTTTTGGACAGAATTGATCGCAGATTTAAGCAGGGTAGCGCTATTCATCGATGGCGCGAATCTCTACGCCACCGTCAAAGCGCTTGGCTTCGACATCGACTACAAGCGCTTGCTCGCGGAATTTCAATGCAGCGGCACGCTGGTGCGTGCCTACTACTACACAGCTGTCATTGAAGATCAGGAATTTTCGTCCATTCGCCCCTTGGTCGACTGGCTAGATTATAATGGCCGCCGACCGAATATTGCGTCGAGCTTGTGGCGCAAGCCAATCACGGGCAGACTACATCTATTGACAGATGACAGGATCAAGCCATGCAGCGCAGGCTTGCGGCAGTTTTGGCCGCTGACGTGGTGGGTTACAGCCGACTGATGGGCACGGATGAGATCGGGACAATAACGTCCCTCAAGTCGCACCGTCGCGAGTTAGTCGATTCAGGTATCGCGGAACACCATGGACGCATTGTCAAGACCACTGGCGACGGCATGCTGGTAGAGTTTGCGAGCGTCGTCGATGCGGTAAGTTGCGCGGTACACATTCAGCGCAGCATGGTCCGGCGAAATGTGACTGTTCCAGCGGACAAGCGGATCATCTTCCGGATCGGTATCAACGTCGGCGATATCATCATTGACGGCGACGATATTTACGGCGACGGCGTCAATATTGCCGCGCGGCTGGAAACGCTGTGCGAGCCCGGTGGAGTATGTATCTCCAGAGCGGCGAACGAGCAGATTCGGGACAAGCTGTCGATCGCTTTCGCTGATCTTGGTGAGCAGGCCGTGAAAAACATCGCGCGCGCGGTAGGAGTGTTCGGGCTTGCGGCAAGTGATATCGAGGCCCTTCCGGAATTCGCTGCCTCGGCATCTGATGAAGGCGGCCCGGTCACTGGTGGCGATGCATATGAACAGGAAATTCACTTCTGCCAAGCCAAAGACGGTGTGCAACTCGCTTACGCGCGAATAGGCAGGGGGTTTCCGCTAGTTAAAACTGGCCACTGGATGACCCATATCGAACATGATTTCGACAGTGCAATCTGGCGGCCGGTTTTTCGGGGATTATCACGGAACAACACCTTCGTTCGATATGATGCCCGCGGTAACGGATTGTCAGATCGCGAGGTCCCGGAGGTCTGCTTTGATGATTTCGTCAGCGATCTCGAAACGGTGGTCGATGCGGCGGGCCTCGATCGCTTCGCACTGCACGGTCTATCGCAAGGTTGTGCCGTCTCGATCGCATATGCGGTCCGGCACCCCGAACGCGTTTCGCATCTGATCCTTCTCGGAGGCTATGCCGTCGGCTGGAAGAAACGCGCTAGGACGCAGGCGGAGAAGGAAGCCGGAGAAGCGGTAGTGACACTGGTGAGGGTCGGGTGGGGCCAGGAAAACCCAGCATTTCGGCAGATGTTCACGTCCCAGTTCATTCCGGGTGCTGACAAGGATCAAGCCGACTGGTTCAATGAGTTCCAACGAATTTCGAGTTCGCCTGCAGATGCCGCTCGCAATCTTGTTGCGAATGGCGATGTTGACGTGACCTCGCTGCTCCCTCAAGTTCGCGTCCCGACGCTTGTGATGCACGCTCGACACGATGCACGGGTACCTTTCAAATCAGGCCGACGGATGGCCGCCGGAATCCCGGGAGCCCGCTTTGTTTCGCTTGAAAGCCAAAACCACGTGATCCTGCCAAGCGAGCCCGCATTTGCTCGCTTCCTTGAAGAGATAAGATCATTCCTTGGTGTCGATGCCAGGCACTGACCTCACGCGTGGGCTCGCCGAGGTCCGTTTTTGGCGAAAAGATCACCCGGTGAGCATGATTGAGCCCGAAGAAGCTAAAACGATCGCAAAGCGCATCATTCAGCACTTAGCTGAAGCGGGTTAGTTCGCGCTTGCTCATCACCACCATGCCCATCGAAATGACAGCATAAAAATTCCGAAAAAAGGAGCGGAAACTGGCATCGTTACTTTGCTCAGTGCTGACATTTTAGCATTGCTGCTACAAACGGGGTTGCAACAAAGTTGAGATGTCCGCTAGCTGTGCAAAGTTAAAATGTCACTGGCGGGCCCGCTGGGAGCGCGAACCGGCGCCGCGGAACGATCATATCGGAGCGGCGCCGGCGGAGCTTGACTCGATTTGGCGGCCTCGGCCATTCGATGTGAGCAACCTCACGCGGGTGATTTCAATTCTGCTTCAGCCCGATGAACGTGCGCTGCAATACGGCTGGCGATCTCGACGGCATGGGTTGCGATAACGAAATGCGCGGCGCCGTCGATCGTGGCCAGAGTGGCGTTGGGCGTGAGTTCGCAAAGCAGCGCGTTGGCGCGCTGCACCGCCGCAGGACTTGCCCCACCGCAAATGACGAGGAGCGGAATTTTGAGGGTGGCGAGCGAAGCCTCCGATAGCAAGAAGCCATAGCCGCCGGCCCAATCAAGAATATTGACCGGCGTGGTTTCTACTGCATAGGCGCGTAGCCGGGGCGGCCATGAGGCAAAGGTACCGGCTCCGCCGTAAAAGTCGATCATCGCCGCGATCGCTTCGACGTTGCCGGCCGCATAGTCGGCGAAATAGGCGTCCGTCATCCGGCGGAACGCCTGATAGTGCTGATGCTCTTTTCTCTCGCGCAAGATATCGACAGCCGGGGCCTCGATGACCACGAGGCTTGCGAGAGATACCTGGTTGCGAAGCGCTACAGCCAGTGCCACGAGGCCGCCAAAGGAATGGCCGACGAGATGAACGCGGCCGCCGGCTCGGCGAATAACCGACTCCATTGCTTCGGCGTTGCGTGAATTGGAGGGATCGCCTGCGGTGCGCCGGTCGCTGGTTCCACCATAACCGAGTAGACTTGTGGTGACGCTGCGAAACCGGTTGCCCCACACGGCGATGACGGGCCGCCACGCCGCGCCAGTGCTGCATGATCCGGGCAACAGCACGACTGCAGGGCCAGATCCACATTCATCGTAATCGATGCGGCCCTGCGCTTCGTCTATCATCGCGAATGGTCCTTTCCACCGGCATTCATCTATCAAGTCGACTTGCGCCAGGGCAGCAACATCGAAACGCGGTCTTTATAGCGGCGATAGTCGTCGCCGAAGAGATCGACCAGATCGCGTTCTTCCAGGAAGATTCCTGACGAAGATGTAGGCCGTGGTCACCGCCGCGAACAGAAGATGCCCGATCGTCATTGTAGCGGCGGCCCAGAATGCGATGATGAAGCCAAGGTAGATCGGGTGCCGCACGAACTTGTAGTAAAGCGGAGTGCGGAAGCGCAGTTCCGGCATCGGCTGGCCGGTCAGATTGTTGGTGACCTGATGTAGCCCGAACAATTCGAAATGGTTGATCAGGAATGTGCTCGTCAATACGATCAGCCAGCCGATGAACGACAGGCCCAGGAGTGCCATGGCGATCACCGGATTGGTGATTTCCCATACCACGGCAGGGATCGGACGCCACTGCCAGAACAGCAGCACAAGCGCGAGGCTGGCGAACAACACGTAGGTGCTGCGCTCGACCGGCTTCGGCACCAATCGGGTCCACCATTGCTTGAATTGCTTGCGCGCCATGACGCTGTGCTGAATGGCGAAAACCGACATCAGGACGAGATCGACGATGATCGCCTCCGGCATCGGCCCGACCGCGCCGGAGTTGATGGTCTTGGGCACCATCAGGCCCGATACGAAGCCGATGGCGTAGAGGAATGTCACAAAGAATATGGCGTAGGATGCAAATCCGTAGACGAAGGCCAGGAACCTGCCGACTGGACCGCCCTTCGTTTCCTCGCCTATGGCCTGGATTTGGGTCATGATCTCTCTCCTCGGTCGGACTGCGTCTGAAGCCACGAAGATGCAGGGACGTGAGATCAAAAGACTTTGCCCGGAGCCGGATTTTTGCTTGAGATGAGCTTGATTATTCCTTGAGACGCGCTCGGTTTGGGAGCACCGCCGTTGCAATTTATCTTTGATAATCATAGGCTTGACACAGAACGGCGGGAGTTGCATCGGGGTTCGGAGCGCATCGCGGTCGAGCCGCAGGTATTTGACCTCTTGATCTATCTCTTGCAGAACCGCGACCGCGTCGTCAGCAAGGATGACATGTTCGCTTCGGTCTGGGGCGGGCGCGCGGTGTCGGAGTTGACGCTGACCAGCCGTATCAACGCCGCGCGCAAGGCGGTCGGCGACAGCGGGGAAGACCAGAAGCTGATACGCACCGTTGCCCGCAAGGGCGTGCGTTTTGTCGGTGTCGTCGATACCAGGTCAAACGGTGCCGAGCCGTCTCACGCGGCAGCTCCGGACGGAATCCACGAGCAGCCGCGCCCGGCGATGCCGCTGCCCGACCGGCCCGCCATCGCCGTGCTTCCCTTCACCAACATGAGCGGCGATCCCGAGCAGGAGTATTTTTCCGACGGCATCAGCGAGGATATCATCACTGCGCTGTCCAAGTTGCGCTGGTTCTTCGTGATCGCGCGCAACTCGTCGTTTACCTACAAGGGCAAAGCCGTTCACCTGAAGCAGGTCGCCGAGGAACTCGGCGTCGGCTACGTTGTCGAGGGCAGCGTCCGCAAGGGCGGCGACCGCGTGCGCATTACGGCGCAGCTCAACGATGTGGCAACGGGAAGTCATCTTTGGGCGGAAAAGTACGACCGCAGCATGGCGGACGTGTTCGCGGTGCAGGATGAAATTACCGAGGCCATTGTCGCTGCGATCGAACCTCAACTCTATGCCGCAGAGAATTTTCGTGCCCGGCGCAAGCCGCCGGAAAGCATGGATGCGTGGGACCTGGTAATGCGGGCGTTGTCGCATTATTGGCGGGTGACGCGACAGGATAATGTTGTCGCCCAAGCGCTGCTGGAGAAGGCGATTACCATCGATCCGAATTACGGCCAGGCTCTTGGCGTGCTCGCCACCAGCTATACTTTCAGCGCGCACATGGGGTGGGCGGACATGGCAACTGTCGTGCCGATCGCCGAACGCGCTGCGCTGGCGTCGATCCAGGCCGACAGCGAGGACCCTTGGGCGCATCACGCGCTTGGCAGCGTGTCGTTGTTCAAGCGGCGCTTCGAAGACTCGCTGGGCGCGTTCGAGTCGGCGTTAAATCTCAATCCGAATTTTTCGCTTGCCCAGGGTTACTACGGCCTGACCCTGTCGTACTGCGGTCGCTGGCAAGAGGCCTGCGTGGCGGCGCAACGGGCGTTACGACTGAGCCCTCGCGACCCCTTCGCGGCAATTTTTTGCGGCATCGCCGCCTATTCGCACTTTGTCGGGCGCAATTATGACGAGGCGATGCGCCTCGCAAGCGAGGCCATCCGGCAACGCAGCGACTTCGTCGGCGGTCATCGGGTATTGACCGCGGCCGCCGGCATGGCGGGCCGCGACGATTTGGCCAAAGCCGCATTGCTCGAGCTTGAACGGGCGCAGCCTAATATTTCCCTTGGCTGGCTCGCCAGCCATATGCCGATCCGATACGACGCTGATCGCGAACATTATTTGGAAGGGTTCCGTCGTGCGGGTTTGAATTAGTTGCGACATTGGACGTTAATCGGCGTGAGACCCGTTCGAGGTCAAAAACTGACTTCGGGGGAGCGACCGCTTCTGGCTGATCGTCTTGAAAAAGTCGAAAATCGAGCGACGCCAAAAATTTTGGCAAATGTTGATTTTTGGGGACTACCCGGCTTCGATGCTTCGCGGCGTCGATACGAAGCTCCATGATCGTTTTTCTGAGAAGCGACGTGGTCCCTCACGTCGCAGCGCATGATGCGCGTCAGCAGCCCTAGAAAATTTCGTTCCCGGCCCCCCAAAGGCTTTTTCAACAGTATCGGCGCAAAACGGTCGTTCGCATATTGGGCCGTCATGGAATTCTTCCTCTCGAAACTATTACATGAGACGTCTGGTTCGTCGCATAACGAATAACTCTTATCCGCCCTCAAGTGGCCGGAGCATCATTGAACGAATCTCACCAAATTCGCGTTTGAGTTTCGTCCAATCGTCCCCACCGTTTTTGCTTTTCCAGATCTGTCCGAAATTGCTGCAGATGTAGATCTGCTTTGGCTCGGATCGATGAACTGCAACACACCACATCGTAGAATTCGTGTCACACGGCAAGGGACAATTTTGCCAAGTTTCGCCATAGTCATTGCTGCGAAATAGCCGTCCCCACGTTCCCGGGGGGCCGTCTCCGTTGGTCAGAAACATCACTCCGCTTGCGTCGGCGCGCTGCACGAGCGAGCGGGTGTACTGCAATGGCGAGTTAAGCACCCGCTGTTCCCAGCTATCGCCATCGTCCCAACTGACGAACAGACCCTTGTTTGTCGTTGCAAAAAGCTTTCGACGGCCGCCCACCTGCACCTCGCAGAGGCCGTGAATATCGTCTGTCACGGAGTTGCCTTGGGTCTGCCCCCAGGTTCTGCCGCCGTCTCGCGATCGCCACACGCCTCCGATCTCAAGCGAAGCCCAGACGAGGTTCGCATCGTGAGAGTCGAATAGGAAGCGTGTGACCCGGGTGACTTCGACGAACTTGCAACTCTGCGCGAGATCGGCCTCGATTTTTGTCCAACTCTTGCCGCTATCTTCGGAGCGATAGAAGGCGGCGGGACGCGTACCGGCCAGCAGCACCGCGGGATTGTGCGGCGATTGTTCGATCGCCCAGACTGGGTGGGCGTCAAAGGGGGTCGGAAGCTGCTCCCATTTACGTTTCCGCCCCAACCAGCGGTAGAGACCTTGATCGGTTCCCAGCAGCACGCTCACTCCTTGGTCGGGCTGGCTGGTCATCGAGAAGACCCGGCATTCCAGATAGAGACCGGCGTTGTCATAAGGCCGAAGCCACTCTTCGCCACCATCCTCGCTAACCCACATCGACGTACCAATCGTTCCGATATAGATGCCGAGATTCATTGTTATCTCCTCTAGTTCACCACTGACGCTCGCCAACAGCGTCACCATCCAAAGTCGCTAGAACCCGTAAAGGCGATGCGGGTTATCGACCAAAATGCGATGCCGGATCTCAGTATCGGAAACCCAATCTGCGAGGCCATTCGCCAAGTCGCCGTCATTCGGCATTGAGCCATCGACCATGACGTGTGGCCAATCCGTACCCCACACCAGCCGATCGGGTGCAGTCCTCACAAGTGCGTCGGCGAATGGACGCATGTCCTGATAGGGCGGAGGCTCGCGTGACGTCCGATAGGGCGCGGAAAGTTTTGACCATCCTTTGCCCTCCTTCAGCAGCCGCAGCAGTGCCTGGAACGCAGGCGCCGACGGCGTCGCGTCCGGGTGCGGACGCCCCATGTGGTCGATCACCACCTCGACGGGAAAGTTCTCCAGCATGAGGTCCAACTCGCTTACTACGTCAATATCCATCAAGAATTGTACATGCCAGCCGAAGCCGCGGACTTTTTCCGCCAGTTTTCTTGCCGCAGCGAACTGCACACCACGCCCGGAAACGAGGTTGACGCGAAAGCCGCGGAACCCGCTCGCAGTCAATCGTTCGAGCTCCGCGTCCGTCACGTCCTCACTCAGCACTGCGATTCCGCGAAAGCGGCTGGGTGCGGTGGCGATGGCGTCCGCGGTAACGGAATTGTCGCTCCCGTACACAGCGGAATGAACGATAACGGCGCGCTCGATACCGAGTTGCTCCTTTACCTTCAGATAATCCTGCCAGTTCGCATCTGGGGGTTCAAATAATCGGGTCTCGGCAAGCGGATAGGAACGTGCCGGGCCAAACACATGGATATGACAGTCGGTAGCGCCTTTCGGAAGCTTATAGCTTGGCCGCCGAGGGGTGGCGTCCGGCATCCTGCACTTCGGCAGTGATTTCATAGAACCCCCATTTCCCCCGCTATCTGCGGCGATCTCAGTGCGAGTTATGCATCAGTCTCAGCAAGCGCTTTTTGGTAGCGACGAACGCGTCGCTGGTCAGAACTTCGTAGCTCCGGGGCCGCGGTATGGGTACCACGACCTCTTCTCGCAGGCGGCCCGGCCGCGCGGACATCACGATGACTCGGCTGGCGAGGAAAACTGCCTCCTCAACATCATGCGTCACGAAAACGATGGTCGGATGGAAATTATCCCAAATCCGAAGAAGCAACTCTTGCATCGCAAGCCGGGTTTGGGCGTCGAGCGCGCCGAAGGGCTCATCGAGCAAAAGAACTTCGGGATTGCCCAGCAAAGCACGAGCGATGCTTACGCGTTGCCGCATGCCGCCGGAGAGCTGGTACGGAAAATTGTGCTCGAACCCACGCAAGTCGATCGCTGAGATGTATTCCGCAGCCGACTGCAAATAGACGTCACGCGGCACTCCGCGACATTTGGCGCCAAGAACAATATTCTGCTGCACTGTGAACCAGGGAAAGAGCGCGGGGGTCTGAAAAACCATGGCGCGATCCGGCCCGGGCCCGGCCATTATCTTTCCATTGATCGACACGGAGCCCGTGGTGGGCTGTTCGAACCCTGCGATGATATTAAGGAGGGTGGACTTTCCGCACCCGCTTGGGCCCAGCAAACAGACGATCTCCTGATCTGCTATGTCGGTGCTGACGCGATCGAGGGCAGAGATCCGGGCGGTGCCGCGACCCAGGAATGACTTGGTCACGGCATCGATCCGAATCTTCGGGCTCGCGCTGGCGGACGTGGGAGCCAAGGAGCTAGCGTCCTTGCCAGTGGATGAAACGGTTTTCGAACGCCGTCTCAAGCAGCTCGAGAGCGAGGCCGATAACGCCGATAATGATGATTGCAATATAGACGTCGGGGATTCGATAGAAGGTGGCGGCGTCCATGATCATGTAGCCCAGACCGACCTGGGCTGCAATCAGCTCGGCTGCGACGACCAGCGCCCAACTGATAGCCGTCGCGGTCTTTATGCCTGTCATCACCGAAGGCGCCGCGGCGGGCAGGATAACGTAGAGAAACAGCTGGCGCCGGCTGAGGCCCATGTTGAGGCCGGCACGGAGCAGATCATTCGGTACCGACTTTACTCCCGCAGATGCATTCAGAATGACGTAGAGTGTGGCGCTGACAAAAATAATCACGACCTTGGAGAATTCGCCTATGCCGAAATATAAAATGATCAGCGGAATGAACGCGATGGCCGGGACCGGGCGAAGGAAAGAGAAGATCGGATTGAAGAGCGCCGCTAGAACCGGGCTGCTTCCGATCAAAAGACCCACTGGGATGCCGATCAGAAGTGACGCGGCAAGTCCAACGAGTGTCCGCAACAGACTGGCCTCGACGTGAGCCCACAACGGCTTTCCGGTATACCCCGTTGCGAGAAGATTGCGGAATTCAACGAAAATCGCCTGGGGGGTGGGCAGCACTTTTGCGCCGACAAGGCCGAGATTCGTGACGGCAAACCAGACAGCGAGGATCGTTGCGACCGAGAGGACGCTTAGCATCAAATAAACGATGTCACGGTTGGCACGTTGTTGTCGCATCAGCTATCCCGCCGGAAAGATGTATCAAGCCGATCCAATGTCGGATCACCTTGGCTCCGCTTGCTCAGGCACCATTCGGCGCAACAACTGGTTACCTCGAGGGGGATGCGTGACATCGTCGCTCGCACCTCTCAGAGGAAATCGACGAGGGCTTGTGTGATTTCGGACGGCCGTTCGAGCGGCAGCCAGTGGCCGCATCCGTCGAGAACCATTGCGTGTGCGCTTTTTAGCTCTGACGCGACGGCCTTCGAGATGGCGGGCGTGCTTACGGTATCATCAGCGCCGGCGATCAGCAGAACGGGACAAACAATCCTGCTGATGTCGGCTGCCGTCGAAGTCGCAACGGCCTCGCAGGAACGGGCGTATCCCTCGGCAGATTGGCGCAGGAGAAGCTCTCGAACGAACGCCTCGACCAGCGGATTGGAGCGGCGCGTCTCCTTGGACAAGCCGCCCTCGATCACGCTGTCGACGATCGCTTCGAGTCCCTCGGCTCTCACGTTGGCGGCACGGGAGCGGAGGGTCTGGCGACGTGCGTCCACCGGAGCACGATTGATACCAAGTAGTGCGAGACGGACAACCTGTTCGGGGTAGCGCGCCGCGAAATGTTGAGCGATCAGGGTGCCGAGCGAATGGGCTACGAGCCGCACCGAGGTCAATCCCTCCGCCTGCACAAGCGCATGAAGGTCCTCAACCCAGTTCTCGATCGACAGAGTCCCCGCGGGGGGTGACCGACCAGACCCCTCCAGATCGACTCGAATTGTTGTAAACTTCTGTGCCAGCGCCCTCGCTTGGACACCCCAAACGTTGGTTGTGCCGCCAAGGCCGTGAATCATCAAAACAGGGTCGCCATTACCTTCGATATCGACAGCGAGACGCTTGCCCCGAATGGTCTTAATCATTTTTGGTTCTCCAAGACGGATCGATCGACGCGAGTTGAGGCGAATGCCAGCTCGGGATCGGCCGCGCGGATCGGAACTTCAGGCAAGCCAAGCTCCCGCCGGACGATATTGGTGCCTTGAACGAGCGCTACACATTTGTAGAAAGCAATTCGTCGCCCCAGGCCTTCGCGCCCAAAACCGCAATCGGTCGAAATGATTAGCCTCTCCGGCGGAATATGCTCAAGCGCCTTGCGGATCAGGGCAGCGACCTGGGCAGGTCGTTCCACGATCGTGCTGGTATGGTTGACGACGCCAATGCCTATTTTCTTTGAAGTAATAGCCTTGCCGATCATGGCCAGATCGCTTCCCCCCGTGCTGGCGCATTCGAAGGTGATCGCATCGGCGTCGAGCGCATTCAGATAAGGAAGCACACGTTCATAGGAGGGGACAGGAGAGAACAGACGTTGCTGGCAAGGGTTGCCCCAGCAGGTGTGAACCCAAATCTCACTTTTGACGCCCTTGACCTCGATATTAAATGCCTCGGTGAAGAACGCGAAATCGTCGTCTTTTGTCGTTGGCGACATCGAAGCGAGGTGGTGTCGCGGTTCCTCAAGTTGGATCAGCGGGCATCCTGCGTCGGCCAGTTCGCGCAATTCCTCATTCATCACCTTCGAGAGCGCCAGGATCATGTCTCGCTCGGATTTATAAAACTCGTTCCACATCATGCGCACCAGACATTGCGCGCTAATGGTTCCGAATTTGACGGGCCGATCGCTGAGACGCTGCGCGCTTTTCCATACCGCTGCGTATTCGAGCGGACCGCGCTGCAATTCACCGGTTACCACGGGCGCCTGAGACGCCTCCATCACCTCGTAGAGAATATGGCCGGGATGAATATCGAAATCGCTCGACGACCAATTTGGCGCAAGATCGCGCCTGCCGGTCAACCCTCCCAAACGTTCGAGGAGATAGAACATCCACGATTTGCCGCCCACGGTGAGGTCGAAACGCGCATCGCCGTCAGTCACGATATCGAGTTCCGGCGGACGCTTGCTCGGCCATGATCGCCGCGACCATATCGAGATATTGCTCGCGGAATGGTGAGTGCCCGAGCGCCGTCTTGAGCGGCCGCCCCTGAAGGTCGAGTGAGTACCACTGCGGTTTGGGATAGGAACCGGTAATTGTCGTCGGTAGGACTCGGTCGCGCGTGACAGTCAGCATTCCAGGCACCTCGCTATTTCTTGTACGACGACCGAAGCACGATCACTTCATCACCTGAACAAGCGGATCAGCATCGAATACCTTGGACATGTCCGGCGCGGTGGCAATAAAACCACTGGCGTGGAAGAAGTCCCCGACCGATTGGAAATACTTCACCTGCGGCGCGTTTGCACCGACGATGGAATAGGGATCGTTCGGAGTGACTTGGTGCGCGAACGTTGGTTTGGGATCGCGGTCAAAAATGTCTCGTGCCATATCTTCAGAAATACCCACTTCACGGGCCATCGCGGCGATCGCGTTGCTGGGGTCTTTGGCGTAGACCTCCTGAGCCAATTTCATTGCGACAAGAAAGCGTCGGACGGCTTCGGGATTGCTCGAAATCCAGTCGCTCCGCGCCATAATTGGGGCGCCGGGGTAGGCTCCGAAAATATTGAGTTCGTCTCCAAGCCGTCGACCGTCGTCAGCTACCGCCCGGCTTGCCCAAGGCTCCCAAACCCAGATCGCGTCAACGTTGCCTTGGCCGAAAGCCGGCAACAGGCTCGGCATTTGCATGTCAACGAAATCGTATTTTTGGTCTAGCCCCGACATTTGCATCAGCTTGACCATGGCAAAGTACGCACCGGATCCTTTCACGGTGCCGATTTTCTTACCCGCGAGGTCCGACAGCTTTTTGACAGGACCGTTATTCTTCACGACTAGCGCGTTATCGGTCACCGATTCCAGCGCGATGATTTTCAATGGCACGCCTTGGGCAGCGCCGATGATAGCCGGGACGGCGCCTCCCCACGACACGTCTATGCTGCGGCTTTGGAAAGCCGAGAACATCGGTGGTCCAGCCGTAAATTTGACGAAGGTTGGAGCGAGCCCAGCCTTCTCAAAGAGCTTCTGATCGCGCGCGACATAGAAGGCGTAGTAGGTACCAGGCAGCCACCCAATGGTAATCGGAATGGGTTGCTCCGCGGCAACAGCGACATTCTTTCCGACAACGAGCGCCGCCACGATCACAAGCAGAACTCAATTTGAGTAATTTGAAAGCTGCTTTCATAGGATCCTCCCTCACGCACTCTGTTTCAGAATTCCGGCCAAGATCACTTCAGGGCTAACCGGCAGCGAAGTAATGCGGACGCCGACCGCGTCGTGGATTGCATTGCAGATCGCCGGTCCAGGCAAGATCACGTTGATTTCACCGGCGCCTTTGGCCCCGAAGGGGCCAACCGGGTCGGGGCATTCCACGATCAGTGTGACGATCTCGGGCACATCGAGGGCAGTCGAGATCACATATTCAGTAAGATCAAGAGCAAGCTTGTAGTTCGGCGCGGTCGGCGGCCGCGTCGTTTCATGCAGCGCATGGTCGGTACCCATTGCGATGGAGCCCTCAAGCTGCCCCTCCAGCAACAATGGATTGATCGCCCGCCCGCAATCCGTAGCCACGACGAGACGGAGCACTTCAACGACGCCTGTTTCGACATCGACCTCGACCTCGGCATGCGCTGCGGCATAGCCGAAGGCAGCAACCGGATTTCCCTGTCCGGTCTCTGGATCCATCATCGACGCATCACGACGAAATCCTTTGCGGCCGCCGATGAGTTGCACCCGTCCGGTTGCAGGCTGGAATGTTCCCCGGCCGATCACAATGCGCCGCCGATCGTAAAGCGTGAGGAAGGCAAGATCGCCGATTGAGATGCCGTGGCCGGGTACGCCGCGGACTTGGACGAAACCATCCTGCGAATTCGAGATCGTCGACCGAAACTTCAAGTTCCTCCGCCGCGGTCTGAAACAGTGCGTCGCGCACCTCGCCTGCCGCTATTCGCACGGCGTTACCCATCATGTACGTGCTGCGGCTCCCAACGGTGCCACCGTCGTAGGGTGTTGTTTCCGTGTCGCCATATACAACGGAGACCGTGTCGAGATTGACGCCCAGCACTTCGGCGGCAATCTGCGCCGCGACGGTCGTCGTGCCAGCGCCGACCTCAACCGAACCAACAAGCACGACGAGCGACCCGTCCTGCTTCAGTTCGACAATGGCGGAGGAAGCATCCTGGCTGCGCAACATGCCGACCTTGAGATAGCACGCTGCCCAGCCGCGTCCGCGACGTTTCAACATCGGCCGCCTCCAACCGCACGAGACTTCCAAGCGACCGCGTCGGACACACGATCGAGACATTCACTGATGCCCACCGCGTTCAGTTGCTGGCCGGTCGGGGTGGTGTCGCCATCCCGCAGCGCGTTCTGTTGCCTGAACAGCAGGGGATCCAGGTTCAGCGCCTGCGCGGCTGCGTCCATTTGCAATTCGGCGGCAAAGGCCGCCTGGACCACGCCATAACCGCGATAGGCGCCGGAAATCTGGTTGTTCGTATAGACGAGACGGCCATCGATCGAAACGTTTGGAACCCGGTAGGGGCCGCAGGAGAAAATGCAGTGGACGGCAAGCACCGCCGGGCTCTGATTGGTGAAAGGTCCGGCATCGCCGATCGTCTCGACGCGCTTTGCCAGTATCGTGCCATCGCGCGCCACGCCGATCGTATGTTTCATGACGAAAGGATGGCGGACAGAGGAAGCCAAAAATTCTTCTGCCCGACTCCAGGTGCACTTCACAGGACGGCCGGTGCGCAGAGCGAGCAGGGCCACATGCGGCTCGTGTGTAACGTCGTTCTTGCCGCCAAAGCCGCCGCCGATTGGCGGCGCGATGACGCGCAATTTTGCCATGGGTAGCCGAAGGATGTTGGCAATCTCGGCGCTGCGCGTGAATAGAACCTGATTTGGAGTCCAGATTGTCAGGGCGCCATTTGCGCTGGGCGCCGCGAGCATCGCGTGCGGTTCCATCGCGGCATGCTCGATCGGCGGGGTTCGATAGGTCTCCTCCAGCACGAGGGCCGAAGCCTGGAGCGCCGCCTCGACATCGCCGCGCCGGATTCGAATGGACTTGAGGGCATTGAACGGAACCAGATTGCCCCCTTCGTGGATGAGGGGCGCATCCGGTCCCAGAGCCTCCAGCGGATCGAATATCGCCGGTAGAACCTCATAATCGACGTCGATCCGGGCCAGGGCTTCGGTTGCCGTGTCGTGGTCGACCGCCGCGACGAAAGCAACCACATCGCCACGATGCCGTACCCTGTCGTCGGCGATCACGGGCTGGTCTTTTACGGTAAGGCCTTGGCGGTTTTCAGGCACGTCGGCTGCCGTGATGACGGCTATCACCCCGGGCATGCGAAGCGCGCGGCTGACGTCGATACGGCGAATGCGGGCATGGTCGTGCGCGCTGTAGAGCGGCCGGGCGAACAGCATGCCGGGCAGCGATAGATCGTCGGTAAAGCGCGTGGTCCCGGTCACATGACCGAGGCCGTCGATCCTCGGCATCCGCTGGCCCACAATCCCGGCGCCGGTCTTGCCAGGAGGCGGCTTGTGATCAGCCGCTTCGTGCCGCCGTCTGCAAACAGCAGCGATGGCCTCGACGATCTTGACGTATCCCGTGCAGCGGCAGAGGTTTCCCGAGATTGCCTCACGTATCTCTGCGATTGTGGGGTCGGGCTTCGCATCGAGCAAGGCCTTGGCCGAGAGAAGCATGCCGGGCGTGCAGAAGCCGCACTGAGCCGCGCCGTGCGCATGGAAGCTTCGCTGAAGGGGATCGAGAGACGAGCCCTGGCTCAATCCTTCTACAGTCGTTACCTCCCGTCCAGCGGCTGTCGCCGCCAAAACCAGGCACGAATTCACCGGGCGTCCATCGAGCAGAACTGTGCAAGCGCCGCATTCGCCGGCGTCACAAGCCCGCTTCGGGCTGGTGACACCGAGGTCGAGGCGCAGCGCCTCCAATAGTGTTTGACGTCCGACGCTGAGCGAACGAAGTTCCCGGTTGACGGTGAATTGAACGGGGAAATTCATGTTCTTGCGCTGGCCCCTGCGGCCTCGATGGCACGGCGGACCAGCACGCCAACGATATGGCACCGGTACCATTGCGACGCCCAGCTATCACTTTGCGGGTTTAAATCGTCCTGCGCAGCGGCCGCCGCGACCCTCATCGCCTCTTCGTCAGCGCAGGGCGCGGCTGCGAGGATCTGCTCAGCGCGCCGAGACCGGATGGCGACCCCAGCCACGCCGCCAAGTGCGATGCGCACATGGTCCCAGCGCTCGACATCCGGGGTTGGCCTTAGCAGCACGGCGACGTTGGCGATGGCCGGCGCCAGCGATTGCCGCGGGCTCATTCGGAGAAAGCAGGTTCCGCTTGGTGCCCTCTCAAATTCGACTGCGGTGATCAGCTCCGTGGATTGCGCCGGTTCCGCGAGATATTCGGCGAGCGCGATCTTGCGCGTGCCGCCTTGGCTTGCCAACATGACCGTCGCATCGAGCGCGAGCAGCGCCGGCAGCAAATCACTCCTCGCACAACGCAATGCAATATTTCCGCCGACAGTTGCGCAATTGCGTATCTGCGGACCACCAATGCTCAGGGCAGCGGCAGCCAAAAGGGGCGCTAACCGAGCGATGACTGCCGATGCTGCAATATCTGCGCATGTGACGAGCGCACCGACACGAAGCGTGCCAAGCCGTGTTTCCTCGATCGCGCGGAGCTCCTCGATCTTAGAAATAGCAATAATGGGCCGGTGAGCCTCCGCACCGTTCCTAAGGCGGAGGACGGCTTCCGTGCCGCCGGCAATGACTAGCGCCTCTTTGCGACCAGCGAGCAATTCTGTCGCGACCGAAAGCAAGAGAGGAGCGTGATAGTCACTCACTCGCAGGGTCCTGTGCCACCGCACATCATCATCTCCTCCCTTGGACCATTATATCAGTTATTGAGATTTTTGCTGTACTATCACGCCGTCGTCAAGCAAATATCGACGTTTTTCCCAAAGTATGATACTTTTGTAATATCATTAGGTCCCGTTCCGTCGATTCAAATGCAACAAACGAGGCAGAATACGTGTCTAGTCGTGCGCGGATGTTGGCGATCCTGGATCTGTTCTCTGACGAAACTCCGGTTTGGACGAGCGAAGACATCATTGAAAACTTAGGCTTCTCGCGGCCGACCGGGTATCGGTACATCAAAGAACTTTGTTCAGCGGGGTTGTTGCTACGCCTTACCGGTGGTCTTTACGTCCTTGGACCGCGAATTCTCGAACTCGATCTATTGATTCGTCGAACCGATCCGGTTCTTCGAATCGCGCGGCCAATGATGCGCGAGTTGGTTGGGCAATCTGGGGGAGATGTCTTGCTTGCCCACGTCTATGGCGATCAAGTGATGAACGTGCATCGAGAAGATGGTCCGACGCCAGTCACCATCAGTTACGACCGCGGACGACCAAATCCGCTCTTCCGAGGATCGACCTCAAAGGCAATTTTGCCGTTTCTCCCGCGAGCCCAATTGAGGCGCATCTACGAAGCCGGAGCCGACGAAGCGCGCGATGCCGGTCTCGGCCGGAATTGGAAGGAATTCAAAGCTGCGCTCGCCCCAATCCGTCGAGCCGGTCATGTCATAGGCCGGGGAGAACTCGATGCCGGTGTAATGGGAATCGCCGCACCGATTTTCATGGGTGACAAGCACGTTCTGGGCAGCCTGACACTGATTGTCAAAAAGCAACATTACCAGATGCTCGATGAAAAGTATGCCGCTCGAATCGTGCTCGAAACCTCCGGGCGCATTTCGCAAGCGCTGAGCCATCACCTCTCTGAGGATGTGTCGGCACATCGCCCGGTCGAAATTAGCATCGCTCGTCAATCGACGTAGAAGGTGGCGTGCCTCAACTGGCCTATCGATGATGAAAGCCGCCCGGGATCGGCGTGCTGCTTCCGCCACCTAAGAGACGACATCTCGATCGATTAAACTAGCATTACAGTTGTCTTTTTGCTTTGAGGTGAGCGCGTTGAGCGGCAGCCTGGTGAGCCCTTCGCCAGAATGACCATGCGATGACATGCGCGGGTTGAATACGGTTTCGAGCGAGTTTGACGGCGATGCGGCGGATTTCCTGGATTGACCAGCGGATCAGCGGCGGGGTGGTGAGGTTTTGCCTTTTTTCGGAGTTCGGCGTTTGGTTTTTTTGGGCGGTGGCGGGTTGGCGCGATGGCGGATCGCGGCCATCATGGCGAAGGCGAGCATCGCCAGGGACACGTGACGGTGCCAGCCATGCCAGGATCGGCTCTCGTTGTGATCGAGCCCGAACTCGTTTTTCGCGGTCTCAAAGCTGTCCTCGATCGCCCATCGATGGCCTTCGACCGCGACCAGCGTTTCAATGGATGTTCCCGCCGGGCACCAGGTGGTGAAGAAGGCGAGGTCACCGTCGGCGATGCGACGACGGATCAGTAGACCGCGCGTCCACAAACCATCATTTGCACGGTTGAATTGCCCGACCTCGAGATCGGCCAATTCGAGATAACACCAATCGTGCAGCCGCGGTCCTTTGGTTCCGGCTCCCGCCGACAGGCGCTTCCAGTCGGACGGGCGCCGGGTCCGGGCGAGGTCTGCGGCCGTACCGGCGACCGGCGACCGCTTGCCCCAGGATCGGAACACATGAGCGCTGCTGACCCCAAGCACGTAGCCTTTGCCGGCGCGGCGTAGTTGCTGTTCGATGTCGCCAACACCGTAGACGGTATCACCGGCAACCCACTTGAATGGTACAGACGCGGCTATCGCGCGGGCGATCATTCTCGTCGCAAGCTTTGGTTTGGTCGCAAAGCCGACATCGGCAGGCACATATGCGGCTTCCAGACGATCTGGATCGTCGGTCCATTCCTTCGGAAGATACAGCGTACGGTCGATAAACGCATGGCCGTGGCGCGAAACGTAGGCTGCGAACACCCCGATCTGGCAGTTCGTGATCTTGCCCGCGGAACCAGTGTATTGCCGCGCCACGCCGCATGACGCTTTGCCCTGTTTGAGAAAGCCGGTCTCGTCGATCACCAGCACCGCATCATCATCCGCCAAATGCTCGATGACATAGCCCCGGACGATATCGCGCAGGGCATCGGCGTCCCAATCCCTGCGACCCAGGATCGCCTGCTGCCGCCAAGGGCCGGGATCGCCAGCCGCCTCCGCGCGCATCCAACCGGTCTTGCGTTGTTCATCTCCAAGCAGACCTTCCAGGAACAAGCCTGCATTGGTCGCAACACGCTCTTGCGTGAACAACGGACGTATCCGCTTCTTGACCTCTCGAAGCGACGCCGCCCACAACGCAAGCGTCTCTTCAATCGACGCTGCCCGCGCCCACGATCTTCAAATCATGGTTGCCCATTGATTCAGAAGCCTTCCGAAAAAGCAACTGTAATGCTAGTAGCCGGGGCTCCGAAATTGAAAACCGGTGATCTGCCCGCCGTTAATCAGTTATTCGAAAGACCCAGCGCAACCGCTTGGTCTTCGCTCAGCGCTCGTCCTTCACTTTTCAGTTCTTCAACCGCTTCGATACCGAGCGCCTTAACTGCGATGCTCTCAGCATCCACAAGCGAGGCGCGATTAGGCGGCGCCAGGATAGCCGAGTCCTGCGAACGCAAGCCTTCGACGGCACCAAGCAGGCGCGAGGCTTCGAAGTATCGTTCCTGTAGTGCGCAAAGGTGGGCCAAATAACACAAGGTTGTACGAGCTGAACCCAGCGCCTGTTTGACCTTCGGAAGAGCTGCGCGGAGCTTGATTTCCGCCGCAGCGATTTCGCCGCGCTGCATTAGTGCCGCACAGAGAAAGGTCTCGATGACTACAAAATTAAAGGTGGAAAGTGGCTGTTTTTTCCGAAATAGCAATTTGTAACTATTCTGAATTGCTTCATCAGAATCGCGGAGCGCAACGTCGCAACCTACCAACATCATCTCAATTAGTTCACTTTGGGAAGCTTCGCCGCCATTGTTGTTCATTTCTAACGCTAGATGTAGACGTCGCCTCGCCTCCAACAGCTCGCCGGCCCAGTATTTCAACGCGCCGAAACCAAGCTCGACAACGACGTGCTTCCAGCGTGGCCACGAGGGAACGGCAAGGTCTCGGACCTTCGCCAAAATTCCTTCCGCCGCAGGAAAATCCCCTGCGTAGTAGAGTTGAGCGGCGGCGTTCATCAATGCGTCAAACAGGTCCTCCTCATCGCCAAGACTGCGGAAGATTTCAGCGGCCTTTAGCGCGTAATCGGCCGCAACGCGCGCGGCTGTAGGATATACTTTGGCACGCGAAAGCCAAAGCTTGGCCCTAATTGTGATATCGATCGAATCGTCGACCCAAGGCTCAACCGTCCTAAAATGACCAGCACCTTCGCCGTTCAACCCGAGAACATTCCAAATGCTGCTGGATTCGGCTACCAGTTCGACCGCCAGTTTGCGGTCACCGTGCAATCCTGTCGCCCAAGCAAGCGCAGAACGAAGATTAGCCAAGTCGGGAGCGATATTAGCGACACGCTCACGAGGTGACCTTCTGAAATCCCTTGATTGCAAGACAGCGATCAGCGCTTGCGCATGTTTTCTCCGGGTCAGGTTTAAAGTGTCTGCAGCCTTTAGGCGCTCTATTGCGAAATCGCGTGTCGTGCCGAGGAGGCGATAACGAGGTGTCTCGGCCGACGGCTCAACCACGAGCAAGGATTTGTCCACCAATGTCGAAAGGTGTTCTAGCGCTGTCCATTCATCCATTTCATCGCTGACAAGAAAATGTCTGGCGACTTCGAGCGAGAAATCTCCAACAAAAATGCCCAATTTATCAAGCACTTGCCGCTCATCGTCTGAGAGCAGGCCATAACTCCACTGTAGGGCGGCCGCTATTGCACGGTGTCGCGGCAACGCTTTGCGGGGACCGCCGGCTAGCAGCCGCAGCCGCTCGCCGAGCCGCTGGCGGACCCCATGCACGCCAAGCAACGAAACCCGGGCCGCCGCTAGTTCGAGCGCTAATGGAACACCGTCGAGCCCCTTGCATATCTCGACGACCGCACCAACGTTGTCGTCGTCCAGCTCAAATCGTCCGTCGGCCGCTTGCGCGCGCGCTACGAACAACGCCACGGCGCCGTGATCAAGTGCCGAAGCAGCTGCCGCTTCGGACGGCACGGCCAATGACCCAAGGCGATAGACGCGCTCCTCGTCCAGTCGCAGTGGCTCTTGGCTGGTAACGAGTAGTTTCACCCCGGGGGCCCCAGCACGAACTGCGCTGGCGATTTCCGCAAGGGGTACGATCAAATGCTCGCAGTTATCGAGGACCAGCAGCAGTTCCTGCTGCTTTAGCGCGTCGAGCAAGGAGCTGACGGCATTCGAGCCGAGTGTGTGGCCCAACACCCGCGCTATTGTCGGAACTATCAATTCGGGTTTATCGATCTGCGCTAGCTCAACGAACCACGCGCCGTCGCCTCTTTCGCGTGCGAACACTTGCGCGAGGCGCGTCTTGCCAATACCGCTAGGGCCGACAACGCTGACTAGAGGATGATGCGCTATCAAACTCGCCAACTTCGCCAAGTCTACGTCTCGACCGTAGAGCGGAGCGGAGTACGGCGACAAATTGCCGGCGAGTACTCGAATCGGAGAGAGTGAGTTAGCACGCGCGCTGGTAGTAGCGGACGGTTGCCCCTCTAGCACTGACGTGAATTGGTAACCCCGACCAGGTACCGTCGCGATTATGCCCGCTCCCAATAGTTTCCGGAGAGCGAAAATATGAACTTGCAGATTGCCTTGTTCTACGACTGTGTCCGGCCATATCAGATCGAGCAATTCATTTTTGCCGACGACCTTTTGGCGGCGCTCGATCAATGCCAGCAAGATGTCGAAAGCACGCGCGCCGATTTTGACGGGCAGGCCGTCGATGAGCAATCTGCGTCGATTAGGTTCAACTATGTACCTGTCGAACCGGTATTCAACCTTGGTATCGTTCATCGGCCGACCCAGCAATAATTCGCTGCGCCAGGCGCGCCCGAACTATGCATAAAATTTCCGTCGACCCTCATCGGTAACGGATCTGACGGAGAGTATTAATCCAAATTAATAAAATTTAAAAGCAATTAAGTTCGGCCTCGGTTCGCTCAAGGACGACCGAGCGTTTCGGGACGATTTAGTATTAAAAAAGATAGTCGCGGAACGAGATTGCGGGCCGCAGCCAAGGCAGCTCATCCATTAAGAGAAATCAATGACGGCAAGACAGCGGCTATAAAAGTCGCGCACGGCGATAACCGAAATTTTGAGGTCAAGACGACTAAACCGCGGCGTGGGTTTGTTCTGGCAAAAGTTAGACGCTACATGTGCCGCTGCCAAAGATAATTGCATATTTTTGGAGAAGGACAAGCCGAATACGGGTAGAGAGGTGCACGGCGAGATTATTAGTTCTTATACCAGTGCGGCCACTCTGACCAAATTTCTCTCTGGGACAATTCCAATCGGTCAAGAGATCACCGCGACAACTCCTAGTATGGCACCTAGACGATCTCGCTCCGGTGCGCGGCTTGCGAGCGGTGAACACCAAAATCCGGGATGGTCCTTATAACAGCCTTTACCTGCTCGGGCGTGATTAAGCGGGTGCATTCGAACTGTCGCGGCGTGTTCTTATGACGTGGACAGCACATGAAATCGTGTCGATCGAAGTTTTCCGTCGGATCGTTCCAACAGCTGTTGCAAGCGTGATAGTTGATCACTCGATACGGTGTCGTGAATTCATTGGTCGGATGGGTAAAACCCGAGATCATGACAACCGGCGTTCCGACAGCCCACGCCAGCCAGGAGAGTCCGCTGGAAAGGCCGATGAAGAATTCGGCATGCTTTAGCCATCGTGCACGCTCCAAAAGTGGTCGGTCGCCAGTCTCATCCTCCGCGCCTGGCGGCATATGATTCCAAACGAGACCTTCGCCCTTGGTCGTATTTTGGTCGATGCACACGACGCGGTAGCCAGCTTCCTTGAGATAGCGCACAATCTCGATCCATCCGTTGGGATTATTCCAGTATTTCGATTGTCCCGTACTTTGCGTTGCAATGGCCACGTACGGCTCAACTATTGGACGACTTTGGTCCGTAAGGGCGACTCTCGGGGCCAACTCGGTTGGATCAACACCTAAAATGTACCCCGCAGCGCGATGCAACCCGACGCGTCTGAAATCGCAGGGGACGCGATCAGTATGATCGTAAATCGCGCCCTTTAAGAAATAAACCGCGATGGTGTAGGTAGCGTAATAGCGGTCCGGATTTAGTTGCTCGTCGGTAATGAAGTTGATGTCGGGATAGACAGCGCGAAAGAGCTCGATCAGTCTTGCCGCCATCACGCAAGTCAGCTTGCAGCCGTGGAGCTGCCCGAACTTTACCGCGTAGGGAAACCACCCGATGACGTCACCGAGTGTTTCAACCGGAAATCGGATCAATACCTCTTGCTGGGCGGCGGCGAAGTCGTGTCGAAACACGCATTCTCCCCTCTGCCAAACTTCTATGCGGAAGCGCACAAAATAGCGCTTGGTACTGTTGAGCCGGCCCGCCATCATCTCTGTTTCAAACAGAACGTTTCCGGTGTCGAGATCGGTCAGCCTTATCCACCACGGATATTCAGCTTCGGGAAGCATAACCCGGCAGCCATCATTGAAATCGAACCTGATGTTGCCCGCGCCGCACTGCGTTGGGATATGAGACAAGGTGCTCGGTCCATGCCGTGAGGTCAACTTTGCCATAGGGTAGACCTCGTTATCGATGATGACGTCAGTACTCAAGCTGGTCTTCCTGAATTGAGTTTGTGTGACGAATGCATCGGCTCACGATATCAGGGAGCCCCACTGGTCATCGGTGGCGTTGTTTGTCTTCTCTTAAAATAGTCGATTTCGCCGGATCATTCAGCGACATTACCAAAGGCGGAAAGCTGCAATACGCGCGAAGCGTTGGTATTGCGTTCGCCATCCCAACGTCGATCCCGATGTTGGGGATACGGAGCCCGCACTCTGGGAATTCCCAGGTCTCGTCACGGACCGGCAAGCAAAGCTGACGCAACCGCGACGCGCCGTGCGGGGTCACAGTATAGCAGATGATCCCCATGGCCCGGAGCAGCCGGCAGATTGCGGGCCGCAGATCAGTCGCCTGAAACACATCGATCTCTTGCGGCAAAGCGTTCCTGCCAAGCGTTGTTATGCATGGCAGGATCGACGGTGCGAGTTCGATCGCTGTTTTTGCGTCGAAATTCCAGCCCCAATAGACGATGTCGGTATCGTCGGGCAGTTCTTTCAGGATGGCCAAAGCATCTCGTTCGAAGTTTCGGTTGAAAATTGCATCATCTTCGCAGACCGTCATGATCTCGCCGCTGTTGGCCGCTTGCTCCCATAGCGAGGTGTGCGACATCATGCAGCCGAGAGCTCCCGAACTGTAGTGAATGGGCAGCACGATGAGTCCTCGCGTCTCCAGTTCCGCATTCGACAAATTGGAACCGTCGACAGCCTTGAAAATCGTCGTATTTTGCAGGTGCCAGTTTCGGGTTCGAAAATCAGCCAGTCGCTCCGGCGTGCGTTCAAGACTTATCACGTTGATGCGCATGGTTTTACCATCAACGGCCCAGAACGGCTCTACCGTATCGCCGCGCGTCAACGCCCTCATCGGCTTCGTGGACCACCCAGCCTTGCGATTGATTTTTGATTGCCATGACGCGCCCGATGGTTGCTTTGACCTGGTCCACGGTGATCAGTCGCGTGCACTCGAATTGCCGCGGGGTGTCTTTATGCCGAGGGCAATACATGAAATCCTTATGGTCGAAACGGTGGCGAGGATCGTTCCAGCAGGAGTTACAGGCATGATAATTGATGACGCGGTAGGGTGTCTCGAATTCGTTGGTCGGATGGGTAAAGCCGGAGATCATGACAACGGGCGTCCCAACCGCCCAGGCCAACCATGACAAGCCGCTGGAAAGTCCCACGAAGAATTCGGCATGCTTGAGCCAGCGTGCGCGCTCCTGAAGCGGCCGGTCACCGGTTTGGTCCTCCGCTCCGTTCGGAATATGGTTCCAGATGAGACCCTGACCGTGTGTCGGCTTGAGGTCGATGCAAACGACCCGGAAGCCCGCTTCCCTCAGAAAGTTTACGATTTCTCGCCAGCCGGATGGATTGTTCCAGTACTTGCTCTGCGTCGTACTTTGTACCGCGATGCAGACGTAGGGCTCAGCTATGGGCCGCGTGGCGTCCGCTAACGCGACGCGCGGCGCCTTCTCAGTCGGATCAACGCCAAGGATGTAACCTGCGGTTCGATGCAGACCGACGTGACGGAAATCGCACGGTTGATGCACGAAGTCCTTGTCATCAAAGAACAAACCGATGCTGTATGTCGCGTAATAATTATCGACGTCGACTTCCTCGTTGGTCACGAAAGTGACGTCCCGGTAGGAATCACGGAATAGCGGAATAATCTTCTCACCAAGCAGACAGGTCAGCCTGCAGCCGTGCTTTTCCCTGAACTTCAGGGCGTAGGGAAACCAACCGAGTGGATCGCCCAGCGTCCCGACGGGTAGTTGTATAAGCACATCGCGGTCTGCGGCTGAATAGTCGTGACTAAACACGCTTTTCCCGTCAGCCCAGATCTCGAAGCGTATCCGGACGAAATAGCGCTTGGTGCTGTTGACGTAGCCTGCCCCGATTTTTGTCTCAAACAGCGTGTTATCAGTATCGAGATCGCTGAGCTTGACATGCCAAGTGTGCTCGCCCTTCGGCAAGAAAAGCCGGCATCCGTCATTGAAGTCGAATCGTATGCCATGCGGGCCAACCTGGGTGGGCATTGACGCTGGTCGCGGGTAGAACCGTCGCTCGCTTGCTGTGGGCTGTTGCTTTGACGTCGACGGAGTGGGCGCTGGAGATACCCCAGCGGACACCGGCTGTTCATCGGACGTGCGTTCACTGGAAGATCCAGAGAAGAGCGCGCCTCCTACTTCTATGATATTCATTGCTTCAACGCCCCATGAATCGAGATCGTTCACCGCTCACGCAGACTATCTTGGCGATAACGCAATAGCGGCGAGAGCAGATAGGTAATGATCGCCCTCTTGCCGGTCTTGATTTCTACCGTGACCGCCATGCCAGGCGAAAGATTCACCAGGTTTTCATCCACCCTCATCTGCGTGCGATCGAGCGAGACCCGTGCGGCATAGACCAGCTCTTGGCCCTTAGGCTCGCTGCTTGTGCCTTCGGCGTCGGGCGCTTTGCCTTTGTCTGGCCCGTCGCGAACGATGGCGTCGGGAGACAGGCTCAATACGTGCCCATGTAGAAGTCCATAGCGGGTGAAGTTGAAGGTATCGATCTTGATCTCTGCTTCCTGGCCGACATGGATGAAGCCAATATCGCGATTGGATACCATGGCCTCGATCTCGAGATTGCTTTCGGTAGGCACGATGACTAACAGGGACTGCGCTGGCGTGACAACGCCTCCAACGGTATGAACGGCGAGTTGTTGTACGACGCCATCGACCGGCGACGTCAGGAGTTGGAGTTCGGTTCGTTGCGTCGCCTTGATGACGTCCTCGCGAAGGCCCGCGGCCTTGCGTTGCGCCTCCACCAGCTCGCCATATAGCGTACGCTGGAATTCCGCCTTCGATTGCGCCTGCGACTGGACCAGGGCGGCCAGTGCAGCCTCAGCTTCATGGGCTCGGCTCTTTTGGACCTGAAGTTCCTGTTCTGTTTCGACCTGCGCTTGAAGGATTTCCAGGTAGTTGACCTTCGAGCCGGTCTCATGTGCAAATAGCTCCTGGCGGATAGCGACCCTCTGCTGAAGGATTGGCAGCATGGCTTCGAGTTTCTTGATCGAGGCGGCAGCGGTAGCGAGCTCGGCCTCCTTCTGTCCTCTTTGGCTGTCAAGGGCGGCCCGTTTGGCCCGCTGCTCTTCGACCTGGTGGTCGAGAAACTGGCGTTAAATCGCTATTTGCGCGGCGGTTGCGCCTGCCGGTGGCCTGAAGTTGGCGGCAGGACCGGTATCCTCACTGAGGGCCGCGTCTAGCCTTGCGACATCGAGTTCGGCGCTGACGAGGTCGCTCTGAAAATGCTTCAGCTCCGCTTCATTCATGGTGGGGTCGAGTTCGATCAAAACCTCGCCAGCTTTGACGCTCTGGCCGTCACGAACCCGGATGGCCCGGACAACTCCGGTTTCAAAGGGCTGTATGACCTTGGTTCGGCCGGTCGGAATGATTTTCCCGGACGCCGAGGCAACAATGTCAATATGCCCGAACGACGCCCAGGCGAGCGCCAGGCAGAACAATGCGATAATGGTGCCGCCGATCGCGCCGGCGACTGGCGACGCCGGTGTTTCGACGACCTCTAACGCGGCCGGCAGAAAGGCGAGTTCATCTCGGGCCCGTGCGGTCCCCCCGAAAAACGACCGATCCTGAGACGTGGCGGTACCACGGGATGATCGCAGTGTCGTGAGGCGACGTCGGCCGAGTGACGCGACCGGGCGCAGCTCATGGTCGGCGGTCTCAGCGGACTTCATGAATGCCGGCCTGGAGGCGATAGAGGGACGCATATCGTCCGCCATGTTTCACTAGCTCCTCGTGTGTTCCATCCTCGACTAGGCGGCCGCGATCGATCGTGATGATGCGGTCCGCGCGGCGCACCGTCGATAAACGGTGCGCGATGATGAAGACAGTGCGGTCTTTGGAGAAATTCGGCAGATTTTGTTGGATCACCCGCTCGCTCTCATAATCGAGGGCGCTGGTGGCTTCATCAAAGATCAGTATGCGCGGATTGGTGACCAGTGCTCGCGCGATGGCGATGCGCTGCCGTTGTCCCCCGGAGAGACTAGTACCGCGTTCACCGAGAATGGTGTCATAGCCGCGTGGCAATTCGAGAATGAACTCGTGGGCGCCCGCAAGTTGCGCCGCCGCGAGGATTCGTTCTATTGGTAGCGATGGGTCGGCTAGCGCGATGTTGTCGCGTACGGACCGGTTGAACAGGACATTTTCCTGCAGCACCACCCCGATTTGTCGCCGCAGCCACGCCGGATCGACGACGTTCACGTCCATCCCGTCGATCAGGATCCGCCCGCTCTCGGGAACATAAAGCCGTTGTATCAGCTTGGCGAGCGTGCTCTTGCCGGAACCGGAAGCCCCGACGATCCCGACGGTCTGGCCGGGCGGTACGCTGAAGCTGACGTCGTGCAAAATCTCCGGCCCATCGATGCGATAGCGAAAGGTCGCGTGCTCGAATGTCACGTCGCCGCGAATCTCGGGCAGGGCAGTTTGGCTGGGATTATATAACGGCTCCGGCATCGTATTCAGAATGTCGCCGAGACGCGCCACCGACAGTCGTGCCTGATGAAAATCCTGCCAAATCTGGGCCAGACGCAACACCGGAGAGCTTACGCGTCCTGCGAGTATATTGAAGGCCACCAGTTCACCGACGGTCAGGCTGCCGTCGATCACGGACTTCGCCCCGAAATACAGAATGCTGGCTGTTACGATCTTGTTGACGAATGACACGAGTTGGCTGGCGGTATTACCGAGGCTAAGAACGCGGAAGCTCGCCGTTACATAAGCTGCGAGCTGTTCCTCCCAGCGACGCTGCATTTGCCGCTCAACGGCCATGGACTTGAGGGTTTCGATGCCAGCGACGCTCTCGACCAAAAAAGCCTGGTTCTCGGCGCCCCGTTCGAACTTTTCATCGAGTCGCCTGCGGAACACCGGTGTCGCGAGCAGCGAGATGCCGATGTAGAACGGGAATGAACCCAACACGATGAAGGTGAGGAACGACGAGTAGATGAACATCACCGCCAGAAACACGAACGTAAAGAACAGGTCGATGATCAGCGTCAGGGCCGAGCTGGTGAGAAAATTGCGAATATTTTCGAGTTCGCGGACCCGGGCGACGGAATCGCCTACGCGACGGGCCTGGAAATAGGCGATCGGCAACGCCATGAGATGACGGAACAGCCGTGCTCCGAGCTCGACGTCTATGCGGTTGGTCGTATGAGCAAAAACATACGTGCGCAAGATACCGAGAATGGTCTCGAACACCGATATGGTGGCAAGTCCTATCACGAGGACATCGAGTGTGCTCAGGCTACGATGCACCAGCACCTTGTCGATGACTACCTGGAAGAACAACGGCGAGATCAACGCAAATAATTGGAGGAAGAACGAGGCCACGAGTACGCGGCCAAGCACGTGGCGATATTTGTGCATCGCGCTGAGAAACCAACTGATGTCGAATCGGCGCGAGAGCTCCAGCAGCCCGGCGCGACGCGTAATCAGGATCAATCGGCCGTCCCAGGCACCCTCAAGGTCCGCTCGCGTAATCAACTGTGGTCGAGGTTCGGTACAGTGCTGGACGATGGCCTGGTCGTCCCCGACTTTTCCAATCAGCACAAACGATCCATTGCGCAGCGACGCGATCCCGGGAAGGGGTGTGGTCGTGAGCCGCTCCCAGGTCGATTCAAAAACCCGAGCCTTGAGGCCGAGGTCCTTGGCGCAGCGGAGCATATCCGCGATCCCTATCGTGGCGCCCCCCAACCGATGTCGAAGCTGCGCGACCTCGACACCGAGACCGTGAATACGAAGCAGCATTACGAGGGCGAACAGTCCCGGATCTTCTGTCTCAATTTCAACTTTTGCCAAGGTCATGACTTTGCCCGACCACCCTCACAAAGTCGGACTTCGTGCTTGGACGCTTCCGGCGGAGCGAACCGAGCTATGACCTTGCGAAATGACGAGCGAACAGCGAGCGGGCACGTCCCACGCTCATTCAGCATTATTAACCCCAAAGCGTAGCATTGCGGTCGCATGAACTCACTCATACCGGTTTCGGCGGCGTCACCAATGGAGGATGGTTCTGCTCAGTTTCTGTGATCACGGTGCCGCCGTGCCCGTCGGCCGAAGCCACAAACGAAGCCGCCATATAGTTCCCGAGCAGCTGGATCTTCGCGGTCTGGGATCCGTTGGAGACCGTCAACGTGCCGCCAACCCCATGCTGCGAATAACCAAGCGTGGCGTGCGCGCCAAACGCCAGGTCCGCGAGGTCGATTGTATCGCCGCGGGCGAATCCGGCTATCGTACCGGCAAAGCCTCTGGAATTGTCGAGCTTCAGTAGGCCACTCGCGCCCGGCGCAAAGGTTACTTGGTCTTGCGAACTCCCGAACAGCTCGAGGTCGCTGCTGCCCGAAATCGTGAAGCTGCCGGGGCCTGGTTGTTGATGAAGGCCGGGATTGACCTGCAGGCCCAGATTGACATCGGCCGCGGACAGATCGGCAACATTGCCGGCCAAGTCTGTAATGGCTGAGGTCGATGAAAGTGCAAACCCGCTAACGCTGAGATCCGACGTTATCTGATTGGACGCTACCTTATAATCAAACACCAGCGTCTTTGAGGTGGACTGCGCGGCGTTGTAGATCGCCGTTCCGCCGTCGTTGAGCAGCAGTTGGGGGGTGCCCGCGACGGTTACCGGCTCGCTCACGTCAAGCGTAATCGCCAACAGCTGCCCGGTGGTGATCCTGCCATGCGCGGAAGCCGACACTCCAATCACGCGTGGCGGCTTGGTGTCGATCTCGAGCGTACCGCTCAGCGTCCCTGCAGCGCTGGAGACGACGATTTTATTGCCGGCACTGCTGACGATCGAGCCAGTTAAACCGGTCACCGAAAGATCGGCGGTATTCTGGCCAGCCGCGACGATATAGGTGAACGTCAGAATAGCGGTCCCGGAGCCGCCGGTATAAACCGCTTTGCCGCCGTCATTGAGACTGAGGTAGGGCGTGCCCTTGACAAACACGGCGCGCTAAGGTCGACCGTCAGGATCACTGTCTTGCCGGCGTTTAGGTCGCCGTTGCCATGCACGATCCCTGGTCCGGATGCGGTAATCGACTTCACCACAGGCGCGCCCGCCGCCGCGAACGTTACCGAGGTGGTCTCCTGCACGCCACCTTCGCTGGCGGTGATGGTCTCGGTCTGGGCCAGGGTCGAGGCGAGGGTAGTGGTGAACACGCCCTCCGCATTGGTCACGCCGGAGATGCTGCCAAAGCTGTTGTCGGCGCCGGAGGCCGACAGCGTCACCGCCGTGTTCGCCAGCAGATTGCCCTTGGCATCCTCCACCGTCACCGTCAGCGTCGTGGTGGCCGTCCCATTCGCCGCCACCGAACCGGGGTTGGCCACCAGGGTCGAAGTCGCAGCCGACGGCCCGCCGGCCACGAAGCTGACCGAGGTGGTCTCCTGCACGCCACCTTCGCTGGCGGTGATGGTCTCGGTCTGGGCCAGGGTCGAGGCGAGGGTAGTGGTGAACACGCCCTCCGCATTGGTCACGCCGGAGATGCTGCCAAAGCTGTTGTCGGCGCCGGAGGCCGACAGCGTCACCGCCGTGTTGGCCAGCAGATTGCCCTTGGCATCCTCCACCGTCACCGTCAGCGTCGTGGTCGCCGTCCCATTGGCTGCCACCGAACCGGGGTTGGCCACCAGGGTCGAGGTCGCAGCCGACGGCCCGCCGGCACCGAAGCTGACCGAGGTGGTCTCCTGCACGCCACCTTCGCTGGCGGTGACGGTCTCGGTCTGGGCCAGGGTCGAGGCCAGCGTGGTGGTGAACACGCCCTCCGCATTGGTCACCCCGGAGATGCTGCCAAAGCTGTTGTCGGCGCCGGAGGCCGACAGCGTCACCGCCGTGTTGGCCAGCAGATTGCCCTTGGCATCCTCCACCGTCACCGTCAGCGTCGTGGTGGCCGTCCCATTCGCCGCCACCGAACCGGGGTTGGCCACCAGGGTCGAGGTCGCAGCCGACGGCCCGCCGGCCACGAAGCTGACCGAGGTGGTCTCCTGCACGCCACCTTCGCTGGCGGTGATGGTCTCGGTCTGGGCCAGGGTCGAGGCGAGGGTAGTGGTGAACACGCCCTCCGCATTGGTCACGCCGGAGATGCTGCCAAAGCTGTTGTCGGCGCCGGAGGCCGACAGCGTCACCGCCGTGTTGGCCAGCAGATTGCCCTTGGCATCCTCCACCGTCACCGTCAGCGTCGTGGTCGCCGCGCCGTCCGCCGGCACCGAATTCGGGCTGGCCGTGATGGTCAAAGACGTTCCTGAGACAACCGGAGCCTGCAGGACGACATCGGTTCCATTGTTGCCGTCGCTCTGCAGACTGACCGACGTACCAGCCTGAAGGCTCCCCAATTGATAGCTGAAGGTTTCACTGCCCGCTTCGGTAACGACTAGCGTGCTGCCGGAAATGCCGGCGCCGATCACCGAGGCGCTGACAAAGTCGATGCTGCCGGTCTCCGAAACGTCGATGATCCCACTCAAGCCCGAGGGAGCATAGATTTCGAGCACCCCGCCCGAGCCGACGAAGGAGACATTTTGCGCGATACCGCCCAAAAGCACCTCGACCTCGCCGCCATTCGATATCGTGGTGCCGATGGCGGATCCGCCGGATTCGATCACCTGCGAACCAGTGAAGACGGTGACACCGCTGGCGAGACCATACACGATTTGAGCGCCGCCCGAGACCAGCGCACCCTCGTCGATACCGCCGGCATTCACGACTTCACTGCCGCCACTGAAGATGAGGGTGGGATCAGCGAGCGCCCCGTCCGCAACGACTAGCGTTCCACCGCTCAATACCGTTCCGTTGGCCGTCCCACCGGAGGTCACCGTCAACTGGGTATTACTGAGAACGGTAATGGCACTCGCGACCTGGCCCGACGAGACCAGCAGGGGGAAACCGAAGCCAAGGACGAGGTTTCCTCCGGGCTCGATGTCGAACCCGGTGGCCACCGCTCCCCCGAACAATTCCAGCGTTCCACCACTGGATACGACTATGCCCGTCGCAGTACCGCCGGCACCAACAATCTCCGTGCCGCCGGTGGCGACCGTCGTGTTCGCAGCGTTCCCGCCACCTTCCACGACCGTGGTGCCGCCGCTCTCGATGCTCACGCTGGTGGCGGTGCCGAGCACCACATAGAGGCCCCGAGCTTCCCCGCCGCTGACCGTCGCGCCCGCGTCAATCTGTGCCGTGCCGCCGCTCAGAACCTGAATATCGTTGGCGCTCTGCCCCGACAGCACCTCGGCATAGCCGCCGGAGGAGACGGTGACCTGATCTGAGCTAAGGCTGCCGGAACTGACCGTCACCCCAATCGCGCTGCCGCCGGAATTGACGACCTCAATTCCGCTCGCCGTAGACGGTCGTGTTGCTCGCAAGCCATAGACGAAATCGGCACCGCCAGCCGCCATCAAACTGAGCGCCGCCACAGCAGAGATGACCTCTGCGGCTTCTAAGCCAGCTTCTGCGATACCCTGATCGTCGCCCCAATCGTCGTGCCACCGGCTGAGACACTCTCCTGTCCGCCGCTGAAGACGGTCGTGTTGCTCGCCGAAGCCAAGGACCAAATCATCGCCGCCAGAGCTGACCACCAGCCCGATCGCAGTGCCGCCCGCGGAGAACGAATTCTCGCCCACTAAGCCAGCTGCTTCGATACCGTCGAGCGTGGCACTGATCGACGTGCCGCCGGACTCGACAATCTCCTTGCCGACGCTGATGACGGTCGTGTTACTCGCCATGCCGATAGTCGAAATCAAGCCGTCGGAGCCGCCAGTAATCGACCGCACTCCCGCCGCGGAGATGCCGACTCGGCCGTGAAGCCGCTCGCATCGCCGCCGTTTAGCGTGGCGCCTATCGTCGTGCCGCCGGCCGAAACCACCTCACCCCGCCAGAGTTGATGGTCGCGCTGAGGTCCGTGCCCCCGGCTGGACGCCAACCTGACCGCCGCTGTCGATGGTCACGCTGGTGGCGATGCCGACAGCGACATAGAGGCCCTGGTCTCCCCGCCGCTGACCGTCGCGCCCGAATCAATCTGCGCCGTGCCGCCGCTCAGAACCTGAATATCGTCGGCGCTCTGCCCCGACAGCACCTCCGCGAAGCCGCCGGAGGAGACCGTCACCTGATCGAGCTAAGGCTGCCGGAACTGACCGTGACTCCAATCGCGCTGCCGCCGGAATTGACAACCTCATTCCCGCCGCCGAAGACGGTCGTGTTGCTCGCCATGCCATAGACAAAATCGGCACCGCCAGACCCGACCATCAACCCGACCGCACTGCCACCAGCAGAGATGACCTCTGCGGCTTCTAAGCCAGCTTCTGCGATACCGCTGAGCGTGGCCCTGATCGTCGTGCCGCCAGCGGAGATGATCTCCTGTCCACCGCTGAAGACGGTCGTGTTGCTCGCCAAGCCAAGGACGAAATCATCACCGCCAGAGCTGACCATCAACCCGATCGCGGTGCCGCCGGCAGAGATCAACTCTATGCCACTAAGTCGCTGCTTCGTACTGTCGAGCGTCGTCACCAACCATCGTGCCGCCGGACTCGACAATCTCACTCCCGAGGCAGATGACGGTCGTGTTACTCGCCAAGCCGATAGTCGAAGTCGTAACCGCCAGAATCGACCGTCATCCCGATCGCAATGCCGCCGGCGGAGACGAACAACTCGGCCGTAAAGCCGGCTGCATCGCCGCCGTTTAGCGTGGCGCCTATCGTCGTGCCGCCGGCCGAAACCACCTCAACGCCCGCCAGAGTTGATGGTCGCGCTGAGGTCCGTGCCCCCGGCGGCAGCAATACCTGACCGCCGCTCTCGATGGTCACGCTGGTGGCGATGCCGACAACGACATAGAGGCCGCCGAGCTCCCCGCCGCTGACCGTCGCGCCCGAATCAATCTGTGCCGTGCCGCCGCTCAGAACCTGAATATCGTTGGCGCTCTGCCCCGACAGCACCTCGGCAAGCCGCCGGAGGAGACGGTGACCTGATCTGAGCTAAGGCTGCCGGAACTGACCGTGACCCCAATCGCGCTGCCGCCGGAATTACGACGTCAATTCCGCTCGCTGTAGACGGTCGTGTTGCTCGCAAAGCCATAGACGAAATCGGCACCGCCAGACCCGACCATCAAACTGACCGCACTGCCACCAGCAGAGATGACCTCTGCGGCTTCTAAGCCAGCTTCTGCGATACCGCTGATCGTGGCCCCGATCGTCGTGCCGCCGGCGGAGATCATCTCCTGCTCCGCCGCTGAAGACGGTCGTGTTGCTCGCCAAGCCAAGGACGAAATCGATCACCGCCAGAGCTGACCATCAGCCCGATCGCAGTGCCGCCCGCAGAGAACGAATTCTACGCCCAGCTAAGCCGCTGCATCGATACCGTCGAGCGTCGGCCCTGAACGACGTGCCGCCGGACTCGACAATCTCCTTGCCGAGGCTGAGGTGACGGTCGTGTTACTCGCCAAGCCGATAGACGAAGTCGAACCGCCAGAATCGACCGTCATCCCGATCGCAATGCCGCCGGCGGAGACGAACAACTCGGCCGTAAAGCCGGCTGCATTGCCGCCGTTGAGCGTGGCGCCTATCGTCGTGCCGCCGGCCGAAACCACCTCAACCCCGCCAGAGTTGATGGTCGCGCTGAGGTCGGTGCCCCCGGCTGCACGCCAACCTGACCGCCGCTCTCGATGCTCACGCTGGTGGCGATGCCGACAACGACATAGAGGCCCTGGCTCCCCGCCGCTGACCGTCGCGCCCGCATCAATCTGTGCCGTGCCGCCGCTCAGAACCTGAATATCGTTGGCGCTCTGCCCCGACAGCACCTCCGCAAAGCCGCCGGAGGAGACAGTAATCCCGCCGCCTGAATCCGACAATCGGCCCTATCGCGCTACCCCCGGAAGAAACATACTCAGTACCGCCGCTATCGATAGTTGTGTCGAACGCAGTAGCACCCGCGAAGATGGTTTGCGTCCCGCCGGCCAGGATGGTGGTTCCGCTGGCCAGACCACCGCCCGAAAGGACGGCCGACAAGCCGGCTGACGCGCCGACATTCTGCATGCCGCCGCTGAATACTGCAGTGTCAAGCGTCGTCCCGCCCGAAAAGACATTCTGCACACCGGCTGAGACCTGCGCGTTTGAAACCGCGCCGCCGGATTCAACATCCTGGTGACCGCCGCTGAATATGGTCTCCTCGACAGTGGCGCCAGCGAAAACTTCCTGGATGCCACCAAAATCGAGTGTCGTCTCATCGGCAGTGGCACCATTGAATACAACCTGAAAGCCGCCGCTCGATACCGTCGTTCCGAGAGACGAACCGCCGCCGGAGAGAAAAATTGTAGCACTGAGAATAGTGCTGCCGCCTTCGATCACTGTTTCGGTAATCGATGGCGGCAGCTTAGGCGCCGCGCCGACGTTCTGAACGCCGCCACTCAGCACCGCAGTGTAGTCGGCCTCGGCGCCCGAGAATACGTTCTGCGTTCCGCTTCCGTCCACAGCGCCGACCACGAGCGCGCCGGAAAATATATCCTGGGCACCCCCGCTGAAGACCGTGTCGCCAACAGTGGCGCCGGAATACACATGTTGATGGCCGCTGCTGCCGAGAACAGTGTCAAAGGCTGTCCCTCCGAACACCACGGTCTGCACGCCGTTGATGACATTTGCGCTGTCGACCTCGGCCCCTGATAAGATATCCTGCGTACCGCCGCTGAAAATCGTACCGTTGGCGGTGCCACCGCTGCCGATGAGTTGATTGCCGCCACTCTCGATTGTTGTGTCGAAGGCGGTCCCGTGGCCGGTAATGGAGGTGCCCGTCCCACTTTCGTCCACGACTTCCAGGCCGCCGCTGCTGACAACCGTGTCGAACGATTCTCCGCCAACGTTAAGCTTGCCACCGGAGAAAACCGTGGTGTTGGTCGCTGTACCCGGGCCCCCCCCGAAATTCGCCACGATGACCAGGCCGCTGCTGGTAATTGTTGTATTTTCGATTGCGCCGCCGCTGTAGACCTCTAGCTCGAACCCGCTCCCGACGACGAGGTTCGTAGCCGTAGTTCCGATTACTGCGCTTGTATTGATTATGGTCATCGCGAAGCCCGCGGACGGCCGAAAGTACTTCGCGGCCGCAGAGAGAAGTGAATCACAGCCGCCGAGTTATCGATCCCATGACCGATCGCGCTAGTAATCTTTGATCGATAAACGGATCGCGGAGCGGTCTGAAGCGGCGTGCTTTTGAAACACATGCGAATATCCGCAGCCGTTCTTACTTATGAGCGACGGCGCAGCGAACCCGTATTAGGGGTCTCCGCGACCGCCGGTGAAAACGCGGTCAGCCTGAAATTGGCAAAGATGCTATCGCACCATCGTGCCCGTCGTCCTTTAGTCGAGATTAATTCAAATTAAAATTTATTAAGGACGGGCAGGTAGTTAACCTGACGGGAAGACCGCTCCACAAATGCGTCGGCGCTCAACGTCCCGCGGGAGATGATCCATTACGGCGTCACCAAGACCGCGCAGCTCACCGTTTCGCGTGGCCTCGCCTTGGAACTCGCCGGCACCGGAGTTACGGTCAACGCGTTGTTGCCGGGCCCGACGCGCACCGAGAACACTGAACGTCTGCGCGCCGAGCGCGCCAGGGCGGCGGGCAAGTCGGTAGATGAGATCGAGGCGGATTTCTTTACTACCTACCGGCCGAGTTCGCTACTCAAGCGCTTCATCTCCGCTGAGGAAGTAGCGAACCTCGCCGTTTATTTGTGCAGCGCGGGCGCCGCCGGCACCACCGGCGCCGCGCTGCGTGTCGACGGAGGGGTGGTGAACCAGATCATGTAGGTCGGAGCAATCAAGGGCGGCGATCGTGGACGCCAAAGTGAAGCAGACATCGAATGTCACAGACTGACGATCGCGTGCGCAGAAAGTGTTTTGCTCTCATCGCCTTCGTTACCCGCGCAACAATGCTGCAATTGCGAACTTGGACCGGCAGCCCACGGGCGTTTGACACCTCGGGAATGATATGCATACCATTCTCGACAAGGGTGAAACTGGCCGATGCGCGTATTTGATCTCATATCGATGGGGCGCACTATCGTGGATGTTTACGGCGATCAGGTGGGATGCGGCCTCGAGGAGACCTCCTCCTTCTCCAAGTATGTCGGTGGTTGTCCAGCCAATGTCGCCATTGGCACCGCACGGCTTGGGCTTCGGGTCGCGCACATTACGCGCGTCGGTGACGATCATCACGGACGCTTTCTGAGGGATCAATTGCTCAGGGAAGGGATCGACGTTTCGCACGTCAAAACCGATCCGGAGCATCTCACCGGCGTGGCGTTCCTTGGCATACGCGACCAGGACACCTTTCCCCTGCTGCACTACCGCGACAATTGCGCGGACATGGCCATCAGCGCCAAGGACTACAACCGGGAGTTCATCGGCAGCGCGACGGCTCTTCTTGTCACTGGCTCCCATCTCACAACCGTAAACGCTGCGGCTAATATCAACTCTGCGATCGCATTCGCCAAGGCGAGCGGCACGCGTGTGATATTCGACATCGATTACCGCCCGGTGTTCTGGCGCCTGGTGGCCAAGGACGCGGGCGAGAGTCGCTATGTCAGTAGCGATGTTGCGACGTCTTGGACGCAACATGTGCTGCCATATGCCGACCTGATCGTGGGGACTGAAGAAGAAATTCGCGTCGCCGGCGGGAATGCGGACACCCGCAAGGCTCTCGAAAGCATCCGCCGACTTTCGCGGGCGCCTATCGTCATGAAGCGCGGCCCGCAAGGTTGCGTGGTATTCGACGAGGCGATACCCGAGGATCTGGACAAGGGAATTCTCGGGCCGGGATTTTCCGTGGAAATATTCAACATCGTCGGCGCGGGCGATGGGTTCTTGTCCGGTTTCCTGTCGGGCTGGCTGCTCGACGCGAGTTGGCAGGAATGCTGTCGTCGCGGCAACGCCTGCGGCGCGCTCGTGGTGTCGCGGCACGGCTGCTCGCCGGCTTCGCCGACCGCCAAGGAACTTGCCTGGTATCTGGAAAACGCCACAGATCAAACGACGCTG
This sequence comes from uncultured Alphaproteobacteria bacterium, assembly GCA_963748165.1. Classification (GTDB taxonomy): domain Bacteria; phylum Pseudomonadota; class Alphaproteobacteria; order Rhizobiales; family Xanthobacteraceae; genus Bradyrhizobium. The sequence continues at coordinate 213,858 of CAVVIM010000037.1, forward strand.
CACGATCATCCTGTACTTGAGAGCGTTCATCGCGCGACGACGCGCCGCGCCAGGCGGCTTCCTGTTCTTCTGATTGACTGCGAGAATCCCAGTATCGCCTCTCTATCGCGCTCGCGTTTTGCGTCCATCGCGGCCGAAGTCGTGCTTCGCAAGAAAAACAGTCGAGTTGCCACCGGCATCTTTGTCAGCGGCGGCGAGAGCAGAGACGCACTTTTTACCGTCGGTTCGGCAACGGATTGGGTCGTGCGCGCGATCGAGATCACCGGATGCGAGCCGCTGTCGTTTCTAGGCGGCAAGCCGGCCGCCGTTTTGCTGCGCAACTGGCCGCAAAGTCAGATCGTCAAATGCGTCGTGCCCGCGGTGGTCGATGCGTCGTCCGATCTTCAAAACGAACGTTTGCGAGAGTTGCAATACGCCGTGGAGATGTGGGGACACGAATTGATGCTGGTGCCCGAACTGGGGGCCGCGCCGACCGGACTTCAATTGAGCGGTCGCATTCGGGAAATCCAGGCGCTAGGGATACGTCCGGATTGGTGGGGAATTCACTCGACGGTCGGAGCTTCCGCATGGGCGGGCTTGCAAGCCGCCGTCGAGGGTTCCAACCCGATGTGTCGCGGTGTCTTGATGGTCGACGGCGCTGAGGGTGAGATCGTCAGCGCGTACCGCGATGCTACGAGGCACTGTCCCCTTTTGCAGGGTATCGTCGCAGGCAAGTCGATTTATGCAAAGCCGTCCATGGATTGGGACACCGGCCGGTCCGACGACGCGACGCTTGGCCGAAACATCGAGGCAGGTATCGACAGGCTGATTGCAGCCTGGCCGCGGAGGGAATGATCCCGATGCGCGGGCTTACCAACATCCAGAGACGACTGCTCGGCGCCTGCTCATTGGGGATGGCGCTTCTTGTCTGGTGGCTTACGACCTCGGTGTTTCACTGGGTTGAGGTCTACCGCTTTCCGGATCCCACGACATTTCTGCAGTCGCTGCGACAGATCACGTTCGCTCAATATGCCGGAGCTAGCCTCGCCGAGCATGTTGCTTCGAGCCTCGGGCTTGTGCTGAAGGGCTTTGTGCTTGCAGCCGTCATGGGATTTACGCTGGGCTTGATCATGGGGCTCAGCCCGTTCTGGCGGGATTTCCTATCCCCAGCCTTCAACCTGCTTCGTCCCATTCCACCGCTCGCATGGATTCCGCTTGCTCTGCTGTGGTTTGGTCTCGGCGACGCATCCAAGTTGTTCCTCATTACCTATGCGGCTTTCATTCCCGTCGCGATCAACACATCAGCGGGTGTCACGCAGATCGATCGCGTTCTGCTCGAGGCCGCCCGAGTCCATGGCGCCCGGGCGTGGCCCTGGTTGCGGCATGTGATCATTCCAGGCGCGGTGCCGCACATCTTGATCGGATTGCGGCTTGCTATGCAGACCTGTTGGACCGTGATCGTCGCAGCGGAACTGCTCGGCGCCATCTACGGCATCGGCAAGGTGCTCAGCACGGCCAAGGACGATGTGTATCCCGGTATGATTCTGGTTGGAATGACTACCGTGGCGGTGTTGGGAATTTCGACGACATACCTTCTCGAATTGGCCGAGCGACGGTTTGTGACATGGCGGCGATAAATCACCCACACGTCTTGAAGCCGTGGCGCGCGAGCGAAGCGAAGCCCCGGAAATGGATCGGCGTCCTTGGCATCCTGACGCTGGTGCTGATCTGGCAGGGCACAGCCATCTTCGTCGCGGATCCATTGACATTGGCTCCTCCGATAGCCGTCATCAGGCGATTCTTCGAAATGCTGGTGCAGCCGTTCGCGGGAAGTACGCTCGGGTGGCATTTGACCGTCAGTCTGGGCCGCTTTCTCGCGGGCTTCGGTGTTGCGGCGGCAATTGGCGTACCGCTGGGCCTGACGATGAGCTGGTACCCGCAATTCGATGCGGTGGTCACGCCATTCTTCAATCTCTTTCGCTTCATTGCGCCGATCGCCTGGGTACCTTTCGCGGTTCTCTGGTTCGGCACTGGTTTCGGCGGGCCGCTTCTGATCATTTTCAGCGGGGCATTCGCGCCCTGCGTGATCGGCAGCTATGAAGGCGGCAAGCTGACCGACGTGCGGCTTCTCGAGGCCGCACGCACGTTCGGTGCCAGCGGCTTCAAAGTCATCACGGATGTAATTTTGCCAAGCGCCGTCCCCTCGATCGTCGCGGCGCTGCGGGTTGCAGCCGGCAACGGCTGGCAATCGCTGGTTGGCGCGGAACTGATCGTCGCCTCATCTGGCATCGCCTACACGATGGTCAGGGGGCAAATGAACCGCACTATCACGGTCGTTATGGTCGGGATGATAGCCATCGGAATCGTAGGATTGATTATGGAATGGCTTTTTCGGCGCCTGGAGGTCGCCGTGGATCGCCGCTTTGGCTCAAGGGCCGCTCTCTAAGACGACAACAACCAAGCTCCAACGGAGCCGACACGGGAGGAACAGAATGAAAAGTGGTTCAATCAAAATTGCATTTTTGCTGGCAACCTTGCTCGGGCCGACTTTGTCGGCCGCCGCGCAAACGCCGATCAACGTCAGTTATCAAGTCACCATTCACGGCATCCCGCTCCAAATCGCAGATGACAAGAACTGGTGGGCCGAGATTGGCCTCAAGCCCGGCGACATGACGAGCTTCGCGGCGGGCGCACAGCAGATCGCCGCCGTGGCCTCGAAGTCGTGGGACGTTGGCCTGATGGGGGCCCCGCCTGCTCTGCTAGGAGCCAGCCGCTTCAACGTGCAGACGGTGCTGATCCTGGTCGACAACTTCCGCGCGAACGGGGTGGTCGCCAAAGGCGATCAAGCGGCCGCAATCCAGGCCAATCCGATCGCCGCGCTGAAGGGCAAAGAGTATTTGGTTCCGGTGAATTCCACTTCCGACTACGCGGCCCAGTCGTGCTTCCGCAAATGGGGATTGCAGCCCGGCGACGTCAAAGCCGTCAACATCGCGCCCGGTGCCATTGTCGATGCCTTCAAGAGCAGCAACATTCCGATCGGAGCAATCTGGGCACCGCATTTCCTCAGAATGGAGACGCAAGCCGGCGGCAAGCTTGTCTGTACCGGGCGGGACGGTGGCGCGATCGTGACCGCCAATCTCGTCGTACGCGACGATTACCTCAAATCCAACATGGATACAGTCGCGCGTTTCACGGCCATGTACCTGCGCGCACTGGACTTCATGAAAAAGAACAAGGCCGAGACGCTGGTCGAGATGAAGCGCTTCTACGACAAGGGCGGTGTCGTTCTAAGCCCCTCGGAGATGGATGCAGAATACACCTTGAGGGACTACTTTGACCTGGCGCAACAGGTCGCGCTGTTCGATCGCAGCAAGGGGCCGAGCCAGCTCGATGACATCCACAATCGCTTGGCCGAGTTCTTTAAGGCCGCCGGTACAATTCCTGCCGTGCTGGATCCCAAGACCTATGTCAATCCGGATGTGCTCGCCTACATCGAGAAGGATCGTAAGCTGAAAGCGTTCGCCTCGGGACAGTAAGATCCGCGGGCGATGGAGCGAACTGACATGGACCGTTTCTACGAGGACAAGGCAATCGTCATCACCGGTGGCGCGGGAGGGATCGGTCGCGAGACCGCCGATATCTTCCTCGCCAGGGGTGCCAACGTCGTTCTCGTCGATGTCGATGCCAAGGCGCTCGCCATCGCGGGTGCCTCGCTGGGCCATGCCGAAAGGGTTCACTCACATCAGTCTCGCCTGGAAAACTATGCGGCCTGTGCTGCAGCGCTCCAGGCGGGGCCTGAACCTCCCTATGCTCTCGTCCATCTCGCCGGCGTTTCACTGCCGGACCTTGAGGATCCGAACGACCTCTCGATCTGGGATCTGAGATCGAGGCCAATTTGCGCAACGCCTACCTGATGGCGCGGGCCTTCGAGACAACATGTGCGGAACGTGCGGGCGAGCCTGCGCGAATGGTTTTCGCCTCATCGCTTGCCTATCGTCGAGGCGGCCTGGACCGCATTGCCTATTCCGCTGCCAAGGGCGGGATAGCTGCCATGATCCGGGCGCTCTCGCGACGTTATGCGCCAAAAATTCACGTCAATGGCGTGGCACCCGGAGTCATCCTAACCAAGATGACGAAATCGCTCATTGCCATGCGTGAAGACAGGTTGATGGCCGAAATTCCGATCCGCCGCTTTGGCGAGGCGCGCGAAGTCGCATCCGTCATCGAATTCCTGTGCAGTCACGCCTCCAGCTACGTCAATGGACAGATTATCAATGTCGATGGTGGAACGATCAACTCCTGAACGGCCCGTCCGTCGCGCCGAACACCTCGATGGCATCGGCTGCGTAGTGACGGGTGGCGCAAGCGGTATCGGCTTTGCCGTGGCGTGTGAGCTTGCTCGGCTCGGCGGGACCGTCGAAATCCTCGACCTGAACGAAGAGTCGGCTAAATCCGCCGCAACTCTTATCGGAAAGGACTATTCCTGCAAGTCCGCCGGTGTTGCTGCGGACGTGACAGATACGGCCGCGGTACGGATGGCATTCGACGACCTCGCGGAGCGGATCGGCGCGATCGGCGTGCTGGTCAACTGCGCCGGCATCATGACTCCGCGAATGGTGCCGCTGACCGAGATGCCCCTTGCGGATTTCCAGGCGATGCTGGACGTTCACGTCGAAGGCACATTCATTTGCTGCCGAACCAGCCTGCCGTGGATGCAGCAGCTTTCTTTTGGACGTATCGTCAATGTTTCGTCCGTGCTTGGCATTCTCGGGCTTCCCTTCCGCATCGGCTATGCGACCGCCAAAACCGCGATCATCGGCTTCACGCGTTCGCTCGCGGTCGAGGTAGCGCGGCAGGGAGTGACGGTAAATGCAGTGGCGCCCGGATATATCTTGACCAGCACGCTGCAGCGGCGGGTTGACGACAACATGATCGACTATGCGCGCCTCGCGGAACGCGCGCCGGTGGGTCGGTGGGGCCTGCCCGAGGAGGTCGCGCGGGTAATCGGCTTTCTTTCCCTGCCGGGATCGGCGTTCATCACCGGCACGACTATTCCGGTCGATGGCGGCTATACCATGCGCGGGGATCCGGACGAGGCGATCGGCGTCCGGCCGGTTTCGCTTGATCCGGTACGCGACATGTTTCGGATGCGGACATGAAGAAGCCGTTCAAGACCTCTATCCATGCGTCAGTGTGGGGGCCGCGCTGGGACATCGCGGGGATCGGGCCGACGCTCGATGCCGCCGCCGCAATCGGCTACGACCATGTCGTCATTCCCTTGCGGACATTCGATGGCGTCGACCCGCCGGGGCTGGCGCGCGAATTCACTCGGCGAGGCCTGGTCCCGCTCAATACGGCGGGAGTCCCCGCTGATTGCGACATCGGCGATCGGAGCAACGCGGTGCGCCGTCGCGGTATAGCGCGTTTATGCACCGCCGTATCGATGGCACGCGACATGGGTTCATCGCAGATAAATGGCGTGCTTTACGGACCTCTTGCGCGGGCAACCGGACCTGCTGAACCCGAGGCTTTCAACCGGGCAGCGGACGCGCTGGCGACGGTCGCGCAACATGCCGCAGGTGCTGGCGTTCGTCTCGCGGTCGAAGTTGTGAACCGCTACGAGACAAATCTGCTGAACACGGCGCGCCGCGCCCTGGATTTCGTAGCGGCGGCCGGTCAAGACAATATCGGAATTCATCTGGATACATTTCACATGAGCATCGAGGAACGTTCGCCCTTGGATGCGTTGCGCGCGGCCATTTCGAAGTTGTTTTATTTCGAACTCGATCAAAGCCATCGCGGCGATCTGCGCGCAGGGAGCCTGGACCTGGAGCGCTTGACGCGGTGTGCGGCGGAAGCCGGCTATCGCGGTATCGTCGGCGTCGAAGCATTCTGCCGCTCGCGCATGACGCCGGACCATGCCGACGCGCTGGCCGTGTGGCATGATGCATTCGGAGACGCCGATGCACTCGCGGCGTCGGCGTTTGCGCTGATTAACCGGGCATTCGATTATGCCGTCTAAGCGCATGCGGGCGCCGGCGATGCGCGATGTCGCGCGGCTCGCCGGCGTTGCGCCGATGACGGTTTCGCGCGCCCTTGGCGGCCATCCGTCGGTCAGATCGGAAACCCGCAAGGTTGTTGTTCGCGCCGCGAACAAGCTCGGCTACGTGCATAATTTCATGGCGAGCGCGCTGCTGCGTCGGGGTAGCAAGCTTATTGCCCTGGTCGTGCCGAACGTTTCCAACTCGGTCTTTGCAGAGACCATCCATGGACTGGAGGAGGTGCTGTCGGCGGAAGGCTACACCCTGACGATTGGTCACAGCGGCTACTCCAAGGACGAGGAGGAGAGACTGGTGCGCACGCTGCTGGGCTACGGGCCTGATGGCGTGGTGTTGACGGGACTGACCCACACGCGAGCGACCCGGAGCCTTCTGATCCGCGCGGGTGTACCGATCGTCGAGACGTGGAATATCGGCTTCAGGCCCATCGATATGGTTGTCGGGTTTTCGAACTTCGACGCGGCGTTTCAGGCTACCGATTTTCTGATCAAGCGCGGCCGCAAGCTGCTGGCTTACGCCGGCGGTACGCAAACCGACAACGACCGGACCCAGGCGCGTGAAGCCGGCTTCCGGGCGGCCGTCGCGAAGGCCGGGCTGCGGGTACGCGAGGACTGGGTAAGCACGCTGCCGATGGAGCTTTCGAGCGGGGTCGAGCTGGCAAGGCATTTCGCGCAGATGAGTAGCAGGCCCAACGCGCTATTCGCCGCGAGCGACGTGATCGCGTCCGGTTTCATTCTCGAATGCAACCGCCTGGGTGTAGGCGTCCCGGACAATATCGCTGTCGCCGGCTTCGACGATGCGCCTCTGGCGGAAGCGATAGAGCCCCAACTCAGTACGGTCCACGTGCCGCAGCGGGAGATCGGACGCTTGGCCGCAGGCCTGATTCTGCGGCGGCTGGCGGGGGAGAAAAACATTCCCAAGCTGCATGACGTAGGCTTCAGACTAGTCTCCCGCGGCAGTGCTTGAAAGACGATGCGCCCGATGATAGGCAGGACGAGTTGAGCCATATACAGATCGAATCGGTGCGGCGCGACTTCCACGCCAACGGCACCGTGGTCAGTGCGCTCGACGATGTGACGCTCGAAATCAAGCAAATGGAGTTTGTTGCCATCGTCGGCCCGTCGGGATGCGGCAAGACCACGCTTCTGCGCCTGGTCGCCGGCCTCGATTTCCCGACCAGCGGGCGGGTCACCGTGGGCGGTATCGAGGTCAGCGGGCCGGGCCCCGATCGAGCCGTCGTGTTCCAGCAGTTCGCGTTGTTTCCGTGGAAAACCGTCGCCCAGAACATTGCGTTTGGCCTGAGTTGCAGGGGTGCTACGCGGCAGGAGCAGAGTGAGCAGGTCCGGAAATTCGTTTCGATGATGAATCTGGATGGCCACGAGAATTCCTACCCGCACCAGCTCTCCGGCGGAATGCAGCAGCGCGTGGCAATCGCGCGAAGCTACGCGCTTGCGCCGGACGTGCTGCTTATGGATGAGCCGTTCGGGGCGCTCGATGCGCAAACCAGGACGGTGATGCAGGAGGAACTGAAAGGCATCTGCCGCACCCACCCGCGTACCGTTCTGTTCATTACCCACGCCGTCGATGAGGCGGTGTATTTGGCCGACAGGGTCGTCGTGATGAGCCGTCGGCCCGGCCGAATCTATGAAATCGTGGATGTGGCCCAACTTCGGAACAAGGAGAATTGGAGCCAATATGAGCGGATCGAAGACGTGATGGACCAACCATCCTTTATCCAGATACGCACCCACATCTGGCGACTGCTGCGAGACAAAGTCAATTTGACGGTCGAGTAGGTCGGTATTTGAATGGTTTTGGTTGCACCGCCTCAACGATCTGGCGTTTGTCAGCTTCACTAAACTTCCGTTCCGCCGATGCCACCTCGCGTGCCAGCGGCACGATCGGCTCCGCGGAGATGCCGCGGATTCGGAACGCATCGTGGAATGGTTCATGGTCGAGTCATGGGCAGAGCATTTGCGCCAACATCATCGCCTGTCTAATGCCGATGCGGATATCGAGCGAGAAACAGCCGAGTTTCCTATCGGTCCCGATCCTCCGGTCGTACGCCACTTCTTGGCGTTGGAAGCGGCAGCGGACCTTGGTGCTGCCGCAAACCTAGCTTCGCAGCTTCAGCGGTGACAGACGATGACGTAATTGCGGTCGATGCCTGACGCAGCCCGGTCCGGTAGTTTAGGCCCTACGTCACCTCTTGGCGTTGGAATTGGAGCACCCGTAGATTGGGTCCGACTTCGCTGGGAAAAGCGCTTTTCTATGCATCCGAACGCTCCGCCTCTCAAGTCGATGCGATGAAACTCCAAAAATACTACCATTCGGCAAGACGCGGCGCGCCAAGGACGCAATAGCGTCTTACGAGGACACATAACGGCGTTTACACCTGCGGAGTTAAAAATGGACGCAACTTCTCCACCCATTGTTACACCGGAAGTTCGGATCGTCGATGAACAGGGTCATCCCCGCTTGCTGCTGTCGGCGAAGGACGGAACTCCAAAAATACGGCTATTTCGTTCAGACGGCAGACGTTCAGGAGCGCGGTATCGCTTGATGGTGAGGGACGTACCTGCGATTTAAACTGGAAAATATCAATGCAAATGGGCCGACAGCCGTCCTCGGAATTGATGGCAAAGGTGCTCACGTTAAGTTTGATCGCTCGGGCGGTGCTTCTGGTTAGCTATCTGTTCCTGAGTGATGCTGGCGCGTCCGGGATCGTCCTGATCAACTCTCGAGGTGTCAGGCGGCTAAACGCCGTCATCGACCCGGATGGCGCCGCCAGCATTGAGCGGTTTGGGCCGAAGCGATCGGTGCCGTCACTTCGCGAATGTCAACGATTTTCATGGTTTCCTAAACTGAGATGCGTGATCCGTTATATTGTCCGCGACTGATGCGAGTTCGGGCTCGCCTTCGATAATGGGGGGCGGTGCCCGACGTCGCTGCCACGGCCAATCAATCACGTCGGCGCAATAGAGAGCCCACCACACTATTACCGGCTGGAGTGCCAAACGGGGGCCGTGATAAACCCAACTGTTAGTGATATACGGCAGGTCTATTCCATTCATGGCGTGGATGAAATTTGCCGGCCAAACGCAGACAGCGTATGCCGCCATGGCGATACCTGCCCAGAAGCGTAGTGGCCTCGTGATGAGCGCGACCGAAGCTACGAATTCGAATATGCCGGTCAGTAAAATCACCTCCGGTGCAAACGGCACCCATGAGGGCGTAATCGACAATAGTTGTCCGGCACCGCTAGGTGGGCCACTCCAGCCGCCACGTAAAATGCAGATAGGATCCAACGCATGACGGCGCGAGAAGTCGAAGCTTCTCTTTAGGCATACCGAAAGCCAACTGTTTGCTAGCGCCACGCGGCGAGCCCATCGCTACATGTAACCTGCGCAGCCGCTCGAATTGCGTCGGGCAGTTTGGCCAGCGGCACCGGTCTTGCGAACAAATAGCCTTGACCCTTAGCACAGCCTTCCCGCGCCATAAATTGCCACTGCGCCTCGGTCTCGATACCCTCGGCAAGGACCGGGATGCCAAGGCTTACGCCCAGCGCCATCACGGTGCGGACGATCGCCGCGGCCGCCGCGTCGCCGGGCAGCCGTTTCACGAATGACTGGTCGAGCTTGATCTTGTCAAAGGGAAACGCGTGCAGCGTCGCCAGCGACGAATAGCCGGTGCCGAAATCGTCCATCGCCACCGAAATTCCCATCGCCTTTAATTTGCGCAAGGTGTGCAGCCCGCGGGTCTGATCCGACATCACGGTCGATTCCGTGACTTCAAGCTCGAGACGTCTCGGCGGCAGGCCGGTTTCAATGAGGATGGCGTGGATGGTTTCGGCGAGATCGTCGCGGCTGAACTGAACCGGCGACAAGTTGACCGCGATTGTTCCGGGAATCCTGCCCGTCGCGGCATCGCGGCAGGCGGTGCGCAGCGCCCATTCGCCCATCGGGATGATCGCTTCGGTTTCTTCCGCCAAGGGGATGAATTCGGCCGGCGAAATCATGCCCTGCTTTGGATGGCGCCAGCGCATCAGCGCTTCGGCGCCGCAGAGCTTTCCATCGTCGAGCGATGTTTGCAATTGGTAATGCAGTTCAAGTTCATTGCGCTCGGCCGCAGCCTGCAGGTCGCGCGCGAGCGCGCGCTGGGCGCGCGCGGCGTCGTCCATTTCGCGCAGATATTTGCAGATCAGGCCGCGTTGCCTAGTCTTGCCGCGGTACATCGCAAGCTTGGCGTTGCTCAGCAACTGGTCGCGCTCCGGCGTGTCGGTCGGAAAGATCGAAAAGCCGATCGACGCGGTGAGGTTGACCGGCTGCCCGGACCTGAAAGGTCGCGCAAACACCTCGGCGATACGCTCGGCAAATGCCTGGGCGTCATGCGGGTGGTTGCCGGACATCTGCAATCCCAGGAATTCGTCGCCGCTCTGGCGCGCCAGAAACTCGCCCGGCTGGAGCAGCCGGCGCATCCGGTCCGCGACTTCGATCAGGATCAGATCGCCGGCGCTGTGGCCGAACACGTCGTTGACATCCTTGAATCCGTCGAGGTCGATCGAGAATGCGGCGAGCTTGTGCGCTTTCTCATGCGCCTCGGCGGCGTCGAACGCCAGTCGCTCGTTGAAGGCGATACGGTTCGGCAGGCCCGTCATGGTGTCGTTGAACGAAAGCTGATGGATGCGGTCCGCCAATTGGGTGCGCGAGCGCAGATCGATAATGTAGGTCGAAAAGCCGCTGCCCATGACCAGCAGGACCGCACCGACCACGGCGATGCCGAGCATGTCAGCCGGAATCAGATAGGGCGGTACCGCGACCGAAGCGTCGGGGATGGCGGTCGTCGTCACCGTCAACGCGTAGTGCATGGTGCAGATCATGAACGCCAGCACGATCGCCGCGCCATGGCGGCAATAGCGTGTGACTGGACGGTTGGCGCGGCTGACGGAGAGTGCGCTGAGACCAAGGCCGAGCACAACGTCATGCCAACGCCATAGGCGTTCCACTGGGTGGTGCCGGCGAAGTGCCAGGCCTTCAGCCCGATAAATGCATGGCGAGAATGCCGACACCCATCAGCAGTCCGCCCAGCTCCGGAGCCAGCGTGATATGCCGGCTGCCGATTTCAAACCCGAGCAGGCAGGCGAGGATGCCGATGATCAGAACGACGCCGGTGGCGGCCGGCTCAAATCCGCTGTTCAACGACGGGTCGAGCGCCAGAATCGAGATGAAGGTCGAGGCCCAAACGCAGCGCCGGTGCCGACCGACGCCATGAACAGCCAGCCGTAGCGGGTCGATCCCGCAGTCGCGCGGGCGCGCGCGAAATGCCGCATGCCGACCCAGGTGCCGAACAGGCAGACCGCTCCGGCGAACAACACCAGCATCTGGTGGTAGGCAAAAATGGATGCTGGCTCTCGCATGAATTCTCTTTTCCAGGCCGTGAAATTACGGACTCGAGCCTTAATCGGTGGTGTTGTCGCGCTAAACATTTCGCGACAGGGCTTATATTTGGTGAACGACCCCCTACTTCTCGCGCTTTCGAAGTGCCGGTCATCTCCGAAGAGCTGGTCCCGGACGAATAGTATCGAACTTGTCTCCCGCGCACCAACCCGTGCGCGGAACGAAGACCGATTGGTCTCGTCCTTTGATAGGGCGGGGTTTCCTCTGCGCTTGCCAAACGGCCCCGCCTTGCGGGCAATGCAAAGGCGAGGCCGCCGGCAAGCGGTGCGCTGGTCTATTTAGTAAAAACTCGCTGCCATAGACATACGGGTTTGGGACCCACGCAGGTTCAAATTTCCGCTGCGATGCAATTCGCTCAGGATCCCGAACCGTGATGTGCCTACGTCGGAACACGCGATCGGTTTCGATTCAAACTATATTTTTGCAAAAGCGAGTTTGTTGCCTTGCAGCGCTGGCAAATTGCTTATGGTTCAGTGAGCATTCGGGAGCGCAAAAGGAAGGACGTTCCCAAAAGTGGACCATCGATTAAATCGTCCGTTTTAGTTCGAACTCCAGTAGGAACGGAAAAATGATACCAGTAAAATCTGCATTCGCTATCGGCTTAGTCGCCATGGGTTTTCTCGGGCCGGCCAACGCGACTGTGCTCACGCCGAATGCTTCAGAAACCATCACTTTTACGGAGACCTCCTCGACAATCCCAGTCACATCGTGCCGGTCATGGTGTGCGATCCGGTGCTGTGCAAGCAGATCAGCGACACGCTGATCGATCGCTACAGCGGTCTCTGTCCGGCCAATGCAGATTACCCAACGGTTTCACGCGGCACCGAACGGTTGCGGGTCACGCCCTCGCCGCACCACAGCGATGCCGACATCGAGCATCTGGTAAAAGCGCTGGCGGAGGATCTACGGCGGAAGAGGATGCAAAACTTTCGCCAAGGCGGCGGATTATAGCTTCGTCCGTAAAGTGATGTCTGATCCCTGGAAAACTGCTAGCCGCCGGCTAAAAATACCCTGTTCCTGTGTAAGAAATTTCCCTCTTCCTCGAAATATCTTCCCTGTTAATTTCGTGTAGGGAATTTCACGAAAAGACGCTGCGGTGCAGCCGTTTCTTGCTCCGAAATTCGATCCTTGGGCCCTAAAATCGCGAAATTCCCTGTAAAATTCCCTGTTAGCAGGGAAATTGGCTGGAGACAGGTGCGATCAGCACTGCGTCGCCAGCCAGGCAGTCGCTCAACTAGAGATAGTAAAATCATAAGCCGCACAAATGCCTGCCAATTGGGGACTTCTGCGGATTTGTGATCCGTCTCCATACTCCCAATTTGCACAATCTTAAGGCGAAATCGCCGATAGTCTCTGGTCAACATTTGAAATATTCCCGTTTTTTGGAGACGCGAGCCAGAGACCGGGCGCGATCAGCACTAGGTGGTGTAGGCCGTAGTACTCTTCGACGGTATCGAAGTCCAAAGAGGCGCGGGTGCATGTCTGCTTTTCAGAGGGATACTGTTGAAAAAGTCGAAAATCGAGGGGCTCCGAAAATCTCGCGAATATCGAATGTTGGTGATTTCAGCCGCTGCAAGGCTTTGCAGAACCAATACGAGCGTCGGCGGTCGCTTTTGCGTTAAATCGATGTGGTCCCTCACATCGCAGCGCCTGGGACGCACGAGCGGTCCCTTAGAATTTTTAGTCATCAGCCAAAAAGGACTTTTTCAACTCAATCAGAGGCAAAGCGGAAATGCTGCGGACAGGTCGCGATGTCGGCGATTGAGCCGCGATGGATCCGGCTGTGCAGCGCTGCGCCGCCGATGTGTTCGTGTTCAGACGCATCGGCTTGAGTGCCGTTCCGTCCATCAGCCCCTTCGCTCGGGTTTCTGCTTCCGCAGCGCGGTAGACATTTAGACCTAGGCTCCGCAACGCGGTATGCCAGCCGCGAGAGCGCTCTCTTCAGTCATCTCGTCGACCTTTATCGTGCCTTCGTAGATGCTCACCACCGGATCTCCGAAAGCTTTCTCGTAACACTTGCCCGAAAGGCCTCTTTTCGCGGCGGCACCAGGTTGGCCAACGGCTCGACGAAAAGCCACTACGGAATTTAGGTGATCCAACGTCGCGGCGATATCGTCGTCGTGCAACGAGGGAGCGTCGATCCTTTCGAGGAAGGCCTGCATCTCCTCCTCGCTCTTCGGCTGAGCGGCCGCGCTGGCGGCAGCTGTCGGCTTCACGGTGTCGACCTCGGTGGACGCTTCCGGTTGCTGTTTCGGGGCACTGGCCTTCTTCGCAGCCACTTCTTCGCGCCGGTCTTCTTGGATATCTTCTTCTTGATCGTACCGTAGTTTCTTCCCGTCTTGCGCTTCGCAGCCATATTCCGTCCCCGTCGTTTCTATTAGCGTGAAATCCGCAGCCCCGCCTTCAGCTGCTCGTTCAGATGGAAGGCTTCGGCCAGGCCCGGTCAGCGATTTTCCGTCGTCTGACAGCGGTCCGAATGTAAAGACGATCTGATGGGTCCGTTGCGCGATCTGTGCTGAAGAACGTTCCAGCGGGGTTCACCAAACCAGTCGTGAACTTCCAAGTCGGCGTGAGGTTGCCCGAGACAGTCTCCTTGATTGAAACGGTCTGCGAGAGAACATTCTTAACGCCGTAGATCTTGGCGGTCCGGTCGGGGTCGGATGCGAGCCCGATGTCGACGACTTGTACTCGGGACTCGAGCAACGGCTAAATCTTCAGATCGATGTCGACGAGTGGCGATCCTTCCTAGCTACTGACGCGCCTGATCGCCTCCGGCACTGTGGTGCCGCTCAATTTGCTGGGCACGGTGGGGGAGCCACAGGATTTTCTTGCTCACCGCGAGGCGTTGCCCTACGTTCTTGCCTTGCGCGCCGATCCGGACTGGAAGCATGCGCCGCAGAAATCGTCCGGCCACAAGGTCTCTCCCCTGGTGCTGGAGTTGTGGAAGGTGCTGGACAAAGAGGGCGCACTGACTGCCATCGAGGCGCGGGAGATCCTGGGCCGTGAGCTTACCGAAGCGGCGGTGCTGCGAGCCCTGTGCGAACTCTGGCAGACCTTGCGCATCAGCCCGGTGTTGGCGGAAGAAGCAGGCCAGCCGGCGCGTTGGGAGATGCTTCGCGTGCACCATCGCGCGGCGCTCGAGACGAGCAGCACTACCTCCCAGGTAACCGCGCTCTCTCTGCTGGTCTCCATGTACCTGCAGTCGGTGTATGCGGCCACAAGCGAGGAGATCGAGATCTTTCTCTCGCCCGTAGCCTCGCGCTCGCGGGTGCGGGAAGCGGTGCGCGGCTTGTCCGCTACGCGCCAGCTCCATGCGCTCTCCATGGACGCGCAGACCTACCACTTCCTGGAAAACGGTTTGCCGGAGTTTGCTCCCCACGCTACCTCATCTGCCCCTCCCGAAGTGGAGGCTTCGAGCCCGGCTTCATTGTTGCCGAGACCCAGGCAAAGAAAGATCCAAGCAACGGCTCGGCCGGGTTTATCCGCTGCCTCGCCGGCCCCTCCCTCTGCTGGGTCCGCTCCCATCTTCCGCCGGACCAAATCCGTTCCAGCGTCCGCGCCAAGGTTCGAAAAGCCGCCGGAAGCGGGGCCGACGCCAAAACCGGCAACCCGTCCCGCAGCGAGCGCGGGATGGAAGCCGCCCGCCAGACCTGGCTCCTCCGAGCGGCCTGCGTGGAAGCGGGCAGGCAAGCCTCCCGCAGGTGGAGAGCGCTGGGTCAGAAAAGAGGAAGGCATGCGTGGCGGAGGTATGCCTCGTTCCGCATCGGCTACGCGGCCGCCCGCCTCACCCACACGGAGCGGAGCTCGACCATATGCCAGACCGGCGGCCGGAGCGCCGGATAATCGCCGCAGCGCAAGACCGGATACTCGCGGCGGAACCCGGCCGAGTCGACCCGGCGCGTGGAGCGGGGCCGAGAAACGAGATAAACCCGCACCCTGGGCCCTCCCCGGGAGGAAGCCTAGCTCGGCTGCGCGTCCTCCGCGGGCCGGCGGCCGCAGCGATGCGCCGTTCCGCCCACAGCAGCGCCGCGACCGGCCCGGTACAGGTGCACCCAACCAAAGGAACGGCAGCGTTCCCGCCGCGCGCGCCACGAGGTGAGCGCGGGCCGGGGGATCCTAGCCGGGCGCGATCGGCGCAAGGCCGTGCTCCAGGCCGGCCGCCCACTTATGGAGCCAATCGTTCGCCGGCTCCTTATCGGTCTAATCAAACGCGCAGTGGTGAAACGCGCAGCGGACCGGGACGCAGTGGACCCCCTCCACAAGGTGGACGTCCCAGCGGTCCAAGGCCTGCAAGATTCGGCGCTTCCCAGTCTGGCGCTCCAAGGCCCGGGAACCCAAGGCCCGGGGGCCCAAGATCTGACAACCGCCGGCCGGGCAATGCGGGACGGCCCTTCCCACGACCATCCAACCCCGGAGTCAGATCCGGAGCAAGGCCCAGTGGACCCCGGCCGCCCTCGAGTGAGGGCACTGGCCAGGAGGCCCGTTCAAAACCAAATCCCAGGGGCCCGGGTAACGAGCGCCCCCGCTCTGGCGGTTACGCCCGGCCGACTGGAAAGCCCCGCCCCGGTGGAGGCGGCAAGGGACGCGGTGATCGTGGCCCACGGCCGCCCTTTGTTCCTGGATCCGGTCCGGCTAAGCCCTGGAGGCGGCCCGGTGGCTCTTCGGCAAAACCAGGGAAGCCCAGCTTCCGCGGGCGCAAGCCGGATAGGAAAAAACCCGGAGCATGACCGACACGCACAGCACGCCCCTGGTGGTAGCCATCGACGGCCCGGCAGGCGCCGGCAAGAGTACGGTCGCGGCGCGCATTGCTGCTCGTTTCGGGTTGCTGAACCTGGAGACCGGCGCTATGTACCGTGCCTTCGCGCTCAAGGCTATCCAGACCGATAGCGACGTCGATGACCGGGAAGAGCTAGGCCAGCTGGCTTTGAAGACCCGCATCCGGCTGCTGCCGGCGGCGCTGGGCAACCGTGTTTTCCTGGACGATGTCGATGTCACCAAGCGCATCCGCGAAGCGGACGTGACCGCCGCCGCGTCGCGGGTGAGCGTTCACCCGGGCATTCGCCAATGGATGGTTGCTATGCAGCGTCAGCTGGGCGCCGACAGCGGAGTGGTGATGGAAGGGAGAGATATCGGGACCACCGTCTTCCCTAACGCTGAGGTCAAAATCTTTCTCGATGCAGCGGCCGAAGTGCGCGGCCAGCGACGCTATCAGCAGAACGGCCCGGACGCGCCCGCTGCTGCGGAATCGGTGCTGCAGGAGCTACGCGAACGGGACCGCCGCGACCGCACCCGCGCCGAGTCTCCGCTACAACCCGCGGCTGACGCAGTGATTATTGATTCCACTCACCTCACGCTCGACCAAGTGGTGGAACGGGTCGAAGGCATCATTACTGAACGGCTTGCTGCCCGCTACTGAACGGCTTGCTGCCCGCTACTGAACGACTGGCTGCGCGCTCGTCTCCCCATCCCCGCTAGCTGTTTTCGAGGGGCGCAGGTGGCGCATGGATTTTGTTCCAGGCGGCGCGGGTGGCGACGGTGGCGACGGTCCGATCGGTGGTGAAGGCGGCTCTGGTGGAAGCGGCTCCATCTCGCTGATCTCAATGTCCCCGTGGTCGGCCACCAGCGTGACTTTGGGACCGCCCGCGCCCACCTTGCCGCTTATGCTCTGACCCTCGCCGGCGCTGCTGACGGGCAAGTCCAGCTTGGAATCGATGTTGCCGTTCCTGGCCGTGGCCTGCAGTTGAAAGCCTGCGCCCTGGGGCACGGTCAGGTGGATGGCGCCGTTGCGGTTGTGAATCTGCAGTTCGCCCAGCGGAGCGATCGCGCCTACGGAGATGTCTCCATCTCCATCCTCCACGTGCAGGTCGCCGGCGATGCCGGTGCACTCCACATCCTTGGCGCTGGTTGAAATGCGCACCGGCCCGGTGGCATTGTTCAACTGCAAATCACCGCTGTCAATCGCCAGGTCTCCGGGAATGCTGGCCACTTCCACATCGGTGCGGCTGGAATGAAAATGGACCGGCGCCGAAATATGCGCCAAATCGGTATCGCCAAAGAAGTCTCCGTCCAAGGACACATTGCCCTTCACGTCGGAGATGGAGACATCGTCCAAGCGGCCTTGCAGCGTCAAGGGACCGGAGATGGTGTGGGCGCTAAACTCTCCTTTGCTCATGCGGACCTGGAGCCCTCCGGTGAGGTTGTCGACTTTGACGTCCCCACGGATCGCGGCCACGATCGCATCGCCGGTGAGGCCTTCTATGGTGACGTCGCCATGCCCGGCGTCGACGGTGGGCACAGTGCCGTTAGGGATCTCGATGGTCAGGTCGGCACGGCCATCGTTCCTATCGGCGGCGCGCAGGGTTACGTTCTTACCGTTGACGGTCAACTGCGGAGCCAGGGCTTCGAGGTTGCGACGGGCATCGCGATCGTTGGAGGCGTACACCACCTGGTGCGCCTGCACATGGATCTGATCGTCGCCGGAAGGAGTGACGGTCACGTCCCCATGGGGGACCTGGATATCCAGCAATGCGCCCGCCGGGATGGGCCGGTTCAGGTTATGGTCGGCATCATGCTCCTGGCCGAATAAATGGGAGAAGACATCGTCTTCGTCCACTCCGTGCCCGAAGATGTGCATGCCGTGAAAGTGGCTGGTGCGACTGATGACGTAGCCCAGGATGGCCAGGCAGATAATCAGCGCGACCAGGCCGCCGTGAGAGCGGCGGCCGATGTTGCCGCGGCGGCCGTCCAACCACCATTCCCCCAGCGAGAGCAAGCCCACGCCAATCAGCAGCAGCGGCCACCAGCGGATATACCAGTCCCACAGGTGAATGGCATTCAGCTTGTTGGTTTCGACCAGCAGAGCGATCACTCCCACGATGATCAGCACCAGCGGGCCGATCATGGAAGGCCGGCGCAAAGAGCGCCGGTAGTAGCGTTGCGCGCGCGCGGCGTCGCGCGGCGAATAGGGAGGGGGCAGGGTCGCCATCACACCCTCCTGTTCGGGTCGGCGAGCGGATCAGCGGGCAGGCCGCTTGCAGAGCCTGCATACGCCCCGGGATAGAGGGGTGGCACTGCGGGAGGGGCTGCGGCGATGGCTGCGCGTTCTGCCAGCCCCAGTATCCCAGCGAGGATCAGGTACAGCGGCCAGCTGCGGCCGAAGCTTAACACTCCCCACTGGTTCAGAAGGGCGGTGACGCCGAGCAGGATAAGGAAAGCAGGTCCGCGCAGACGACGGATGAGCAGCCAGGCGTTCATTGCGAGCCTCCTCGTGGAGTATCCCGCGTTCTGCGATAGAGCAGCCAGGCACCGACACCGATAATCGCCAGCGGCCAGGCGCGGCTGATCCACTCCGCCTCAAACACCCCGAGCGTCTGCAGCAGCAGCACGAGCCCGATGACGATCAGGACGACGGCGCCCACCGGATGCTTGTGGTCGGCGGATTCGAGGGGAGCCGGCGCACCATAAACCGGCGGATTGTAGGCGCCTGGGCCGGAAGACGTGCCGGGTGGGGGCGGAGGGGGCACCCCGTAGGACGTTGTATAGGGAGGTGGCTGCACGAAACCCTGACTGGTGCTGGATGGCGGGTATTGGCCCGTCACCGGATCAGGAGTCACTGCCGGACCGGGAGGGGTTGTGCCAGGGGCAAAGCCGGCGACATATGGTGCGCCCGCGGGCGTAGGAGCCATGCCCAGTTTGGTCCCCAGGTCATTGAGACCGAAGGGATTGGGGAGGGGCAATCCATCGCGCCGCGCCTTGGCCGTCTGGGCGGCGTCAAAGACCTGATAAAAAATCCACGCCGCGAGCAGCAGGCCGAAGACGAAGCTCTTGTCGGAGAGGCTGACGAATACCGCAAAGATGAGCACATGGGCCAGGGCCTTGATGTATTGGCCGTTGTACATGGCGCCGACGCCGGGGATAAACCCCAGGAGGCCGGCCAGGACGGGATGGGCATGCAAGGCAGTCGCGGCGTCCGGGTAGGCGCTGCCGCCCTGGGGTGCAGAAGACAGGCGAGCGGCGAGACAGGGTTCGCAGTAGATCACACCTCCCACCGAGCGCATGCACCCGGTGCACAGTGGCTTTCCACAGTTCTGACAATAGGCAGCAGCCGCAACATCAGGATGATTGATGCAGTTCATACCAAGCTCCTTTCCGCTTGGTCTTCAGTTGTTGACCGCAAAGCCCTGAAAACCTCTCTGTTCACTTTTTCCTTTTTCCCGCTCCGGTCAAAACTGGCTGGCACCGGCTGCCCCGGTGCGTCGGCCTGGGGTGCCGGAAAGCGCTGGGGATGAGTCTCGTGCACCAGCATCGCCGGCAGCGCGGTATCGCTGTGCAAGGGCGTGCGTCTGCCCTGGGGTACTGGCCGAGTTTGTTGATCGCTGGGGGCAGTCGAGCTGGGGCTGCCGGTGCCGTCGCGCGGCATCTGCTGCTTAGGGGCCTCATTGGAGGTTGGACGGGGCGCGGGTTCCGACTCCGTGGAACGCCGCAATTCGCGTACCCGGGCCTCCATCTCATAGACCAGGCGCAGGTTCTCGTAGTACTTCATCACCTGCTCGTTGGTGGAGTAGTACTGCCGGGTAAGGGTTGCGCGCACTCGCGACGGGCGGAGGTCGGCGGCCCGCACCTCGGTCAATTTGATTCCGGTCAGGTTGAGGGTCAGCGCGATGGAAAAGAAAGCCATGGCCGCAGTCATCATCAGCCTGGGCTCAAACGCCTGGCGGGCCACCTGTCGCGCCACCGGCAGCACCCGATGCCAGGCTGAGCGAGTGGGCACTGGGCGTACCGGCAGGGGAACACCCGGAGCCACGCCGGCTTCCTCCCCCGAGACGGAGCGTCCGCTGGTCCGGGTCAGGACCTTCTGCAGCAGATCGGCCGGGACTTCGGGTTCCACGGCCAGATATTCCATCCACGACTTGCCTTGCTGGGTCTCCTTGAACATCTGGGAACAGAGTGCACACTCGCCCTGGTGCCTGGTAAAGGCGGCGGCATCGGCCGCGGAGAGGGTTCCGTCCAGCGCATCGGCGATCAGGTTCTCCCATTCGTCGCACCGTAAGACCCGGCCTGGTTGGCCGGACGGCTTGTTTTGTTCGCGCTCAGACATTTACATCACCTGCCCTTTAGTACGTTCTAACAGCCGCGCTAGTTCCGCCCGGCCGCGGCTGATCCGGGACTTGACGGTTCCCTGGGGAATCGCCAATACCTCGGCAATCTCTTTGTAATCCATATCCTGCAGATCGCGGAGAATAACTGCTTCGCGCAGCTCCGGCGACACCTTCGCCAGGGCATTCTGCACCATCTGTTCCAGCTGATTGCGCACCGCGTGCTGAAACGGCGTGGTGCGCTGGTCGACGACGGGTTCCACCCGAGAGGGGTCAGTGCCCTGTTCCCAACCGGCGTCCATCGAGTCCGTCACCCTCTGCTGGCGGGAGCGGCGGAAATGATCAACCAGCAGGTTCCGCGTCAAGGTGGTGATCCAGGTCTGGAAGCTGCCCTTGGCAGCGTCGAAGCTGGCCAGATTGCCGTAGAGTTTGATGAAGACATCCTGGGTCAGGTCCTCTGCGTCATGCGACGAGGCGGTGAAGCGGTAACAGAGCGCGTACACGCGGCGCTGCTGGGCAGCCACCAGCTCGGTCCACGCGCTGGAGTCGCCGTCGAGACAGCGTCTGACCAGTGCCGGCCAGTCGATCTCCGGTGCCTCGGGCCGCCGCGCAGCCGGCCATTGCCGGCGCGAATCACTCTCCGGTGGCGTGTTCGAAGGGAGATTCACCGCGGGAATTCCTCGGCTTGTAGGATAGGGCCTCCCGGAGTTGGCATGATAACGCTCACGGCGCGCTCCTGTTTGCGCGATGTTTAAGGCGAGCGTGCCAGCCATACTCATGCATCCTGATACGCGCCGTCTTCGCCTTCGGTTCCATCCCGTTTACGGCAGCCAGCCTTCTGATGCTTACAGAGCAACAACTTCGGGCATGGCTTTGCTGCGGGAAAAGCTGCCTTCCCCGTGCCCAGAAGGCATGCGGACCCCGGCGGCAGCCATCATCGTGCGCGGCTGTCTGGAAACTGGTTTCTCCATTCAGCGCCACAGGTGATCGTAGCGTTCGACCAACCAGGCGAGGCCAAAAAGCAGCGCCATCACTCCGCTTCCCCACCAGAAAATCATCATGGGCAAGGAACCGGCCACGCTGCCGTCGTGCCGCATACCTCCCTGCCCTGACCTTCTCTCCTCGGCGCGAAAGACGTATCCGCTTGCCAGGGAAATGGCGGCGGCCAGCAACAGCATACGCAAGGCGGGCAGTAATTGCTGTTCGAGGTGGCTCCCGGGCTCCAGAAAGGCAGTATGGAAAACGGCATCCAGGGTAAGAATACTCAGCAGCAAAGAAGCGAATTTAGCGAGTTCCAAAAACACGGCCAGCTCACACTGCCGCCCCAAACCAGCGCCGGTTAAGGCGACACCCACTGAATTTTATGCCGCTCCACCCACCAGCATGGCGCTTCCGACGAGTGGGGAAAAAGCGCGGGTACGCACGGTTCGGTGACCGTCCCCATGTAGTCGAATTCCTCTTTCTGGCCCTTCAGCGGCGTTTTCAAAAACTGTTCCACCTGCACGCTATTCGATGCATGAGCGCCCGACCTGACGCGCAAGGTGATCCAGTCCCCGAGGTAGAGCACAACCAGAATAGCCAGCAGACCCTGGAGAATCCGTCCCCAACGACGCTTCATATTGACAGCCATCCTACTCTGAAACGTGGGTGCTTGGGCAGCCTGACCCCGGGCAGCTATCGCATGGGCCGGTAGAGTCTGTGCCCTCGCCCAGAGGGCCGGCGGCTAAATGTCAACCCAGCCCCCGAGTCTGTGTGAGAACTGGTGAAAGGACCGTACGGAGGGCATGGCTTCAGCCACGACGGAGGAGCCGTACTCTTCGATCAGCTTTAGCCGTTGAGGTACAGTTTTTCGAGCCAATGTAAGCCGCCAGGAACGGAAAAGCGTAACCCAGGAGCTAAAGAGTCTGCGTGAAAGCTAGCTCCACTGAGACCCAGGATTGCATCCCGGGAAATTCTCAGCCGTCCCCTTCGACGAGCTCAGGGCAGGCTCTACGAGACTAATTGGAGGGGTAGTTTTCACGCAGGGTCTAAAAAGTCAACGTGAGAGCTGGAAAATAAACCGCAGGCCGCTCGACTCCGCAAAGGTTTCGAAAAAAGAATGCACTTTGTGAGAGATAAGAGAGATGAGCCCCCCGGGCGGCGCTTTCCTGCGGAAAAAGATTGAGCGATAAGCGAGATAAGACCTACTTATCGTAAGTGTGTCGGCGGTTTGCCAGGGTTGGGCGGCCAGCCAGGGAGTTGAGTATTGCTGCCCGTCTAAACAGATCGGCGGAAAAAACCTAGTATTTCTATAGGGCACTACTTTCCCCTTTGCAGATAGGCTCATGCTTTTGTGTCAGGGCACGGCTGAAGGTTTCGATCCAAAGGGAGAATCCCGAGCGCCGTAAGCGCGGCACCATGCGTGCCCAGCGATCGTGTATGTGATCGGACGAGACGGGTACCGCACCTACGGTCGTCGTCATCGCATGGTTGCTATCCCAGCCCTTACGGGCTGGGCTGACGCTTAGCGGTCGGTCCTCCGGGCCTTGGTGATGGGAGGGGAGTTGTTGCGTCTTCCGGTGCTCGCGCAGACTGTTCAGGCAAGCGTAGTTTCCAGGATTTCTTAAGGAGGTAGTGAGGATGATCGCCACCAGTCCCGAGCATGCAGTGGAATTGTTGGATCGTGCTTTCGCGCAAGGGGACGTCGAGGCAGTTCTCAGCTTCTACGAGGATGCGGCAGTCGTCATGACGGAGCCGGGGAAAGCGGCCCGGGGAACGGCGGAGCTGAGAAGTTTTTTTGCCCGTGCAACGCAATCCGGCTCTTCGGCAAAGCAACTTCAGATGCATGTCATCGAAGCCGACGGCGTGGCGCTTTTCGTTTCTCGGTGGATTTTCCAGGTCAGGGGCGCTGCGGAGAGGACGTTCACCGCAACCACAGTATTTCGCAAGCAGCGGGACGGAGGATGGAAGGCTCTGATCGACAATCCATTCGGCCCATTGATCCTGGGAACCGAATAGCGGCCAGTTCATTCTCGCCCGCGGCTCATGCGCACTAACCGGCGCAGGGATTCCATGCCACGCCCAGGGAATGCAGCGTGATCTTGTCCCCTTCGGTGATGACTACGGGGTCTACGGCGAGCAGGAAGGCATACTCCATGTCCTTGTTGACAATGACGCACCAAGGCTCGTGTTGTACCACGCCACTGCAGATGGTGCAGCAGGCTGCAGCGTTGTACTTGTTTGAGACGTGCCAAACTTCCTGTAACTGTTTTAGTGACCCATTCAGCTCATCGGCGCCGGAGTTCATAAGCATCACCCGTTGCATGGCGTTCACCCGCCACACCGGTTGCGCCGCCCGTCTCTTGTCGTGGAGGCGGGCAGCCAAGTTATTTGCCTAAGCCCTCAGCCAAGCATGGAGCGAGTCCGAGGGCATGATTGCCGATCGACGAAAATCTGAACCGCTGTGGCCGCGACGTGACAACCACTCAAGGCTCAACCGTCCAACCGTCTTTCTCGTGCGCCTGCGTTTGATTACGATAACCGGTTACAGGAACCTGCTATCCCTGGCCACTGTAGTCCTACCTTACAAGAGCTATCGCCGATAACCCAATAGCGCTTCAGTGTGAGGAGCCCAACTTGTCAACGCCGTAGAGAAACCTTCCGCCGCCTCTAAGTACTTAGCGATGCTCGTACATGCGGGGATCTCGCTGGGTTACACACCGCGCCGTGTGTTCCACATCAGGAAAATGGTTGCAGTATATGCCGGGAATAGCGTGGTCCTCGACACGAGGAGCAGATTTGGCACCGGCACGATCACAGTTGTCGAGAGGCGAAGGGATGAGAAAGGATTTGCCGGCCAGGTGGTTGAGGATCGTTGATCCTAGGTCATCGACTTGCGTAGCGCCACCCTGGCTCGCGCCAAGCGGGATTTCGTGGCGGGAACCGAAATGCCCATATGGTCGGCTATCTGCTTGGTCGAATGACCCTTCATCTGCCCCTGTTCGATCGCAAAGCGGAGCGAGCTGGCAGCTGACCGATCGCCCGCTCTCAGATGCCTGGACCTCTCGCTTGCTGCATAGTGCTTTTCCGGGTCGGTGGCGTGTCCGGAAATTTGCCAGTGCCGCCAGGACTCTACTTCAGCGGTTACATCCATCGGCGTCTCGGGCCGGATACGCTTCTTGCGCAGGATCATGAGCGCTGAGTTGATGCCAATCCGGGTGAACCAGGTGGCAAAGCTGACCTTCCGTCAAATTGCCGCAAATGCTGGAAGGCGCGCAGCATGGAATCCTGCAGCGCATCCTCTGCGTCTTCACGATTCTTGGTGACGCTGTAGATGGTGCTGAAGGCACGCTTCGCGCTACGTGTGCAGAGTTCGACAAAGGCCCGCTCGTGCCCCGATTGCGCAGCAGCGATCAGCCGCTCGTCGCTCATAGTGTGAAACTCGATGTTGACGTCGATTCCGTGCTTCGCTACATCGCAATTCATCCATACGCCTCCAGTTGGGGAATAACCTGATTCTAGGAGGGTCTGCGGGCAATTCTTTTCACATCACTGTCAGCTAACAGTTCGTTAGGCGGTAGAGTGGAATACGTCGTGCTTCGGGAAACATGAGACGCGTGCTTGACTCGACTGGCCCCGGTTCCCCATCCGCTTTTTCTTCCACCCAGCCGTCGCTGGTTCCTGCTCGGAGCGGCCGCCACCGCGCTCGGCACCGCCCGGCCCTATTCTCTTGCCGCTGCGTTTGCGCCGGCCAACGACCAAGCCGGGGGCCCGCTGAAGATTGAAGCGGTGGAACTGATCGAACTGCACGGCAGGTATACCGAGGAGGCAGGTGTCAACGGACAGCCGCAAGTGAATCCGCTGGACGTCTACGACGATCTGCGGCCCGAACCCACACTGACAAGCCTTCGGGCACGAAAGAGGTTCATACCAGCGCGATCTATCTTCGCCTGCACGCCGGCGGGATCGAAGTCTCTACTGGTCCGATCGAGAAGAGCGCGGCCATTGTGGTGGAACAGGAGCTGCGCCCCTTTCTCCTGGGCAAGGATGCGCTTGCCGGGGAAGCGCTGTGGGACGAGATGATCGCTCCGACCGCCACTCGCGCGATGGATTCTTCATGATGGGGATCAGCGCGGTCGACAACGCGCTATGGGATGTGCGCGGCCGCTACTACGGCGTGCCGGTATATCGGCTGCTGGGCGGGCCTACGCGCTCCGCGGTCGAGATGTATGCCAGCTGTCTCGGCTTCTCACTCCAGCCAGAGGCGGTGCGCACCCGCGCCCTGGCCATCAAGCAGGAAGGCTTCCGCTACCAGAAGTGGTTCATGGGCTACGGCCCTGGCTCCGGCCCCGAGGGTATGCAGAAGAATGTCGATCTGGTGCGCATTCTGCGCGAGACCCTGGGCGACGACAGTGAGATCATGTTCGACGCGGACAGCGGATGGGATCAGAACTACACCCTGGAATGGGCCCACCAGGTGGAGAAGTACCGGCCCCACTGGATCGAAGAAGCGACGCACCCGGAGAAGATCGAGAGCTTTGCTGCCATGCGCCACAGCACCACCATTCCTATCGCCTCCGGAGAGCACTTCTACGGCCGATGGGAGGTGGAGCGCTACCTGCAGGCGGGCGCGCTCTCCGTAGTGCAAGCCGATCCGGAATGGTGCGGGGGCACTTCGGAGTTGGTGCGCATTGGCACTGTCGCTTCGCTGCACGATGTGCCGGTGATTCCCGCATGGCCACAGCTTGCGTGCCGCGGTGCACATCATCTGCAGTCAATCGCCCATGACCTTTCCCCTGGGAGAGTACCTGGTGAACAAGATGCGACACTACTACCACTTTGAAAGCAATCCCCTGGTTCCGGTCAATGCGCACATCGCCCGCCCACCGGCCCCGGTTTCCAATGTGCAACTCGATCCCGCAAGATCGAGTCGCAAACCACGCTCAAGCCCGAGTAATATCCGCTCAGACTACTTCGCTCCGCGCACGTAAAAAGAGGAGACCCCAGGAATGAAACCAAGCCGCAGACAATTTCTCGCCCTTGCCTCGACCGCAGGAGCGTGGGTTCCCTTTTCGCAGGCCGCCTCCAAGCTTGAGCAGGGCTCTCCGTCTACCAGCGGCCAAGCCAGCATCGCCCGGAATGGCGGCTCAGCTCCGCTGTCGCTGTTCGATGGAACCAGTCTTAGCGGATGGCGCAAACAAGGGCCTGCGCAATGGAGCGAAAGGGGAGAGCTGCTTGGATCGTGTGACGCTCCTGGAGGCGGATGGCTAATAGCGGAGCGCGGCTTCGAAGACTTCGTCTTGCGCTTTGCTTTTCGCCCCGCCGGCGGAGAAGCCGGTGTGCTGCTGCGCAACGCTCCGCTTGCCTGGTCTCGCTTCTCCCATCCGGCAGCGAACGGTGGCCAGACTATGGGCGTCTATGTCGCGCTCACTGGCGCGCACGCAGGAGAGATGTCTCTGCTCCACACTGGACCCGCAAGGAAAACAGAGCGACCGCAAGCCCATTCCTGCTCCCGTACACGAGGAACCCGGGAGCGGAGACGAGATCTATCCCGGAATGTGCGCCCCGATTCCCTGTGCCGGGATCAACGATGCGGAAGCTACCAAGGAAGGATGGCCATCGCATCCTTCGATTCCGCATCACTCCACCAGCCGATGGCTGGCAGCAGGTAGAAATCACGCTGCGCGGATCGGCGTGTCCCTGGGACAAGACAGGGATGGCGGAAGCACTCGATGCCAGAAGCCAGTTCGGAAGCATGGCGCTTTTTGTCTCCGGCGCGCCCATCCACTTTAAAGATTTCTCGCTGTTCGATCTCACCCAGAGGGCTGCCGGGTTAGTGCAGAATGCTACCAACCCTCACGTTCGCCAGATGACCGACCTCTTCGACGCCGAGGGGGTCGCCGCGGGAGACTTGAACCAGGACGGCTACGACGAGGTGGTGGCGGGGCCCTTCTACTACGTGGGGCCGGATTACACCACCGCGCGGGAGCTCTTCCCACCCGCCACGATCAACCCAGCCGGCGTGGGCGAACACGGCAATTACTCCAACTGCTTCCTCAGTCATATTCACGACTTTACCGGTGACGGCTGGCCGGACGTTTTGATGATTATGGGTTTTGGTCCCAAACCCAGTTTCTCGGCCCATCTCTTCGCGGTATCCTCGCGGTGACCTTCGGCACTGGGATAACTACAACGTGGTGCCCTCGGTTGCTTCGGAAACCACGCAACTCTTCGACATCGACGGCGACGGTCACCCCGAGCTGATTCTGACCCGGGACGACCAAGTCGGCTATGCGAAGCCGGACGCCTCCGATCCAACCAAGCCCTGGCGATTTATTCCGGTTTCGGAGAAAGCGCCGCGAGGCCCGCATGGCCTTGGCGTAGGGGATATCAATGGCGACGGCCGCCTGGATATCATCACCGCCACCGGCTGGTGGAGCAGCCGCCCGCGGGCGCGAGCGGCCTATGGAAATTTCATCCGGTACTCTTCGGCGCCACCGAAGGAGAGCCTGGGCTGCGGGGCGGCGCCGACATCATCGTCTACGACGTTAACGGCGACGGAATTCCCGATGTCATTACCAGCCTCAATGCCCACGGCCCGGGATTAGCATGGTTCGAACAACAACGAAGCCCGAAAGGCGAAGTGAGGTGGAAGCGCCACCTGATTATGGGGTACCCCTTCCACCCCGTCGACGGAACGCGAGCCATGGGAGGAGACGGACAAATCTGTGGTCTTTACCGAGCTGCATGCCCTGGCCTTGGCGAAACTCGACGGCGACGAATTGCCTTCCATCATCACCGGCAAACGCTGGTGGTCGCATGGATACATCTACGATGGAAACGACGTGGACAATCCGCCCGTGCTATACCGCTTCCAACTGGTGCGCAAGCCTGGAGGAGCCGTGGAGTGGATTCCAAGCCTCATCCACAACGCCTCGGGCGTGGGCACCCAGATCATCGCCAAGGACATCAACAAAGACGGCAGGATCGAGATCGTGACTACCGCAAGAAAGGGAACCTTTGTCTTTTATGGTCCGTTCAAGATCTAGAACCACTGGAGAGGGCTTCCTGTTCTTTCGCCCGCGTGGCTGGCATCCCGGGAGGGTTTGCGTAATTGTAACCTTCACGGTTGTCCTCTTCGGCCTGATGGCCTCCGCCAGTCCCAAGCAGGACGCAAAGGGGCACACTACATGGAGCACGTACCTGGGCAATGCGGATGGATCTCATTACACAGCCCTGCAACAGATTGACCGTTCGAATGTAAGCCGATTGGAGGTGGCGTGGTCCTACGACAGCGGAGCCGGCCCCTACGAGTTCAATCCCATCGTTGTCGGCCGGACCATGTACGTCCTGGCCAAAAACACCTCGATCGTTGCGCTCGATGCGGTGACGGGAAAGGAATTGTGGACCTATCGCTCCCGTAACCTCGGGCCGCGCATGGAAACTCATCGCGGCATCAACTATTGGCAGAACAGCGATGGCAGCGATCGGCGCCTGCTCATCTCCTTTGCCAGCAACCTGGAAGCGATCAACGCGGCCAATGGCCAATTGATTACCTCTTTCGGCAATGGCGGCACAGTCAACCTGAAAGAAGGGCTGGGGCGGGATGTGCATTCGATCCGCCAGATTCAGTCCGGCACTCCCGGCGTAGTCTTCGAGGATCTGCTCATTCTCGGTTCTTCTACCGGAGAGGACTATGACTCTCCTCCGGGCGATATTCGCGCCTATGACGTCCGCACCGGGCGCATGGCCTGGACCTTTCACACCATCCCCCACCCTGGAGAACCCGGCTACGAGACCTGGCCCAAAGACGCCTGGAAGTCAGCCGGCGGCGTCAATTGCTGGGGCGAGATGAGCGTCGACGAAAAAGCCGGAATCGTCTACGTCCCTACCGGAGCGCCCGTCTATGACTTTTACGGCGCCGACCGCAAAGGGAATAACTTGTTCGCGGACTCATTGCTAGCGCTGAACGCCCACTCCGGAAAGCTGGTCTGGTACTACCAGCTCATTCACCATGATTTGTGGGACTACGACGCGATGGCCGCTCCACAACTGCTGACCGTGCAACAAGGCGGGAAAGAGATCCCGATCGTGGCCCAGGCCTCCAAGCAGGGGTTTCTTTACGTCTTCAACCGAGCGACGGGCAAGCCGGTGTGGCCCATCGAGGAGCGCGCGGTGCCGGCGTCCAAGATGCCGGAGGAGGAGGCGTCTCCCACTCAGCCCTTTCCCACCGCGCCGCCACCCTTCGCCCGCCAGGCGTTCACCGCGGCCGATGTGAATCCTTATATCCTGACCCCGCCCGACCGAGCGCGCTGGAAGAAGGTGGTGGAGAATGCGGCCAACCAGGGCCTGTTCACCCCTCCCCGGGCTCACGGATACCGTAGAGATGCCCGGTAACCATGGCGGTGTCAATTGGGGTATGACGGCGGCCGACCCCAGCAACGGAACCATGTATGTCGTGTCCATGGATATTCCTGCCATCCTCAAGAATGAGCGCAGCGAGCCGCCTTCTCTTTGGCAAATTCCGACCCAGGCTGCTCCCGCGGTACAAGGCAAGGCCGTTTACCATTTTTACTGTGAGCGGTGTCATGGGCCTGAGCGCACGGGCGCGCCGCCGGCGATTCCCTCGCTGGTGAATGCTCCTTCGACCTTTGGCGCAGAGACGATCAAAGGCGTGGTGAACTACGGCCGCAACGACATGCCGGCTTTTCCCGACCTCACCGACCGGCTGCTGAACAATCTAATCTTGTATCTGGGCAATCCAGCGAGTGCTCCTGAACCCGTCGCCTCCCGCAATGAACCACCCTCCGCTCCTACCAGCGGCGCATCCAAGCCGGTTCGGTACTGGTCCGGCTACGGATTGCAGCCTTCGATCATCCGTCCTCCCTGGTCAGTCATTACGGCTTACGACTTGAACCGGGGAGTCATCAAGTGGCAGGTACCGTTGGGAAATGCTCCCCAAGGTGAATCGGAAAATCTAAAAGGCACGGGCGTCATGATGTCCAGAAATGGACCTGTGGTGACTGCCAGCGGTTTGGTCTTTATCGCCACGAGGGACGAAGGCAAGCTCCGCGCTTATGACGAGGAGAACGGCAAGGTGCTTTGGGAGACGGATCTACCGGCTGCTTCCGAAGGGGTGCCGGCAGTGTATGAGATAGACGGGCGCGAATATATCGTTCTCTGTGCCGCCTCGGCGAAGCAAACGGATATCCCAAGGGACGGGCCCGAGCAGCAAACGGCACAGCCGGTGCATCGGTCTTACATCGCGTTCGCTTTGCCTAAGGACAACTGATGTGACCGCGCCAAGAGGGCCTGCAGAATCGATAAGGACGCCCAGGACTGCATCCTGGGATATTCTCAGCCGTCCCTAACGGGACTTTGTTCTGGACCAGCAGGTTCCCCACGCGGACTCTAAAGCCCCTCGGATTCTCAATTCTTACGGCCCCACTAAAGCCGAGCCATCGTACAAAACATAAGTTGAGGGAGGATGCCTTAGCTCTCGGCTCCGACGTTAGTCAACTGGAGCAACCGCTTTTCGGCAGAAGTTGAGGCCGGGATGAACACAGAGAAGCAGGTCACGTTTCGACCCGGAAGGCTGCTGCTGCGAAAATCAATGGTGCCATCATACTTCTCAACAATCCCTTTGCAGATCCAAAGGCCTAACCCGGTCCCTTTTGTAGATTTGGTGGTAAAGAATGGCTCAAAGAGCCTCTTCGCGTCTTCAGGCTTTATGCCTGAGCCGGTATCCAGTATGGAGACGCGCACACCCGCTGCTTGCGTCGCCGCGCGATAAGACTGCTGTATATGTACCCGCAATCGTCCACCTCGCGGCATCGCCTGAATCGCGTTGCCAATGAGATTGAGAAATACCTGCTTCAACTCGACCGGGAATCCCTGCACTACATCGCCGCTGCCGTAACGCCGTTCGACAACGATTCCACTGGCCTCCAATTGGCGCGATTGCAGCTCAAGAATGTCGTCCAGCAGCCCCGGAATGGAAACAGCAATGGCCTCCGAGGATTCACGATAAAAACTCAGCGTCTGCTTGGTTATATGCGAAACACGTAACAGCTCCTGTTCCGCCATCCGGGTGTAGTGTCTGGCCTCCTGATCCAGGGATGGGTGTCTCTGGATCAAATAGAAGAGGTTAAGAATCGACTCCAGCGGATTGTTGATCTCATGGGCAACAATGCCCGCCATTCTCCCCATAGCCGCGAGTCTCTCCGAATTGCGCAATGCCTCCTCGGCCTGCAATCTCGCGGTGATATCCCGGCAAATCTCCAGCACCACGCGTGGCTTATTTCCATCGCTCTGCAGAATTTTTCGACAGGAAACCACGATCTCGCGTCCATCTTTGGTGTGCTGAATCAGATTGCCTTCCCATCGCTTTCCTTCAGAGATGGTGGAGTCTATCTCTCGATCGGGCACGGGAAATTGCGTGTTCAGCAGTTGGTGAAGCTTCTTGCCGCGAGCCTCATCCGCACTCCAGCCGTACAGCGCAGCCGCTCCCGAATTCCAGAACTGAACGGTCCCGTCCAGGTCGCGCACCATGATCGCTTCCGAAGCGAGGTCCAGCAGGTCGGCACGCTGCCGCAATATCTGCTCCATCCGTTTTGGCTCGGTGATATCGATAAGCGCTCCGACGGCGCCGCGAACATTTCCGGAGTCGTAGAACAGTGGGTTCGCGCTCATCAGGGTTTGCAGCACCTTGCCGCTGCCGGAATGGATTTCGAGTTCGATCCTTCCCACCGGCCTACCCGTCGCGGCGGCGCGCTGCAGGGGGAGTTCGTCGAACGTTAGGCGCTCACCGTTGTGGAACATCTCATAGCTGGCGTCGTTATTTTCATAGCTCTGCGGAGAGAGGTTCTCCCGGTGCTCAAGTCCAAGCAACTCCTTCAGCGCTGCGTTGCCGGTAACGAAACGGCAATGCGGATCATGGGCGATAGAAACGCCAACGGGCAAAACCTTCATGATCGTTTCTAATTCAACGACTCGCTGCTGCAACTGCACGTTGAGCCTGCGCACCTGCTCTTCGCTTTCCCGCAACTGTTCCGTGCGCGCCAGCACGCGTTTTTCCAGCTCGCTGTTGAGGATTTCCAATTCCCGGGTCTTCCGGTACAAGTCGGCAAATACGCTGACCTTGGCGCGCAAGAGTTCCGGGACCACGGGAACGGAGATGTAATCCATCGCTCCGCGCTGGTACCCCTTCATGCGATCGATATCCGTGAGATGGACCGCGGAAATGAAAATGATGGCGGTCTTTTGAAAGCGTGGATGCTGGCGAATCATATCCGCTAACTCGAAACCATCGAGTTCGGGCATACTCACATCCATCAAAATGACGGCAACATCCCGGCTGAGAAGGAGTTCCAGAGCCTCCCTACCGGACGTGGCTGAGATCAGGTTTTCTCCCAAATCCTGCAGTATTGCCTGGTAGGTGAGCAGCTTGCCGGGCTGGTCATCTACCATCAGGATGTTGACGCTCTCAGTTGTGTTCATCTTCCCGGCCCTTTGCGTAGATTACAGTGCGTGCCCTACCGATGAAGCCACATGCGAAGAGTTGAGAGCAATTGCTCCGTGTTTACTGGTTTCGCCAGATACTCGGAGGCGCCCGCCTCCAGGCACTTCTCGCGATCCCCTTTCATTGCCTTGGCCGTGAGAGCAATGATGGGCATTCGGCGGAACAAAGCATTCTGCCGGATCACCTGCATGGTCTCGTAGCCGTCCATTTCTGGCATCATAATATCCATCAGCACGATCGACATATCCGGAACTGATTCGAGGGTTGCGATTGCCGCCTTGCCGGTGCCGGCGGTCAGCACCGTCATGCCCGGCGTTCCAGGACACTGCTCAGGGCAAATATATTGCGCACGTCATCATCCACGACGAGCACTTTCTTTCCTACCAGAGCATCGTCAGAGCGATGCAGGCGGTCCAGCATATTTTGCTTCTGAGGAGGAAGGTCGGCAATCACGCGGTGGAGAAATAGCGCTGTCTCATCCAGTAGCCGCTCCGGGGACTCGACTCCTTTCACTACGACGCTACGGGCCAACTCATGAAGGCGTGCGTCCTCTTCTGAGGAAAGCTCCTTCCCGGTGAAGACGACGATCGGCATATCGCTCAGCTCGGATGTGTCGCGCAGCCGCTCGAGCACCTCGAAGCCAGTCATATCCGGAAGGCGAAGATCGAGCACCACGCAATCGTACGGCTCAACCTCAATTGCCGCGAGTGCTTCGCTGCCGGTGGTGGCAATGGCGACAGCAATACGATCAATCCACAAAAAAAAAAAAACCATTTAGTTA
>CAVVIM010000038.1:0-5541 GCA_963748165.1 uncultured Alphaproteobacteria bacterium
AGCGGGGCGACACCAAATCTACGCTCTAACATAATGAAATCATTTAGCTTTGCCACCTCACTGGCCAACGGCCGCCGCCAGCAATCCGACACCCACAGCTACAGCGTTTTCCTTTCGTTTCAAGCGCCTACATGGAGACTCGTCCGGCCTCGGCAAGGTCGTCGCTCCGACCGGTCGCCGAGGCCGGCCGTGTTGGCTCGACAAGTTACTTCCTTGCGTGATCGCGGCCGGCTCGCTGATGACCGCGCATTTCGGCATGTGCATTGTTCACAGCATGACAGCGAATTGCCCCGTTCGGCCCCCCGTCTTGCCGGCAGATGTCGCCAGGCCCTCGGTGAAGGGATCCCGATTCTGATATACCGAGCAATCCGCGCACTGCGCAAACGCGTGAGATGCGAAGATCGTCGACATCAGGGATGCTGCAACAAGCGTCTTGTAGTTCATCATGGTAGTTCTCCTTGGCTTTGGTATCTGCCTCTGACGAGGGCTATGGTTTCTGCCCTCCAGAGTTAGTCCTCCTGCCTCGGAGCAATAATCCCGCTTTTCCTTTCAAGACTTGTGCGTTTTGCGAGGAAATCGATGGACTTCCTTGGCGCGCCTGGCTCGGCGAAACCACCATGGTGTCTCGCGGCACAGTCTGACCGACCGGCTTCGCGCCCAACTGGGCAACGCTGAACAGGCCTGAGATGACAATGACCGGGAGCATGTCGCCGCGTGCAAAGCCGATGTTGACGGTAATCAGGATGGTCTTCAGGCGGCCCAAGAGTGCAAGGAGCTTTGACATGGTTCACCGCGCTGCATTTCGATGGGCCGCAAATGGCGCCGGCTGGCTCGGCGAGTGGCGAAGCGCAACGCCGCTATGCAACCGCGTTGCTGATACGCCTCTTGCCTCACCGTGATAATCCCGCTTCTCTTTGCATGATCTTTGCGTATTTCGAGGAAATCGATGGACCTGCTGGGCGCGCTCGATGTCCTGGTACGGGTGGTGGAGACCGGCTCCTTTTCCGCCGTCGCCCGCGAGCGCCAGCTCAGCCAGGCGGCTGTCGCCCGGCAGATCTCTCAGTTGGAAGACCATTTCGGGGTCCGCCTGTTTCACCGCACGACGCGAAAGCTCAGCCCGACCGATGATGGGCAGATGCTGCTGGGCCTGGCGCTGCCGGTGCTGGAAGGCGTCGAGGGAATGGAAGCGGCGCTCGGGCAGCATAGCGCCTCACCGGTCGGGCTGGTGCGGGTGGGCGTTACGGTGGCGGCCAGCCGCTTCCTCGCGCTACGTCTGCCGACCTTGCTCGCCGAACACCCGGGGCTGAAGGTCGAGCTCGTGGTGGGCGATCGGCTCGGCGACATGATCGAAGACCGGCTCGACCTTGCGATGCGCCTGGGCGAGATCAGAGATGCGTCGCTGGTGGTGCGGCGGAGAGGGACCGGTGTGCGCATTGCCGTGACTGCGCCAAGCTACATCGAACAGCACGGCAAACCCGCCACGCCGGCAGATCTCGCGAGCCACACCTGCATCGTGCACGACATCGGACCGGATTCGGACGTCTGGACTTTTGTCACGCCGGAAGGACCTCGGGACGTTCGGGTGTCCGGCGGATTTCTCGCCAACGACGTCCGTGCCGTGCACCTGGCCACCCGTACCGGATACGGCATTGCCTATCTCACCTTGGTCGAGGTGTTCGATGACCTGCACAGTGGCAGACTGGTTCGCGTGTTGAGCGACTTTCCGACCCCCGGCATTCCGTTCAGCCTGGTCTATCCGTCGCGACGGCATCTGGCGCCCCGCACGCGTCTTGTGATGGACTTCATCTGGGAGCAGGTTCGACAAGTCCAGGCCGAGCTCGCGACGGCATCGGACGAGGCCCACAGCGCGTAGGTACGAAGCGCAGAGCGGCTTTTGGTCGCCGGCGCCGCTGAGTCACGCCAGTTGCGAACTTGAAGCGCGGCCCGGGGTAGAAGCGGTCGATGGAAGCGCCGTCGGCGAATTCCCAAGATGTACGTGAACGAGTGGAGCAACCATGATGATTTGTTCGAAAGTCCGCGCTTTTTTGCTTGTCCTTGCCGGCGGCCTGCTGGCCTCGGTCGACCTTGCTTCGGCGCAGATCGTGGCACTCGGCCATAGCGCGGTCCGAGGGCACGTCGCCGAGAGTGAAATGTGGCCGGCCGTGCTGGAGAGCCTGCTGCGCGCGAGAGGTTCTCGGGTTCATGTCATCAATGCCGGCATTAACGGGGAAACGACAGCGGAGGAACTGGCGCGCGTTGACAGCGCCGTTCCGGATGGCACCAGGATCGTCATCCTGGCCATCAATGGCGCCAATGATGCGCGCAGGAACATCGCCGGTGCCGCCGGGGCCCAGGCAAATATCGCGGCGATCAAAAGCAAATTGAGAGCCCGGCACATCAGGATCATCGATGCGATGGCGCTCTATATATCTGTACTAAGGCAGCCCGGCATGGCGCTGCCCGACAAACGGCATTTGAACGCCGAAGGGTGCAAGAAGGTCGCAGCCGCATTGGCAGGGATGTTGAGGTAGCCAGCGAAATCCCCACTGGGTCATTCGCGGCTGCCGCCGATCGGACTCTAGCCGATGCGCTCGACAAGTTCGAACCGCTCACACCAGAGCATCATATCCGGAGCGTATCTTCCAAGCCGCTTGAAGTATCGCGTGTGGGCCTCGCGCCAGTATTGCAGGGAACGGTCACCTTCACCCTCGTCATAAGCAAAAGCCGTCATCCACTTCATCGAAACGCCGCTTCGTCAATTCAACGGTCTTGACAACGGCTTTCGGGACGCCCTGCCCGTCCAGGACGACCATCATCTTGCCGACCTCCGCAGAAAGCGGCCCTGGCTTTCCGCCCAGCAGGTCGCACGCTTGGTTCCAGACAAAACCAGTTCAAGAAGTCTGTTGGCCAAGTCGGGGCCATCGCCGAACGAAAACGTCTCTAGATCTCGCCAGTCCATGCCCGACAGACTGAAGTTCAATTCCGCCGCTGTCAACGCCGACGCCGACGCGATGATTCGCGACGCATAAATTCGACCAAACAGTTGTCGGTATGGTGAGCTGATCTCGCCGCACGCGGTGTAGCCAGGCTCGGCGAAGCCGACGTTGACAACCCCGGCGCCTATTCTATGTTATGTAACTAGATAGTTAAGGGCACCCATGATCACCGGGACGACACGGCTTTACGCCATCATCGGCGACCCCATCGCGCATGTCCGGACGCCGATGGCGTTCAACGATTATTTTCTGGCCCGAAAAATTGAAGCCGTATGCCTTCCCCCGTTCAGATCGGGCGCGACGATTTGCCGAGAGGCTGGGCCGGCCTGAAATCGATCGCCAACCTCGACGGCTTCATCGTGACCGCGCCGCACAAGGTGGAGGCAGCCCCGGCTTTGCGACAGGCTCGCGGGCGATGGCGTGCACACCAGGGTGGTCAACGCGGTCCGCCGCGAGCCGGACGGCAGCTTCAGCGGTACCCTGCTGGACGGCCGCGGCTTTG
The DNA here is from genome assembly GCA_963748165.1 of uncultured Alphaproteobacteria bacterium. GTDB lineage: Bacteria > Pseudomonadota > Alphaproteobacteria > Rhizobiales > Xanthobacteraceae > Bradyrhizobium. The sequence goes on from CAVVIM010000038.1 coordinate 3,499, forward strand.
TCAGCGGGTTGATCAAGCAAGGTCATCCGGTCAAAGGCCAGCGATTTTACATGGCCGGGGCCGGCGGTGCCGGCACCGCCCTCGCCTATGCGCTGGCGGACGCCGGCGCCGTGGCGCTGACGATCCATAACCGCACCAGGTCCAAAGCCGAAAGGCTGGTCGCCGAGGTCGGCGCTGCATTCCCCGGCATCAAGCATACGGGGACTTCGTGGATCCGGAGGTGCCGGCGGGCGCGCCAGTTGTCGTCGATACCGATTACCTGGCTGCCGGTCTGAAGCCGAGCGACGGCTATTCATTCGATCTCGCCAGCGCCGATCCGTCCGCGCTGGTCGCCGAGGTCGTGATGAAGCCGGATATGACACCGTCGCTGATCGCCGCCGAACAGCGCGGTCACGCCATCCATTTCGGTATCCACATGCTCAACAGCCAACTCGACCTGATGATGCAATTCCTGGGGCTCGACCGCGCGAATGCCCGGCCTTAAAGTTCTGATCGTTATGCCCGGGCTCGTCCCGGCCACGACGAAAAACGGATCCTTCTTGGTAGGCTAGGAGCCTGTCCGAATAGCGGCTGTTCAATTCTGAGCAAGTTTGATTCAACCTTGGGCTATGAGCAAGTATTTTCGCCCCTGGAATATCGATCAGACGCTGCTTCTGCCGCCGAATGTGCAGGACTTCGTGCCGAAAGGCCATGTCTCGCGGTTTATCGTTGAACTGGTGCGGGAGAGCCTCGATCTCAAGGAAATCACGGGCAGCTATGTGAGCGGGCTTGGGCAGCCGCCGTTTGACCCGCGGATGATGGTGGCGCTTCTGCTGCACGGCTATGCGAGTGGGCTGTATTCATCGCGGCGGATTGCCCGAGCCTGCCGGGAGCGGAACGATTTTGTGATGATTGTGGCGCTCGATCCACCTGACTTCCGGACGATCAGCGACTTCCGCAAGCGGCATTTGAAGGCACTTGGTGCGCTGTTCCTGCAAGTTCTGAAGCTGTGCGAGACGGCAGGATTGGTCAAACTCGGCCACGTGGCACTGGATGGCACGAAGATCAAGGCGAACGCCTCGAAACACAAAGCGATGAGTTACGAACGCATGCAGAAACGCGAGGCGGAATTGAAAGCCGAGGTGGCTCGCATGCTGGCGGCGGCGGAGGCTGCGGATTCCGAAGAGGACGAGACTTTCGGCAAGGACAAGCGCGGCGACGAACTGCCGGACTGGACTGGCGACAAGCAGAAACGGCTGGCGAAGATCCAGCAGGCGATGGCGGCACTGGAGGCCGAGGCCAAACTGGCGGCGGAGGAAGAGCGTCGTATCGAGGCCGAAAAGGAACAGCAGCGCCAGGCCGAAGGCCGCAAGAAGCTGGGCAAACCGGCGGCACCGCCATCGGCGGAGCCCAATCCTAAGTCGCAACGCAACTTCACCGATCCGGAAAGCCGTATCATGAAGTCGAAAGATGGCTTCGTGCAGGCCTATAACGCACAGGCCGCCGTCGATGCGGGCGCCCAGATCATTGTCGCGCACGAGCTGACGCAGTGCGGCAACGATCAGGGCCAGTTGGTACCCCTGATCGAGGCCATCGAGAACAATCTCGGCCGCAAGCCTGCGCAGGCCTCAGCGGAACTCCGGCTACTGCAGCGAAGCCAATCTCGAAGCGCTGGAAGCACACGGTATCGACGGCTATGTCGCACCCGGACGCGCCAAGCACCCAACAGTCGCGAACGGAAAAATTGGCGGACCGCTGACCCAGCGAATGCGAAAGAAAATCGACGATGGCGGCTTCGAAACCCCCTACCGATTGCGAAAGCAAGTGGTGGAACCGGTGTTCGGACAGATCAAACAGGCACGCGGCTTCCGCCAGTTCCTGTTGCGGGGCGTAGAGAAAGTGCGTGCCGAATGGGCCATGATCTGCATCACCCACAACCTCTTGAAGCTGTTCACCCTCGCAAACGCTGCCTGAGCCGGCTAACCTGCAACAATGCCCACCGCAACGCCTATCTGGACGGGCTCCTAGGTTTTGAAAATGCGCGCCGCCTTTTTCGGTCATGTT
>CAVVIM010000039.1:0-422821 GCA_963748165.1 uncultured Alphaproteobacteria bacterium
AGCGCCCTCAGCCGATATTCTGCAGCGCCGGAAACGTCTCCAGCAACCAGATGCTGACGCCGGAAATGGCGCCGCTGAGAAAGCCGATGCCGGTGATCACCATCAGCACGCCCATCGCCCGCTCGACATTGGCCAGATGGCGCTTGATCCGCGAGAACAGCGAGGAGAACTGCTCGACCAGCAACGCCGCGACCAGGAACGGGATGCCGAGGCCGGCCGAATAGACCGCAAGCAGACCCGCCCCCTTGGCTACCGTCGCCTCGGCAGCGGCGACCGAGAGGATGGCGGCCAGGATCGGGCCGATACAGGGCGTCCAGCCGAACGCAAAGGCAAGGCCCATCACATAGGCTCCCCACAGGCCGACCGGCTTTGGAATTGGCAACCGCCCTTCCCGCATTAAAAACCCGATCCGGGTCAGGCCGAGGAAATGCAGGCCCATGATGATGATGGCAATGCCGGCGGCAATCGACAGCTCGGCCGACCAGGCGCGGATCAGCCCGCCGATCAGCGAGGCGCTGGCGCCGAGCGCCACGAACACGGTGGAGAAGCCGAGCACGAACATCACCGCCGAAATCATTACGGCACGCCGCGACGCCGCATCCGTTTCGGCGTTGGCGACATGTTCGATGGTGGCGCCGGTGAGGTAGATCAAATAGGGCGGGACCAGCGGCAGCACGCAGGGCGACAGGAAGCTGACCAGGCCCGCGATCAAGGCCGCGGGAATCGAAACATCGTGAATCATGCCGTCATCGCTGTTGTTCGGAGCTTGCCGCGCCCTGCCCGGCCGAGGCCAGTCGGGTCGCAGCGGTTGATCCGGCCTGATGTAGCGGATGCTGGCTATGACGGACAGACCTGCCGCCGTCGGGAGTATCACGACTGGGCTGTAGTCGATCACCAATACGGCATCATGGCCGCACAGCCGAAGGTCCGCCGACACGACGTGCACGCCGTCCGGGCGGAGGCAGGAGTTCGGACATTCCGATGGTCTGCCAAAAATGCCGACGGCGCCGTGTTATTTGACCAGTTTCAGCACGGTCGGAGGACGCGGCGGCCGGCCCTGCGGCGATATCGGACGCTGCGACCCCTCCGGCAGCCAGTGATCCGGCGTCATCGCATCGCACAAGGCCTTCAATTCCGAATCCGCAATCCGGTTGAGCTTCATCTTGAGCTGCAGAATCGCGACCGAGACCAATTGCGCGGTTTCCCGGCTGGCGCTGGCGAGCAGAACCGCGCGGCACTGCTCGAGGGTCGCAAGGGTCGAATGCAGTTTCTGTTCTGAGCTAGCCACCGGCGTTTTTCCCGATCCCGAGCTTGCGAGGTAGAGTCGAGGCGATCCAGTCGGTCGTTTCATAGACCTCTCCATACAGTCCGGATATTTTCGAAACCGCGCGATGGATCTGATCGGCCGGAATGTCGTCGAGCGCGTGGCTGGCGGAAGCATCGCACAGATAAACGACCTTGTGATTGCGATGGAAGGCGTCGATCAAGGTCGAAAGGCAGGTCGATTCACCTGCAAACCCGGCAAGCACGATGCCGCCGCGGCTTTGGCTCAGCAATGCGGCGAACGGCTCGCACGAATAGCATGACGGGCTGCTGCGCTCGAACACCATTTCGCTGCGATAGGGCTCGAAACCCTCGATCCACTGCACGAACGGCGTTGCGCGATTGAAAAAGGCCGACTCGTTGAGCATCCGCACGAACGCCACCGGCAGGCCGATCCGGCGTGCGTGATCGAGCACGAGGCGGCAATTGTCGAGCGCACGCTCGATCTCGGGAATCGCCAGCAGGCGCGGCCTGGCCAGATATTCCTGCTGCATGTCGACGAACACGACAATCGGTACGTTCGACGAGTTTGCCAATGTCCGAAGACTGACGACTGAAGTCACGCGGTTACCCTTCGCGGCGGGAACGCGTTCGGCCGGCGCAGCGATGCTCGGGGTGGATCCGGCAGCACGGGCGTTGGACCTGACGACCATGGGTCCCGCCATGGTTGTTGTTTGTCCGATATTCTGGCAAGTTTAGCGGCTGGAAGGGGCCATGTATGCGTCCGCTACTGGAAAGGGGCGTTCCTCAGGAGGAACACCAACGTATCGGTTTCAGCGGTCTGACCGACTGGGACGCCGCCAGGGTGTTCCTGGAAGTGGTGCGATGCGGCAGCTTCAGATCGGCGGCCGAACGGCTGGAACTGTCGATCAATGTCGTCCGCAGGCGGATCGATGACTTCGAGCGGCAGATCGGCGCCACGCTGTTTACCCGCGATGTCCATGGCACACGATTGACCGACGAAGGTTCGCTGGTCGTTTCGGCGGTCGAACGCATGGAAGCGGCGTCGTTCGACCTGCTGCGCGCCGGCAGTTCCGTCGCCAATACGCTGTCGGGGGAGGTCCGGGTCGCCGTCACCGAAGGCCTTGGCACATTTTGGCTGGCCCCCCGCCTGGTCGAGTTTCAGCAATCGTTCCCGAATATCCTCGTCGATCTCCATTGTGCGATGCGCTCGGCGGATGTGTCGCGGCATGAGGCCGACATTGCGATCCATCTGACGCGACCGGCCTCGCTCGACGTCAAGCTGATCCGGCTCGGCCGGATCCATCTGATGTTTTTTGCCAGCCAGCGATACATCGACATTTTCGGCGCGCCGCGCACTGCGGCCGATTTGAGCCGGCATCGGCTGGTGGTCCAGGTCGCCGACCAGATCGCCGCCAAGGAGGTGTTCGAAAGCTGGTTTCCCGGTCAGTCGCTGCACGACACGCTGGTGATGAAAACCAATGTGAGCAGCGCCAACTACTGGGCGGTGGCCAATGGCGCCGGGGTCGGCGTTTTCCCGACCTATGCCTGCGCGCTTGGCGGGAACATAGTACCTCTGGAGGTTGAGTTAAACCGGCCATTCGATATTTGGCTGTCCTATCATCCCGGTAGCGGGCGGATTCCGCGGATCCGGCGCATGATCGACTGGCTGGTCGAGGCGTTTAATCCAGCTAAATTCCCGTGGTTTAAAGATGAATTCATCCATCCAAACGAGCTTAAAGCGGTATATAAGGTTAAATCCCTGACCCATCTGTTCGGGGGCTTCTCGACCGAAGGACGGTGAAAACGATATGAATAAATCGGCGGCAAAGAAGATGAAGCAGCGCAGTGCCGGAAAGCCCGACATCGAGATGGGCAAGCAAATCCGGCTGCGGCGCGTCGAGCAACGAATCTCGCAGGCGGAACTCGGCGAACAACTCGGGGTCAGCTTCCAGCAGGTTCAGAAATACGAGAAGGGCGTCAACCGGGTCGGGGCCGCCCGCCTTCAGCAGATTGCCACGGCGCTCGACGTACCCGTCACCTTCTTCTATGACGGCGACGGCAAGGCGCGCGAAGTCGAGAGCCTGCTGTTCCTCGACAGCTCGTTCAGTCTGAGACTGCTGCGGGCCTACAGCAAGATCAAGGATCAGACCGTGCAGCGTCAATTGGTGTCGCTGATGGAATCGATTGCCGCCAACGAAGATTAGCGCCTGTTCGGTTCTGATCGAATCAGAACCGGGCTCCAGTTTTTTGATTTGACGCATTTTCTTCACGCCAACCGGCCACTGCGCCGGAAAGCGCCGTTGCGCCGCCGGTATCGCTGGCGGCGCCGCGGACGCGATCGATCGGCATCGGCACCCCATATCGGCGGCGATAAGGCGCAATGTCGCGAAACCTGCTGGCGATGAGCCGGCGGCCGTACCAATCCTTTTCCGAAAAGGATGTCATGGTTGAATTCGGCTCCGACACCGAGAATGGTTCGAAATGGGCGATAATCGCCGCCACTCGTTCGGCACCCGGAGAGAACGCCATGATGATCCTTCACCACGGCTGGCGCTCGAGCGCATCGCGCCGCGTGCGGCTCTGCCTCGAGGAGAAGGGGCTGAGCTATCAAAGCCATGTGGTCGACATGGCGAAGATGGAGCACCATTCGCCGCAATATCTGAAGATCAATCCGCTGGGCGTGATCCCGACCCTGATCGACGATGGCCGGCCGCTGCATGAAAGCGGCACGATCTGCGAATATCTCGACGAGACCTATCCCGATCCGCCGATGCGGCCGGAGACGCCCTACGAGCGCGCGCAGATGCGCAACTGGATCCGGCACATTGACGGTTTGATTCACAACCTCATCATCTTCAACTGGAGGCACCATCTGCAGAAGGTCGCCTCGCAATGGTCGGACCAGGAACTCGCTGAAAAGCTCAAGAACATTCCGAGCAAGGAACGCCAGGAATCCTGGTTGCGGGTCGCCCGCAAGCCCTACACCGAGGAAGAGCGCGGCGTAGCCCGCGACAGGCTGGTCCAGCTTCTGAACAAGATGGAAGACGCATTGCAGCCCGCCGGCTGGCTGGTCGGCCGAGCCTATTCGATCGCCGATATCGCGGCGGTGCCATTCGTCAAGCGGATCGAGGAGGAAATCGCTCCGGACCAGGTCAACGCAAAGAATCATCCCCGCGTCAGCGAATGGTGGGCTAACATACAGGCGCGGCCGGCCTTCGCGCGCGCGAAGATCGGCCCGTTCCTCACCTCCTGAAGCCAGGCGGCCAATCCGGAAGCTGCGCCGATGCTAGACGTTGCCACCAAGTCCGAGAAATCCTTTGCCGACGGCAAGATCCTGCAGGCGGTCGCCGACGGCGTCGGCATTGTTACCTTCAACAATCCCGACAAGCGCAACGCCATGTCGCTCGACATGTGGGAAGGCTTCGGTCTCGCCTTGACCGAATTGCGCGATCATCCCGATGTGCGTGTGGTGATCCTGGTCGGCGCCGGCGACAAGGCGTTCGTCTCGGGCGCCGATATCAGCCAGTTCGAGAAGACCCGCCACAACGCCGAAGCCTCCGAAGAATATGCGGGGCGGAGCGCCGCGCAGCGCGCACTGCTGGCGGATTACCCCAAACCGACCATCGCCTGCATCCGCGGCTTCTGCCTCGGCGGCGGCATGCAGGTGGCGATGCTGGCCGACATTCGCATCGCCGCCGATGACAGCCAGTTCGGCATCCCGGCCGCCAGGCTCGGCATCGCCTATGGCTATGACGGCCTCAAGCTTCTGGTCTCGCTGGTCGGACCGTCCTGGGCGAGACTGTTGATGTACACGGGCATGCGGATCAATTCCGCGGAAGCGGGCCGGATCGGGCTGGTGGATCGCGTGGTTCCCGATGCCGAGTTGTGGAATGCGACGCTGGACATCGCGCACACCATTTCCGGCAACGCACCGCTGGCGATCCAGGCCGCCAAGATCACCATCGCGCAGGTCCTGAAGGACCCCGGTGACCGCGACATGAACGCGATCAGGCAGATCGGCATCGCCTGCATGGACTCGGAGGATTTTCGCGAGGGCCGCCGCGCCTTCATGGAGAAGCGCAAGCCGCAGTTTCGGGGACGATAGCGATCATCATGCACAAGCCCGTCGAGGCGTCCGGCGACACCGACCCGCAAACGCAGCCTGCGCGGCTGCCGCTGTCGCGATTCAAGGTGATCGATCTGACCCTGGCGCGCGCCGGTCCCTCCTGCGTGCGCACGCTGGCCGACTGGGGCGCCGATGTGATCCGGGTCGAGCCGCCACCCTCGGAAGGCGAATCCAGCGAGGTGGTCGGCCGGCGCGACGGCTCGGATTTCCAGAATCTTCATCGCAACAAGCGCGCCATCACGCTCAACCTGAAAAACGACCAGGGCCGCGAGATCCTGCTGCGGCTTGCCGAAAAAGCCGACGTGATCGTCGAGAACATGCGGCCCGGGGTCACCGCGCGGCTCGGTGTCGATTTCGAGACGGTCAGGAAACGCAACCCGCGCATTGTCTATGGCAGCATCTCCGGCTTCGGCCAGTACGGTCCCTACAGCGAGCGGCCATCGATCGACCAGATCGCGCAGGGCATGTCCGGCATCATGTCGGTGACGGGAGTCCCGGGCCAGGGTCCGCTGCGGGTCGGCGTCGCCGTCACCGACATCATGGCAGGCGCCTTCCTCGCCCAGGGCATCCTGATCGCGCTGCTTGACCGTGAGGTCAGCGGCGAAGGCCGCTGGGTGCAGACCTCGCTGATCGAGGCCGGCCTCACTTTGCTCGACTTCCAGGCCACCCGCTGGACCATGGACAAGAAAGTGCCGCCGCAGGAAGGCAACTACCATCCCACCAACACGCCGATGGGACTTTATCCCACCGCCGACGGCTTTCTCAATCTCGCCGCCACCAGCAGCAAGAACTTTCAGAAACTCTGCAGGCTGATCGGTCGCGACAAGGCCGCGGACGACCCGCGCTTTGCCTCGGCGGCGTTGCGCGGCAGGAACAAGCAGGCGCTCAACGAATTGATCGCAACCGCGCTGCGCGCGAAAACCACCGGCGAATGGTTTGCACTGCTGGTCGCGGAAGGTCTCCCCTGCGGACCGGTCTACAACATCAGGGAAGCGTTCGCCGACCCGCAGGTCCAGGCCTTGCGGATCCAGCGATCGGTCCGGCATCCGCGCCTCGGCGAAATCGATCTGGTGGCGCAGCCCTGCGAGATCACCGGCTTCGACCGCGCGCTGCGGACGCCAACTCCCGAGCTCGGCGAACATAATGACGAGATTTTGCGATCGCTGGGCTACGGGCCAGACGAGATCGAAAAGCTGAAGGCGGCGGGCGTGACGTGACGCGCCCTTCAACGGCAGTGCACGCGTGCGTCACACCAGCGTCATTGCAACGACGGTGCGAATTCGTAGCCCGGATGGAGCGCAGCGCAATCCGGAGCCGCTTTCCCGCATCGCGATTCCGGGATTGCGCGGAGTTATCCTTCGGCCCGCCGAAGGCGTGACCCGAGGGCTCCATCCGGGCTACAGCGCCGCGAGCACCGCCTTGGCGATGTCGGCGGTGCCGTTCGATCCGCCGAACTCCATCGGCAAGATGCCATCGGCATAGACCTTGTCGACCGCGCGCTCGATGCGCTCGCCGGCTTCGGTGGCGGCCTCGATGCCGTGCTTGTCGGCAAGCCAGTCCAGCATCATCGCCGCGGACAGGATCATCCCGGTCGGATTGGCCTTGCCCTGCCCCATGATGTCGGGCGCGGTGCCGTGGCAGGGCTGGAACACGGCGTGGCGGTCGCCGATGTCCGCCGACGGCGCCATGCCCATGCCGCCGATCAGCCCGGCGGTCATGTCGGAGAGAATATCGCCGAACATATTCTCCATCACCATGACATCGAAATCCCAGGGACGCTTGACCAGAAGCGCCGAGCAGGCGTCGACATAGAGCCGGTCGGCCTTGACGCCGGGATGCCGCGCCGCCGCCTGGTCGAACATCTCCCGGAAGAACGCGAATGCCTTGAACACATTGGCCTTGTCGACGCAGGTCAGCGCGCCCGGACGGCCGCGCGCCTTGCGGCGCTCCGCCAGCCGGAACGAGAATTCGAACAGCCGCTCCGAGGTCCTGCGCGTAATCACCAGCGTCTCGCGCGCCTCGCTGTCGGTGACGATACCCTTCCCCATCGATGCGAACAGGCCCTCGGTGGATTCCCGGATCACGACCAGGTCGATGCCGCGCCGGTCGGCGCCGACGATCGGGCTTGGTACGCCCGGGATCAGCCGCGCCGGGCGCACGCCGGCATAGAGGTCGAAGTGGAAGCGCAGCTCCACCTGCGGCATGATCTCGGTGTTGTCGGGATAGCGCACCGAGGGCAGTCCGCAGGCGCCGAGCAGGATCGCGTCGGCCTCGTCGCACAGCCGCACCGTGCTCTCCGGCATCGACTTGCCGGTCTCGCGATAATGGTTGGCGCCGGCCGCTGCCGCGGTGAAGCGAAACTGCAATCCCGATTTCAATTCCAGCTTGCGCAGGATTTCAAGCGCGGGCGCCATGACTTCGGGGCCGATGCCGTCGCCGGCGAGCACGGCGATATGGAGTGCGTTGTTGGCGGACATGGAAGTTTCCTTGCGAAGTCGTCATTGCGACGAACCCACGGTATGCGGTCACCTTGCGGCGTCAGCACGGCGCGGCCGACCAGCCTGCCCTGCCGCAGATCGATCACCTCGCCGACCGTCTCATGCCCGATGGTGCGCGCCGGTAAAGGCCGCAATCTCCGGTTCCGAGAGGCCACTTTCGCGAAGATATTTCGCGCTATGTTCGCCCAGAGTTGCCGCACGCCTTCCAGCGCCGACCGCGGCGCCCGACATGCGAAACGGCAAGTTCAGCACCCTGAACGCGCCGCCGTCGTCGGCCACTTCGGTTAGCGCACCCCGATGCGCAAGCTGGGGATCGGACAAGGCCTGCGCGACGGTGCGATAGGCGGAACTGGGAACGCCGTTTTGGCTCAGCAGCGCAAGACAGGCTTCGGTCGAGAGCGCCCGCGACCAGCTCTCGACGCCGTCCATCAAATCCTTCCAGTGCTGGCGCCGGTCCGGATATTTCGCAAACCGCGGATCGGCGATCCACTCGGGATGGCCGGCAGCCATCACCAAACTCTGAAACGTCTTTTCGCTGGCAATGGCGACCATCACATAGCCGTCCGCGGTCTCAACCGGACCAAACATCGGGCGGCTCGGGGTGGTGACGGCGAATTGCGCCCACTGCACTTCGTTCAAGGTGAGACTCAGCATCAATTCCAGCATCGACACGTCGATGTGCTGACCCCTGTGTGTCGCCTGCCGCTGGTACAGGGCCGCCGAGATGGCGCCGAACGCATAGACGCCGGTGACGACGTCGGCATGATAGATGCCGCAATAATCCGGGCGCGCACGCCCCGGCTGGTAGGACAAATGGGCCATGTCGTAGCCGGAGGCCGCATGGATAACCGGGGCATAGGCCGGCAGCTCAGCCGACGGCCCGGTCTGACCGTATCCCGAAATCGAACAATAGATCAGCTCCGGATTGAAGGGCTGCAGCGCGCCATAGTCGAGCTTGAGCCGCCGCATCACGCCGGGTCGAAAATTCTCGACAAGGATATCCGCGGTCGCAGCCAGGCGGCGGATGATTTCGGTCGCCGCCGGTGTTTTCAGATCGAGAACGAGGCTTTTCTTGCCGGCATTGAGCTGGCCGAAAACGCTGCTGCAATGATTGCGCACGGGAGGGCGGGTTCGCATCGTCTCGCCTTCCGCCGGCTCGATCTTGATGACCTCGGCGCCCATGTCGGCCAGCATCCGGGTACAGTGCGGACCGGCGATCGTGGTCGAAAAATCCAGCACGCGAAGGCCCTGAAAGGTCTTTGTCAAATTACCCTGATCGCCTTCCGCTATGGTCATCCCGTCACTCCCCTGCACCACCGACCCGGGCGTGCCGTGACCCTAGAGGGCGGGGCTCGCTCAGGAAAGCGTTTCTCGCGGCACAGGCGAGCTTCGACAGCCGCCGAGTCTCTCCCGCATAACGAAAAACGAAACTGGAACCGTTCTTGCATATTCTTGCATAGATGTGCCCAGGGCTGATGGGAGAGCTTTCTTGCGGGTCCTGTTCGTCACCACGGAAATGGATGACTTCATCCGGGTCGGCGGACTTGCCGCCGTCTCGGCGGCGCTGCCCCGGGCACTGCGGCTTTGGAGCGACGTCAGGGTGATGCTGCCGGGATACCGGGACGTCGTCGAGCAATTTACCCATCTTGAAATCGTCGGCCATTGCGATGCGCTCGCGGAAATGCCGGCCTGCTCGCTGGGGCGGGCTTCCACCAGGGACGGCCTGCCCGTCTACGTCCTGCTGTGTCCACAACTCTATGACCGCCCGGGCAATCCCTACGGCGACAGCACCGGCCGGGACTGGCCGGACAACGACGTGCGCTTCGGCCGGTTTGCTTCCGCCGCGGCCCAGCTCGCCGCAGTCACACTGGACAAGAATTGGGCAGCGGACCTGGTCCACGCCAACGACTGGCAGGCGGCGCTGGTGCCGGCCTATCTGCGCTGGAACGCGATCCGCATCCCCTCGATCCTGACCATCCACAATCTGGCCTATCAGGGGCTGTTTCCGAAGGACTCGCTGCGCCGGATCGGCGTGCCGGCGGATTCCTTCCATATCGAAGGCCTCGAATTTTACGACAAATTGTCCTTCCTCAAGGGCGGCATCGTCTACGCGTCGCATCTGACCACCGTCAGCGAGACCTATGCCCGGGAGATCACCACGACAGAACTCGGGTGCGGTCTCGAGGGTCTGCTTCGCCGCCGCTCCGATGCCGAACAGCTCACGGGCATATTGAACGGCATCGACGAAAGCTGGGATCCGCGGGTCTGCGCGCAACTGGCACAGCCGTTTGGCGCGGGAGATTGGCAGGGCAAACGCGCCAACGCCGACTATGTGCGCCAGCAGTTCGGCCTCGCTTTGTCGCGTGGACCGATTTTCGGCCTGGTGGCCCGTCTGGTCCATCAGAAAGGCGTCGACCTCGTACTGGCTGCCGCCGACGAGATCGTGGAAGCCGGAGGACAGATTGTCGTGACCGGCAGCGGCGAGCCGCAGATCGAACAGGCGCTGGTCGATGCGCACCGGCGCCGGCCGGACGTGATCGGGGTCGCCATCGGCTTCAATGACGGCCAGGCTCGCCGCGTCTTTGCCGGCAGCGATTTTACCCTGATGCCCTCGCGCTTCGAGCCGTGCGGGTTGAGCCAGATGTATGCCCAGAAATTCGGATCGCTGCCGATCGGACATCAAACCGGGGGTCTTGCCGAAACCATTCTGGATGGCGAAACCGGATTTCTGTTCAAGCAGCCTTCGGCCGAATCCCTGCTCGGCGGCATCCGGCGCGCGTTCACGACCTTTGCGAAGCAAGATCGTCTCGACGCGATGCGCCGCAATGCCATGTCGCGCTCGTTCAGTTGGCGCATTTCGGCGGCCTGCTATGGCGCGCTCTATCGAAAGGCGCTGTCGGCGTGAGGCCGACTGGACCGCCCTCACTCCACCTCCCGCCGCGTTTCCGGCATCACCAGCCAGATCATGGCAAGACCCAGCGCGGCGATCCCCGCCAGCCCGGTAAAGGCGACGCTGCTGCCGAACTTGTCGCTGACATAGCCCGCCAGCACGGTGCTCAGCGACGCGCCAATCCCGGTCGCGGTGCCGACGATACCCTGCGCCAGGTTGAAATGACCGCTGCCGAACGCGACGTCGGCGACGATCAGCGGCACCATGACGCTGAAGACCGCGGCGGTGACGCCGTCAAAGATCTGCACCGCGACCAAGAGGTATGGATCGCTCACGACGCCGAACAGCAGGCCGCGGATCGCAAGCGCCGCAAAGCCCATCAGGAGCAGCGGCCGGCGTCCCCATTGCTGCGCCTTGCGCCCGACCGACGGCGAGGCCCACGCCACGATGGCTTGCGGCACGACGATACAGGCGGCGATCAGGACCGGCGCCCATTGCGCCGATCGGGTGGTGACGACGCCGGCCATCAGGGGAAGCATCGCCGCATTGGCGAGTTGCAGCAGCAAGACGCTGGCGGCGAAGATCAACAGCGTACGCTGGCATACCAGATTGACAATGCTGGTGGCGCCGGCGTCGGCGACGTCGCGCTCGACCGCGCCGTGCGCCCGCGCGACGTCGACCTCGCGCTCGCGGATGCGGGCGAGCGCGAGCAAGGCGGGGATCGCCAGCACGAAGGTGACGATAAAGACCGAGCGGCTGGACAACAGGTAGCCGCAGGTTCCCATCACGGCCGCCGCAATTCCGTTGCCGAGCGAGGCGTAGCGGGCGTTACGTCCGAGCCGCTCGCCGATCGCCAGCGGGCCGACCAGCCCGAGGCTGATGGCGGCAATGGCCGGACCCAGCACGCAGCTCGCCGCGGCATGCAGCGTCGCCGCCGTCACCACCACCGCAAAGATCGGCCACGCCGCGTATCCGAGCGCGCTGATGCCGATGGTCGCAACCGCAAGTCCCGCCACCAGCCGTTCGGAACGGGCCGCATCGACGATCGCACCACCCGGCATCTGCCCGATCAGGCCGACAATTCCACCGATCGACAGTACAAGGCCGATCTCGACCTGGGTCCATTTTTGCGTCGTCAGGTAAACCGCGACGAACGGACCAAACCCGGTCTGCACATCGGCAAGAAAGAAGATGAACCAGTCGAGGCCGCGCAGGCTCTCGCGGGAGGGCGACGGTCGAGGCCGCTGCGCCGCCGGCTCCGGTCGTGGCGGCGCACCGCCCGCACCACCGCCCGGTCGCCGGCGATCGTCGCCGTCGATCCGGTCAATCGGGTGACGGGAGGCGTGGACAACCAGGATATCCCGCTCTCCGCCCCGGCTATTGGTCATCGAAATCCAGTGGCTGCAGGTTGCCGGAAGCGCCAAGCACCACGATCGGTGTATCCTCCTTGTATTCAGGCGCCGCCTTGACCTGATCCTTGGTCAATTCGAGCGTGATGGCATCGCTCTTGTCGGCCACCCGCCCGAAACGCAGGGCGTTCCAGTCGACGGCGATCTTCCGGCTGCCGACGCCGAGAAAACCGCCGAAATCGATGATGGCCGCACGCACCGCACCGGAGCGGTCGACGATCACGTCGACGATGTGCCCCATGTCCTCATTGGCCGCACTGCGCACGTCGCGGCCAAGTACACCATGGGCCTCCTTGGCACCGATGATGGTGACCGACGCCGGCGGCGCGGGCGGCTTCGGTGCGACCGGCGGCGTCGGGTTTTGCTGTTGCGCCGGCGGCGGCGGGGTGGCGGGCGGCGAAGCGGTGTCGTCCGCCGCCGAAGCTGCCGCGGCAGCGAACGCGGCAAACGCGATCGCAGCCACACTGAATGACCTCGCGCGCATATGGCCTCCTTCAGTCAGGCGCCAGGTCAATGCGCCAGCACAATCGAAACCTGAATCCGGCCGCGCGTGCGCAGCACTTCCATCGACACGTCGTTACCGTGGCGGCGGACGCGCAGATCGACGCTTGAAGCACCGAGCCGCAAATCGCGCAGCACCACCTCATTGAGGAAGGCCGGCAGGCGCGGGTTGCGCAGACGGACCTCGCCGCGCTTCGCGTCGAACTCGAGACCGAGGGCAGCTTCAAGCAATGTGAACGGCGTCGCGCTCGCCCAGGCCTGCGGCGCGCAGGCGACCGGGTACAGCGTCGGGCCGCGCTGCTTTTCCCGCCTGAAGCCGCAGAACAATTCCGGAAGCCGCCGCAAATCCATATAGCTGGCGGCGTCGAACAGGCCCTTGAACACCTGCTCGACCGCATGCTTCAGCCCGTAGCGGGCGAGGCCCAGCGCGATCAGCGCATTGTCGTGCGGCCAGATCGAGCCGTCATGATAGGACATCGGGTTGTAGCGCGCCTCGCCCCGCGCCACCGTGCGGATGCCCCAGCCGGTGAAAAAGTGCGACCGCATCAGATCGGCGGCCACCATGCGGGCGCGGTCTTCGCGCACGATGCCGGTAAATAGAAGCTGCCCGGCGTTGGAGCTACGAACCTCGCAGGGCTGCTTGGCGCCGTCGAGCGCAAGCGCATAGGTGCCGAGTTCCTCGCACCAGAACGCCTCTTCGAACCGCTCGGCGAGCAGCTTTGCCTCGGTCTGCAGCTTCGCCGCCCTGTCGGTCTTGCCGAGCCGCAACGCGCACCGCGCCGCGAGCTGCTTGCCGGCGAAGACATAGCCCTGCACTTCCGCCAGCGCGATATAGCCTTCGGCGAGCCGGCCGTCGGCATGAAAGATCGCATCGTAGGAGTCCTTCCAGCCCTGGTTGGCAAGCCCCTGCTCGGAGGCGCGCCGATACTCGACAAATCCGTCGCGGTCCGGATCGCCGGCGCCGTCGATCCAGCCTAGTGCGGCTTCGATCGCCGGCCACAGTTCCGCCAGCGTCTCATCGTCGCCGGTGCGTTCGACATAAAGGCCGGCCAGCAACACGAACAACGGCGTCGCATCGACGCTGCCGTAGTATTGCGCAAACGGCACCTCGCGCAGCACGGCCATCTCGCCGCCACGCATCTCGTGCAGGATCTTGCCGGGTTCGGCGTCGGCAAGCGGATCGACCGTGGTAGCCTGGTAAAATGCCAGCCGGCCCAGCACGCCGCGTGCGACCCGCGGATCGATCCACAACATCTGCAGCGCGGTAATGATGCCGTCGCGGCCGAATGTCGTCGAATACCAGGGAATGCCGGCATAGGGATATCGTCCCTGCGGCGTATCCGTCATCAGCATGTTGAGGTCGGCCATCGACTGGCACACCACCTCGTTGAAGATATCGTTTGAGGTTTCGATGCTGGTGGCGCCGGCGGTCGACTGGCGCATCTCGCGACGATGCGCCAGCAAGCCGCGGAAGAACGGCACCGGCTTGAACGCCGCCGGCTTGTTGCAGGAGGCGGCAACGAACAGCGAACTCGCCTGTTGCGGCGCGAGGTCGAAATGGTAGGTCGCGGCATGCGCGGCCAACCGCGTCGGCCGCGGATCGAAATGCAGCGCCGTGGCGCGCGCCTTGCCGTCGAGACCTTTATATTCGAGCGCAACGTCGGCGGGCCCCAGCAGCTTGTTGGCACCGACGCCCCGTCGTGCGCGCTTTTCACCGCGCACTTCGAACAGATCGGCGAAATCATTGTCGAACAGCAGCGTCACGTCGAAGCTCGCGGTGGTCTCGCTGTGATTCTGGATGCCGATCCGCTGATAGGCCGTGCCGCGCCAGAGAAAGATCGTGCGCACGATATGCAGCATGTCCCGCTGCAGCACGATCCGGCCGTCGCGGTAGACGTCGGGATTGGTGAGGTCGATGGTCAGCCCGGAATTGTCGTCGCGGAGGTTCGAACCGAGCAGCAGCGGCTGAACATCGTCCAGCACCAGTTCGAGACGGGCGAGATAACGGGTGTCGGCATTGAAAAGGCCGTCCGGGCCGCCGGCAGACGCGCCGATGTCGCCGTGGCTGTCCAGCACGATGAAAGTATCGTCATGCTTGAGCGAGCGCCGCGGCCGCGCGGCCGGTCCGGTCATCGGAATGTAGAACGAGGATTCTGAAAGGGGTTCGACGGCCCGCGCCGCCATCATCTGGGTTATGACTTCGGCTGGCATTTGACCTCGCGCGATTTTCCCCGGCCCAACGATAAAACGCACTAGGACTTGGACGTTACCGGATATCAGGCCGCATGGGTGGCAAGGCGGCTGATTTCCTGGTTCACCAGTTCGCGATACGGGCCCTGTCCCTGCATCAGGCGGTCCGGCGGGCCGTCCTCGATGATCTTGCCCGTCTTGAGCATGACCACCCGATCGAAATTGCGCAGCGTCGCCAGGCGGTGGGCAATCGCGATCACGGTACGGCCGCGCATCAGCCGGCCGAGCGCTTCACGGATAGCCTCTTCGGACTCGCTGTCAAGCGCGGCGGTGGCTTCATCGAGCAGCAGGATCGGCGCGTCCTTGAGAAACGCACGCGCGATGGCGATACGCTGCCGCTGGCCGCCGGACAGCTTGACGCCGCGGTCGCCGACCATGGTCGCGAGCCCTTCCGGCAGGGTATCGACGAAATCGCACCTCGCCGCAATGGCGGCGCGCAGTACCTCGTCGTCGGTTGCGGTGGGCCGGCCGTAGCGGATGTTTTCCAGGATGGTGCGCTGAAACAGCGAAATGTCCTGCGGCACCACCGAGATCGCCTCGCGCAGGCTTTGCTGGGTCACGCGGGAAATATCCTGTCCGTCGACGGTGATGCTGCCGTGCTGCACGTCGTAAAAGCGCTGCAGCAGAACGAACAGGCTGGATTTGCCGCCGCCGGACTGCCCGACCAGCCCGACCCGTTGTCCGGCCTGCAGACGAAGGCTGAACCGCTCGAACACCTTGGGGCCGCCGGGATAGCGGAACGAGACATTGTTGAAGGCGATCGCCGCGCCCGCCTTCACCAGCGGCTCGGCCGCCGGATGGTCCTGCAATTCGTGCGGCAGCAGCAGGGTGGCAATGGCCTCGGTCAGCCGGGCGACGTGCTGGGTGACGTCGACCAGCGCCACCGCCAGATCGCGCGTTGCGCTCAGAATGGAAATTCCCAGCGTACAAACCAGCACGACATCGCCGGTGGTCGCCGCGCCGCGCTGCCACAGCATGATCACCCAGGCCAGCAACCCGATGGTCAGGATCACGGTGACGCCGGCATGGATGATGCGCAGCTTCTCGAGGTAGCGAAGGCTGCGCCCCCGCGCCGTCAGTTCCCGGTTGACGGTGGCGTCAAATCGGTCGTGCTCGAAGCCGAGACCGCAGAATGCGCGCACCAGCGGCATATTGTTGATGACGTCGACCATCTCGCCGTCGACCGCCGCGGCCTTGTTGGCAAAATCGTCGTGCAACGGCCGGCCGGCGGCGGCGAGACGAAACATCGCGATCACCATCGCACCGGCGACCACGATCAGGCCCGCCGCCATCGACAGGCTCACCGTTCCGATCAGGGCGATCGCTGAAATCGTCGCCATGCATGGCGGCAGCACATTCCAGACGAACATGTTTTCGACCGTGAACACCGCGTTCGAGGTCGCGGTAATGCGGCTGGTCAGCATGCCCGGCAAGCGGTCGGAAAAATAGCTCGGCGCATGCCCGGTGAGGTGACGGAAGATGTCGCGGCGCAAGTCCCCGGTCACTCCCACAAATGTGAAGCTCGCGGTCCAGCTCGCGATCCGCCACAGGAAGTTGTCGGCCGCGATCAAGGACATGAGGAAAATGAATGCCAGCCATACGCCGCCCGCACGCATGGCGCCGGCCGACAGGCCGTCGACCAGATATTTCACGCCATATTGCGTGCCCACCGAACATGCAACGGCCGCAATTACGGCGGCGAGGATCACGACATGCGATGCCAGGCGTTGGCGAAGGTAGCGCAGCACAAATGGAAACGGACGGTGTGCGTATCCTGAAAGATTGTCCATGTGGCTGCAAAACCCATTGGCGATGAAGGGAAATCCTACCGGGAGACGTTTCGTCCGATCGATCGCGGCGAAACTCCTCCCGGTTCCGGCCGTAACGCCATCACCGCGCAACAATTCTGCGGCAGTAACAGCGGCGAAAATCTGATCGGGTGTGATGGCATCAGCAAGACCGTGGTGTGGAGGAAGTGCGCGTCCTCGGGGGAACTTCGCACCCGCCGAAACGTTCCATGTCCGGCATGCCGGTGCCAACCGCAAAGTGGGGCTGCCAACCGCAAAGTGGGGCTTTTTTCATCAATGATCACCATGACAGGAGACCGATAGATGCGCATCGCGCAGGTTGCTCCGCTGACGGAGGCTGTGCCGCCCAAGCTGTACGGCGGAACCGAGCGGGTCGTACACTGGCTGACCGAGGAACTGGTGGCGCTTGGAAATGACGTCACGCTGTTCGCAAGTGGCGATTCCCGGACCTCTGCAAAACTGGACGCGACGTGGCCGCGGGCGCTGCGCCTCGACGGATCGGTTCGCGACCCCAACGCGCTGCATATGGTGATGCTGGAACGGGTCCGGCAAAAATGCGACGACGAGGAATTCGACTTCCTCCACTTCCACCTCGATTACTATCCGTTCTCGCTGTTCTACCGACAGCCGACCCCGTTTCTGACAACCCTGCACGGCAGGCTCGACCTGCCCGAACACCAGCCGGTGTTCACCACTTTCGCGTCTGTTCCGGTGATTTCGATCTCGAACGCGCAGCGGCGTCCGGTGCCGCAAGCCAACTGGATCCGCACCATCCACCATGGCTTGCCGGAAAAGTTGCTGACGCCGCGGCCGATCAACCCGGGATATCTCGCGGTACTGGGCCGGATCGCGCCGGAGAAAGGGGTCGATCGGGCAATCCGGATCGCGACCCGATGCGGCATTCCGCTGAAGATCGCGGCAAAGGTCGATCGCGCCGACCAGGAATACTATGAAGAGATCATTCGTCCGCTGATGGATCATCCTCTGGTCGAATTCATCGGCGAGATCGGCGATCACGAAAAATCCGACTTTCTCAGCGGCGCGATCGGCCTGCTGGTGCCGATCGACTGGCCCGAGCCGTTCGGCCTTGTCATGATCGAGGCGATGGCCTGCGGGACGCCCGTGATCGCCTATAACCGCGGCTCGGTCCCCGAGGTCATCGATGAGGGTCTGACCGGCTTCATCGTCGAGGACGAGATCAGCGCGGTTGCTGCCGTCAGCCGGCTTTCGCAACTCGACCGCGGCGCGATACGACGGCAGTTCGAAGCGCGGTTTACCGCGCGGCGCATGGCACTGGATTATCTCGCCGCCTATCGCAGCCTGACCGAGGCGGCAACGCCGCGGATCAAGCTGGTCAGCAGCGCCGAATAGGCCGGTCAATCCGGAAGGCACCTCATCTCTCCGTCATTGCGAGCGCTAGCGAAGCAATCCATTTCACAGCGAGCGGAGGTATGGATTGCTTCGTCGCTTGCGCTCCTCGCAATGACGGCTGTCCGCATTCCCGCGGCGCGACTGCGTCCGAGTTTTGTCATGACGTGTCCCTCTGATATCAGAGGGCACAGGGAAAGCCGGGTGCTTGATGCACCCGCAGCCTCGCGTGCGAATGATAAAAAGCACACGAGCGTAGTCACCACAGGTTCACCGCAACATTCCGGCTTTCCCTGCGCAATGGTTTACGGCTTATACCGAGCTCTCCCCGGTGACCGGGCTTGTTTGCCACCGTCGCCTTGCGGATGAACTCCACAAAACTTGACGCCAGCGTCGGGGCGCCAGGACCACACGGCTTTGCCGTCCGCGTTGGTGTCGTTCGTCGTTCGACACCACCCGCGTCCATCGCATCCCGCGCCAACGTTCGTGACGATCATGATACGCCCCTCTGGGTGAGCGCGGGACGGCGGCTTATAGGATTGATTTGGGTGAAACGGGAAGCGGATTATTTTTACAACCTGGGCTAGACAGGTTTTTTCGCTGATTTGCCCGTCGGGCAAATCACCCCGGTCATTCCGGGTTCGATGCGGAGCCTGCCATCGGGCCGCGCTTCGCGCGGACCCGTTAGCATCGTCCCGGAATGACGGACCTCGCAATCAGCTCACCGCCGTCCGCTTCGGCTCGACGATCTCGAACATGCGCGGGAATTCGTCCATCAGCGCCATCAGCTCGCCGAGCCGCATCGGATTGCCGGTGAACTTGATCTTGCCGCCGCCGACCGCTTCCGGGAATGTCGTCTGCTTGGCGATCACCTCGTCGAGCGTAACGCGCGCCAGCGTGAAGCTCGCATCCGCCGCGGCCGACTGGGCATCCGCGATATAGGTCAGCGCGCAGTTTTCCAGGTTGAGGATGAAGGTCTCGTTGGTATCGGTGAAGTTCCAGTTCAGCACGATGTGCTTGCCTTCGGCCTTGGGGCCGTTGAGCCTGACCCCGAGCACGTCCCATAATTGCCCGGTGCGGAGCGCCGCCAGCGTTTCGAGCGGCATCGGCGGCCGTGGCGCAGCCTTCGGCATGCCTTGCCGCAATTCCTGCGCGCCGAACAAATAGGCGTTGCGCCAGGTCGCGCTTTCGGCACAGTAGCCGAGCTGCTCGAACGTATCGGCGAGCAGTGCGCGGGCGGCCTGGTTGTCGGGTTCGGCGAACACCAGATGGCTCAGCGCCTGCGCCACGAAACGAAATTCACCGCTGGCGAGATCCTTCGCCGCGCGGTCCAGGATCGCGGTCGCGCCCCCCATGTATTCGACATATTTGCGGCCGGCTTCGACCGGCGGCAGCGGATCGAGATTGACCGGGTTGGCGTCGTACCAGCCGAGATATTTCTGGTAGATCGCCTTCACATTGTGCCGGATATGACCGTAATAGCCGCGTCCATGCCAGGCGCCGTCGAGACTCGCCGGCAATCTGATCGTCTCGGCGATCTCGCTGGCGGTCAGCCCGTGATTCATCAGGCGGATGGTCTGGTCGTGCGCGAACTTGTAGAGGTCGCGCTGCTGGCGGATCATGGTATCGATCCGCTCGGTGCCCCAGACCGGCCAATGGTGCTGGCCGCACATGGCATCGGCCTTGCCGCCCCACATCTGCAGCGCCTCGCCGAGATATTTCGACCAGGCCAGCGCATCGCGCACTTCCGCGCCACGGAACGGCAGCAGATTGTGGAAATTGTGCGTGCAGTTCTCCGCCAGGTTCAGCAGCTTGTAGCGCGGGATGAAGAAATGCATTTCCGCCGGCGCTTCGCTGTTCGGCGCCATCTGGAATTCGAACTCGAGGCCGTCGATGACGCGCTTGTCGCCGGTCGCCATGATGAGGTCGGTGGGACGCAACAGCGCCACCGAGCCCGCCGCCATCGACTTGCCGAGTCCGCAATCGACCTGGCCGCGCGGGCCCTTGGCGAGGAACGGCCCGAACTGGTATTGCGCGCGCCGCAGCATGGCCGGCCCTGCGATGATGTTTTCCGAGACGGCATACTCCATGAACAGATTGGGCGCGATGATCGGGACGCGACCGCTCGCCGGTGTCTGGTCGTCGAGCACGCCCCGCGCGCCGCCCCAATGGTCGGTGTGGGTATGGGTGAAGATGATCGCGGCGACCGGTTTCCTGCCGCGGTGCTGGAAATACAGCTCCATCGCCGCGCGCGCGCCTTCGATCGAGGTCAGGGTATCGACGACAATGACGCCGCGATCGCCCTCGATCAGCGTCATGTTGGCAATATCGAGACCTCGCACCTGGTAGACACCGGGCACGACTTCAAACAGCCCGTGATGCATGTTGAGGCGGGACTGCCGCCACAGGCTGGGGTCGACCGTGGGCGGCGCCTTGGCGTCGGACAGGAACCCATAGGGCTCGAGACTCCAGACCACCCTGCCCTGGGCGGACGCGATCCGCGCATGGTCGAGCGTACCGAGAAAGCCGCGCGCGGCCTCGTCGAAATCGCGCGTGTCCGAGAACGGCAGCGCCTTCAGCGTCGCCGCATGCCGTGCCACCACCGACGCCGAGGCTTCCTTGGGCGTATCGCTATTTGCTGTCTGGCTCATGCCGTTATACTCCCTCGCACTAACCGGGTTCAAAATTCGAAATTCTGCTCCTCCCCTTCTGGGCGGCATATGAACGTATAACGACCGGCCCGAAACTCTCGAACCGCGAGGCCCCGGATCAGCCATCATGGCTCGAGCCGCTTCAGGCCGGCGCCATAGTCGCTGACCGGCGAGGTGATCACCAGGAACACCAGGTCGACCAGCCCCGAATTGGAAATAGCGTGTCACGCCCGGCAGCAGGAAGATGACATCGTGCTTGCGCACGACATGGTGCTTGCCGGCGATCTCCATCAGCCCCTCGCCCTCCAGCACATGGTCAATCTGCTCCTGAACCCGGTGCTGGTGCGGGGGGCGACATGGGCCATCGGCTGATCATCGAGATCCGATAATCGAGGTGACGCGCAGCCGGCCGTATCCGGCATCACCAGCGGCTTCGACAAGGCGCCGCCGAAATGGTTGGGAAATTGCCGCCACGGCACTTCGGCGATGTTGCGGAACAAGGCGCCGTTTTCTTCAAAGGCCGTCTGTCGTTTCCTTCTGCACAATGTCGTGTCCGAAACCCCCGAATGCTATCGCCTGGCGGGAAGTAGACCGCTTGCCGTCCCGCAATTATTCCAAACACCAGCGCGCGCAGCACCGACACGGCGTTGGGCGCGGTACGATAAGACATGGCCGGTGGTTTCTCCCGCCGCGTAGAGGCTCGCGGCTCAAGAACCCCGGCCATCAGGTATTTTGAAGGAAACGGCCGCATCGAGCCGAGTGCCCGTCGGGTTCGGTTGGTGCTTTCTCCGATGCCGGCCTTGCTTTGCCCGAGCCCGGGCAATTCCCAGACACCGGCGCCGCTCGGATTGATGTCGGCGGCGATATCGACGTCGATCAGATAGGGCTTGTTGGCGGCGATGCCCTTGCGGATGGCCTCGCCGAGATCGCCGGCGCGATCGACCCGCACGCCTTCGACGCCGCAGGAGCGCGCCATCGCGGCGAAATCCGGATTGTAGCGCTCGCCGGTGTTCGGATCGTGAAAGTCGGTCGCGAGCTCGCGGCCGCCGAGATAGCCGCGCTGCAGGCCGCGGATCGAGGCGTAGGCGTAGTTGTTCCAGACCACCCAGACCACAGGCAGATTATATTCGACCGCCGTTCCCAGCACATTGGCATGCATGAAGAACGCGCCGTCGCCGCACACCGAGACGCAGGGCCGGTCGGGTGCCGCAAACTTCGCGCCCATCACGCCGGCAACCCCGAAACCCATCGGGCCAAAACCCATCGAGCCGATCAGCGAGTCCGGCCGTTTCGGCTTGCAGAAGCTCAACAGCCAATTGTGGTGCACGCCGATATCGCTGACCAGGATGGCATCCTCGGGCAGCGCCTTGTCGATCTCGTGCGCGGCGCGCTGCGGATTGATCGGCGTGGTGTCGTCGGAAAAACCGGGCGCCACGAACTTGTCCCACTCCTTGCGATAGGTGTCGATCTGCGCCAGCCATTTCTTGCGGGCGTCGGCGCGCTGGGTGAGATCGGCGCGGCGATCGAGTTCGGCATGAATCTGGCGCAGGAAGGTGCGCACGTCGGCCATCAGGCCGAGCGCCACCGGATAATTGCGGCCGATTTCCTCGGGGTCGATGTCGACGTGAATGAGCCGGGTCGGCGGAATGGTGAAGGAATAGCCGGGGATCCACGAACTCGAGGTGCGATCGTCAAAGCGCATGCCAAGCGCCAGCAGCACGTCGGCCTGGCGCGTCGCGTGATTGGCCTGATAATGACCGGCCCGCGCGACCAGACCGAGCGCCAGCGGATGATGGCAGTCGAGCGCGCCAAGGCCGCTGGCCGACGCCGCCACCGGAATCTGCAGGCGCTCGGCGAGCTTCAACAATTCCTCGGCGGCGCCGCCATAGCGCACGCCCTGCCCGACGATCATCACCGGACGCTCGGCGCCGAGCAGCATGTCGACCGCGTTGACGACGCCGTCGGGATCGGCGCCGCAGCGGCTGGAGATATTGCCGTTCCAGGCTCTTCGCGTTCGGCGCCTCCTCGGCGGCCAATTCCATGAAGACGTCAAAGGGAACATCCAGCACCACCGGACCCGGACGGCCTGTCGTCATGGTCTTCCAGGCCTGCCGGACCGCGAGCGGCACCATCTCGCCGCGGGTCGGCTGGAACACCTTCTTGCAGTAGGAGCGCACGGTGGAGGGAAAGTCCGCCTGATAATGCCGATACAATTCCTGAAACGCGCCGCGGTTGAACTGGCTGGTCGGCACGTTGCCGGTGACCGCCATGAACGGCACCGAATCCAGAAAGGCGTTGCCGAGCGAGATCGGCAGGTTGGCCGAACCCGGCCCGCAGGAGGTGAAGGTGGCGGTCGGCCGCCCCGAGACGCGGTAATAGACGTCCGCCATGAAGCCGGCGACGCTCTCATGATGGACCGAAATGGTCTTGATATCGTGCGAGCGTTCGTACAGCGCGTCGATGAACTGGATGTTGCCGTGGCCGCACAGGCCGAACACCTGCGGCACTTTTTCCTGGATCAGATAGTCGACAATGACCTGAGCCCCATTGAGCGCATTGCGCGGCGACATCGGATCACTCTCCCTGTAACGCACGACGGCAGCAACGGCTGAACGCTCGCCGCCGTCCCAGTATCCAGCGCGCGGCACCCTATTTCTCATAATACTGTACGTCAATTGATATTGTGGTATGCTCGGTGGATCACCAGCGGCGTTGGTCGATGCGGCTCCCGATACAGTTCGGTAGCGTCGCATGGAGGCTCGAGGCGTGAGATCGCGTACCAAACCAAAGCCCAACGAAAAGCCGCCAGCTCCGCGCAAGACCGCCATCGCCAGGCTGGTGCAACCACCGCAGGCCGATATCGACGACGACGCCGACGACCGTCAGCGCGTCGGCGTGCAGTCGCTCGGCCGCGCCTTTGCGATCCTCGAAGAGGTCGCGCGTCACCGCGAAGGCATCGGGCTTGCGGAATTGAGCAAGCTGGTCGGCCTGCACAATTCCACCACGTTCCACCTCGCCAAGACCATGGTGTCGCTGGGCTATCTGCGCCAGGCAAAGGATTCCAAGCGTTACCGCGTCGGCCGTCCGCTGTTTGCGCTTGCCGCCAGCGCGCTGGACGAGATCGAGATGGTCAATGTCGCGACGCCCGTGCTGGAGGAACTGTCGCGGGAAACCGGCGAAAGCGGCCATTTCGCGGTACGCATGGGCGACGCGGTCGTCGTGATCGCCCGCACCAGCGGCCCCGGCGCCTTCCAACTGACCGACCGGGTCGGCGTGGTGCGCCCCGCGCATTGCACCGCGCTCGGCAAGATCATCCTCGCCTCGCTGCGGCCCGATCAACTGAAGCGCTTCCTCGAACGCGTCGACATGAAGCCATCGACCGACAAATCGATCACCGGCGTCGCGGCGTTGTTGAGCGAAATTGCCGAGGTCAAGCACAGCGGCATTGCTTTCGACGACGGCGAATTCAATCCGGAGGTGCGCTGCATCGCCGTTCCGGTGATGGATTTTACCGGCCAGACCGTCGGGGCGCTCGGCATTTCCGGCCCGATCTGGCGGCTTTCCGATCAGGCGCTGCAGGGCCACGCCCGGATCGTGCGGGCGGCCGCCAATCGGCTGTCGGCGGAATTCGGCGCCCGCAGCCTGGCGAAATCCTCCTAAAGCGCGATGTCCGAAGTCGCATTTGGCGTTGACAGCGGCGGTCGGCTCCGGAAATATCATTTAACAATAGAAAAACGTCTCTCACATTCTCGCATGAAGCGAGATCGAAGCGGGACAGCGCGACCGACCCCGGGAGGAGACCCACGATGATCCGCACCAGCCGACGAACCCTGCTGAAGGCGAGCGCTGCGTTCGCCGGCGCTTCGACGATCGGATTTCCGTCCATCGTCCGCGGCCAGACCGAAAAGATCAAAATTGGCCATCTAACGCCATTGACCGGTTTTCTCGGCGCGCTCGGCGCCTACGCGCAGCTCGGCATTCGGCTCGCCGAAGAGGAAATCAACCTGGCCGGCGGGGTGATGGGCCGCCAGCTCGACATCACCTCGGAAGATTCGGTCAACCCCGCGACCGCCGCGACCAAGGCCCAGCGCATGCTGGACCAGGACGGCGTGGCGGTGCTGATGGGCGAAATCAACTCGGCCTCCGCGCTCACCATCATGCAGGTCGCCGACCGCAACAAGCGGCTGTTCATGCAGATCGGCGCCCGCTCGGATGCGCTGCGCGGCAAGAACTGCAACCGCTACACCTTCCACGTCGACATCCCGAGCACGGTGATGGTCAACGCGGTCGGCAAGGCGCTGGTGCGCGACAACATGATGAAGGACAAGAAGTTCTATACCCTCACCGCCGATTATATTTTCGGCCACGACCTCGCCCGCGCCGCCAAATCGTTCTTCGACGCCAATGGCGGCAAGCTGATCGGCGACGAATTGGTCGCCACCGACGTCACCGACTTCAGCCCCTATTTGCTGAAAATCCGCCAGTCCAAGCCGGACGTGGTCTGCTCCAACCTCGCCGGCAATCAGGTCACCACCCTGATCAAGCAATACGCCGAATTCGGCCTGCCCTATCCGATTGTCGGCTTCAACCTCAACACCGCCGACGCCTGGGCGGCCGGCGAAGGCAATCTGAGCGGCACCTGGCCGACGGTCTGGTATCACACCCTCGAGGTTCCGGCGTCGAAAACCTTCGTGGCGAACTTCATCAAGAAATACGGCAAGCCGCCGGAGAACCACGCCTGGATCGAATATGTCTCGCTGAAGATGATGGCGCGGGCCATGGGCGAGACCAAGTCGACCGAGACCGACACCCTGATCGGCTATTTCGAAAAGCAAACCCCGTTCGAGATCCTGAAAGGACGCCAGGGCTATTTCAGGTCGTGGGATCACCAGCTCATGCAGGAGGCCTATCCTTTCACGGTGAAGCCCAAGGGCCAGGCCAAGGACAAGTGGGACATGCTCGAACTCGGTGCGGCGATTCCGGGACCGAACGAATCGCTCGAGAGCATCGCGCTGACCAAGGAGCAGAACCCCTGCTCGATGTAACCGCTGCGTCGGTCGCCCGGCCCGCGCACCGCTCCGGCGCGCCGGTCGGGTGAACGCGTTTAGACACCTGGTATCTTCGCGGGATCGCGCATGCAGTTCGAGTTCTTGCTGGAACAGGTGGTCAATGGCCTCGTGCTGGGTGGCTACTATCTGCTGATCGCGCTCGGCCTGTCGCTGATCTTCAGCGTCGGCGGCGTGGTGAACCTGGCGCATGGCGCGTTCTACGCGCTCGGCGCCTACGTATCGGTGCAAATCACCCGATATCTGGGCTTCGGTCCCGCGGTGGTGCTGTCGCCGGTCGCGGTCGCCTTGCTGGGCATTCTGTTCGAGCGATACATCCTGCGCCGCTTCTACAGCGCCGACCCGATCCTGAGCCTGCTCGTGACGTTCGGGCTTGCCATGGTCGCCGAACAGGCGATCCGCATCATCTGGGGCTCGGCGCCGCTATCGGCATCGATACCGCCGGCCCTTCGCGGCTCGGTGATCGTCGGCGACTTCCTGTTCTCGCGCTACCGGGTGATGTTGCTGGCGGTGGTGGCCGCGGTGCTGCTGGGGGTCTGGCTTTTGCTGCACAAGACTTCGTTCGGCCGGGTGGTCCGCGCCGGGATCCAGCGCCCCGACATGGTGGCCGCGCTCGGCATCCGGCTGCAGCCCTATATGACCGCCATCGTCATGCTCGGCGTCGGCATGGCGGCGATGGGCGGCGCCTTCTTTGCGCCGATCACGATCGTGCATCCAGCCATGGGATCCGAGGTCATCACCGTTGCCTTTGTCGTGGTGGTGATCGGCGGCCTCGGCAGTTTCTGGGGTGTCGTGCTGGCAGCGCTGCTGGTCGGCGTCGTGCGTGGCATCACCATCCACTTCGCGCCGGCGGCCGGCGAAGCGTCGATCTACCTGTTGATGTTTGCCGTGTTGCTGGTGCGGCCCCGCGGCCTGCTCGGCGAGCGCATCGAGAAATTCGAATGAGGCTGCGCGCGGCCTCACAATACCAGCCGTTGCTGCTGGCAGGCCTCGCGATGATCGCGCTGCCATTCGCTTTGCCCGCACTCGGCCTGTCGCTCAATACCGGAACCGCGGTGGTGATCTTCGCGATCGCGACCATGGGCCTCAATCTGTGTGTCGGCACCACCGGGCTGGTGTCGTTCGGCCACAGCATGTGGTTCGGCATCGGCGCCTATGCCGCCGGCCTGATCCAGCTACACTGGTTCGGCGGCGAGATCTGGCTGCCGCTGCTGCTGTCGATGATCGTGGTCGCCATGACGGCGGCGGTCGTCGGCGTGCTGATCCTGCGGCGCCGCGGCGTGTATTTCTCGCTGCTGACGCTGGCGCTCGCGGCGCTCACCTACACCGTCGCGTTCCGCTGGAGCGAGGTCACCGGCGGCGAGGATGGCCTCGCCGGCCTGAAGCGCGGCCGGGTCGGACCGTTCAGCCTCGACAATGCGCTCGCCTACTACATCGCGGTCGCGCTGATCGGGCTTGGTGTGCTGTACGTGCTGCTTCGGCTGGTGCGGTCGCCGTTCGGCCACGTGCTGGTGGCGATCCGCGAGAACCAGTTGCGGGCCACGTTCCAGGGTTATCCGGTCGAACGCTACAAGCTTGCGGTGTTCGTGATCTCGGCCGTGGTCACCGGCCTCGCCGGCGCGCTGCTCGCATTCCAGACCTACCTGGTCTCGGCCGAAGCGGTCTCGGTGCCGTTTTCGGGCGAACTGCTGGCGATGGTGGTGATCGGCGGCATGCGCAGCCTGCTGGGGCCGGCGCTCGGCGCGCTGTTCTTTATCCTGTTCCGCGAGCTGTTCTCGATCTGGACGCCGAACTGGCTGCTTTGGTTCGGGCTGATCTTCGTCGCCTTTGTGCTGTACTCGCCCGCCGGCCTGGTCGGAGTCTGGGCGACGCTGCAACGACGCTTCTGGCCGGCGCCGGAGGAAGCGGCGGCGATGAGCAGGCGCAGGATCTACCAGGGCCTGCCGCTGCCGTCGTTCCTGATCCCCGACGGCGTGACCGGCACGGTGCTGGAGGTCAGCGGCGTCTCGAAGAAGTTCGGCGGCATCCGCGCCGTCTCCGGCGCGAGCCTTCGGATCGGCGCCGGCGAGATCCATGCCCTGATCGGCCCCAACGGCGCCGGCAAGACCACTTTGTTCAACCTGATCTCCGGGCTGTTTGCGGTGGACGGCGGCACCATTCGCCTCAAGGGCCGCGACATCCACGGGCTGCCGTCCGACCTGATCTGCCACCGCGGATTGGCGCGTTCGTTCCAGATCACCAATCTGTTTCGCGGGCTGTCGATCTACGAAAATCTGCGGCTGTCGCTGCAGGCGCAAAGCACCATGCGTTTCAATCTCTGGCGCGACATCGACAGCTATACGGAGATCGACGCGGAGGCGATGGAACTGGTGAAATTCCTCGGGCTCGAGGGCATCGAGGCGGTCGAGGGCGGCGAACTGTCCTATGGCGGTCAACGGTTGGTGGATCTCGGCATCGCGCTCGGATCAAAACCACAGCTTCTGCTGCTCGACGAGCCGCTCGCCGGACTTGCCGCCGCCGAGCGCGAGCGCGTCTCCAGCCTGATCGAAAACGTCTCGGCGCATATTCCGGTGCTGATCGTCGAACATGACATCGATCGCGTGCTCGGGCTTTCGCAGGCCGTCACCGTGATGAACCAGGGCGAAGTGCTGATGACCGGCACGCCCGACGCGGTGCGTGCCGACCGCCGCGTGCAGGAAATCTATACCGGCACCGGCATTCCCGAGGTCGCGCATAGCCGCGCCAACGCGCCGAACCAGGCCGCCGCGCCGATCCTGCGCTTCGAGCGGGTCAACACGTTTTACGGCAGGAGCCATGTTCTGCATGACGCCACGCTCGACGTGCGCGAAGGCGAAATCGTGGCGCTGCTCGGGCGCAACGGCGCCGGCAAGTCGACCTTGCTGAAAACCCTCGCCGGCCTGGTACCGCCGGCATCCGGCCTGATCGAATATGAAGGCAGCAATATCGCCGGGATGCCGGCGCCGGATATCGCGCGCCGGGGCATCGGCTATGTGCCGCAGGGCCGCGGCCTGTTCGCCGGCATGACGGTCAGGGAAAATCTCTCGCTCGGCCGGCTTGCGCGCAAGACCGATGGCAGCCACGGCGCGGTCTGGAGCGAACAACAGATTTTCGAATACTTCCCGCGGCTGAAGGCGCGCATGGATGTCGCCGCCGACTATCTCTCCGGCGGCGAACAGCAGATGGTGGCGGTGGCGCGCGCGATGTCGGGCAACGTCAGGCTGCTGCTGCTCGACGAGCCGTTCGAGGGCCTGGCGCCGGCGGTCGTCCTCGAACTGTTCAGGGTATTCGACCGGCTGCGCCGCCACAGCTCGATCGTGATCGTGGAGCACAATCTCGACCTCGTACTGGCGCTGGCCGACCGCGTGTTCGCACTGGAGCGCGGCGCGGTATTCCACCAGGGACCGGCGACGCCGCTTTTGACCGACCTCGACTATCGCAAGCAGATCCTGTGGCTGTGAGGCCGCGATGGCTTCCGGGACTCACCCTGGGAGCAGGGCCGAAAAATTTCTTCCGTCATGGCCGGGCTTCCGCGGGTCAGGCCGCGAGCACGTCACCGATCCGGCTGCGAATAAGCTCGCGCTCGGCCTCGCCGGTGCCGCCATCGAAGCTGACGTCGTAGGCGATCATGGCGGGGCGTTTCAGCACCACGATGCGGTCGCCGATCTGCAGTGCCTCGCTGATCGAATGGGTGATGAAGACGGCGGTCTTGCCGTTTTCCTTGACCAGCCGGACGAATTCCGCGCGCAGCCGCCCGGCCGTCGATTCGTCGAGCGCGGAGAACGGCTCGTCGCAGAGCAGGATGTTGGCATCGGTCGCAAACGCGCGCGCGATCGAGACCCGCTGCCGCATGCCGCCGGACAGCGCATGCGGATAATCATGTTCATGACCGCCGAGGCCGAGTGTGGTCAGCCACGCCTGCGCCCTGTTGCGGCGCTGCGCCGCCGGTACCTCCAGCAATTCCAGGCCCAGTTCGACGTTCTGGATCGCGGTGCGCCAGGGCAGCAGCCGGTCGCTCTGGAACACGATGGCGATCTTGCCGCGAAACCAGTCGAAATCGGCGAACGGATCCCGGCCGCCGACCCGTACGGTACCGCTGGTCGGCTCGGTCAGCCCGGCGATCATGTTGAAGATCGTGGACTTGCCGCACCCGGTCTTGCCGAGGATCGCCAGCATCTCGCCGCCGCGGACGTCGAGATCGAGACCATCCACCGCGCGGTACGACGCGTCGCTGTTCGGCTTGCCGAATACCTTGGAGACGCGGTGCAGGTGAATGGCGGCCTCGCTCATATCGCGCGCTCCGACACGGCGCGATAGCGAAATGCCGTATTCTCGATCAGCGTCAGCACGCCCTGGACGATCAATACGAAGAACACCAACTGCAGCGTCCAGGCCAGCGCGCCGGCCATGTCGAACAGTTGCTGCTGCTGCAGCAGTTCATAGCCGACCCCGCCGGTGGCGCCGACCAGTTCGGCGACCACCACGACGCGCGAGGCGTTGCCGAGATTGACCTTCCAGGCGGTCAGGATGTCCGGCAGGATCGCCGGCGCGATCATCACCCGGAACAGCTTCATCCGCGTCGGACGAAAGCTGAACACCATCTCCATCAGGTCCCGCGACATGGCGCGTAGCGCACCCAGCACCTGGAAGGTGAAGGCCGGCAGCGTCGTCATCACCATGATGAAGAAAATGCGCAGCTCGACGCCATGAAACCAGATGATCGCGAACACCACCCAGGACAGCGCGGGAATGCCCTGGAACAGCGACAGGATCGGCGACAGGAACCTGTCGACCGCCGGCGAGCGCACCATCAGCAACGCCAGAATGCCGCCGACCACGAAGGCGCCGGCAAGGCCGGCCAGAATGCGAAAGATGGTCGCCAGCACGTCGGCGAACATCGATCCGGTCGAGAATATCTCAAGGCAGCGGCCGAACACGTCGACCAGTGACGGAAACAGGAAGCGCGGAAAGAACAGCGAGGCGAACTGCCAGATCAGGATGACCACGACAAACGGAAGCGCCGACGTCGCCAGGCGTTTCAGCGCCGCAACCAACAGGGTTGCCAGCGGCGGCGAACCGGCCTGGGGCGCGGTCTCGGTCATTTGCCCGGCGCCCGATAGATGGTCTGATCGGACGGCTCCGACGGCAGGAAGGCAATCGACTTGCCGGCGGCATAGACCGATTTGATCTCCTTGCCGACGTCCGCGGCCCACTTCACGTTCATGCCAAGCCGGTCGTTGGCGCGAATCAGCGCCGCGATCGCCTTCTGGTCGTCGGGCGTCGACTTGGGCGCGATCAGCTTCGACGCCTCGTCAGGATGGGCCGTGACCCATTCGGCGGCTTCCTTGTAGGCCTGGTAGAGCCTGGGAACCAGATCCCGGTGCTTTTCGACCCAGTCGACATGCGCGGCAACGCCGAGATAGGGGATGTTGCGGCTGCCGGTGAACTTCTTCCAGCTTTCGGCGATTGCGAGATCGATGGTGCGCATATCGGGCTTCTTCGACAGCAAGGTCGTATAGGCCGGTTCCCAGAGCTGCACCGCGGCGGCGCGATCGGCGAGCGCGTAGCCGATCAGGCCGGGGGTCGCGGTATTGATCACTGAAAACTTCGCGGTGTCGGCGCCGAGCTGCCGTGCGAACCAGTCGAACATCACGTAGTTGGTGGTGCCCTTGGCGGCCGCGAGCTCCTTGCCTTCGAGATCCTTCACGGTCTTGATGTCCGGCCGGGACGTCACGACCGCGCCCCAGAAATCGAACAGGTTGAAGAGATATGTCACCTTGACCCCGCGGATGTCGGCAAGGCCGACCGTCAGCAACGACGCGCTGCCGCCAAGCTGGAATTCGCCGGAATTGAACTGTGCGGTATAGGCGTCGGGCGTTCGCTCCTCGAACTTGATCAGCAGGCCGTTCTTCTCGTCGAATTTTTGCGCCTTGATGATCGGAGGCAGCAACGCCCCGAGCGATGGCGCGCCGAACACGACAATGCTCAGCGGCTCCGGTGCCTGGGCCGAGGCCGGCGTGACCCACAGCGCGGCCGCGCAGGCAAGGCCGATACAGATTCTACTCATGCGTCCTCCACAAATGCTTGGGTCCGGGCTATTTCGCCGCGCCCTCGACCGGTGTCTCGAGCTCCTGGCGCAGCGCCGTGAAAAACCGTCCGACCAGATGCTTGGAAACGCTGCTCAATATCCGCTGGCCGACGCCGGCGACCAATCCGCCGATCTCGCCGGCGCCCTGAAAGGCAAGGCGCGAGGCGGCGGCTCCTTCGGGGGAGATCTCGAAACGCGCGCCGCCATTGCCGTGGCCCAAAGTGCCGGCGCCGGACACCTTGATGCTGCAGGCCCGGGGCGGCTCCTTGTCGGACAGCGCAATCTCGCCTTCGAACGAACCGCCGACCGCCGCGACCCGCAGCTTCATCTCGACCCGGTAGGCGTCGGGCGCGATTTCGGTCATCGACCTGCAACCGGGAATGCAGCGCGTCAGCACCGCGGGATCGTTGAGCGCCTGCCACAGCGCCTCGACCGGAGCTTGAATGGTTTCGATGCCGCCGATGTCCAGTTTCATGAAGGCCGTCCCTCACAAGCCGAACAGGCGCTGCGCCAAGCCGCCATTGATCGCGGCGCGCTCGCTATCGGAGAATCTCGGTCTCGCCGACAATCTGCAACGGCGCCGGATCGCCGATCGGGAACGGCATGTCCGATCCCATCATGATGCGGTCGGCACCGACAATGTCGGCGAGATAGCGCAGCGCGCGCGGATCCTGGACGATGGTGTCGTAATACATCGCGGCCAGCGCGGCGTCGGGATCGCCGAGCTTCACGTCGAGCGCATGGTTGCGGCGCAGCCGGCCGATCACGTAAGGCAGCGCCGCGCCGCCGATTCCGGCGACGATCCTGGCACCGGAATAGCGTGTGACATGACCGGCATAGATCAGCCGCGACATCGCGATCAGCGTATCGGTGATGCGCCCGACCGCATTGGCCATGCCGTAATCATGGACGCGGTCGTCGCCGCTCTCGAATACCGGATGGACGAAAACCACCGATCCGAGCTCGTTGGCGGCTTCCCAGAACGGATTTAACGCGGGATCGTCCAGCACCCCGCCTTTGCCCTTGGGCTGGGTCCCGATCATCGCGCCCTTGAAGCCGGCGGCATGGGCTTCCCGCAGCACTTCGGCCGCCCGCGCGCCATGTTGCAACGGCACCGTGGCCAGCGGCACGAACCGGGGCTCGCGCATCGCGGTTTGCGCCAGATGGGTGTTGATCAGCCGCGCCCAGTTCGCGCCCTCTTCGGCCGGCACTTCATAGCCGAACATGTCGAGCCAGCCGCCGACCACCTGGCGTTCGATGTTTTGCTCGTCCATCCATTTCAGCCGCGCCGGCAGGTCGCTGAGCGGCTTCGAGACCGGCCGCGTCGGCTTGCCGCCAGCGAACGAAAATCCGAGGCTGCCGCTCTCCTCGATCAGCCGAATCGACGGAAAACTTGCGGCCCGGGCGCGAATGGCGTCCAGCAGGCTCGGCGGCACCAGATGGGCGTGACAGTCGATGATCATGTCGCTTGCTCGTGGGGTTTGCCCTGTTGTGCGTTCGCGATCGCATCGCCGATGGCGGAAATGCGGATCGGAAGCTTGTTGAAGGAAATGCCGAGCGGCGCGACGCAATCGTTGACCGCCGCGGCAATCGCCGCCGGCGCGCCGAGATAGCCGCTTTCGCCGGAGCCCTTCTGGCCGAACACCGTGTGCGGGGACGGCGTGCAGTGATGCACGATTTCGACCTCCGGCACTTCGTGTGCGGACGGCAGCAGATAATCCATGAAACTCTGGGTGATCAGATGACCCTCGTCGTCATAGACGAATTCCTCCAGCAGCGCGGCACCGAGGCCGTGGGCAATGCCGCCCAGCGTCATGCCCTTGACGATATGCGGATTGATCACCGTGCCGCAATCATGGCCGATGACGTAGCGCCGGATTTCCGGCTTGCCGAGCACGGGATCGATCGCCATCAGCACGACGTGAAACTCGAACGAGTGGCACGGATACATCTGCACGCGGCCGTCTTTCGGCAGCTTGTCGCCGGTCGGCACCTGCATCACATGCGTCGCCTCGAGGCCGGGCTCCATGCCCTCCGGCAACAGGTGGAAATTGCGGTGCGCGATATTGACGAGCTCCGCCCAACCGAGCTGTCTGCCGCTGTCGGGATCGCTGACGCCGCCGCCGGCATAGATCACCTGGTCGTCACCGAGGCGGAATTGATGGGCGGCGACCCGAACCAGTTTTGCCTTGAGTTTCTGTGCGGCATGAAACGCCGCGCCGCCGAGCATGATCGCCATCCGGCTGCCAACCGGCGAGTTGGAAGGCAGGCACGCCAGCGAATCCGGCCTGACCACCCGGATCAAATCGGGCTCGATCTGCAGGACTTCGCCGATCACCGTGGCTACCAGGGTTTCGTGGCCCTGTCCGGACGAGGTGTTGTGAATGGTCGCGGTGACAAAGCCGAGGCCGTCGATATTGATCCGGCAGGAATCCATCCAGGTGGTGGTGGTGTTCTTCTCATTGAGCAGCGGTTCGAACGATGAATTGCCGCCGCTCGGCTCCAGGCAGGCGGCGATGCCGATCCCCGCGAGCAGGCCGGAGCCGCGCAGGCGGTCGCGCGCCCGCTGCATCGCGGCGAAATCGATATGCGCGAGCACCTTGTCGACCACGGTGTGGTAGTCGCCGCTGTCGTAGGTGCTCCCGCTCGGGATCAGGTAGGGAAACTGCTCCTTGCGGATGAAATTGCGGCGGCGCACCTCGATGCGTTCGAGACCTGTCGCCGCGGCGACCTTGTCGATGGCGGTCTCGATCGCATAATTGGTCGGCGCCTGGCCGAAGCCGCGCACCGCCTCCTGCACCGCCTTGTTGGTGGTGACCGATTGCGCCCGGTACTGCACGCTTTCGATCCGGTAGGGACCGACGATGGCACCAATCGGCTTGCCGAGCTGGAACGGCGCACGACCGGCATAGGCGCCGGCATTGTCGAGCGCGCGGATCTTCATCGATTTGACGATGCCGTCATCGTTGAAGGCGACTTCGACGTCGAAGATGCGCTCCGGGCCATGCGCGTCGCCGGCGCGCATGTTCTCCAGCCGATCCTCGATGAAGCGCACCGGTCGGCCGAGCCGCCGCGCCAGATGCGCGACCAGCACCGTCTGCTTGATGCCCCGCTTGACGCCATAGCTGCCGCCGACATCGACGTCCTGGTGGACCCGGACGCCATTCGCCGGAATCCGCAGCGCACGCGCGATCTGATCGGGATATTTCGGCATCTGGATCGAGGCCCATACGTCCAGCATGTCGCGCCACGGATCCCATGACGCGGCGACGCCGAAGGTCTCGATCGGAACCGTGGAACTGCGTCCCCAGGTGACGCGAAACGACAGACGGCGCGGGCTTGCCGCGAAATGCCGCTCGACGTCGCCCCAGACGAAGGTGCGGTCGAGCAGCACGTTGGAGCCGTGCTCGGCGTGAACCGGCGGGCTGTCCGGCTGCAACGCCTGCTCCGGATTCATGACAAAAGGCAACGGCTCGTAGCTGACGCGGACTTTCTCGGTGGCGTCCTCGGCCAGCGCGCGGCTGTCGGCGACCACCGCCACCACCCATTCGCCGGCATAGCGTGTCTGCCCGACCGCGAGCGGATAGCGCCGGACCCGGGGCGTATCGAGCCCGTTCATCAAGGGATCGGTTGCAGCGCCGATCTCGTCGCCCGACAGCACGTAATGGACGCCCGGCATCGCCAGCGCCGCGGACGCATCGATCGAAACGATGCGCGCCGCCGGATGCTGCGACGGCAGCACCGCCACATGCAGCATGCCCTCGACGGCGACGTCAGCGACAAAACGGCCGCGACCGGCGACGAACCGCCGGTCCTCGCGAACCCTGCGGTTGGTCGAGACGAAACGAAACGCGGAAGGGTCGGCGCTCATTTCGACTCCACCACCGGCTCGTCGGCCTCCGCAGCCTCGAGCACGCCTTCGGCCGGTGCATCGTGTCCGGTATCCACGGAATGATGGGCGCCAAGGTGCGACCGTGGCGTGTTGGCGATGCGCAGGCGCGCGGCGGCGAATTCGACCGCTTCGATGATCTGCCCATAGCCGGTGCAACGGCAGATATTGCCCGAGATTGCCTCGACAATGTCGTCGCGGGTCGGCGTGACCGTATGCTGCAACAATGCGTGCGCGGCCAGGATCATGCCGGGCGTGCAGTATCCGCACTGCAGGCCGTGGGTTTCGCAAAATGCGTCCTGCAGCACGCTGAGTTCACCGGGCGCCGGCGCCAGACCTTCGATGGTGGTGATCTCGTAGCCGTCGGCCTGCACCGCGAACATCAGGCAGGACCGCACCGGCTCGCCGTCAACCAGCACCGTGCAGGCACCGCAGACACCGTGCTCGCAGCCGGCATGGGTGCCGTTGAGAAGAAAATTCTCGCGCAGCGCATCGAGCAGGGTTTTGCGCGGCTCGATATCGGCGGAACAAATGGCGCCATTGATGCACAAATCGACCTTCATGACGCGCCTGCCCTGGATTTGGCGGCGGCATCGGCGCGCGCCTGCTGCAGCGCCCGAACGCAAAGTGCCGCCGCGACGCGGCGGCGATAGGCGGCGCTGGCGTGCAGATCGCTCATCGCATCGAGTTCCGCCGACGCGGCATGGACGGCTTGCTCCACCGACGCCGCATCAAGCCCGGTACCGATCAACGACGACACATCGAGCCGCAGCGGCCGGTCGCCGACGCCGCCGACGCCGAGCGCAACATCAGAGCAAAGGTCCCGATCGTCGAGCGCGACCTGGGCGGCGGCCGCTGCAAACGCAAAATCCGAACGCCGCGCACTGATCTCGAAGAAGCCAACTCCAATTCGCTGCTGCGGCCAGACCGGAAACCGGATCGCGCGGACGCAGTCACCCTGGCCGATCGCGGTCAGCATCGGCCCGATGAAGAAATCGTCCGCCGGCACCGACGTCGTGCCGCCGCTCGATGCGAGCACGATCTCGGCGCCCAGCGTCACCGCGACCAGCGGGATTTCGGCGGACGGATCCGCGTTCGCAATCGAACCGCCAATGGTGCCGCGATTGCGGGTCGGGGGATGCCCGACCCAGGGCAGTACCCGTGCCAGCATCGGCAGCGCTTTCCCGATAAGGGGATCGCGCTCGGCCTGCGCCTGGCGCGTCGTCGCACCGATGACGATGGCGCCCGGCTGCTCGCTGATCCCTGCAAGCTCCGGCAGTCGCAGGATATCGACCAGCCTGGCCGGACGCGCCAGCCGCATCGCCAGCATCGGCACCAGCGTCTGCCCGCCGGCAATCACCCGCGCGTCTTCGTCGCCGGCCAGCAGCGCGCACGCTTCGGCGAGCGAGCCCGGCCGGACATAGTCGAACGGGGCGGGTTTCATGCGGGCTAGCCGAGCGGCAGGCCGGCACGGCCGACCCCGATTTCATAGATCAATACGCGCTCCCATGTGTTTGGCCGGCCGCTTGTCAAACCCGCGCCTTACCCAAAACGATAGGAGCCGGCGATGGAAATTGTCAAACATAAGCTAAGGCAATTAGGCGAATTGTGTGGGAAGACGGCATGTGCATGACGGACAAGTCGGACATCGCGCCATGTCCGAAAAGTGCCGCCAATTTCCGCCGCAATGGCTTCATCGTTCGAGCCGCACCGCTTCGCGATGCTCCTTGGCATGAAGTCTCAGACTCTCATGGTGAGGAGCGCGCCTTCACGCGTCTCGAACGATGAGGCCTCGGGAGAAGCAACAATGATTCGAGTGAAGCGGAAGGCGCTCTAGACCGCAGCCAGGATCACGTGTGCCTGAATTTTGGCAGCGACCTCGCCGCTTCCGTGCCGGCTGGCTATTCTGGACGCGGCGTAGTCGGTTGCGGCTTCCAGCTTGCCAGCATCTCTGGCTTCGATCTCGTTGCGCAGCGGGGTTCCCTGACAGTAGGCAACGGCCGGATGGCGCGGCGAGGATGCGCGGCTCTGCCCGGCTCTGGTCTCGATCACCACGCGTGAGAAACCTGCCCTCTCGAGCTCGCTACGGATCAGCGCGGGGTCGTGATAACCGTGCGGCGTGCGTGCCAGAAAGCGGGGAGGATCGTCCGGAAAGACTTCCGCGAGCGCGTTCGTCACATCGTTTGCGAATACGTTCTCCTCGATGCGATCCCATACGTTAAACAGGAAACATCCGCCAGGCTTGAGAACCCGCCTTGCCTCCCGGTAACCCGATTGGCGGTCTGGCAGGAACATGATGCCAAACTGGCAGCAAACGAGATCGAAGGCACCATCTTCGAACGGCAGCGCCTGTGCATCCGCTCTGCGCCAACTGATGCGATTGTCGGCGACCTGTCGCGTAGCAGCATAATCAAGCATCGGCTGGTTGAGATCGGTTACAACATAGTTGGCGTCCGGCGGAAGTCTTGGCGCCAATGCGCGAGTAACTACGCCACTGCCAGCCGCGGTTTCCAAAACGGTCCGGGGCGACAGAGCCGCCGCTCGTTGTGCAATATCGTCGGCGAAGACCTCGAAAATCAGCGGGACCAGATAGCGGTCGTAGTTTTCCGGGATCGAGCCAGCGAACAACTTGTCGGTTTCGGACATTTGCTTTCCTAATGCATTCCGAGCACGTGGGGGAGCCAGAGGGTCAACCCGGGCCAATAGGTCACGATGGCGAGGAACACCAGCATCGTGAGCAGCCAGGGCAGCACCGCCACGGCCAGATCCGTGATGCGCATGCCGGCGATCATCGATGCGACGTAGAGGTTGAGGCCAACCGGCGGGTGGCACAGGCCGACCTCCATATTGACATCGATCACGATGCCGAAATGGACCAGATCGATATCAAGCTTCTTGGCGGCGGGAGCCAGAATCGGCGCCATGATCAGGATGATGGAAGTCGGCTCCATGAAATTGCCGGCAATCAGCAGCAACAGGTTGACCACCAGGAGGAAGCCGACCCAGCCAAGGTTCTGCGCGAGGATCCAGTCCGCCAGCGCCGAGGGGATATTCTCGTTGCTGAGGACAAATGAGAACAACACCGCGTTGGTGACAATGTAGAGCAGCATCGCGCTGGTATTCGCGGCCCTCAGCAGCACCTGCGGCACGTCCCTGAACTTGAGGGCCTTGTAGACGAACACCGAAATGAAGAACGAGTAGACCGCCGCCATCGCGGCAGCTTCGGTTGCGGTGAACAGGCCGCTATAGATGCCGCCGATAATGATGACGACGAGCATCAGGCCCCAGATGCTTTCCCGGAAAGCGCGCCACGCCTCCAGCCAGGTCGCCTTTGGCATTCGTGGATAGTCGCGCTTCCGGGCCAGGAACCAGGTCACCACGCACAGCATGACGGTCAGCAGCATGCCCGGCAGCAAGCCGGCGACGAACAATGCGCCGATCGACGTGTTGGTGGATATCGCATAGATGATCTTCGGGATCGACGGCAGCATCAGGATGCCGAGCGAGCCGGCGACCGTGATGATGCCGGCGCCAAAGCGCATGGGATAGCCGTTCCGCACCATCTCGGGCAGCACGATGGCGCCGATGGCGGCGACGGTGGCGACGCTCGAGCCGCAAACCAGGGCAAACATCGCGCAGGCCACGATTCCGGCAAGCCCCAACCCGCCATGCCAATGACCGACGATCGAGGTGGCAAAGGCGATCATGCGGCGCGCGACGCCGCCATGGGTCAGAAAATTGCCGGCGAGGATAAAGAACGGAATCGCCATGATCTCGAAGTTCTCGATGCCGGTGAACAGTTTCATCGACACCGCTTCGATCGGAACCTCGGTCAGCGTGAACAGGAAGGTGAGCACGGTGAGACCGAGCGCGATCGAAACCGGTATGCCGGTCAGCATCAGCGCGATCAGCAGAATGAAGATCATGGCCGCACGCAGCACCTGCGGCAGCACGATGATGCCGGCCTTCTCGCCAAGGCAGATCGCCAGAATCAATATCGGCGCCAGGATCAGGATCAGTCCGAGTGGACTGAACCTGGACTCGGCGCCGTCCGCCGGCTCGCTCGACGCCGGGTGCAGCGCCGGCACATCGGCATCGATGCCGTCGACACGCGCCTCGCTGTGGTGCGGCATTTCGCCGGTCCGGTAATAGGTCCATGCCACCTGCAGGAAGCGGAAGCTCATCAAGCCCGAGCCGAGAGGGATCGCCAGATAGACGAACCACATCGGGGCCTCGAGATCGTTCGATTGCTCGCCGGTCCGAAACATCTGTTCGACGAACGAACCGCCAAAGGTGGCGACGATGCCGGCGAAGAAGGCGCCACAGAGCAGGCTGAACACGATTACCGGCTTGCGGGCGCGGGACGGCACCATATTGACGAGAAGATCCACGCCGACATGGATCCCGGTGCGCACGCCGTAGGCGGCACCGAATTTCGCCATCCACACGAACATGTAGATGCAGAGTTCCTGCGCCCACGATAGATCGAGGGCAGCGAGCCACAGATAGAGGTCCTTGAGGATACCGGGTAGCACTGGCACGCCGTGCGCAGCCGCCCATTTCGACAGGTTGATCGAGACGCCGGTTCCGTAGCGGTGCAGCACCGCGACGAAGATCAACACCGTGGCGGCCGCGATCAACGTGGCGATAAGCCATTCTTCCAAATGGTCGA
Source organism: uncultured Alphaproteobacteria bacterium (assembly GCA_963748165.1). Classification (GTDB taxonomy): domain Bacteria; phylum Pseudomonadota; class Alphaproteobacteria; order Rhizobiales; family Xanthobacteraceae; genus Bradyrhizobium. The sequence continues at coordinate 40,522 of CAVVIM010000039.1, forward strand.
GCGCCCGATTGAACCCTTTGAGCAAAGCACCCCCCGATCTCAGACCCAAATCGGCCGGGAGCGCGATCACTCCCGGCCGATTTGTTGCTATTGGCGCGGCAAGCCGGGCGTCAGTTCATCTTGATGTCGAGTTCCTTGCCTACCAGGTCCAGCACCTCCTGGCCGACGCGTCCCTTGGCCCAGCCATAGGTCGGGCGCATCGCCGTCTGCCAGGCCTTGCGCTGATCGTCGGTCAGATAGTGCAGCGTGGTCTTGCCGGATTTCTTGATCTCGGCCAACGCGTCCTCGTTTTCCTTCGTGGCGATCGAATTGGTGTAGTCGGTGGCCTCGTCCATCGCCTTGTCGAGTTGCTTTCGGATATCGTCCGGCAGCCCGTTCCAGAATTTCGAGTTCACGATCACCGCGTATTGCAGGTGGGCGTGATTGGAAACCGTGATGTCCTTCTGCACCTCGTAGAATTTCTGTGTCAGATAGTTCGACGGCGTGTTCTCGCAGCCATCGACCACGCCGGTCTGCAGCGCCTGGTAGACTTCCGAGAACGCCATGATCTGCGGGATCGAGCCGAGGTCGCGGAAATACCGGTCGGCAATCTTGGAGCCGGAAATGCGAATCTTGAGTCCCTGAAAATCGGCCGGCATCAGCAGCGGACGGTTGGCGGAAGCCATATGAAACCCATTGTCCCAGTAAGCGAGGCCGGTGATGCCTTTCGGTTCGAGCTTCTTGAACAGCCATTTCCCGACCGGGCCCTTCATGGCCTTGTCATAGGTCGCGTCATCCTTGAACAGCCACGGCAAATCCAGTGCTTCGAATTCCTTGACGCCGAGCGGAGCGAATTTCGCGGTTGAGGGCGCCAGCATCTGCACCGAGCCGAGTTGCAGGGCCTCGATCTCTTCCTTGTCCTTGTAGAGCGAGGAGTTGGGATAGACCTCGATTTTCACCTTGCCGTTGGTGTATTTCTCGGCGAGCTCCTTGAACTTGAGCGCGCCCTTGCCTTTCGGCGTGTCGTTGGCCACGACGTGGCTGAATTTGATGACGATCGGCTCCTGCGCCACGGCGGCGCCCGAAGCCAGAAAAACGGCGGTCGCAGCCGCCGCAAGGATCAACTTAACCATGCGCTTTCCTCCCAAAATCCGCGGAATTCGTGTTCTTGGTCTTTTGCGGTTTTTACTAGTGGCAGCAAATCGTTGCCCGAACAACTAGACCTAAGCCGAAGCCCCCTTGCGCCGCCATCGGACGGATTGACGCGTTTTGCCGCCGGCCGGCATTGCGCGCCGGCCATGGCCTTGCCGAGCAAATGGGTTGCGCGGCGGGTCGAAGCGAAGCTAGATCAAACCGACCGCACCACCCCGCGTTTGCTCAACAACAAGAAGGTTTTCGAACATGGACCTCGATCTCAAGTCCAGGACCGCCCTCGTCAGCGGAGCCAGCATCGGAATTGGGCGCGCCATCGCCAAGGCGCTCGCGCTGGAGGGTGTGCGCGTCGTCGCGGTGGCACGGCGAAAGGATCTGCTTGAGAAGCTTGCGCAGGAATTCCGGACGGCAGGTGGCGGCAGCATCATCCCGGTCGTGCAGGACCTCATGCAGGAGGATGCCGCAACAAAGCTGGCCGCCGCGGCGGTCGCCGAACTCGGTCACATCGACATCCTGGTCAATAATGCGGGCGGCAGCCGGCCTTTGCCGGTCGATGCGCCCGACCGCGATTGGGACGAAGCGATGGCGTTGAATTTTACCCGCTACAGGCAGGTCACTCACGCGCTGTTGCCGCAGATGATCGAACGCGGCTGGGGACGCGTCATCAACATCACCGGGAAGTCCGAGCCGGAGGGACTCAACGCGGCGTTTTCGGCGAAAGCCGCGGTTCATGCCTGGGCAAAGGGACTGTCCCGGGAGATCGGACGGCACGGCATCACCGTCAACTGCATTCCGCCCGGCCGGATCATGAGCGAGCAGATCCGCCGCAACTACCCGGAACACTATCGAACGCGCTTTGCCGAGGAAGAGATTCCGGTCGGCTATTGGGGTGAGCCCGAGGACCTCGCGGCGCTGGCCGTGTTCCTGGCCTCGCCGCTGGCGCGCTACATCACCGGTGCGGTGATTCCGGTCGATGGCGGGCTTCGCCGCTATCAATTCTAGCGGAAGCGCTACAGCATGTCGGGGGATGCGATCACGACCGGCCAGCCTGCGGCGCCAGTGATCGACGGTTTGCCGACCGAACGCCGGCGATGGGCCGTCGCGGCGATCTTTACAGCGCTTGCGATGGCCTCGCTCGATACCGCGATCGCCAATATCGCCCTGCCGGCCATTGCCGCCGACCTTGGTGTCAGCCCGGCGGATGTGGTCTGGGTGGTCAATGTCTATCAGATTGCGCTGGTCGCCACCCTGTTGCCGCTCGGCGCACTCGGCGAAATCATCGGCCACCGGCGGATCTATCTTGGCGGCCTGCTGTTGTTCACGCTGGCATCGCTGGGCTGCGCCTGCGCATGGTCGTTGCCGAGCCTGCTTGTGGCGCGGGCGCTGCAGGGGCTCGGCGCCAGCGGCATCATGAGCGTGAATTCAGCCCTGATCCGCTTTGTCTATCCAAGCCGCCTGCTCGGTCGCGGATTCGGCCATAACGCGCTGGTCGTCGCGACGGCCTTCACGCTCGGGCCGACGATCGCCTCCGGCGTGCTGGCAATTGGATCCTGGCCCTGGCTGTTCGCCATCAACATTCCCTTTGGTGTGATCGCCATCTGGATCGGCCAGACGACGCTGCCGCCGACACCCCGGGCCGCGCATGCGTTCGACTTTCCCGGCGCGCTGATGGCGGCCGGCTGTCTCGGCCTGTTTATTCTGGGGATCGGCAGTGCGGCGCATCAGGCGCCCGCGGTGCTGGTGGCGATCGAATTGACCGTCGCGGCGCTGTTCGCCGCGTTGTTGACCCGCCGGCACGCCGATCACCCGGCGCCGATGTTGCCAATCGACCTGTTTCGGCGGCCGGTGTTCGCGCTGTCGGCGGCGACCGCCGTCTGCTCGTTCGCAGTGCAGGGCCTGGCGTTCGTTTCCTTGCCGTTCTATTTCGAAGACATCCTGCGGCGGACGCAGGTCGAGACAGGTTTTTTCATGACGCCATGGCCGCTGGTGGTCGGCATCATGGCGCCGATCGGAGGCCGGCTGTCCGATCGCTACCCCGCCGGCATTCTCGGCGGTCTCGGTTTGGCCCTGCTCGGTGTCGGAATGGCGCTGCTGGCGACGCTGCCCGCGAGCCCGGGTATCGCCGACATCGTCTGGCGGATGGCGATTTGCGGAGTCGGATTCGGCTTGTTTCAGACCCCGAACATCAAGACCTTGATGGCGAGCGCCCCGTCCGGCCGCAGCGGCAGTGCGAGCGGCATTGTGGCGACCGCGCGGCTGACCGGACAGACGATCGGTGCCGCGTTGGCGGCGTTGTGCTTTGGCCTCGCCAACCGCCACGGAGCCACACTCGCGCTGGCGCTCGGTGCCGGATTTGCCGTGCTCGGAAGCCTGACGAGTTTCCTGCGTTTGACGGTGGCTCCGCGGCACGACCTGTGAAAGCCGGCATGGGCCCGCCCGTTCTCGGCTTCACACAGCTTGCTGCGGCGCCCTGCCGATGGCTGGGTTGCGGCGATGGCTGGCTATTCGGCCTTGCGGCAAGGCGCGCGAATTGAAATTATCCCTGAGGATGCCGATCGGGCCCGCCCCGCCCGGACGGATCGAACCTGTTCCAACGGAGCAACGCCATGACCCCTCCCGTCAGTTCTCCCGCCATCAAAGTCGTGAAATCCGTTCGAGAGCAGGTGAGCCCGGAGGAATGGCAGACCCGCGTCGACCTTGCCGCCTGCTACCGCCTGACCGCCATCTACGGCATGACGGAGATGATCGCCAATCACATCTCCTGCCGCGTTCCGGGATCGCACGACCATTTCCTGATCAATCCCTACGGCATGCTCTACGAGGAGATCGATGCCTCCTGCCTGATCAAGGTCGACCTCGACGGCAACGTCCTCTTCAATGCCTCGGACTACGGCGTCAACGCCGCCGGCTTTGTCATTCACAGCGCCATTCACATGGCCCGGCATGACGTCGACTGCGTGGCGCATACCCATACGCCGGCCGGCATGGCGGTCTCGGCGATGGAATGCGGGCTGCTGCCGCTGGCGCAGACCTCGATGCGGTTTCTCCACATCGCCTATCACGATTTTGAAGGCATCGCCGACGATATCGGCGAACGCGAGCGGCTGGTGGCCGACCTCGGCGATCACGAAGCGATGGTGTTGCGCAACCACGGACTGCTCGTGGTCGGGCGAACCATACCGGCGACGTTCAGCCTGCTCTATCGCATGGAGCGCGCCTGCGAGGTGCAGGTCATGGCGCTGTCGTGCAATACCAGGCTGGTTTATCCCTCACAGGACATTTTGGAAAAGACCTTCGACAAGGTGAAGCCGCGCGCCGACCTGCCCAACCGGAACGGCGAGCTGGCATGGCCGGCATTGCTGCGCAAGCTCGACCGGGTCGACAATTCCTATCGGAATTGACACCTCAACGCGGCACCACGGCGGTCGCTTCGATCTCGACCCGGGCGGCTTTTTCCACCAGACGCACGACCTGAACCAGTGCCATGGCGGGATAATGCGCGCCGAACAGGTCGCGATAGACCTGCCCGAGGCGCTTCAGGTTCGCCAGATATTCGTCGATATCGACGACATACCAGGTGAGACGAACCAGATGCTCCGGCCCCGCGCCGGCTTCCGCCAGAATGGCCGCGATGTTGTTCAGGACCTGGCGGACCTGCGCGACAAAATCGGACGGCAAATCACCCTGGCTATCCCAGCCAATCACGCCGCCGGTCACCACGAGACGGCCCTCGGCAGCCATGCCGTTGGCGTATCCCTTCGGCGCCGGCCAGCCGCAAGGCTGCAGGATCTGCACGCCGGCGGCTGTTTCGCTGTTCGCGGCGACCGCGAAGGCGGGCACCTTGGACGTGCTCACAAGCATTTCTCCGTCAGTTCGGTTGCAATCATTCCGCGGCCAAATGCGAGGAGGACGCGCCGGCCCGGGCCATCTGCCGCAGGGCAAATCGCTTCAGCTTGCCGGTTTCGGTCTTGGGCAGCTCCGCGACGAATTCGATCGCACGCGGGTATTTGTACGGCGCGATCTCGCGCTTGACATGGTCCTGCAACGCCGTCGCCAGCGCGGCGTCGCCAACGATATCGGGCGCCAGCACCACATAGGCCTTGACGATCATGCCGCGCGCATCATCGGGGGCGCCGACGACACCGCATTCGGCCACCGCGGGATGCGTCAGCAACGCGGCCTCGACGTCGGGGCCGGCGATATTGTAGCCGGACGAGATAATCATGTCGTCGGATCGGGCGACGAAAGACAGCCGGCCCTGCTGGTCTTGGACGAATGCATCGCCGGTCAGATTCCAGCCGTCACGCACATAGTTCGACTGCCGCGCATCGGCGAGATAGCGGCATCCCGTGGGCCCGCGAACCGCAAGCCGGCCGACGCTGCCCGGCGGCAATTCCTTCATGTCATCGTCGACGATCATGGCCTCGTAGCCGGACACCGGGCGCCCCGTCGTTCCCGCGACGGCCTCGCCTGCCCTGTTGGTAATGAAGATATGCAGCAGTTCCGTGCTGCCGATGCCATCGAGAATGGTCTTGCCGGTCCTGCGGGTCCAGCTTTCGAACACCGGCGCCGGCAGCGTCTCGCCGGCTGACACCGCAAGGCGCAGCGACGACAGATCGGCGCCCTTGTCCATCGCCGCCATCATCGCCCGATAGGCGGTCGGCGAGGTAAAGCAAATCGTGGCCTTGTAGGTTTCGATGATCTTGACCATCTCGGCAGGCGCCGCGTTTTCCAAAAGCGTCGCGGTGGCGCCGAACCGCAACGGAAAGATCGCGAGACCGCCAAGCCCGAAGGTAAAGGCCAGCGGCGGCGAGCCGACAAAGACGTCATCCGGCGTGACGTCGAGGACTTCCCGCGCATAGCCGTCGGCGACGATCAGGAGATCGCGATGGAAATGCATCGTCGCTTTCGGCTCTCCCGTGGTGCCCGAGGTAAATCCCAGCAGCGCCACATCGTCGCGACCGGTCTTGACCGCCTCGAACCGGACCGGCTTGTTCAGCGCCACCCGGTCGAGTTCGGCATCATGATTTGACGTGCCGTCGAAATTCACCACCTGCTTGAGAAATCGGCTGGTCTTCGCGCATGCGACCAGTTCGTCGGCGATGCGGCTGTCGGTCAGCGCGAGGGCAATCTCGGCCTTGTCGACGATCTTGCTCAGCTCGCCGGTTCGCAGCATCGGCATGGTATTGACGACGACGGCGCCCGCTTTGGTTGCCGCAAGCCATGCCGCGACCAAGGCGGGATTGTTGCCCGACCGTATCAGAACGCGGTTGCCGGGCTTGACGCCGTAATTCTCCACCAGCGCATGCGCGAGACGGTTCGACCAGTCCGCAAGTTCCTTGTAGGTGCGCTGGCGACCGTTGCCGATCAGCGCGATACGATCGCCAAGCCCCTTGTCGACGATCCGGTCGGTCAGTTCGACCGCGGCGTTGAGGTATTCGGGATACTGAAACTCCGGTCGGTCGAGCAGCAATTGCGGCCATTGCTCGAACGGCGGCAGATTTCGCCGCGCGAAATCATCGACGTGACCCGATGGGCCAAGGCTGGGAACTGCACCCGACATTTCCATCGTCCTGGTTTGACAAAGGCTCGACGCCACCGTCCGGCGGCGCCGCGCAAACATTTTATACTTAAAGTAATTTGGCGCAATAGCCCAAATCCGGGCGATCCGGCGCTTTCTTGCAGCCTAGCGCCCCGCCAGTTCCCGCAAGCGGGACACCATCGGCGACATGGGGTCGGCCAGCGGCGCGATCGCGGTGAAATGGTTGGCGTCGGGGATGACGCCGAACCGGGTCGGGACGCCGGCCGCGCCCCAGCGCTCGACCACGGTGCGGCTTTGCCGGATATATTCCGCGCTTTCGCGCGCACCGACCACCGCGTCAAGGCTGCCGCGCGATGGCGGCGTCCAGAACAGCGGGCTCGCGGCGCTGGCGGCGGCGTGGTCGAGACCAAGGGCGGTGTTGATGGAGGTTTCGACCAGCGGTCCGAGTTCGAACAAGCCGGAAATCGCGTAAGCCGCAACGACGAGGTCGCCCGGCAATGCCGGGTCGAACCGGGCCCAATCGGTGGCGATCAGGCAGGCCGCGAGATGGCCGCCCGCAGAATGACCGCTGACGACGAGAGGCCGCTGAAGCCGTGCCAGCTCACGCGCCGCCATCCGCATCTGCTCGATGATCTGATCGACGGTGACGGCGGGACAGAGGTCGTAGCTTGGAATGGCGACGCTGATGCCGTGGGCGTTCAACCCCGCGGCCAAATGGCTGAAAAAAGAACCGTCCAGCGCCTGCCAATAGCCGCCGTGAATGAACACCACTATGGGGCCGTCGCGGCCGCCGGCAAAGAAATCGATGCTGTGGCGTAGCCCCGGTCCATAGCGTATCGCGCGCGGCGGATGGTGCTCGCGATAGGCCGCGGCGTCGGCCGCCCAACCCGCGATCAGCGCCGGGTTCTCCGGAACCCGCGCCCGGTTGTTGTATTCGACTTCATAGTCGATGTCCCCGCCCAAGACCTACACGGCTCTGGCTTGAGCGGATTTCTGTGCCGAGGCCTTGGTCTTCGCCAGAAGGCGCATCAATTCGCGGACATCCTTCTCGCCAAGATCCGCGAAGATGCCGGCGATCCAGCCCTCATGCTCCGCGGCCATCTTGCGGAACTCGGCGCGGCCGGCCTTGGTCAACCGTATCACCTGCACGCGCCGGTCGGATTCCGAGGTACGGCGATCGAGATGGCCGGATTCGACCAGTCGCTCGACCAAGCCGGTGACATTGCCGTTCGAGACCATCATCCGCTTCGAGACGTCCGACAGGGTCATCCCTTCCGGCGCCTTGTCGAGCTGGGCCATCAGATCGAACCGCGGCAGCGTGACGTCAAACCGCTCCCGCAGCCGGCTGCGCACTTCGCCCTCGATCAGGGTGGTACAGGTCAGCAGGCGCAGCCACAATCTGAGCTCGTCGCCATGCTCGTGCGGAAGCTCGACGGCCTTGGTTTCGGAATCGAGGATCATGCTGCAACCACGCCGGTCGGATTTCGTCCTGTGATATCAACTTCAAATAATTCAGCGCAGGCTGCAAGTCAAAACGCAGCCGGCGCAAGCTTTTGCGGGTTTTTCAGATTTCTTTAGGTTTCAAGCAACTGGCGCGCGGCTTGCATGCGTGTTGGCCCGATCGCGTGGCCTTGCCCGGCCTTCGCTTGCGGCAGGCGCCGACATCGGAATAAGCTTGCCTGCGACGCTTGGGTTGACGATAGCCGCGGCCCCGCAAGCCGCCGATCAAATGGGGCGATCATGAAACAGCAATTGCAGTCGGCCGGCTTCGCGGCTTTGCTGAGCGTTGCGGCGATTCCAGCCGTCGCGCAGGAGAAGCTCAAGATCGGCGTGATCGTGACCTTGTCCGGTCCGGCGGCGGTGCTGGGTCAGCAGGCGCGCGACGGTTTCGCGCTCGCAGTCAGGGATCTCGGCGGCAGAATGGATAACCGCGACGTCGAGGTCGTGGTGGTCGACGACGAGCTCAAGCCCGATGCCGCGGTGACCAAAGTCAGAGGCCTGCTCGAACGCGACAAGGTCGATTTCGTGGTGGGACCGATCTTCTCCAACATCCTTCAGGCCATCCACAAGCCGGTGGTGGAACTCCAGGACCTTTCTCATCAGTCCCAACGCCGGCCCGTCGAGCTATGCCGGCAAGGAATGCAGCGCGTTTTTCTACGTGACCTCCTACCAGAACGATCAGGTCTTTGAGGTGCTGGGCAAGGTCGCCCAGGATCGTGGCTACAGGCGGGTCTATGTGATGGTTCCGAACTACCAGGCCGGCAAGGATTCCGCCGCCGGATTCAAGCTCGACTACAAGGGCGAAATTGTCGAGGAGAGCTACATCCCGCTGGGGACGCTGGATTTCCAGGTGGAGCTTTCCAAGATCGCCGCGCTGAAGCCGGATGCCGTATTCACCTTCATGCCGGGCGGCATGGGCGTAAGCCTGGTGAAGCAGTACAAGCAGGCCGGTCTCGCCGACCGCATTCCGTTCCTGTCCGCCTTCACGGTCGACGAATCGACGCTGCCGGCGCAGCAGGACGCGGCGGTCGGCATGTTCGGCGGCGCGGACTGGGCGCCCGACCTGGACAATCCGCAGAGCAGGAAATTCGTCGCCAGCTATGAGGCCGCCTACCACAGCGTGCCGGCCACCTACGCCTTCCAGGCCTATGATGCGGCGATGCTGATCGACAGCGCCGTCCGGGCGGTGAAAGGCGACCTGACCAACAAGGAGGCGGTGGCGGCGGCGCTGAAAAAGGCCGACTTCACCTCGCTGCGCGGTGATTTCAAATTCAACACCAACGGCTATCCGATCCAGAATTTCTACCTGACCAAGGTCGCAAAGCGCCCCGACGGCAAGTTCCAGACCGAGATCGTGCAGAAGGTGTTCGAGAATTACGGCGACCGTTACGCCAAGGATTGCGTCGCGGCCAACTGAGGGAACGCACCATGAAAACCGAGATCACCGGCATCACCCGCGCCAATGAGGGCATGCAGGGCATTTCCTGGAGTATTCTCGGCCAGACCTATGTGCCGAAAAACTGCACCGAGCATTGCTTCTCCTGGCATGCGACGCTGCCGCCCGGCACCTTCGTGCCGCCGCATATTCATCCGGACCAGGACGAATATCTGTACATGCTGGAAGGCAAGCTGGATTTCATGCTGGCCGGCGCCGACGCCCAGGCGACGCCGGGCGACCTGATCCGCCTCGGCATGGGCGTCCCTCACGGCATCTTCAACAAATCCGATCAGACCGCGAAAGTGCTGTTCTGGGTGTCGCCGAGCCGAAGACTGTACGATCTGTTCTGGGGCCTCCACAACATGAAGGAGCAGAAGCCGGAGGACGTCGTCGCCATGGCCGCCGAATACAACATCCACTTCCTGCCGCCGCCGCCGGCGTAGGGCTGTGGCCTCGTGGTTCGAGACGCGCGGCGCGCCGCGCTCCTCACCATGAGGGTCTGAATCCTTGTTTGCCGCTCTTCGAAGGATGGGCCGAGCCAGATGACGGATGGAGCTTATCTCTACATTGTCAAATGCCGCGACGGCAGCTTTTACATCGGTACCACTCGTTCGAGCCTCGATACGAGAATTCAACAGCACAACGCAGGAACATTTCCGGGCTATACCGAGTCCCGACGGCCGGTCGAATTGGTGTTTTCGGAGTGGTTTGATCGTATCACAGATGCCATTGCGGCCGAACGGCAACTCAAGGGATGGAGCCGCGCCAAAAAGCAGGCATTCATTCGCGGCGAATTCGCTTTGCTGCAGCAACTCGCCAAACGCAGGTCGTCACATTGACTTGAAATGGCTTCCGATAGATTGCTTCGAAGCGACGCTTCTTGCGTCTTCAGGGTGAGATATCAACCCCTCATGGTGAGGAGCGCGGCAACGCCGCGCGTCTCGAACCACGAGGCCCCCAAGCGACCCGCCACAGTTACCCCCGCACCGCGGCGAGGCCGGGGACGGCGGCGAAGCCGGCCTTGCTGGCGTAGCCGCGCACGATGGCTTCGCGCTGGGCGTAGCTCAGCACATGCTCGACATTGTCGAAGCCGTCGGGCGCGAGCTGCTCGACCGCGTCGATCACGCCCTCCGGGCCGCCGCGCCGGTTGGAGCGCACGATCTCCGCCGTCATCGGCAGCCGCTTCTGCTGATAGACCGTCAGCGCCTGGCGCGGATGCTCGGAGCGGGCCAGCGCATCGGCCAGGCATCGCGCGTCGAGGATGGCCTGCGAGGCACCGTTCGACCCCACCGGATACATCGGATGTGCGGCATCGCCGAGCAGCGTGACCCGGCCACAGGACCAATAGGGCAAGGGATCGCGGTCGCAGGTCGGATATTCGTAGAATTCGGACGTCGCCGAGATCAGGCCAGGCACGTCGACATGCGGCACCGAGAACCGCGCCACATGCGGCATTAATTCCTCGCGCTTGCCGGGCCGCGACCAGTCCTCGCGACGCGGCGGCGGTGCATTGCCGTCGCCGACCTTGACCAGCACCGCCCAGTTGGTGAGACGGCTGGCCGGCGACGATCCCTCCGCAATCGGATAGACCACGACCTTGGCATGCAGGCCGCCGGCAACGATCATCGAGCGGCCGGTCAAAAATACCGGCCAGTCCCGCGCACCGCGCCACAGCATCAGCCCGTTCCAGCACGGTGGCCCTTCATCCGGAAACAGGGTTTCGCGCACGCGGGAATGAATGCCGTCGGCACCGATCAGGACATCGCCGCGCACAGTGCTGGTGTGGGCGCCGGAGCGATCGAAGAAATACGCCGTGACGCCGGCTTCGTCCTGGGTGAAGGCGCCGAGCCGGCAGCCGGTGTGAATAGCCTCCGGTCCGAGCCGCTGCTCGACGGCGCGATGGATCACGCTCTGCAACCGGCCGCGATGAATCGAGAATTGCGGCACGTCGTGTCCGGCATCGATCCCGCGGGATTCGCGCCAGACCTCCTGGCCGTGACGATTGAGATAATACAGCACGTCGGTGCGGATCGCGGCGGCGTCGAGCTCCTGCAGCAGCCCAAGGCCGGCGAGTTCGCGGATCGCATGCGGCAGCGTATTGATGCCGACGCCGAGTTCGCGGATGGTGTCGGACTGCTCGAACAGCTCGCAGCCGATGCCGCGCGCCCGCAGCATCAGCGCAGTGGTGAGGCCGCCAATACCGCCTCCGACGATAATCGCTTTCATCGCCTACTCCACGCAACCAATCACGCCGCGCTGCCTGTTCATTTTCCGGCACCCGTGGCTTCATCCTTCGAGACGCGCGCAGGCGCGCTCCTCAGGATGAGGTCTCCCAGACCCTCATGGTGAGGAGGCGCGAAGCGCCGTCTCGAACCATGAGGCCACGGGACGCGCCTCGACTTGACCCAGCCGCAATACGCGGCAGCGTCGCACAGTCGATCACTCGGCCGCAAGCGGCTTTGTCGCCTCGGACTTCAGCTCGGCCCGGGTCTTCGGCTTGGCCTTGATCTTCAGATCGTCGAGGTCCTGCCGGTCGCGGACACTGTTGCGGAAAATCTGCTCCTTGCCCGGCAGATATTGCGGCGGGCACGACACGTCGGAGGCGCCATACCAGGCCGCCGCCTTCAGCGTAAACGACGGATCGACCAGATGGGGACGACCGAGCGCGACCAGGTCGGCGCGGCCGGCGGCGAGAATGGTATTGACCTGGTCCGACGTGGTGATGTTGCCGACGCACATGGTCGCCACTCTGGCCTCGTTACGAACCTGCTCCGAAAATGGCGTCTGGAACATCCGCCCATAGACCGGCTGGGCGTCCCGCACGGTCTGGCCGGTCGAGACATCCACCAGGTCGACGCCAGCCTGCGCAAAGGCGCGCGCGATCTCGACCGCGTCATCGCCGGTGATGCCGCCCTCGGCCCAATCGGTGGCGGAGATGCGGACCGACATCGGCTTGTGCGCCGGCCACAGCTCGCGCAGCGCCTCGAACACTTCCAGCGGAAAGCGCAGCCGGTTCTCGAGCGGGCCGCCGTAGGCATCGAGGCGCTGGTTGGTCAGCGGCGAGATAAAGCTTGCGAGCAGGTAACCGTGGGCACAGTGCAGCTCCAGCATGTCGAAGCCGCAGCGTTCGCCGCGCTGCGCGGCGGCGGCAAACGCGGCCTTGACCGCGTCCATCGCCGCGCGATCCATCTCGCGCGGCACCTGGCTGTCGGGAAAATACGGGATCGGCGAGGCCGACAGGACCTCCCAGCCGCCCTGTTCCAGCGGACGATCCATCCCGTCCCACATCAATTTGGTGGCGCCCTTGCGCCCGGCATGCCCGAGCTGCAGGCCGATCTTCGCCGCCGAATTGGCGTGAACGAAATCCACGATGCGCCGCCACGCGGCTTCCTGGGCGTCGTTCCAGAGTCCGGCGCAGCCCGGCGTGATGCGCGCGTCGCGGGACACGCAGGCCATTTCGGTGAAGATCAGGCCGGCGCCGCCAATGGCGCGCGAGCCGTAATGCACCAGATGGAAGTCGCCGGGCACGCCCTCCTGTGCCGAATACATGCACATCGGCGACACCACCGCCCGGTTCGCCAGCGTCATCTCGCGCAGCCGGAGCGGCTGGAACATCGGCGGCAGCGGCTTCTCAATGTCGACTTCGAGTCCCCGGCTCTGGACCTGCCGCGCGAACGCCCTGTCGACCTCGGCGACGAAGTCCGGCGCCCGCAGCATCAGATTGTCGTAGGTAATCGCCTTGGCCCGCGTCATGACCCCGAACGCGAATTGCACGGGATCGAAATCCCAGAAGCGATCGACATGCTCGAACCAGACCAGCGAAACGTCGGCGGCGTGCTGGGTCTTCTCGACCTCCTCGCGGCGCCCCTCTTCGTATTGCTGCAAGGCGGCCTCGACGGTCGGCGCGCGATGCATGGCGTCGGCGAGCGCAATCGCGTCTTCCATCGCAAGCTTGGTGCCGGAGCCGATCGAGAAATGCGCGGTCGCCTTGGCATCGCCCAGCAGCACCATGTTGTCCTTGACCCATCTTTTGCTGCGGATCATCGGGAAATTGCGCCACATCGAACGGTTGGTCAGCAGCGGGTGGCCTTCGAGGAACCAGCCGAAAATCTTGGCCATTCGATCGGCCGATTGCTTCTCGCTCAAACCCTTGAGCCCGGCGCGCTCAAAGGTGTTCGGGTCGGTCTCGAAGATCCAGGTGGAGCGGCCGACCTCGTACTGATAGGCATGGGCGATGAACGGACCCCATTCGGTCTCCTGGAAAATGAACGTGAAGGCGTCGAGCGGCCGGGTCGACCCCATCCAGGCAAACATGTTGGAGCGAACATCCACTTCGGGCTCGAAGTGCTCGACATATTTGTCGCGGAAGCGGCTGTTGATGCCGTCGGCCAGCACCACCAGATCGGCATCGGCGAAGCGGGCTTCGTCGTCGATGTCGGCCTGGAACATCAGGGTGACGCCGAGTTCCCGCGCGCGCTCCTGCAGGATCAACAAGAGCTTGCGGCGCGAGCAGCCGCAGAAGCCGTTGCCGCCGACCCGGTGCACCGTACCGCGGAAATGCACCGCGATATCATCCCAATAGGCGAATTCCTGGGTGATGCGGCGATAGCTCGGCGAATCATACTTTTCGAAATTGTCCAGCGTGGCGTCGGAAAACACCACCCCGAAGCCGAAGGTGTCGTCGGCGCGGTTACGCTCATAGACCGTGATCTCGGCTTCCGGCCGCTGCTTCCTGAGCAGGATCGCCGCGTACAGGCCGGCCGGTCCGCCTCCGATAATCGCGATCTTCATGGGAGCCTCCGGCTGCGCCAACCCTTGCAAATTACTTTAAACCTAAAGCATTTTCCCGGCAAGGCCCCTGGTAGCCCGGATGGAGCGAAGCGTAATCCGGGTTTCGCCGGGCGGTCGATAAGACCCGGGTTGCGCTGCGCTTCACCCGGGCTACGTTGGTTATATCTTCAATTGCCCTGAAAGGCCGGCTTCACTTTATTCGAAAACGCTTCAAATGCGCGGGCGAAATCCGCCGTCGTCATGCACAAGGCCTGGGCGACCGCCTCGGCCTCGATCGCCTCTTCCACCGACATCGCCCATTCCATCGCCAGCATCCGCTTGGTCATGGTATTGGCGAAGGTCGGCCCATCGGAAATCTGCCTGGCGAGATGCTGCGCCTGCGTCAGCACATGCTCGGGCGCCACGATGCGGCTGAAGAACCCCCATTGCTCGCCCTCCTCCGCGGTCATGAAGCGGCCGGTATAGAGCAGTTCCGAGGCCCGCGACTGCCCGATGATGCGCGGCAGGATGGCACAGGCGCCCATGTCACAGCCGGCGAGGCCGACCTTGTTGAACAGGAACGCGACCTTGGCGCCGGTGGCGGCCAGACGCAGATCGCAGGCCATGGCCACGATGGCGCCGGCGCCGGCGCAGATGCCTTCGACCGCGGCAACGATCGGCTGCGGACAGGCGCGCATCGCCTTGACCAGATCGCCGGTCATGCGGGTAAACCCGGTCAGGCCCTTGGTATCCATCTTCACCAGCGGGCCGATGATCTCGAACACGTCGCCGCCCGACGAGAAATTGCCGCCGGCCCCCGTGACCACGATGGTTTTGACCTCGTCATCCATTGCACAGGCGCGGAAGAAATCGGCCAGCTCGCGATAACTCTCAAAGGTCAGCGGGTTTTTCCGCTCGGGGCGGTTCAGCGTCACCGTCGCCACGCCATCTGCCACCGCCAGCAGAAAGTGCCGGGGCGAGTATTCCGCCAAGGGCAGCGTGACGGGATTTGCCGGGATACTCATGGGATCTCCTTATATCGCAGTCATTGCGAGGAGCGAAGCGACGAAGCAATCCAGATCTACCTTGTCCGGGCTCTGGATTGCTTCGCTGCGCTCGCAATCACGGTTTCAAACTTGCGCACAAGGCACGGGCTAGACCTCGCCGCCGGCGACCGCGATCGCCTGCCCGGTGATGGCACCCGCTCCCTCGCCGCATAACCAGAGCACCGTATCGGCCACTTCCGATGGGGTGACAAGGCGGCCTTGCGGATTGTGCCTGGCGAGTTCGGCCACCGCCTGGTCGTGGCTGCGGCCGGTCTTCTTCATGATGTTGTCGATGCTGCCGGCGAGCAGGTCGGTGTCGGTGAAGCCGGGACATACGGCATTCACCGTCACGGCGGTGCTGGCGAGTTCAAGTGCCAGCGAACGCACCAGGCCGACCACCGCGTGCTTTGCGGCACTATAGGCGCTGACATAGGCATAGCCCTTGAGGCCAGCGGTCGACGCCATCGCGACAATACGGCCGTAGCGGCGATCCCTCATGGCCGGCAACGCGGCCTGAACGACATGGACCACGCCCATGAAATTGACCGCGATCATGCGCTGAAACAGCGCCGCGTCGGATTTGACGAACGGCGCGGACTCGGCAATCCCGGCATTGGCGATCACGATATCGATCGGCTGCCGCGCCGCGGCTTCGGCCACGGCCACGGCGGTCGCCGCCTGATCTGTCACGTCCGCCACGGCGGCGAAGTGGGCACAGCCGGCGGCCATAGCGGCATCCAGCGCGGCGCGGTTGCGGCCGAGCACGGTGACCGTCGCTCCTTCTTGCACCAGCGCCAAGGCGATCGCCCGGCCGATGCCACGTCCGCCCCCGGTGACCAGCGCATGCGCGGAACGCGGCAGTCCAGACATGCGCAACTCCCGACTGAATTAAGCGATGTGGTCACCCGCGTATATTTTAGACTTCAAATTTTTGCAAGAAATCAACCGCTCGGGGTGCATGAGCGAGACCTGTAATGCTTGACAGCGGGAACGCCGAAGGTAGCGTCGGTCGAACCGGAACGAGGGCGGATAGCATGGCAGCGCTGGAAAAAGGCATCACCCAGAACGGAACGGGCTATTCCGGCAAGACCTGGAATATCCTCGGACAGGTTTACTTCCCCAAGGCGGTGACCGACTCCACCTTCGCGTTCGAGACCAACAGCGATCCCGGCCAGTTTGTCCCGGTTCATATCCACCCCACCCAGGACGAATTCATCCTGGTCCAGGATGGCATGCTGGACCTCAAACTGGACGGCGTGTGGGTGCAGGCCAAGGCCGGAGACCTGGTCCGGCTGCCCCGCGGCATTCCGCATGGCTACTTCAACAAATCGGACAAACCGGCGCGGGCGTTGTTCTGGGTGTCGCCGACCCAAAAGCTCGAGGCGCTATTCAACCAGCTTCACAACCTGACCGACGTCGCAGAAATCGTCCGCATCTCCGCCGAGCACGAAGTCAACTTCCTGCCGCCCGAGGCCAACGCGTGACGGGACCGGGCCCCGCGCTGTTCGCCGGCCCGAAATTGCTTTAAATGTAAAATTATCGCTTTTCATCGATGGTGGTCCTGTTAGCATTGCCGGGTCCGACATGTCAGAGGTTTGCGTGCCTGCATCTCATCCCATGAAAACCAGCAATGGTCGTTTCGGCTTCGAGGCCGCCGGCGACGCCGCGGCACCGCCACTGGTGTTTCTGCATGGAATTGGCGGCGCCGCACGCGGATGGCGCAGCCAACTGGATTTCTTTCGCGACCGCTATCGCACCATTGCGTGGGACATGCCGGGCTACGGCGGATCGGCACCGCTGCCGAGCGTCAGCATTGCCAGCCTCGCCGATGCGCTGCAGCAGTTCCTGCAGCAGGTCGGGGCCTCGCGGGCGATCCTGGTTGGGCATTCGATCGGCGGCATGATCGTTCAGCAATGGCTGGTGAACAATCCGCGCGCCGCTGCGGCGGTGGTTCTTGCCCAGACCAGTCCCGCCTTCGGCAAGCCCGATGGCGACTGGCAGCAGAGCTTCATCAACGCGCGGCTCGGCCCGCTCGATCGCGGCGAGACGCTGGTCTCGCTGGCGCCGTCGCTGGTGAAGGAATTGATCGGCGACAACCCCGACGCCGGCGGGATCGCGCTGGCGCGCGATTGCATGGCCGCAGTTCCCGAGGCCACCTATCGCGCCACCATGCTGGCCCTGATCGGATTCGACCTCCGCCACGCGCTGAAACAAGTGGCGGTGCCAACGCTGGTGCTGTCGGGTTCCAGGGACAACAATGCCCCGGCACCGATGATGGCGAAAATGGCGACCTACATTCCGTCCGCCAAATACGTCGAACTCGAGGGCGTCGGCCATCTCGCCAACCTGGAACGCCCGGGTGCGTTCAATGCCGCGCTCGATCAATTCCTCAAGACCAACGCGGCGGCAACACAAGTGACGGCATCATGACGGTTCAGGCCACCAGGAGTGCGGCGGCGATCGACGCCATCGATCTCGACCAGCCGATCTTCGATCCCAGCGCGTTCCGCCTCAATGGCGAGCAGGCCGCGATCATCGCGGCCGCGCGCCGGCTCGGTCGATCCGTCTTCGCCGGCCGCGCCGCCGCCTACGACCGCGAAGCCAAATTCCCGACCGAGAATTACCGCGACCTGCATCGCGCAGGCCTGCTCGGGATCGCCATCCCCAAAAAGCAGGGCGGCCTCGGCGCCGACTACCAGACCTACGCGCTGGCGGCCGCCGAGATCGGCCGCTATTGCGGCGCGACCGCCCTCACCTGGAACATGCATGTCTGCTCGACGCTGTGGTCCGGCCCGCTGACCGACGATCTCGACATGGATGCTGCGACCCGTGCCGAACACGAACGGCGCCGCGCCATCCACTACCGGCGCATCGTCGACGATGGCGCGATCTATTCGCAGCCGTTCTCGGAAGGCGGCGCGGCCGCGGCCGGCGGGGTCGCGTTCGGCACCGAGGCAAAACCGGTCAAGGGCGGCTGGCTGGTCAACGGCAAGAAAATTTTCGCCTCGCTTTCCGGTCACGCCGATTACTACGGCGTGCTTTGCACCGAGGTCGCGGAAGGCGAGAAGGCCTCGCGCCGCAACACGCTCTATCTTGCCTTGCCCGCCAAGGCCGATGGGGTGTCGGTGGTCGGGGATTGGGATCCGCTCGGCATGCGCGGCACGGTCTCGCGCACGTTGCTGTTCAAGGACGTGTTCGTGCCGGAGGATGCCGCGTTGATGCCGCGCGGGGTCTATTTCCAGGCGGCGATGCGCTGGCCCCATATGTTCCTGACGCTGTCGCCGACCTATATCGGCCTCGCACAGGCCGCATACGATTTCACCGTGCGCTATCTGCGCGGCGAGGTGCCGGGCACGCCGCCGGTCAAGCGACGGATGTATCCGACCAAGCAGATCGCGGTGGCGCAGATGCAGATCAGGCTGGAACAGATCAAGGCGATCTGGTTCCAGGCCGTCACCGAGGCCTGCGCCAACCCGACCAAGGAGCAGGTGCTGCGGGCCTATGCCGCGCAACATTCCGCGATGGAAGGCGCCAATGAAATCGCCACTTTGGCAATCCGCACCTGCGGCGGCCAGGCCATGCTGAAATCGCTGCCGCTCGAGCGGATCTATCGCGACAGCCGTTGCGGTTCGCTGATGCTGCCCTGGACCGCCGAACTCTGCCTCGACCGCATCGGACGCGAAGCGCTGTACGAGAGCGGTGAATCGGACGAGTAACGCGTGGACCTCTGTAGCCTGATCGAGCGCAATGCCGCTTTTGCTCCCGACAAGCCCGCGATCGCTTTCGAGGGTGAGGTCCTGAGTTACGCGGCGTTCAGCGCGCGCATCGAACAGGCCGTGCGGACCCTGCAGTCCGAATTCGACATCGGCCGCGGCGATCGCGTCGCGATCCTGAGCCTGAACCGGCCGGACTATCTCGTGCTGCTCTATGCCTGCGCGCGGCTCGGCGCCGTGCTGGTGCCGCTGAACTGGCGGCTCGCCGCCGCCGAACAATTGTTCATTCTCACTGATGCGGCGGTCAAGCTGCTGGTGCTCGAACAGGCCTTTGCCGGCATTCTGCCGGCACTCGAGCCGCGCCTGCCTGGTACAGGGGTCGTTGGGTTCGACTTTGCACCGCCGCGAGGAGACGCATTCGGTCCTTTGCTGGCTCGAGCGCGCCGCAACGGACGTATCGCGGATGCCGAGCTGTCGTGCCCGCTGCTGATCGTCTACACGTCGGGTACCACCGGCCGGCCGAAAGGTGCCGTGCTGCGGCAGGAAGCGCTACTGTGGAACGGGGTGATGAGCCAGCACATGCACGGCCTCACCTCGGACGATCATGTCCTCACTGTACTGCCGTTCTTCCATGTCGGCGGCCTCAACATCCAGACCACGCCGGCGCTGCACCACGGCGCCACCGTGACCATCCATTCGCGCTTCACACCGGAGGCGGCGCTCGCCACCATCGCCCGCGACCGCCCGACATTGACGGTGCTGGTGCCGGCGACGATTCAGGCGGTGAGCGACCATCCGGATTGGGCGCTGACCGATCTATCCTCGCTGCGCGCGGTTTCGACCGGATCGACCATCGTGCCGCCGCATCTGATCGAACGCCTGGTCGCGCGCGGCATACCGGTGCTGCAGGTCTATGGCTCGACCGAAACCTGTCCGGTTGCCGTCTACACCCGCATCGGCGGCGACCTGTCGCGTGCCGGTTCGACCGGCCTGCCCGGCCTGTGTTGCGAAGCGACCGTGGTGGACGACAACGGCCGCGAGCTGCCGCCGGACGTGCCGGGTGAAATCGTGGTGCGCGGCCCCAACGTATTTTGCGAGTATTGGGGCAATCCACAAGCCACCAGCGAGGCCCTGCGCGACGGCTGGTATCGCACCGGCGACATCGGCCGCCGCGATGCCGACGGTTATTTCTGGGTGCATGACCGCAAGAAGAACCTGATTATTTCCGGGGGCGAGAACATCTATCCGGCGGAGGTCGAGCGCGTGCTGCTGGAGCATCCCGACGTCGCGGAGTGCGGCGTGATCGGCCGGCCCGATGCGAAATGGGACGAGGTGCCGGTGGCCTATGTCATCCGGCGCGCGAACTGTTCGGTCGACGCGGAGGCGTTGAAAGCGCATGTGCTGACGCAGCTCGCGCGCTTCAAGGTGCCGCGCGATATCATTTTTGTCGATGACCTGCCGCACACGGCGCTGGGCAAGGTGCAGCATTTCATGCTGAGGCAACGCGTCGGAGGAGGCGTCTTGAAGATCGCCGTGCTCGGTGGCGGCAACGGCTCATTCGCGGCCGCAGGCGATTTTGCGCTTGCAGGCCATGAGGTCCGGCTCTGGCGGCGTGACGAGGTACAAGCACGGGCGCACCGCGAGGCCGGCTCGCGCCTCCTTGTCAAGGACGTCAACGGCCGTCACGAGGTAGTGCTGGCGCGGGTGACATCGGATATGGCTGAGGCCGCCCGCGATGCGGATCTGATCCTGTGCCCTGCCCCGGCGTTTGCGCAAGCCGACATCGCGGCCAGGCTGGCGCCGCATCTTGGCGACGGACAGGTGGTGTTCCTGCCGCCGGCGACGTTCGGCTCGATGATCTTTGCGAAAGCCGCGCACGACGCCGGCAACCGCGCCGCCGTGAGCTTTGCCGAGACCGGCACGCTGCCATGGCTGACGCGCAAGCACGGGCCGTTCGAGGTCGCCATCACCATCCGCGCCAAGCGGCTGCCGGTCGGGGTATTTCCACTGCAGGCGGCCGGCCACGCGCTCGCGGTGATTGGCCGGGCATTTCCAGGCACGATCGAGCCCTGCGGCGACGCGCTGTCGGCGGCGCTGATGAATGCCGGACCGATCATCCATCCGCCGCTGATCGTCATGAATGCCGGGCCGATCGAACATTTCGAGCGCTGGGACATCCACAAGCAAGGCACCCAGGCCGCGATCCGGCGGGTGACCGACGCGCTCGATGCCGAACGGATCGCGGTGCGCGAGGGCCTCGGCTATGGCGGCCCGCACTTTCCGCTGGCGCATCATTACGCCAGCGCGGGCGAGATATGGATGTACGGCCGCGGCTCGCATGATCGCCTGACCGATTCCGGCGACTGGCGCGAGCAGATCGTGCTGACCGAGCATCGCTATATGCGCGAGGATTTGCGCCTCGGCCTGTCGTTGCTGGTTTCGGTTGCCGAACTGGCCGGCGTGGCGACGCCGCTGGCGAAATCCTTTCTCGCCATCGGCGGCGCCATCTGCGGCGAGGATTTTGCGGCGAACGGCCGCACCCTGGCAAGCCTCGGTCTGGGTGGCCTCGACCGCGACCGGTTGCAGGCCCTGCTGCGCGAGGGTTTCGGCCATGACCGCGCCGCGTCCACGCATTGCCTGCCTCGGGGCCGGCCGCATGGGCCGCGGCATCGCGGTCGCGTTCGCCTATGCCGGCCACATGTCACGTTGATCGACGTCAAGCCGCGCCCCGCGGATGCGTTCGCAACCCTCGAAGCCGAGGCGACCGGCGAGATCGGAAAGACGCTGGCGAGCCTGGCGCGGTTCGGCTTGCTGGCGGAGCGTGACGCCGCGGCGGTGGGCGCGCGGGTCTCGGTGGTTGCGGCGCAGGACATGGCCGCCGCACTCGCCGACGCCGGCATCGTGTTCGAAGGCGTGCCGGAGGTGGTCGAGCTCAAGCGCGAGGTACTGGCGGCAGCCTCGAAATGCGTCGGGCCCGATGTCGTCATCGCCTCGACCACGTCGACGATCCTGGTCGACGAGCTTTCCTCGGCGGTCGGCCATCCCGGCCGTTTTCTCAATGTGCACTGGCTCAACCCGGCCTATCTGATTCCGCTGGTCGAGATATCGCCGGGTGCTGCAACCGATCCGACGGTGGTTGCCGGGGTCAAGGCGCTGCTCGAAGGCATCGGCAAGGTGCCGGTGGTGTGCGCGGCGACCCCCGGCTTCATCGTGCCGCGGATCCAGGCGCTGGCCATGAACGAAGCGGCGCGGATGGTGGAGGAAGGCGTCGCCAGCGCCGAGGATATCGACACCGCGATCCGCTATGGGTTCGGCTTCCGCTACGCCGTGCTGGGCCTGTTGGAATTCATCGACTGGGGCGGCGGCGATATCCTCTATTACGCCAGCCGCTATCTCGAGGGCGCGCTTGGCAGCGACCGCTATCGCGCACCGGAGGTGATCGAGCGCAACATGCGCGACGGCCGCATCGGGCTGCGTACCGGTGCCGGCTTCCTCGACTATTCCGGTCTCGATCTCGACGCCTATCGCGAGCGGCGGCTGGCGGCGCTGGTCGATATGCTCAGGCATGTTGGACTGGCGCGGCCGCCGGTGCTGGACAAGGACTAGTAGCGCTATTTCCACCTCAATTGCTTCATCCTGTCGAGACGCATCGCTTCGCGATGCTCCTCAGCATGAGGTCTCAAACCTCATGGTGAGGAGCGCGGCTTCGCGCGTCTCGAACCATGAGGCCTCGGGAGAAGCAACTAGCCGAACACATCCTGCAGCACCCCTTCGCGGATCACCGCAACGCCATCGAGTTCGACGGTCGTGCCCATCACCGGCAGATCGAAATGGCCGGCGGTGTAGCGTCCGGCGAATTCGTTGGCGCCGGTGGAAAACAGGAAATTGCCGGCGACCGCGCGCAGCTCGGTGCCGTTGCTGTCGCGCTGGTCGTACATCGCAAGCGCTTCGTAGCGCGCGGCGGGATTCATCCCGAACCCAACATGCGACACCGCATAGGCCTCGCGGTCGCCCCACGCCGCCAGATAGGCGCGCATCATCGCGGCGTCGGCGCCATCGCCGGAGAGTTCGGTGACATAGTCGTCCTTCAGCGTCATCCGGACCGGCGCGGTCAGATAGCGCTTGAAGGTGAGATTGATGTCGCCCGCCGCCATCACCAGCGTGCCGTTGACGGTGCCGCTCTTGGGAAAGCTGACGACAATGCCGCCGGGCCAATGCGCCAGCGTGCCCGGTTTGTCGGTCCAGCCCCACACGCCGACCGTGGAGGCGCCGACCATGTCGACGTCAAGCTCGGTCCCCGCTTTTGAGGTGATGCGCATCCGCCTCGTTCCGCGCAGCATCTTCGCGGCCGCCCGCACCCGTTTCTCCAGCGCCGCGTCCGGCACCATGCGCTCAAGCGCTTCGGGATGCTCGTTGGAGATCACCAGAATGCGCGCGCCGGCCTTGAGGATTTGCGGCGTCTCCACCGCATGCATCAATCCCTCGATGGTACAATCGACCACGAAGCCGGCTTGCTGCAGCGCCGTGACGACCGGGCCGAGCCGCTGAATCGCTTCGCTGGCGCCGGTGGAGCGCACCGGCACGATCTGCCGGTTGCGCGGCGTCGGTACCACCACATGAAACGGCCGTGCGCCCATTCGCAGCAGCGCCAGCTCGGCGAGATGAACGTTGAGCGCGCGGGACTGCGTCTCCGACAGGATCGCTGCGGTATCGCCGGGCTTGACGGCGCAGCGTTCGAAGATCTCGCAGAATGCGTCGATCCATTTCGCCTCGATGCGATCCGCCAGCATGCTTCATCTCCACTTCGAAGAATTGGTTCACAGTTCCGGAAATCCGCGCAGCAGATAAGACCGTACCGCCTGCAGCAGGCCATTGAGAAGCAGACCCAACAGCGAGATCGTGATCAGCGGAACGAACATGTCGACGGCCTGGAACGTCCTTGCCGCGGTCACCAGCACATGGCCGAGGCCATCGGTCGAGGTGATCATTTCGGCGAGAAACACCACGATGCATGAGATCACCAGCCCGATGCGGCAGCCGGTGAGGATCGAGGGCACCGCGGCCGGCAGCACTACTTTGAACAGGATCTGGCGGCGCGGCGTCCCCGCCGCCATCGCCGACCAGATCAGCTTCTGCTCGACCATCGAGGCGCCGTAATAGGTCGAAAGCAGGATCGGAAACAATGCGTCCGCGACCACCAGCGCGATCTTCGATTCATGGCCGAAGCCCAGCAGCAGCAGCAACGCCGGATACAGCGCGACCTTGGGCAGCGGCGCCAGCACCCGCACAATGGGGCGCACCACGGCGTTGACGGCGGGGCTGGTCGCCGCCGAAAGGCCGATCGCGACACCGACGACCACCGCGATCGAGAATCCCGCAAACAGCCGGAACAGCGTCGCGGCGATCTCCTGCTGATAGGTGCCGGTGGCGAGTTGCTGGAGCAGACGCATGAACACCAGCCCCGGCGGCGGCAGCAGCGTCGCGGGAGCATAGCCGAACGACGCCAGCGCCTGCCACAGCGCGACCAACAGCGCGATCGGCAGGCCCCCCAGCAGCACGTCCGATGTAACCGCGCGCGCGTTCATGCGAAACTCAAGGGTATGTCGAAGCGCGGCTCGGACCATCGCACCAGCCTGCCGCGCAGCCTCTCGAATGCGGCATCGAGGCCGATGCCCATCGCGCCGACAATGATGATCATGGCAAACACGGTGTCGTACTGCCCCATATCAAGCGCGTTGAACAGGATATTTCCGGCGCCGGATTGCCGCGCGATCATCTCGCTGGTGATCATGGTGATCAGCGCCAGCACCAGCCCGGTCCGGCAGCCGGTAAGGATTTCCGGCAGCGCCGCCGGCAGCACGATCCGTACCAGGCGCTGCGCCGCGGACAGCCCCATGGCGGCGCCCGACCACAGCATCTTTTCCTCCACCGCCTTGGCGCCCTGAAAGCTGTGATAGATCACGGGGAGGCTGACGCCGAGAAAGATCACCAGCGTCTTGGCGACATCGCCGACCCCGAGCCAGAGCATGATGATCGGCATCAGCGCCGCCTTCGGCACCGGATAGATCACCATCAGCAGCGGGTTGAAAAACGACGCCACATTGCGGCTGCGGCCCATCATCAGTCCGAGCGGGATCGAGACCAGAATCGCGACGCCAAAACCGATCGCCATGCGGCGCAGCGAGGCCAGGATATTGATCAGGGATTCCTTGTCGCCGAGAATCGACGGGATGGCGCGGATCGCCTGCAGCGCGGTGGGAAAGCTGTCGGTGTCGAGGATCAGCGCGGCCGCCTGCCAGATGCCGAGCAGGCCGAGACAGGCGAGCAAGGGCGCCGAGCGCGACAGCAGCGTGGGTGCCGACATCATGGCCGCAGTTCCTCCGCACCGGTGTCGTCGATCAGGCCCTCGATATCGACGACGTATTTCTGGTAGCGCGGATCGAGCAGCAGTTCCGCCCGGCGGCGCGGTCGCGGCAGGTCGATATCGACGATCTCCTTGATCCGGCCAGGCGCGCGCGTCATCACCACCACCTTGTCGGACAGGAACACCGCCTCCTCGACCGAATGGGTGACGAACAGCACCGTCTTGCGGTCGCGCTCCCAGATGTTGAGCAGATCGTTCTGCAGCCGCGTGCGGGTATGTGCGTCCAGCGCCCCGAACGGTTCGTCCATCAGCAGCACCGAGGGGTGATAGGCAAGCGTCCGCGCCAGCGCGACGCGCTGCTTCATTCCGCCGGACAATTCCTTGGGATAGAAGTGCTCGAAGCCCTTGAGGCCGACCATTTCGATCAGCCGGCGGCTTTGCGCTTCGGCCTCCTCGCGCCTGACGCCCTGCTGGCGCGGGCCGTACATCACGTTGCCCAGCACGCTCTTCCAGGGAAACAAGGCAAATTCCTGAAACACCGGCCCGCGATCGGGCCCGGGCCCGGTGATGGCGTTGCCCTTCACCCTGGCAACGCCCGTGGTCGGCTTCACGAAGCCGCCGACAATATAGAGCAGCGTCGACTTTCCGCAGCCGGACGGACCGAGAATGGAAACAAAGGCGCCGTCCTCGATGCTCAGCGAGATATCCGACAGCGCCAGATGGTCCTGACGCGCGGAGGTCTGGAACACCTGCGAGACGTGGTCGACCTCGATCATGGCGATGGCCGGCTTGCGCGCGGTCTTCATCGGGAGGTCGGATCGCACCACCTTCATTCCTGCCTTGCTTCCCGACATAAATCCTTCAGTCACTTAGTTTTTCCGAGTTTCCGCAGTCTGTCGCCCGAGCATAGCGGAAATCCCCTTGGGTTGGCGATGTCGATTTAGGCATGGCGAGTTCATCGGGAATCGAAACGTCTGAGCACCGCGCGCACCGGCGCTGCGTCGAGCCCCCTCAGCTTCAGCGGCAACGCAATCAATTCGTAATCGCCGGGCGTGACGTCGGCCAGCACGAGATTCTCGACAATGCGAACGTCGTGACGCCGGCAAACCATGTGCGACGGCAGGCTCTTCGATGTCTCCGGATCGACCGACGGGACGTCGACGCCGATCAGACGTGTACCGCGAAGGGCCAGGCGCTCGACGGCCTCGGGAGCCAAGGTCCGGAAGCCGGTCGGCCACGCCAACTGATCGCCTCGATCCATCAATTTGAACAGCAACCGCGGCGGCGCGCCGTCGAGGGCGGCCGCGATCTCGTCAAAACCGCACAATGCGCCGCCGCCGCGCGCCTCGACCACCCGCGCCGGGCCGATGAAATCTGCGAGATCGAGCATGTCGATACTGGCACCATCGGCATCGTAGTGCAGCGGCGCATCGACATGCGCGCCGCAATGGGTCGACATCGCGATGCTGGCGACGTTGACGGGACAGTCGGGCCCGATCGTGAAGGTCTGGTTGACCGCAAAGGCGGCGTCGCCGGGAAACACCCCCATGCCGACGCGCAGTGCGGGCGATATGTCGATCAACGCCGTCACAATTCGGTCCTGACCTGCCAGAGTTCCGGGAACAGCACGACGTCCAGCATCTTTCGCAGGTAGGAAACGCCCGATGTGCCGCCGGTGCCTCGCTTGAACCCGATGATCCGCTCGACGGTGGTGACATGGTTGAAACGCCAGCGGCGGAAATAATCCTCGAAATCGACCAGTTTTTCGGCGAGCTCGTACAACTCCCAGAACCGGGCCGGATCCCGATAGACCGCCAGCCACGCCTTCGTGACGCTGTCATTGGCGACGTGCGATGCGCTGACATCGCGTTCGATCACGGCCTGATCGATGCCGAAGCCGCGCCGATGCAGCAGCCGGATGGTGAGGTCGTAGATGCCAGGCGCCTGCCGGGCCGCCTCGAGGCGTTCCACGACGGCTTGGTCATGGGCGTGAATGTGGATGGTCGTGGCGTTCTTGTTGCCGACCAGGAACTCGATCATGCGGTACTGCCAGGACTGCAAGCCGGAGGATTGCCCCAGCAATCCGCGAAACTGGGTATATTCGCTCGGCGTCATGGTGCGAAGGACATCCCAGGCCGAGTTGAGCTGCTCGAGGATGCGCGATACCCGCGACAATGTCTTGAAGGCCGGCTGCAGATCGTCCGCGGCAATCAGCCGGCAGGTGGCATCGAGCTCGTGAATCGCAAGCTTCATCCACAGCTCCGACGTCTGGTGCTGAATGATGAACAGCATCTCGTCATGGGCGGTGGAGAGCGGCCGCTGCGCCTGCAAGATCCGGTCGAGCTGGAGATAGCCGGAATAGGAAATCTCTTTGGGTTGATCCATCGCGCCTGCATCCTCACCCGCGGATCTGTCGCGGCAATCGCCGGCACGATCCCGCGTCCGGGGCGAGTTGATCCGGTCGTGGCGGGTACGGCGCGGCGATCGCCGCGCCCGCCGAGGCCATGATGCGCCCTCCGTCCGGAGTGCCGGCGGGCGATATTTTAAGCCTAAAATGATAGGGTTTTGCTGTCAATCCGGATTTCCGTTAGGTTTGGCTTCCCGAACGTCCCCGCCAGCGGCGCGAAAGGCATCCATGATCTCGCCGGGCTCCATGACGTCGCGCGATGCGTGTGTCGCGCAGGATAGCCGCGATCCGCTTGGCGGCGTCCGTGATCGCTTTGTGCTTCCCGAGGGCCTGATCTATCTCGACGGAAATTCGCTCGGACCGATGCCGCGCGCCGCGGCAGACATTCTGCGCCACACCATCGAACGGGAATGGAGCCAGGATCTCATCCGGAGCTGGAATGACGCGGGGTGGTTCGACCTGCCGGTCCGGCTCGGCGATCGCGTCGGAGCCCTGATCGGGGCGGCTCCGGGTCAAACCGTCGTGTGCGACACCACATCGATCAACCTCTTCAAGGCGATCCATGCCGCCATCGCGTTGCGGCCCGATCGCGACGTGGTGATTGCCGAAGATGAATTCGTTCCCGACCGACCTCTACATCGTCGAAGGCGCCATGAAATCCGCCGGTCGTCCGATCAGCCGTCGGCTGCTCGGGACCGACGGCCCCTCGATCGAAGCCCTGCTCGACCGCAGGGTCGCGGTCGCCGTGTTGTCGCAGGTCAATTATCGCACCGGCGCGCTGCACGACATGGCCGCCGTCACCAAGCAGCTTCACGATGCCGGCGCGCTGGTGGTGTGGGATCTCTGTCATTCGATCGGCGTGGTCGACATCGCGTTCGATCGCGATGCGGTGGATTTCGCGGTCGGATGCACCTACAAATATCTCAACGGCGGCCCCGGATCTCCCGCCTTCATCGCGGTCGCGACCGTCCATCAGGCCGCCGCGCAGCATCCGTTGTCGGGCTGGTGGGGTCATGCGGCGCCGTTTGCCTTCGACCGCGACTTTCGGCCCGATCCCGGCATCAAGCGGTTTCTGTGCGGGACCCAGCCGATCATTTCCCTGCGCGGCGTGGAGGCGGCGCTCGACGCCATGGCGGGCGCAGAGATCGCGGCCTTGCGCCGGAAGAGCCTCGCGCTCACCGAACTCTTCATGGCACGTGTGGCCGCGCTGCTGCCGGACCTCGATATCGTGACACCGCGCCAGGCACCGTTGCGCGGCAGCCAGGTCGGCATCGCCTTCGACCGGGGTTATGCCGTGGTCCAGGCGATGATCGCGCGCGGGGTAATCGGCGATTTCCGCGCCCCCGACCTGATGCGCTTCGGCTTCGCGCCGCTCTACGTCCGCTTCCAGGACGTCTGGGATGCCGCCGAAATCCTCGCCCAATGCATCAACGCCGAAGTCTGGCGCGATCCCCGCTTCAACCGCCGGCTTGACGTCACCTGAGACGGTCGTCGTAGCCCGGATGGAGCGCAGCGCAATCCCGCCCTCTCCGTCATGTATGGACGGCCTCCTCTCGGCAAGGGCTTGTTTGGTGTTTCGGCAAACGGATCGGGGAGCGGTCATGTATACGGCCTCTGAATGCGGTCGCTGACCGCGGGCCCTGATGGAGATCGCGGATCGAATTCCAATCATTCCGGCGTGCTGTGACGCGCGATGACGGTACGGAGTGTTTCGATCCCGGTTTCCTGACCATTTTGCCATCACACCATAGTTGCCCTTTCCGACAGATGAGCGCGAGCGCGGCGGCTGTCGCCCTCCAATCAGGCAGCAGCCGACGCGCTCGCGCGAGCCCGGTACTTCTCTCCTTTGGCCAGCATGGCCCAGATGATACGCGCGGTCTTGGCGGCGAGCGCCACCATGACGACCTTATAGGGACGACGCGCCAGCAGCTCGCGCAGCCACGGGTCGCTGACACCGCGCCGCTTCTGGTGGCGCAGATAGCCGCTCGCCCCACTGATCAGCAGGGCTCGCAGCATGCGGTCGCCCCGTTTGGAGATGCGGCCTGGACGATGCTTGCCGCCGGTGCCGTGATCGCGGCCGGTCAGTCCGATCCAGGCCGCAAAATCGCGGCCCGAGCGGAACACCTTCGCATCAGCCACCTTGGCCATAACCGTGCTGGCGATGATCGGGCCGACGCACGGCACCTCCATCAGCCGGCGCGCCTCGCGATCGGCGCGGGCGGCTTGCGTAATCTGTCGCTCCAGCGCGCGCTCATCGGCATCGAGAGCCTGCCGATGCCTGGCCAGAACCAGCAACGTGCCCCGCATCAGCTCCGGGATCTCCGCGTTTGCCGTTTCGAGCCGGGCCATCAGCTCGCGCAATCCGCTGATGCCCTGCGCCGCCACGATCCCGATTTCGCCCAGCGCAGCCCGCAGCGCAATCGCCGCCATCGTGCGCTGCCGCACCAGCAGCGCCCGCGTGGTATGAACCGCCATCGTCGCTTGCTGCTCCACGCTCTTTACCGCCACGAACCGCATCGTCGGCCGGCCCACCGCCTCGCAGATCGCCTCCGCGTCGCGGCCATCGTTCTTGTTGCGCTTCAGGTAGGGTTTCACATAGGCCGGCGGCATCAGCCGCACCTCGTGGCCATAACGGCCGATCACCCGCGCCCAATGGTGCGCGCTGCCACAGGCCTCCATCCCCACCAGGCACGGCGGCAGTTGCGCAAAAAACTTCTCCACCGCACCACGCCGAAGCTGACGCCGCACCACCACCCCTCCCGACGCGTCAATCCCGTGAACCTGGAACACGTTCTTCGCCAAATCCAAACCAATCATGCTAATCTCGCCCATGGACGGCTCCCTTGTCTGGTCGAATTGATATCACCAGTCTGGCACACTGATGCCGTCGGGGGCCGTCCACACCATCATTCCGGGGCGCGCACAGCGCGAACCCGGAATGACGGCCATCCGCATTCCCGCGGCGCGAAGGCGTCCGAGTTTTTGTCATCAGATGTCCCTCCAATAATAGAGGGCGCAGGGAATGCCGGGTGGCGATGCACCCGCAGCCTCGCGTGCAAATGATGAAAAAAGCACACGAGCCTAGTCACCACAGGTTCACCGGATCAGTCCGGCATTCCCTGCGCAATGGTTTACGGCTTATTCCGCGCTCTCCCCGGTGACCGGGCTTGTTTGCCACCGTCGCGGCGCAGATTGCTCCACACCGCTTGACGCCAGCGTCGGGGCGCCAGGACCACACGGCTTTGCCGTCCGCGTTGGTGTCGTTCGTCGTTCGACACCACCCGCGTCCATCGCATCCCGCGCCAACGTTCGTGACGATCATGATACGCCCCTCTATGTGGAGCGGGACGGCGGGCTTATAGGATTGATTTGGGTGAAACGCGAAGCGATATATTTTTGCAACCTGGGCTGGACAGGTTTTCGCTGATTTGCCCGTCGGGCAAAGCCCCGCCCCGCGCCGCGCCCCCCTCGTCATGTATGGACGGCCTCCTCTCGGCAAGGGCTTGTTTGGTGTTTCGGCAAACGGATCGGGGAGCGGTCATGTATACGGCCTCTGAATGCGGTCGCTGACCGCGGGCCCTGATGGAGATCGCGGATCGAATTCCAATCATTCCGGCGTGCTGTGACGCGCGATGACGGTACGGAGTGTTTCGATCCCGGTTTCCTGACCATTTTGCCATCACACCATAGTTGCCCTTTCCGACAGATGAGCGCGAGCGCGGCGGCTGTCGCCCTCCAATCAGGCAGCAGCCGACGCGCTCGCGCGAGCCCGGTACTTCTCTCCTTTGGCCAGCATGGCCCAGATGATACGCGCGGTCTTGGCGGCGAGCGCCACCATGACGACCTTATAGGGACGACGCGCCAGCAGCTCGCGCAGCCACGGGTCGCTGACACCGCGCCGCTTCTGGTGGCGCAGATAGCCGCTCGCCCCACTGATCAGCAGGGCTCGCAGCATGCGGTCGCCCCGTTTGGAGATGCGGCCTGGACGATGCTTGCCGCCGGTGCCGTGATCGCGGCCGGTCAGTCCGATCCAGGCCGCAAAATCGCGGCCCGAGCGGAACACCTTCGCATCAGCCACCTTGGCCAGAACCGTGCTGGCGATGATCGGGCCGACGCACGGCACCTCCATCAGCCGGCGCGCCTCGCGATCGGCGCGGGCGGCTTGCGTAATCTGTCGCTCCAGCGCGCGCTCATCGGCATCGAGCGCCTGCCAATGCCTGGCCAGAACCAGCAACGTGCCCCGCATCAGCTCCGGGATCTCCGCGTTTGCCGTTTCGAGCCGGGCCATCAGCTCGCGCAATCCCCTGATGCCCTGCGCCGCCACGATCCCGAGTTCGCCCAGCGCAGCCCGCAGCGCATTCGCCGCCATCGTGCGCTGCCGCACCAGCAGCGCCCGCGTGGTATGAACCGCCATCGTCGCTTGCTGCTCCACGCTCTTTACCGCCACGAACCGCATCGTCGGCCGGCCCACCGCCTCGCAGATCGCCTCCGCGTCGCGGCCATCGTTCTTGTTGCGCTTCAGGTAGGGTTTCACATAGGCCGGCGGCATCAGCCGCACCTCGTGGCCATAACGGCCGATCACCCGCGCCCAATGGTGCGCGCTGCCACAGGCCTCCATCCCCACCAGGCACGGCGGCAGTTGCGCAAAAAACTTCTCCACCGCACCACGCCGAAGCTGACGCCGCACCACCACCCCTCCCGACGCGTCAATCCCGTGAACCTGGAACACGTTCTTCGCCAAATCCAAACCAATCATGCTAATCTCGCCCATGGACGGCTCCCTTGTCTGGTCGAATTGATATCACCAGTCTGGCACACTGATGCCGTCGGGGGCCGTCCACACCATCATTCCGGGGCGCGCGTTAGCGCGAACCCGGAATCTCGAGATTCCGGGTTCGATGCGTTCGCATCGCCCCGGAATGACGGGCAAGTGTCGTAGCCCGGATTGCGCTGCGCTCCATCCCGCTACGGCGGTTCGAACCAGGGCCATTCGGCGGCGCCGTCATGGGTGACGGCGCCGCCGGGGGCCTGGCCGACCAGGCGGGCATATTTGGCGAGCGCCCCGGCGCGGTGCCGCGGCGGTCGCGGCTTCCAGGCACGGCGCCGGGTTTCGAATTCGTCGTCGCCGATCAGCAGATCCAAGCGGCGCGCGCCAGCATCGATCCGGATCCGGTCGCCATCGCGGACCAGCGCCAGCGGGCCGCCGACAAAGGATTCCGGCGAGACATAGCCGATGCACATGCCACGGGTGGCGCCGGAAAAGCGGCCGTCGGTGATGAGTGCGACTTTCTCGCCCATCCCCTGCCCGTAGATCAGCGCGGTGACGCCAAGCATCTCGCGCATGCCGGGGCCGCCGACCGGACCTTCATTGCGAATGACCAGAACATCGCCCGCCCTGTAGTTGCGATGGCGGACCGCATCGACACAATGTTCCTCATCCTCGAACACCCGCGCCGTGCCTTCGAACACCAGCGTTTTGAGACCGGCGACCTTGATGACCGCTCCGTCGGGACAGAGATTGCCCTTCAGCACGGCGACGCCGCCGTCGGGCATGATCGGCGCCCGCACCGGGTAGATCACCTCGCCGTCGGGTGCATTGGCCTGGCCGTATTCCTGCGCGATCGTCCGGCCGGTCACGGTCAGGCAACCGCCGTCGATGTGCCCGCTTTCGACCAGCGCCCGAATCACGACGGCGGCGCCGCCGATGTCGTAGACGTCCTTTGCGGTATATTTGCCGCCCGGCCGCAGATTGCCGATCAGCGGTGTCCGCGCAAACACCTTGCCGACATCGTCGATCGTAAAGGATATCCCGGCCTCATTGGCCAGCGCCGGCAGATGCAGCGCGGCGTTGGTCGATCCGCCGGTGGCCGCGACGATGGCCGCGCCGTTCTCCAGCGCCTGCCGCGTCACGATCTGGCGCGGCAGCGGGCCACCCCGCTGCAGCATCTGCATCACAAGCCGCCCGGCCTCGCGCGCGACCTGCGCCCGCTCGGCGTAGATACCGGGAATCATCGAGACATTGGGCATGGTCAGGCCGATCGCCTCGGAGACCATGGCCATCGTGTTGGCGGTGAATTGCCCGGCACAGGCGCCGATCGTCGGCAGGCAATTGCGCTCGATGCCCGCCAGCGTCGCCTGGTCGATTTCGCCGGTCATGAAGCCGCCGACGGCCTCATAGGAATCCAGCACGGTCAGGGTTCGTCCCTCGAACCGTCCGGGAAGCGCGCTGCCGCCATAGATGAAGATCGACGGCACGTTGCAGCGGATCATTGCCATCATCACGCCGGGAAGCGTCTTGTCACAGCCGCCGAATCCGATCAGGGCGTCGTAGGCAAGACCGTGGACGACGGCCTCGATCGAATCCGCGATCAGTTCGCGCGACAGCAGCGAGAACTTCATGCCCTCGTGATTCATGCTGATTCCGTCGGACACCGATATGGTGGCGAATTCCCGCGGCGTGCCGCCGGCCTCCGCGATCCCCGCCTTGGCGGCATCAACCTGGAAATCGTGGGTCATGTTGCAGGGCGTCTGCTCGCCCTTCATGCTGACAACGCCGATCATCGGCTTGCCGATCGCCGCATCGTCGAGCCCCATCGCCCGCATGAAAGCGCGGTGCGGCGCACGATCGAGCCCGTCGGTTGTCACCCGTGATCGCCACTTCTTCATGGGCATCTTCTCTTGGTGTCGGCCCCGAGTTGCCGCGCTCCGTCATTCCGGGGCGATGCGAAAGCATCGAACCCGGAATCTCGAGATTCCGGGCTCGCGCGCCGCGCGCCCCGGAATGACGACGCCTTACTGCAAGGGCGCGACGATGGTCGGGTGCCTGAACTGCGCGACGTCCATCTTCGGCAGCATCCCGGCCTCGTGATAGATGTCGAGCATCTTCTGGATCGCCTCGAAATTCGGCGCGGCGCCGGGATCCCGGCCGAAATCATTGTCCTTGAGCAGATAGGTATCGAGCACGGGGATCGGCGCCTTCAGCACCTCGGAAACCACCTTGAGGGTCTCATTGCGATCGGCGAGCGCCTTCTTCATGCCAAGGGTGATATCGCGCACATAGGCTCTCACCAGATCCGGATTCTTGTCGACGAAATCGGCCCGGCAGGCCTCGAGAATATGCACGATGTTCGGCATTTCTTCCGACAGCGAAAACAGCTTGCGGATGCCGCCCTTGGCCTCGGCGCGGGCGGCGAAGGGCTGGTTCATGTTGACGGCGTCGACGCGGCCCTGGCGCAGCGCGTCTTCGGAGACGGCAAAGCCGACCTCCACCAGCTTGATGTCCTTGTCGGGATCGACGCCGTTCTTTTTCAGCAGCATTGCGAACGGGCCGTAGGTGCCGCCGCCGATCACCGAGATGCCGATGGTCTTGCCCTTGAGGTCGGCGATCTTCCTGATCGGTGAATTGTCCTTGACCGCCCAATAGACCGAGAAGCCGCCGGGCTTTTCAAAGACGTGCTGTGCCACAATGTAGGCCTTCAGATTTCCCCCGACCACGCCGTTCGCGAGCGACAGCGGTGCCTGCGTCGCGCAGTCGAGCGCGCCGGCGGCGAGCGCCTGCGTCATCGGCGCGGTGCCCTGGAACTGGGTCCATTCGACATTATAGGTCTTGCCGAGATCGGGAAATTCCGCCGGCCGGCGCATCATCCAGTATTTCGATTCCTCCGCCGGGATGGTCCAGCCGACGCGGATGGTGGGTTGCGCCTGCGACGCCTTCGCGCCGGCCAGCAGGCAAGCCGCCGTTGCCACCGCCAAAACCCATTTCGAGCTTAACCGCATATTCCCCGCTCCACTTTCCCGCCGCCCGCGAACTCCGCCACACTGACGCACGATAAGCCTTTCATGGTTCAAATGATCAGGCAAGCCATCGAGGGCTCGCCTTTCGTCGGCGCCCCCGGCGAGGTTATGCTGGTCCGGCAGGCCGGACGGCTTCGGCTGCAAAAGGGGATTGAAATGGCTGACATCGGGACCAACGCGGAAAAGCTCGGTTATCTCGGGCTCGGGATGATGGGTTTGCCGATGTCGCGACGCCTGATCAAGGCCGGCCACGACGTCACGGTGTGGAATTGTTCGTCCGCCAAAGCGGCCGCCCTGGTCGAGGCTGGCGCGAAGGCTGCCGCTTGTCCGCGCGAGGTGGCATCCACTGCCGGCGTCATCTTCATGTGCCTCACCGACGCCGCGGCCGTCGAAGCGGTGGCGTTCGGCCGCGATGGCCTTGCCGAAATACCCGGCACCGGCAAGCTCGTCGTCGACTTTTCGTCAATCCATCCGGATGCGGCCCGCGCCATCGCCGCGCGGCTCAAGGCCGCCAACGGCATGGGGTGGATCGACGCGCCGGTCTCGGGGGGGACCATGGGCGCGGAAGAAGGCACGCTTGCGGTCATGGCCGGCGGCGATACCGCCGACATCGAACGGGTGAGGCCCTATGTTCTGTCGATGGCGCGACGGCTCACGCATATGGGCCCGACCGGCGCGGGCCAGACCGCCAAGCTCTGCAACCAGATCATCGTCGGCTGCGCGATGGCGGTGCTCGCGGAAGCGACGCGGCTCGCGGTCAATGCCGGGATCGACGCCGGGCGGTTGCCGGAGGCGCTGGCGGGCGGCTTTGCCGATTCCATTCCGCTGCAATTGTTCGTCCCCCGCATGGTGCAGGGGATTCATTCGCCGCCACTCGGCCATATCGCCACCATGCTGAAGGACCTCGATACCGTGGTCGATGTGGCTCGCAACACCTCGAGCCCGGTGCCGATGTCCGCGCTGGCCGCACAATTATTCCGCCTGGCCAAGGCCGCCCGCGGCGCCGACGCCGATGCCCTTGAAATCTACAAACTGTCAGCCGCGCAGACGGGACCGAAGTAGACGGGTGAAATTAAATTCGTCATGGCCGGGACAAGCCCGGCCATGACGGAAAAGCAATCGCGGAGAATTACGCCGGGCGCCGGTTTCCGCTAAGGTCAGGCAAACAAAGGACCCGCCCTCATGTGCAATCCGGCCGGCGTCAAGACCTCGTCCAATGTCCGGGTGCCCGCGCAGATGAAGGCCTGGGTGCTGGGCGGTCCCGACGAGTTGTTGCTGCGCGACAAGCCCACCCCGGTCCCGGGGCGGGCCGAAGTGCTGGTGCGCATCGACGCCGTGGCGATCTGCGCCACCGATCTCGAGATCATCCATTCGGGATCGCCGGCGAGCATTCTGGGCGGCCTGCCCTTCAACAAGAATTTCACGCCCGGCCACGAATATATGGGCACGGTCGCGGCGCTCGGACCCGAGGTCGACGAATTCGAGATCGGCGAACGGGTCAGCGTGGAAATCCATGCCGGATGCGGCCAGTGCAAACGATGCCGGCAGGGCATGTACACCTCATGCCTGAACTACGGCCGGCCGGACAAGGGCCATCGCGCCAACGGCTTCACCACCGACGGCGGGTTTGCCGAATACGCGGTCAACCATATCAACACCCTGGTGCGGGTGCCCGACACCATGAGCGACGCCGAGGCGACGCTGGTCGTTACCGCCGGCACCTCGATGTATGGACTGACCGAACTGGGCGGGCTGGTGGCGGGCGAAAGCGTGGTGGTGATCGGGCCCGGTCCGATCGGGCTGCTCGCGGTGGCCGTCGCCAAGGCGCTGGGCGCAAGTCCGGTGATCCTGACGGGCACACGCAACCGGCGGCTTGCGATCGGCAGGGAGCTTGGCGCCGACCGCGTCATCAACGTCGCCGGGGAGAATGCGGTCGACATCGTCAGGCAGCTCACCGGCGGCATCGGCGCGGATTACGTGGTCGAGTGCGCCGGCACCGAAGCCACGATCAACCAGGCCATTCACATGGCCAATCGCGGCGGCAAGATCTGCCTGGCGGCATTCCCGCACGATCCGGTGACGATCGATCTCGCGCATCTCGTCAGGAACAACATTTACGCCTACGGCATTCGCGGCGAAGGCCGCAGCGCGACCCACCGCGCCATGGCCCTGATGGCGGAAAAGCGCTTCGACGCCACGAAGATCCACACCCACAGCTTCGCGCTGGCCGATCTGCCGACCGCGCTGCGGTACGCTCGCGACCGGGTCGAGGATGCCATCAAGGTCGTGGTGACCAGCCGGCAAGCCGGCGCGCTGACCGCCGCGGCGGATTGAGACCCTTTACTCGTCCGGATCAAACCGAGCAGTAGCGTTCCTTGATCTCGTCGTCGGCGAGCAGCTCGCGGGCGGCGGCGTGATGAACCACCGCGCCCTGATCCAGCACATAGGCGCGGTCGGCGATATCGAGCGCCAGTTCCACGTTCTGCTCGACCAGCAGCACCGTCGTGCCTTCCGCCTTCATGGTGCGGAACAGCTCGAACATCTCGTCGACCAGCACCGGCATGATGCCTTCCGACGGCTCGTCCAGCATGATCAGATCGGGCCCGGCGATCATGGCGCGCGCGATCGCCAGCATCTGCTGCTCGCCGCCCGACATCGTGACCGCCTCCTGGTCGAGCCGCTCGGCGAGCCGCGGAAAGATGCTGGCGATGCCGGCGATCAGTTCGGTCTCGCGCTTCTTTTCGGGAGAGGCGACGAGGCCCAGCCTGAGATTCTCCCGCACCGAAAGCCCCTGCACGATGCGGCGCTCTTCCGGCACATAGGCGAGGCCGAGCGCAAAGCGCACATGCGCGGGCTCGCTCAACAGCTCGCGGCCCTTGAACCTGACCGAGCCCCGCGTCTTGTCCATCAGCCCCATGACCGACTTCAGCGTCGTGGTCTTGCCGGCGCCGTTGCGGCCGATCAGGCAGACGATCTCGCCCCTGGCGACCTCGATATTGATGTCCTGCAGGACGTGGCTCGCGCCATACCAGGCGTTGAGATTGCTGATCTGCAACATCGGTTCAATGCTCCCGCTGGCCGAGATAGACCCGCTTGACCGCCTCGTTCCGGCGCACCTCCAGCGGGGTTCCTTCGGCGAGCAGTTCGCCATGATGAAGCACCAGGATGCGGTCGCTGATCCCCAGCACCAGTTTCATCTTGTGCTCGACCAGAATGACCGTGCGCTCGCGCGCGAGCTTCACGATCAGGTCCATCATGGTACGGGTTTCCTCCGGACTTATTCCGGCGGTCGGCTCGTCGAGCAGCAACAGCCGCGGCCGGCTCGCCAGTGCCATGCCGACTTCCAGCGCGCGCTGCTCGCCATGGGCCAGCGTCCTTGCCGCGCGCTCGCGCGACTCCCACAATCCGACCAGTGCCAGCAACGCGTCGGCCTGCTCGATCAATTCATGATGCCGCGCCCGCGGACGCCACATGTCGTAGCGCGACACCAGTGCCTGCAGCCCGACGCGGATGTTCTCGCGCGTCGTCAGTTGCGGAAACACGTTGGTGATCTGGAACGACTTGGCCACCCCCATATGGGCGAAGCGATGCTGCGGCATCCCGGTCACGTCGCGGCCCTCGAACTCGACGGTGCCGCTGGTCGGCGCAAGCGCGCCGGACAGCAGATTGAAATAGGTGCTCTTTCCGGCGCCGTTGGGACCGATGATCGAGGTGACCGCGCCCTTGGAGAATTCCGCCGAAATGTTGTTCAGCGCGACGAATTTGCCGAACACCTTGCCGACGCCCCGGGTGCGCAGGATGACTTGCCGCGCCTGATCGCCGGCCGCGCTCATGGCTTGAGACGCTGGATCAGCGTTCCCCAGATGCCGGCCGGAAAGAACAGCACGCAGATCATGAAGATGGCGCCAACGACAAGCTGCCAGTGCACGGTCCAGAGCGAAACCAGGTTCTCGAGCAGCAGGAACGCCGCCGCGCCGATCATCGGCCCAAAGAAGGTTCCCATGCCGCCGAGCAGCGCGATCATCACCACGATCCCCGAGGTGTCGTAGTGCAGGATTTCGATCGGCACGATCGACAGATGCAGCGCCTGCAGCGCGCCGGCGAGCCCGCAGAACCCGCCGGACAGGATGAAGGTAATCAGGCGGGTCGCGGTCACGTCATAGCCGGAGGCCCTGGCGCGCGCCTCGTTCTCGCGGACGGCTTCGATCACCGCCCCGAACGGCGAAGCCAGAATCCGCGACAGCACGAAAAAAGCCGCGATCACAAACGCGGCGATCACATAGTAACGTGTCATCGGATTGATGAAATCGATCCTGATGCCGAAAATGTCGATAACGCGGACATTGATGCCGCGA
This sequence comes from uncultured Alphaproteobacteria bacterium, assembly GCA_963748165.1. Taxonomy (GTDB): domain Bacteria; phylum Pseudomonadota; class Alphaproteobacteria; order Rhizobiales; family Xanthobacteraceae; genus Bradyrhizobium. Next base: position 80,582 of record CAVVIM010000039.1, read on the forward strand.
AGCCCGTTCTCGCCGCCGGTCCAGTCGACCGCCTCATAGAACAGGTAATACACGCATTGCGACAGCGCCATCGTCACCATCGCGAAATAGATGCCACGGGTCCGGATCGCGAGCACGCCGATCAGCGCCGCCATCAACAGCCCGCCGACAATGCCGAGCGCGATCGCCACGAACCAGGGCAGGCCAAAATGCACGACTGCGATGCCGCAGAAATAGGCGCCGGTGCCGAGCAGCGCCGCATGTCCGAACGACAGCAGGCCGAGATAGCCGTAGACCAGATTGAAGCCGAGTGCATAGAGACCGTAGATCAGGATGTTCGCGGCCAGCGCCGTGAATGGCATCAGCAGCGGGAAGATCAGAACAACCAGGCTTGCGATGCTGGCACGATGCCTGGTCGCAAACTCAAACCAGCTCGCGGGCGCCGCCTGCGTCCGCGTATATGGCTGGGTCATCCGGTTCATGCCCTGGATTTCACCTTCAGCTCATCAGTCCGGCGCGGCCGAAGAAGCCTTGCGGCCGCACGATCAGCACGATCGCCATCAGCGCAAAGATCGAAACCTTGCCCATTTCCGGAGCAAACAGCGACGTCATGCTGACGACAACGCCGACCAGCAGACCGGCGAGCACGGCGCCGCCGATCGACCCCATGCCGCCGACGACGGTGACGACAAAGGCCTCGGCGAGAATGGTGCCGCCCATCTCGGGAATGACGCCCTGCAGCGGCGCCGCCAGCAAGCCGGCGAAACCGGCAATGGCCGTTCCAATGGCAAAAACCACCAGCCAGACCTGCGCCACGTTGACCCCCAGCACGCGCACGATCTGCGGATCGCGCGCGCCGGCCCGGACGATCAGGCCGAAACTGGTCTTCTCGAGAAACAGCCACAGCGCCAGCAGCACGGCTGCGGTGGCGCCGATCACGAACAGGCGATAGAGCGGGAAATAGCCGACGCCGATATTGACCGCGCCCTGCAGGATCTCCGGGGTATCGAACGGAAATCCGGTCTTGCCGAACGCGATGCGCACCAGCTCGACCATCACATAGCTAAGTCCAAAGGTCAGCAGCAGCGGATAGTCGATGCCACGGCCGTAGAGCGGCCTGATCAGGATGCGTTCGACGACGAGGCCGAACAGGCCGACGATCAGCGGCACCGCGACCAGGCAGATCCAGAAATTGCCGCCGAGCATCAGGATGTAGAGCCCGACATAGGCTCCCACCATGTAGAAGGCGCCGTGGGCGAAATTGACCACGGTCAGCATGCCGAAGATCAGGGAAAGGCCGATCGCGAACAGCACGTAGATGGCGCCGAGCGCGAGGCCGGCAAACAACTGCAGTGCGATCAGGTCGAGGCTCAGACCGGCCATGCGCTCCCCCCAACGGCGAGGCGCGCCCGGCAGCGGCGCGCCTCGTTTGCGGCGTCAGGCCTTGTGGGCCAGCTCCTCGCAGGAGCGCAGATTCTTCTCATTGGGCTCGTCGGTGCTGATGATCTCGAAGACGTCGGAATCATTGCGCATATCCTTCGACTTCGACTTGATCACCAGGACCGACTGGACCGATTGATGGTCGCATTTGCGATAGTATTGCGGTCCCTTGTAGAAGTCATATTTCAGCGCTTCCAGCGCCGCGATGACCTTGTCGGTGTCGACGCTGCCGGCATTCTTGACGGCGGCCAGCACGGTGCGGGTGCCGCCATAGCCGAGCGCGCCATAGTCAGTCGGCAGCTTGCCGTCATACATCTTGCTGAAGGCGCTGTTGAACGCCTTGGTCGAGGCGAATTTGTCCTCAAGCCCCCAGTAGAACGAACATCCGCCGATCACACCCTCGAATGCCTGCGGCCCGGCCGCAACCCGACTCGCATGCGAGAGCAGCGGCGCGATGATCTGGGTGGTCTTCTTGATACCGAAATCGGTCGCCTGTTTCAGCGAGATCTGCTGATCGCGCCCGAAATTGCTGATGCACAGGATGTCGGGCTTCAGCGCCTGAATGCGCGGCAGCAAGGTCGAGAAGTCGCTGGTGCCGAGCGGGTGCCGGAAATCACCGAGATTTTCTATGCCGAAGGTCTTGCCGACCTCGAGGAAACCGCGGACCATTTCATTCCCGTAGGCATAGTCCGCGGTCAGGAACGCGACCTTCTTGCCGAATTTCGGGAAGGCGTAACGGCCCACGGCGCCCGAGGTGATGTGTGGATTGAGCGCTTCGTGGAAGGTGAACCGGCTGAAATCCGGCGTCTCGTTGATGGCATCGGACTGGCTGATCGAATTGAAGATGATGCCGCGTTCCTTGGTGACGTTGTTGATCGCGAGCTGAACCGCGGCGGAAAGACTGCCGACGACGAAGTTCACCTTCTCCTTCTCGACCAGTTCCAGGGTCCGTGTCGCCGCCTCGCCGGGATTGAGCTTGTCGTCACGCACCAGCAGTTCCGCCTTGCGCCCGTTAAGGCCGCCGGCATCGTTGAACTGGGCGATGGCAAGCTGCGCCGCGCGCACCTGGTCCTGCGCCTCGGTGCCATAGGGCCCGGTCAGCGGAACCGGAAAGCCGATCTTGATATTGGCTTCCTGGGCCTGCAGCAGGTTGATGCGAAACGGCGAGGCGGCAAGGGCTGCCCCCGCGCTCACCGTCGCCAGCAGACGGCGGCGGGAAATCGATCCGGATTTGGCGATGCTTTTCGTCATGTTGTCCTCCCAGTGATAGCTATATTTGGCTTTGCTTGCGCCGTCCTTGGTTAAATTCGTCCCAGCGCCGCCAGGATGACCTGGGGCGTCAACGGAATCTCGGTGATCATAGCGCCGAACGGCTTCAGCGCATCATTTACCGCATTGGCCACCGCCGCCGCGGCTCCCGCTGTTCCCGCCTCTCCGGCGCCCTTCGCGCCGAGCTCCGTTTCGAAGGTCGGCGATACCACATGCCCGACGTCTATATCGGGCATTTCCCCCGACATCGGAACCAGATAATCGGCCATATTGGCGTTGGTAAGCTGGCCGCGCTCATCGTAGATGCAATGCTCGAACAGTGCCGCGCCCAGGCCCTGCACCACGCCCCCGCGGATTTGCTCGTCGACCAACTGCGGATTGATGATCCGGCCGCAATCTTCGACCACCCAATGCTTCAGCAACTTGATAAACCCGCTGTCGGTATCGACCTCGAGCCAGCAGGCCTGGACCCCGTTGGTGAAGGCGAAGGGATATTCGCGGGGGACGAAATGGCGGGTCGCCATCAGCTCGGGCTGAACGCCCGGCGGCAGCGTGTCCGGCCGGAAATAGACGATCCGCGCCAGCTCCTTCAGATCGATTCGCGGCGCGCCGTCATCGGCGTTCACGATCGCATCGTTGACGATGTCGAGCTCCGCCGCCGAGGATTGCAGGATCGCTGCCGCGACATCCAGGATATTGCGGCGAAGAATCTTGGCGGCCTGCAGCGCCGCCTCACCGCCGATTCCGGCGCCGCGCGAGGCCCAGGTGCCGCCGCCATAGGGTGTGTTGTCGGTATCGCCCAGAATAACCCGGACGCGCTGCATCGAAACCCCCAGCACGCTGCCGACGATCTGCGCCGTCAGGGACTCCGAGCCCTGCCCCTGCTCGCTGATGCTGGTCTGGCAGATCACCGATCCGGTCGCATCGAGCCGCACGGCAACGCCGTCCTGCGACGAGATCCGGGCACCGCCGACGCCGTAAAACGCCGCGCTCGGGTTGGTGATCTCGATAAAGCTCGCAATCCCGATGCCGCGGTGAATGTTGCTCCGGCGCAATGCCGCCTGCTCGGCGCGCAGCGCGTCATAGTCCATCATGCCGATCAGCTTGTCGATGGCGGCGTGATGCGACAATAGCTCGAATTTCAGCCCCGCCGGCGAGGCACAGGGATAGCCGTCGTCGGGAACGAGATTGCGGCGGCGAATTTCGACCGGGTCCATGCCGATCTTCGATGCCGCCAGATCGACCAGCCCTTCCGTTACCGAGCACGCGATCGGATGGCCCACGCCGCGATACTGGCACATCACGTTCTTGTTCTGGAACACGACGCGGGCCCGCGCACGATAGTTCTCGGCGAGGTAGGCGCCGCCGACCAGGTTGACGATCTGGTTGGCCTCGATGGCGCTGGTACGCGGGTACATCGAATAGGGACCGATGCCGGTGAGATCGTCGATCTCGAACGCCACGATGGTCCCGTCCCGCTTGACCCCGACGCGGCCCTTGCAGCGATGGTCGCGGGCGTGGATGTCGGTGTTGAAGCTTTCGACCCGGTCGGCGACGAATTTGATCGGCCGGCGCAGCAGCTTCGACAGCGCGTAGGTCGCCATTTCGTCGGCGTAAACGTGGACCTTGATGCCGAACGAGCCGCCGACATCCTTGCAGACCACGCGAACCTGGGAGTCCTGCAAACCAAGGTGAAGCGCCGCAATGTTCTGCACCATGTGCGGCGCCTGGGTGCCCTGGTAGATCGTAAGCCGCGTCTCCGCGACGTTCCAGTCGGCGACCACGGCACGCGGCTCCAGCGTGACGCCGGTATGCCGTCCGAACACGAATTCCGCTTCCAGCACCGCGTCGGAATCGGCAAACGCCTGATCGACGGCGCCGACATCGAGCTGCCGTTCGAACGCCAGATTGTCGCCCAGCGACGGGTGGATGACCGGCGTTTCCGGATCGAGCGCGGTGCGCATGTCGGTCACCGCATCCAGTTCGCGGTATTCAACCGAGACGATTTCCGCGGCGTCTTCCGCTACCGCACGGCCGGTCGCCACGACCGCGGCAACGGCCTCGCCCTGCCAGCACACATGGTCGATCGCGATCGCATGCTGGGGCGCGGATTTGAGACCCTTCAGGTGCGACAGCACGCCGACCCATGGCGTGATGACCGTCGCCAGTTCCCTGCCGGTCACCACCGCGATGACACCGGGGATGCGCCGTGCCGCAGCCGCATCGATGGCAACGATGTTGGCATGCGCATGAGGCGAGCGCAGGAACATCACATGCGCCATCCGCGGCAGCTCCATGTCGCTGACATAAAGCCCGCGTCCCTGCATCAGCCGCTCGAGATTGGGCCGCGGGACCACCTTGCCGATATAGGAGTTCGGCCGATCCAGTAGCGAGAGACCATCGGGAGCCGCGCTCATGGCGCACGCCCGATGCGCGCCCGCGCCGTCGTTTCGATCGCGTCGACGATTGCCTGATAACCGGTACAGCGGCAGTAATTGCCGGCGAGATGCTCGCGGATCCGTTGCCGGCTCGGCGAGGACTCCGATTTCAGCAGATCCTGCGCCGCCATCAACATTCCCGGCGTGCAAAAGCCGCACTGCAAGGCATTGCGGTCGCGAAACGCAGCCCGCAGGTCGGCGATCTCGCCGCTGTCGGACAATCCTTCGATGGTCTCGACCGACGCGCGATCGGCCTGTACCGCCAGGGTCAGGCAGGCCCGAACGATATCCCCATTCACGCGCACCGTGCACGCCCCGCAGACCCCGTGCTCGCAACCGACATGCGTCCCGGTCAATTGCAGGTGCTCGCGCAGGAAATCCGCAAGATTGAGCCGCGGCAGCACCTGCGCGTCGACCGCCTCTCCGTTGACATGGAGCGAGATTGCCATCGGGGCGGTCACCCGGCCCCTCCCGCGGCAAGATCGGGACGGTCGAGCAGCGCCGCGACACAACGGACCAGCAGCAGCTTCGCAAGATGCCGGCGCATCGCGACCGACGCCTGCTGGTCGCCATCGGGTTCGAGCTCCGCGGCCAGCGTCGCCGCTGCATCCGCCAGCAATGCCGGCGTGACCGGACGATGCAGCAGTCTCGAAGCGGCCTTGGCCGGCACCGGCCGATCGCCGACAGCAAAAAACACCGGGCGAAAGTCCGAAAAGACCTCGCCGCGAACAATCGCCTGTGCCGCCAGCCCGACGATGGCGTAGTCGCCATGCCGCCGCGCGAATTCATCAAAGAAATGCGCCGAGTTTTCCGGCAATGCCGGCAGCTCAACGGCGACCAGCAATTCCTGCGCGGTCAGCGCGGTCTGGTAAATCCCGGTGAAAAAATCTGCGGCCGCGATGCGGCGTTCGCCCTGCTGACCGCTCGCCACAATCACGGCCCGCAGCGCCACCATGCAGGCCGGCAGTTCGGAAGCGGGGTCGGCATGGGCGAGGCTGCCGCCGATGGTGCCCCTGTTGCGGATTGCGGGATGCGCCACATGACCGATCGCCTGCGTCAGCAACGGCGCGTGGGTGGCAATCTCGGGTGATCTTGCGAGATCGACATGGCGCGTCAGTGCGCCGATGCGAACGACATTTCCGTTGACCGAGATGCCCCGCAATTCGGCGAGTTCGCCGATATCGACAATCAGCTCCGGAGATATCAGGCGCAGGTTCATCGCCGGCATCAGGCTCTGGCCGCCCGAAAGCACCTTGGCCTTGTCCCCGTGCGCGATGAGCAGCTCCAACGCGTTTCCGATGCTGGTGGCGCGTGCGTAGCTGAAAGCCGAGGCTTTCATAGAGGGGACCTCCCCGGCCGGATTTTTGGGGTATTTTTCGCGATTAGAGGGCGGAGCCCGCGAAACGTCAAGTTTGTTTATCGAGCGATTATTACGAGACATTCGACTTTCGGACGTGTCATGATATCGAAAACGAGGCGTTCGGTGCGCGCGGATCGACCCGGGAGAGGAGCAGGCGATGAATCTGGGTTTCTTTACGATGCCGATGCATCCTCTCGGCAAGGATTGGCGGCTATCGCTGAAGGAAGACCGTGAAGCTTTCCTGCTCGCCGACGAACTGGGCTTCAGCGAAGCCTATGTCGGCGAACACATCACCGACCGCGCCGAGAACATCACCTCCGCTGTCGCGTTCATCGCGTGGATCGCCGCCGCGACCAGCCGGATCAGGCTCGGTACCGGCACGATCAACATGCCGAACACCCATCCCGCCACCGTGGCGGCCTCGATTGCGATGCTCGACCACATGCTCGACGGCCGCCTGATTCTCGGGATCAGTCCCGGCGGACTGCTGTCGGATGCCGAATTGTTCGGCAATCTCGACGCCGACCGCAACGCGATGTTTCTGGAATCGATCAACCAGGTCCTGCAACTCTGGGCCGCCGAGCCGCCTTACAATCTCACGGGTAAATACTGGAACCTGTCGACACAGAAAACCCTGATGGAAGAGGTCGGCCAGGGATATCTGGCGCGGCCGCTGCAACGGCCGCATCCCCCGATCGTCGTGACCGCCGTTGCACCGTTTTCAAAGGGCGTCACCGAGGCTGCCGCACGCGGCTGGGATCCGATCTCGGCGAACTTCCTGATGCCGGCCTGGGTCAAGAGCCACTGGCCGAGATATGTCGAGGGCTGCGAGCGCGTCGGCCGCGCCGCCGATCCCGCAAACTGGCGCGTCGCCAAAAGTGTTTTTGTCGCCAATGACGCGTCGACCGCGAAGGCCTACGCCACCGACCCCAACGGGCCCTATGTCTATTACTATCGATCGCTGTTCACCAAGCTGAAAAAGAACGGCCGCATCGAGCTTTTCAAGACCCACCGCGATCAACCGGACGACGAGGTGACGCTCGAGACGATCTGCGACCGGCTGATCATCTACGGCACGCCGGACAGCGTTGCCGATCGACTGCTGGCGTTCCAGCACGAGGTCGGCGAGTTCGGCACCCTGCTCTATGCCGGCAAGGACTGGAAAGACCGCGAACTTGGACGCCAATCCATGATCCTGATGGCCGAAAAGGTCATGCCGCGCATCGAGGCCGCGACCCCGAAACGGTCGCGCGCCGCGGAATAACCGCCACCATCCGAGAGGTTCGCCTTGGCCTTGACCGACCGCATCCCCTTTCAGGCGCAGATCGACCGGCCGAAACTCAAGCTGCCGAACGGCAACAAGCTTGCCGTGTGGGTGATCCTGAATGTCGAGGAGTGGCGGATCGAGAACGCGATGCCGCGCACCGTGCTGAGCCCGCCGATGGGGCAGCCGCTGTTGCCCGACGTGCCCAACTGGTCCTGGCACGAATACGGCATGCGTGCCGGCTTCTGGCGTCAATTCAAGGCGCTGACCGACCGCAACATGCCGGTGACATTGGCGTTGAACGCCAACGTCTGCAATACCTACCCCCGCGTCGCATCGGCGGCACTCGAGGCCGGCTTTGAATTCATGGGACATGGATTCGTCCAGGGCCCGATGCACAAACTGGACGACCAGGCCGATGCGATCCGGCGCGCCGTCGAGACCATCGCGAAATTCAGCGGCAAGGCGCCACGATCATGGGAAAGTCCCGGCCTGACGGAAACCGAGGAGACCATCGATCTGTTGCGCCTCAACGGCATCGAATATCTCGCCGACTGGGTGATCGACGATCTTCCGCAGGACATCGCCACGCCTCACGGCACCATGACCACGATCCCCTATTCGGTGGAGACCAACGATATCGTCATCCATGCGCTGCAGCACCTGTCTTCCGAGCAGTTCCTGAAGCGCTGCACCGACCAGTTCGACCGGCTGTATCTCGAGGGCGCCAGCAATGCGCGGATCATGGCGATCTCGATTCATCCCTACATCACCGGGGTGCCGCACCGCATCAAATATCTGGAAGCGCTGCTCGACTATGTCATCGGCCATGACGGCGTCGCGCTGATGACCGCAAGCGAGATCGGCGACTGGTACCGGGCGGCAATGGGAAATCCATAGCAGCAACCCCAACGAAGGCCGGCAAGTGCCGCGAGAGCATTTTGGAAACATTGCAACGTTTGGTAGAATTACTGACGATTTCTGATAAAGTCTGGACCCGGTGGCAAGGAGACTGAGTTTGACACGTATGGAACGTTGCTCCTTTTAGCGGGGCTTGTGATTTGGGTTACCATCGATGTTATACTACTTGTTCGGCGGCGTATCTGGAATGAAGGCAACGGCGACAAGAAACGCGAAGGTGACGAGGACCACAAATGAGAGCGGACAAACAGGCAAGCGATGAAGGCTTCCACGTCAGATATATCGGTGGCACCGCCCTTTGGGTCGATGGTGTGGTGCTGTTTTCCGCCTCAAGCCTCGCGCTCGCAGTCGGCTGCTGCATCATAGCCGCTGGTATTCCGGCGGCGACGGTGAGCCGAGCGATGGCGTGGCTGGCTCTGCCGTGGTTTTTCGCATTGTATTTTCTGTCACGAAGACTGCGCAGGCTGGCCGAAGCTGGCTTTGAAATTGTCCTGAACTTCGGCGCGGCTCCGGCCTATGCCAGTTCGTTGATAGTCATCGTTGCCTGGTTTATCAATTCGCGAACAAGCTTTGGTAGGCTTCGCCGCCTGCGGCTTAGCCGGCCACCTCGACCGGCTCGCGCGCCAGCTCCGGCGCCGTCGTGCTGAATACCCGCTCGAACCCGGCCAGAAAGGCATCCAGCGCATTGCTGATCATCTGCTCCTTGTCTTCGAGCACCGGCGACTCGTAGATATATTTGCGAACCCCGTAGTAGAAAATTCCGCTGTGAAACACCCAGGCCATCTCAAGCTCGGACTCGGTCGGTTTGGCTTCTGGCGGCAGACCCGCTTCGTGACGACATTCCCGGATGATGCGGGTCAGGATCTTGTCCCGCACCACGCCGACATACCAGCGGTTGATGTCGAGTCCCTTCAGGCCTGAATAAAGATAGATGCGGAGCCATTTGCGGGTGAAGATCACCTGGGTATAGGCGCCGTAGAATTCCTGCAGCCGATCGCGGATCGGCCGCGACCGGTCGGCCAGCAGCTTCTCCCAGCCGGTATCGAGCGGTTCGAGATAGACGGTGCGATAGACTTCCTTGATCAAATCGTCCTTGCTTGGAAAGTAGCGATAGAGCAGCGGCTGGGTCACGCCGAGCCGGCGCGCCAGGTCGCGCGTGCCGCCGCCAAAGCCCTGCTCGGAGAAGAATTCGGTTGCTTTGGCGACGAATTCCTGGCGGCGGTCCTCTGGAGAGAGCCGCTTCTGCTTCGCGCGCACAGGTTTGGGCGAGGCTTGCTTTCTCATCAGGAGCGGCTCGTCCTTCAACTATCGTTGGCGCCAAGAAACCGGCCATAACCGCCGTGGGCGAACAACAGCGGCTCCCGCCGGTTGTAGGTGTAGGCTTCGACGGCGCCGAGAAAAATGACGTGGTCGCCGCCGTAATACCGGTTGGCCGCGCGACATTGAAAGTTGGCGACGCTGTCCGCAAGAATGGGGGCGTTGCCAAGGCCCGGCAGCCATTCGACCCCGGCGAACTTGTCCTCCGCGGATTTTGCGAATCTGTTCGCCAGCGCCTGCTGCGACGCGCCGAGCACGTTGACGGCGAAATGGCTGGCGTTCTGGAACACGCTCAAGCCTTGCGAGAACATCCCGAGACTCCACAGCACCAGCGGCGGATTCAGCGACACCGAAGCGAACGAGTTGCAGGTCAGCCCGTAGGGCTTCCCGTCGGCCGCAACCGCCGTGATGATGGTGACGCCCGTGGCGTAGGTGCCGAGCGCGTTGCGAAAATCCCTGGGATCGATCGCCGAGCTGTCGCTCTCGAGTTCCCTGGCTGGATCCGGATTGGCGGGATGCTTCGGCGCGTCGGTCATGGCGCTCGCCTCAAAGCGTCAGGTTTTCGGAGGGCAGGCCGAGCGCAACACGCCCGTAATTGGTGCCGGCTGCGTCGAAGTTGAACGCGAGGTGCGAATTGATCGCGTGAGCATCGCGGAACTGGCGCTGCAGGGCGGCCGCCGTGGACAAACCCCGGGCGCCGCTGGCGGCAAACAGCAGCGATACCGCCTCCGTGCACAGATTGACCGAATAGGCCCCGTCGCGCCGCAGTAGGGTCTTGTGGGCAACATCCTGAACCAGCCCCTGCCTGGCATCGGCCATCGCCTCGATGCAGGTCGAGCGCATGATACGGCGGGCGGCGTCGATTTTTGCCGACGCTTCGGCGATCTTGATCTGCGTGCTCTGGAGGTCGCCGAGCTTGGCGCGATTGTAGGTCGAGGCACGATGCCGGGCGACCTTGACATAATCGTCGAGGCAGGCTTGCGCATTGCCGAGCGCCACGCCGGAAAGCACATAGGGAAACAGCGAGAACACCGCCAGCGCATAGAGCGGGTTTGGATTGACCGCGCTTCCGGGCGTCGGGCCGCCGCCGAGATCGTTCACCGCAACCGTCATCGGCTCGGCCACGAACGCATCGTGGACCTCGACGTCGTTTGAGCCGGTTCCCCGCAATCCCGTCGCATTCCAGGTGTCGATGATCCGGTAGTCGCTCTTGTTGAGCAGAAAGATGCGGTATTCAATTCCATCGGCTTCATCGTCGGAGGAGACCACGCTGGCGAGCATATTCCATTCGCAGGAATCGACACCGGAGGAAAATGGCCAGCTTCCGCGCAGCGTATATCCGCCGTCGACCTTGCGGGCACGGCCGGCTGGAAAGATGAAGGAGGATGCAATCAGCGCGTTGACATCCCTGCCCCAGATCAGGTCCTGGGCGCGGCTGTCGAACATCCCGAGCATCCAGTGGTGGCTGGCGAGATTGGCAAGATTCCATGCCACCGACGCGTCGGCCCGCCCGATCGCTTCCGCGCAGTCGACCAGCGCCACATAGTCGAATTCGGAGCCGCCAACCCGTTTCGGCTGCACGATCCTGAACAGGCCGGCGTCATGCAGATCGCGCTCGGTCTCCGGCGGCAGACGGCGCAGCTCCTCGGTCCGCGAGGCGCGCTCGCGCAGTTGCGGGATCAGCGCTTCGGCGCGGCCGATCATGGCGGCGTAGGCGCGCTGGTCCGTGTCCGGTCCGGGCGGCACGTTCGCGTCAGGCTTCCGACCGGCATTTGCCATTTGTGGCTCCTCGCTATCGCGCGCGTCGCGCGGTCTTGAGATGGGGCCGATCGAGATACAGCGAGGCGGCGAGCCCTTCCTGATCCTGCGCGGCGAATTCGCTCAACAGCTTCATCTCGGGAATTCGCGCGCGGTCAAGCGTATCCACGTCAGGCCAGTCGATCTCGATCAAATTGCCGGCCGGGTCGCGCAAATACATCTGGACGCAGCCGTCCGGAAGCTCGTTGACCGGATTGCGGAACGCCGTGGCGTCCAGCGCGCCGAGTGCCTTGGCGGCGTCGTAGGCGGCGTGAAAGTCGTCCACATCGACGGCAAAGTGCTGGTAGAGCGGAACCTGGTCTTCCAGTTCAAAAATGTGCAATTGCAGATCGCCGCAGCGGAGATATTTGGTCTTGAAACCGAAATTATAGCTGGGGATCGTCTCCATGCCCAACACCGTTTGGTAGAATTTGACGGTCTCGGCGAGATTTCGGGTCCCGATCGAGAGGTGATTGAAGCCGGTTACTTTCATCACGCGTCTCCCAAAGAAGCGCCCGCACTGCAACGAAACCGGTCGAACCGATCCCGCTCTTGTTTATCGCTTGATCACTAGTTATTCAAGACGGCTGGCCTCGGCTCGTCACCGCCAGCCTGCCTGACAGGGGACTTTCATGAACAGGACCGTTGCAATCGTCGGCCTTGGCATCATGGGAGGCGCGATCGCCCGCAATTTGGTCGAGCGCGGCTGGCGGGTCATCGGTTTTGATATTGACGCCGCAACGCGGGCCGAACTGGCGCGGGCCAACATCACCATCGCCGCCGATGTCGGCCAGCTCGCGCGGGACGCGCCGATCATCATGACCAGCCTTCCCAGTCCCGAGGCTGTCATCGAGGTGGCACATGCGATCGCCGGCGCCGGGCTGCCGCCGCGGATCGCGGTCGAGCTCAGCACGCTCACCATCGCCGACAAGCTGCGCTTCGAAACCATTCTGAAGCAGGCCGGCCACATCGCACTCGACTGTCCCCTGAGCGGGACCGGCGCGCAGGCCAGGGTCCGTGATCTCGTGGTCTATGCCAGCGGCGACAGCGACGCCATCGCCCGCTGCACGGAGCTGTTCGCCGACTTTGCCAAGCAGAGCGCCGATCTCGGCGGGTTCGGCAATGGCAGCCGGATGAAGTTCATCGCCAACCATCTGGTTGCGATCCACAATGTGGCGACAGCCGAGGCCATGATACTGGCGGAGCGCGCCGGCCTCGACCCGAAGACGGTGGTCGACATGATCGCTCCAGGCGCCGGCGCGTCGCGGATGTTTCAGCTACGCGCCCCGATGATGGTCGAGCGCGTGTATGAGCCCGCCACCATGAAGGTTTCGATCTGGAAGAAGGACATGGCGATCATCGCCGAGTTTGCCGCCGATGTCGGCTGCGCGACCCCGATGTTCACGCTGACCCAGCCCGTTTATGCCAGGGCGATGGCGATGGGATTGGGCGATCAGGACACGGCAGCCGTATTCGAGGTCTTGAAGAAGACCATCGTCGCCGAGCCGCTGGCCCGCGCGCCGGAATAACCGCTTCGGCGCCGGAGCGGGAAGGTCGCCATGCCGCACTGCATCAAAGCCAGGCCGCGTGCCCAAGCGCGGTGTGAACGGCGAGGCCGACCGATTTGCCGCGGCCTTGGCCGGTGACATGGTTATCGCTTGATCATTTAGAACTTCCATCGGATAAATCGCTCCACAAAAAAAGCGCCAATCGGCTTGGTAGAGTTGGGAGGATGCCATGACCATATCGCGACGGCAGTTTGTCGGCAGCGTCGCCGGTGCGGGGATCGCCAGCCTGGCGGCGCCCGGAGTCGTGCTGGCGCAGGATAACGGCCCCATCCGCGTCGGCTTGCTGGCGGCCAAGACCGGGCCACTGGCCTCCGGCGGCATCGACATGGAGCTCGCGCTCACGATGTTCCTGAAGCAGCGCGACAACACCCTCGCCGGCCGCAAGGTCGAGTTGATCGTCGCCGACACCGCCGGCGTACCTGCGACCGCCCGCACCAAGGCTCAGGAGCTGGTCGAGAAGAACAACGTGCATTGCATGATCGGCCCGCTGGCCGCCTTCGAGGCGCTCGCGATCGCGGACTATCTGACGGAAAAGCAGGTGCCGACGCTCGGCGTCGCGGCGGCCGAGGACATGACGCAGCGGCATCCGAGTCCCTGGTTCGTTCGCCTGACCTCGACCTCGGCGCAGTGTGCCTATCCGCTCGCCGATTATTCGGCGAAGCAGCTCAAATACAAGAAGATCGTCACCATCGCCGACGACTTTGCCTACGGACACGAAATGTGCGCCGGCTTCCAGCGCGTGTTCGAGGACAATGGCGGCAAGATCATCCAGAAGCTGTTCACGCCGCTGGCAACGCCGGACTATGGCAGCTATGTCGCGCAGGTGAAGAGCGCGGATGCCATTTTCCTCGGCACCGCCGGCTCGAACGGCTTCCGGTTTCTGCGGCAATTCATCGAATATGGCCTGAAGGACAAGATGGCCGTGATCGGCGGCATGACCGCGCTCGACAAATCCGTGCTGCGCAACATGGGCGACGAAGCGCTGGGGATTCTGACCACGAGCTGGTACTCCGCGGAACTCGACAATGCCCCGAACCGGATCTTCGCGCCGGCGTTCCGCAAGCAGTTCAAATACGATCCGGGCTACTATGCCGGCGGCACCTACCTTTCGGGCGAAGTTCTGGAGGCTGCGCTGAAAGCCATCAAGGCGAATGTCGAGGACAAGAAAGCGCTGATGGCCGCCATCCGCGGCACCAATGTCGAGACCGTGCGCGGCGTGATCAAATTCGACGAGTTCGGCAATGCGACAGGCAACGTCTACATCCGCAAAGTCACGCGAAAAGACGGCCGGCTGGTCAATTCCGTGATCAAGACCTACCCCGATGTCAGCCAGTTCTGGACCTACGACAAGACGGCATTCCTGAAAAATCCGGTCTATTCGCGCGATTACCCACCGGCGAAGAACCTGGAGCAATAGTCCGGCTCCGGCCGCGGGCCGCGGTCCGCGCAACTGTCCTGACACGATCGGCAGACGATGCAGTTTTGGATCATCCAGGGTCTCAACAGCCTGTCGCTCGGCGGCCTGCTGTTCCTGCTCTCGTCAGGCTTCTCGCTGATCTTCGGCCTGATGCGACTGGCAAACCTGACCCACGGCGCCTTCTTCATGCTCGGCACGTATTTCGGGGCCACCGCACTGCGTTCCTATAGCGGGTTGAATATCTGGGTCACCGCGCTCGGCGCCGGAATCGCGGTGGCGGTCATCGGCGGACTGTTCGAGCGGCTGGTGCTGACGAGGCTCAAGGCCAACCCGCTCGGACAGGTGCTGGTGACGCTCGGCATGTCGTTCATCATTTCCGACGCGTGCCTGGTGCTGTGGGGAGGCGACTCCATCCCCGTCCCCACGCCCCACAACCTGCAAGCGCCGACCCGGATGTTCGGCCTGGTGTTTCCGACCTACCGCCTGGTGCTGGTGGGATGCGCCGTCGGCGCCGCGATCGCACTGTATCTCCTGATCGAGCGGACCCGGCTCGGCGCCATGATCCGGGCCGGCGTCGATGACCGGCAGATGGCCCGCGCGGTCGGGATTCCCGTCTCGAACCTGTTTACCCTGGTGTTCTGCCTCGGCGCAGGACATCGCCGGCGCCGGCGGCGTGCTGGGGGGACCGATCCTGTCGGCCTATCCCGGGCTGGATGCCGACATGCTGCCGCTGGCGCTGATCGTCGTCATCCTGGGCGGTATTGGCAGCCTGCTCGGCGCCTTCGTCGGCAGCTTCATCATCGGGATCATCTATACGTTCGGAACGGCGCTGTTTCCCGAACTCGCCTATATCATTCTGTTCCTGCCGATGATCGTTGTCATCGCGTTTCGGCCGCAAGGCCTGTTTGGGCGCGTCGGCGCATGAGGTGGATCGGCTTTGCCCTGCTTGCCGGCGCGCTGCTGCTGCCGCCTTTGCTGGCGGGAGATTTCTACATCAACCTCGCAAGCCAGATGCTGATCGCTGCGATCTTCGCCCTCAGCCTCAATTTGCTGGTCGGTTTCGGCGGCATGACCTCGCTCGGGCACGCCTCCTATCTCGGCGTCGCCGCCTATATTTCCGCGCTGCTGACCAGCAAATACGGATTCGGGCATGGCACGGCCGCCCTGCTCTCGATCGCCGGAACGACCGCGATGGCGGCCTGCTTCGGCATCATCGCGCTGCGCGCCACCGGGCTCGGATTCCTGATGATCACGCTGGCGTTGTCGCAGGTGTTGTGGGGGCTCGCCTACCGCATGTCCAATGTGACCAACGGCGACAACGGAATTGCCGGCCTGACCCGGCCGGCGCCGTTCGGCATCTCGCTCGAAAGCCCGGCATCATTCTACTGGTTTGCGCTGATGGTGGCGGCGTTCGCCTTCGCAATGATGACGATCTTCGTGTCCTCGGCGTTCGGATCGTCGCTGAAGGGGGTGCGCGATCAGCCGCGCCGGATGGCCGCGCTCGGATTCAATCCCTGGCTGATCCGGTGGATCACCTTCATCTATGCCGGCTTCTGGGGTGGCGTGTCCGGATTGCTGTACGTCTATTACAACAAATACATCCACCCGACTTCGCTTTCCACCACGAGCTCGGCCGAAGCCTTGCTCGGCGTCATCGCCGGCGGTGCCGGAACGCTCGGCGGTCCGGTCGTCGGTGCGGCATTGGTGCTGCTGCTGAAGAATTACGTCTCGGCCTATGTCGAACGGTGGAACATGCTGCTGGGACTGGTCTTCGTCTTCATCGTCCTGGTGATGCCGACCGGGATCGTGCCCGGCTTGAGCCGGCTTGCGGCGGGACTGCGCAGGGGATCACGGTGACCCCGCTGAATTCGAGCCCACGCTCTCGAGATCATCGATCTGAAGAAGGCGTTTGGCGGCCTGGTCGTAACACAGAACGTCTCGCTTTCGATCCGGCCGGGCGAGCGCCGCCTGATCATCGGCCCGAACGGCGCCGGCAAGACCACCCTGTTCAACCAGATCAGCGGCGACATGCGGCCGAGTTCGGGACAGATCAGGCTGTTCGGCACCGACGTCACCGCATTCGCTCCCTACCGGCGCGCGCATCTTGGCCTGTCGCGAACCTACCAGATCATCACGCTGTTCGCGGACGACACGCTTGAACACAATGTTACGCTTGGGTTGCTCGGCCTGGCGCCCTCGCGCTGGCAGATGTGGCGAGCGCTGGCGGCCTATGGCGATCTTGCCACCGAGGCGAGGCGCGTCCTTGATGCGGTGGGGCTGCTGCACCTCGCCGCCCACCCGGTTTCGGATATCGCCTATGGCGAAAAGCGCCGTGTCGAACTCGCGATGGCGCTGGCGCAAAAGCCGCGGGTCCTGCTGCTCGATGAACCGCTCGCCGGACTTTCGAATTCGGAGCGATCCACCGTGAAGTCGCTGATCGCGGCGATCCCGCGCCAGACCACCGTCATCATGATCGAACACGACATGGATACCGCGCTCGACCTTGCCGAGACCGTGACGCTGCTCAACTATGGCCGTGTCATCGTCGACGGCGAGCGCGACGCCGTGATCGCCGACCAGCGAACCCGCGAGGTGTATCTTGGCGCCTGACGCACTGCGTTTGAGCAACGTGCATACCTTCTATGGCGACAGCCATATCCTGCACGGCGTCAGCTTCGCGCTGCGGCCGGGCGCCGTGCTGGCGCTGCTCGGACGCAACGGCGCCGGAAAAACCACCTGCATCTCCACCATCATCGGATTTCTGAAGCCGCAGGACGGCGAAATCAGGCTGTTCGGCGAGCCGATCGAGGGCCTCAGCCCTGAACGCATTTCGCATCTCGGGGTCGGCCTGGTGCCGCAAGGGCGCCGCATCTTTCCATCGCTCACGGTCCGGGAAAATCTCGTGGTGGCGCAACAGCGCGCCCGCCCGACCGGCACGCCGTGGAACCTGGAGCGGATTTACGACATGTTTCCACGGCTGCGCGAGCGCCACGGCCAGTTCGCCGGTACGCTGTCGGGCGGCGAGCAGCAGATGCTTGCGATCGGAAGGGCGCTGATGGGCAATCCGCGGATCCTGCTGCTCGACGAACCATCGGAAGGTCTTGCACCGCTGATCGTCGCGGAGGTGGGCCGCACCGTCCAGCGCCTCAAGCAGGAAGGGCAATCCATCGTGCTGGTCGAACAGAACATCCAGTTGGCGCTCGAGGTTGCCGATCAGGCGGTCATTCTCAACACCGGACGCTGCGTGTTCGCAGGCAACGCCGGCGACGTCATGGATAATGCCGAGTTGATCGCGCAGAATCTCGGTGTCTTTCATGCGCAATAATGTCATCCACCCATGAACTCAGTCGAGGTACAGGCAATGAAGATCGGCGTATGCGGAACCGGAAGAATGGGATCATCGATCGCGCAGCGGCTGATGGCGGTCGGACACCAAGTCGGCGTCTGGAACCGCAATGCGGCGAAGACCAAGCCGCTGACCGAGGCCGGCGCAGAACTGTTCGGCTCTCCCGCGGAACTCGTGGAGGGCTGCGATACCATCATCGTGATGCTGCTCAATGACGCCGCGACCGAGGCGGTCTACCGCGGCCCGAACGGCATTCTGAAAGCCAAACTCGCCGGCAAGCTGGTGATCGACATGAGCACGATCGGTCCGGACACGATGACGGAGATCGGCGCCGCGGTGTTGCGGCAGGGCGCCGCGTTTGTCGAATGTCCGGTTGGCGGCAGCACCGGGCCGGCGAAAGAGGGCAAGCTGTTCGGGCTGCTCGGCGGCGCGCAGCCGGACGTCGCGCGGGCGATGCCGGTTCTTGAACAATTGTGCCGCCGCATCGAACATGTCGGAGCGCTTGGCGCGGGCGCAACCATGAAGCTTGCGGTCAATCTGCCGCTGCTGGTTTACTGGCAGGCGCTCGGCGAGGCTCTGGCGATCTGCAAGCCGCTCCAGCTTCCGCCCGACCGGCTGATCGATATCCTGTCCGACACCGCCGGCACGCCGACCGCCATGAAGGGCCGCGGCGCCGTCATCGCCCAGTTGCTGGGCGGCGCGCCGCTCGGCCCGACCGCCTTCGGCCTCAGTGCGGCAAAAAAGGACCTCGCTACTGCGGTGCAATTCGCCGCGTCGATCCACACCGAGCTTCCTGTTGCGGCAAGCGCCCTTGCCTGCTTCGAGCAAGCCGAAGCGGCCGGCCTTGGCGATGCCGACGCCACCACGGTTGCGGTGCGCTGGGCGCAGCGGCCGGCCGCCAAATCCTGACATCAGCATGATCTTGTCGTACCCCAAACGATCCACAACCGCAGGGCTCATTCAATGATCGATCGCAAGAACCGCTATGGCCGCACCGCCGCCCGTATCCATGACGCCGATGGCCTCGCCCGGCGTCCCTCCTCGCCCACGATCGACATTCACGCGCATATCGTGATTCCCGAGGCCGCCAGGCTCGCCCAGCCGCATGTCGATATCAGCCGGATCCCGCTCGCGCATTTCGCCGATGCCGCCAGCAAGGAAATCAATGCACAGCAGGAAAGCGATGTCGGCGAGGTCATGACCACCATCGACCGCCGGCTGCGCCACCTCGACGGCATGGGCATCGACATTCAGGTCGTGGCTCCGGCGCCGGGCCAGTGCTATTATTCGATCGACGCCAGGATTGCCGAAGCCGCGCATCGCCACGCCAATGACGGCGTGGTGGAGTATTGCTCACGCCGGCCGGACCGCTTCGTCGGGCTCGGCGTCGTCACGCTGCAGCAGCCCGAGATCGCCGTCCGCGAACTCGACTACATCATGACCGACCTGAAACTGAAGGGCGTCGAGATCCTGACCAATGTCGACGGCCAGGAATTGTCGGATCCCAGGTTCCGGCCGTTCTTCGCAAGGGCCGAGCAGCTCGGCGCGTTCATCATGATGCATCCGAACGGATTCACCCATGGCGAACGGCTGACGCATTTCTACTTCAACAATGTGCTCGGCAATCCGCTCGAGACCACGCTGGCCCTGCACAACCTGATCTTTTCGGGCACGCTGGCGCGGTTCCCAGACCTCAAGCTGATGGCGGTGCACGGCGGCGGCTATCTTCCCGGCTATTCCGGCCGGATCGATCACGCCTGGGGTGCGCGTCGCAATTCGCATGGCGAGTTGCCGTTGCCGCCGACGACCTATCTGCGCCAGGTTTACCTCGACACCGTGGTTTTTACCTATCACCAGCTCGCTTACATGATCGACGTCTTCGGCCCTGACCGCATCCTGATGGGCACCGATTACCCGTTCGACATGGCCGAATATAATCCGATCGGCCATATCGCGGGCGTGCACGGCATGGACGAGGCGACGCTGGCCCAGATCGCGGGCGGCAACGCCGCCAGGGTTCTCGGGCTCGATCTCTGAGGCAGCCGCGCTCAGGGGTGCGCGCCGGCGGTCTTGAAGCCGGGCTGTTCGAACGGATGAGAGGTCGCGAAAGCCGGTATCTTGAAACAGCGGTCGGCCAACGCCGCCACCATCGGAAAGCCGCCGAGTTCAAGCTTGAGAAAATGCGCGCCGACGACCTGGCCGGCGATGCCGATATCGGCAAGGCCGGGCTCGGCGCCCAGCGCAAAAGGCGCCGGTGGGCGGCGCGCGAGCAGCCGCTCATAGGTCGCGAGCCCCTCTGTCGTCCAATGCCTGCCCCAGTTCTCGATCGCCTTGGCATCGGCATCAAAGACCTTGGCGAGATGATTACGGACGCGCGGCACCACCAGGGGATGGGCATCAGCGATGGTCATCAGCGCCAGCGACCGCGCATAGGCCCGCTCCATTGCGTTCTCCGGCAGCAGCCGCGGCCGGGGCTGGATATCGTCGAGATATTCCATGATCGCCAGCGACTGGAATAGCGAATGTCCGTCATGGATCAATGTCGGGACTACACGCTCGGCATTGACGGCTGCATAATCCGGCTTGAATTGTTCTCCGGACAGGATGTCGATCGGGATTTCCTCGAACGGCAGATCCTTGAGCCTGAGCGCTACCCGGACACGAAAGGATGCGATCGACCGCCAAAATCCATAAACTCGTATGCTCATCGCTGCGCCTCCGGATTTACTTCACACCAGGCTCCATTCCAAAACGATCTCAAATAGACCCCGCCGTCAACTTGCGTTCAGAAAGCAGGTCGAGCCCCCGGTCCGTTCGACCGCACGACATGAGGAACCCAGTGCCGCTGTCGTGCGTTGCTGGTTTCAGGCGCGGAGGCGACGCACATGCGCATCAAGACACCCACCCTTTGGCTCACCTCGGTTTTGAAGCTGGCCGGCCACGCCGCCATGGGCGTTGCCATGGGCCTTGTTTTCACTCTGGTTTTATCCATCGCCGACCCTGCCGGCATGATCACCCTGATCAAGCACAGCGCCACGCCGGGGCCTACATGGGCCATGTTCGTAGGCACCATCGTGCTGACATTCACGATCGGCGCGACCTTGACCGGCTTCGTCTTCATCATGACCGAAGATCGCTGACAGGTCCTGGTACCGAAGAGTCTGGTGCTGGCCTGTTTCGGTCACCGAATGGGTTTTCTTGAGAGCAGCAGTTTTGCCAATTCGGGAATTTGCCTGAACCGAAATACCTGCGCGAGGGCAGAAACCGTCGCGGCTGTGAAGGAGATTGAGGCGGGTGGAGGCCAAATCGTCAACGGCTCAACCGAGGATGCCTTTGACGAGATACCTAGGAGAATGACGATACTACACCGATCTTTTCGACTAAGGAAACCAAATTCCTTCGCCGGCCTGTTTTGAATCAGAAAATTGCCTGTTGCGGCCAGTACTGTTGCGGCCAGTACTAAAAATCAGGCTGGCCATGGTTGAGTTCTGGAACAGCGCTTCGGGCATCGCGTTCTCTCGGCATGCCGCGATATCATTTTGACCTGATTGGAAAGCACACGATCGTAGACCATAACGGTCTCGATCTGCCCGATGACGTCCTGGCGTCCGACGCGGCGGATAGTCTTGCCAACGAATTGTATTCCGCCCGGCCCGAGCTCCGCCGTCAGCATTGTTCGATCCTGGTGACAAATGAAGACGGCGAGGAGGTCTGCCGCGCGCCAATATGGGATCCGTGCCGCGACTGACCAAGTCGGGTGCCGACGCGACCTCGCACTGGCAGCACGAAGGCCGACGCTCGGCGATTGAGCACCAAGGTCGGCCGTTGAGCTGTCTACCAATAGATGCCGTGCCGATGCAGTTCGTAGATCACGCGGGCTTCGGTCAATTCGTGCCGGTGTTTCCACTTGTCGGTTTTTGACGCGGTAGCGCTTTTCGCGGGCTTGCAGGGCTCAGCCTTGGGCTGTTCTGCCGGCGGCGGCTGAGATGTGGTGTCGACGCCCGAAGGCCGCTCGACATATTTTGGGGCTTCGACAGCCTTGGACGGCTCGGTCGCTGCCGGCTCGTCGTTCGACGCCAAAGTGAGACCCCGGACCGTTCCGGCTTGCGCCGTCGCGGACACCAGAACCATCGCCGTCATCAGGATGAATTTGCGCATGTCAGTCTCCCGTTGTTCGACGCGGAGACTAGGCCGGCTGAACCCACAGCTATGTGATCCAGATCACGCAAGGCCCCAGCCGGGATCGAAGGCCCGGATGCGCATCGCGGCGTTCTTATTCAGAGATAGCCCTCTTTAGAGATAGCCCTCGCCGGCTTCCGCGGCGAACCGGCCGGGATCGCCTTCCCAGACGATCCGAGCGTGCTCCAGCACATAGACCCGGTCGGCATGGGGAAGCGCGAAGGTCACGTTCTGCTCGCCCAGCAACACCGTGATCGGCGTCGTCTGGCGCAGTTTCTCCAGGGCCTTCGACAATAATTCGAGAATGACCGGCGCCAGTCCGAGCGTCGGCTCGTCCAGGATCAGGATCTTCGGTTGCATCATCAGCGCGCGGCCGATCGCCAGCATCTGCTGTTCGCCGCCGCTCAGCGTCTGCGCCAGTTGGCCCTGACGCTCCCTCAGGATCGGGAACAGGTCGAACAGCCAGGCAAGTTGCTGGTCCCTCACCTGGTCGGTCAGATGCTGGCCGCCGAGGTCGAGATTTTCGCGCACGGTCATCTCGCCGAACAATTCCCGCGACTCCGGGCACTGCACGATGCCGCTGCGCGCGATGCGAGCCGGGCTCGTGCCACGCAACTTTTCGCCACCGCGAATGATTTCGCCGGAGTACGGCAGGAAACCGGAAATAGTATTGAACAGCGTGGTCTTGCCGGCGCCGTTGAGGCCGACGACGGAGACGAACTCCCCCTCATGTACATGGATCGAGACGTTCTCGAGCGCCTGCGCCTTGCCATAATGGACGCTGACATTTTCGACCTGCAGCAGCGGAACCTTGTCCTTGAAACTGGTTTCCGGGCGCGCCGATGTTTCGATGGCGCCGCCGAGGTAGACCCGCCGCACGGTCTCGTTGCGCATGACCTCGTCGGCGCGTCCGGTGATGATCTCTTCGCCGAGGTACATCGCGAGCACCCGATCGACCAGCGCGGCGACGCTCTTGACGTTGTGGTCGACCAGCAGCACGGCGCGCCCTTCATCGCGGAAGCTGCGTATCAGCTCGGAGAACGTGCCGACTTCGGCGAGCGTCAGGCCCGCGAACGGTTCGTCGACCAGCACGACCTTGGGATCGCGGGCGATGGCCTTGGCGAGCTCGAGGCGGCGCAGGTCGGCGAATGGCAGGGTCGGCGGCCGCCGATCCATCACGGCGCCGAGGCCGACGCGCTCGGCAATCCATTTGGCCCGCTCGTTCAGGGCCTTGTCCGGAAACAGCATGAACAGGCTGTCCGGCAGCAGCGCCACCATGATGTTTTCAAGCACGGTCTGCCGGTTGAGCGGCCGCGAGTGCTGGAACACCATGCCGAACCCTTTTCGCGCAATTTTGTGCGCGGGAAGGCCGGCAATGTTTTCGCCCTGAAAAATCACATCGCCGGCGGTCGGCCGTTCGATGCCCATGATCGCCTTCATCGCCGTCGACTTGCCGGATCCGTTGGGGCCGATCAGGCCGAAGATTTCGCCGGCACGCAGATCGAGATCGAGGTTCTTGACGGCGGTGAGGCCACCGAAGCGCTTGGTCAGACCCCGGACCTCGAGAACCGGTGCGGTGTTGGCGGTCGCCTCCGTCACGAGCGGGCCTCGCGCGACAAGGCCGCGCCAAGGAACCCGCCCGGGAAGAACAGAACCACGAGCAGGGCAACCGCCGAGACGATGAAGGTCGCCAGCTCGCCGGTTGGCCGCAGGAATTCGCCGGCCACAATCAGGAAGATCGCGCCCAGCGCGGCGCCGAGCACGGTGCGGCGGCCGCCGAGCACGGCGGCGACGATGACGTTGACGCCGACGGCGACGTCTACCACGGTGCCGACCGACGCGGTGCCGAAGTAAAACACCAGCAGCGCGCCGGACAGGCCCGAGAAGAAGGCGCTGACAATGAACGCCGCAAGCTTGTGCTTGACGATATTGAACCCGAGTGCAGCGGCCTGAACCGGGTCCTGGCCGCTCGCCTGCAGCACGAGACCGATTG
Organism: uncultured Alphaproteobacteria bacterium; assembly: GCA_963748165.1. GTDB lineage: Bacteria > Pseudomonadota > Alphaproteobacteria > Rhizobiales > Xanthobacteraceae > Bradyrhizobium. The sequence continues at coordinate 104,870 of CAVVIM010000039.1, forward strand.
GCGACTGCGACAGCCCGTACAGGATCGCCGCGCTGACGGTCATGAAGCCGAGCGCGATCCAGTAATTGGCACCGGCGTTGATGGTGATGACGTCGGGAATGGTCAGGCCGATCTCGCCGCCGGTGAGTTCGGCGAACACCACGATGAAATTCTGCAGCATCAGCACGGCGACAAGTGTAGTCAGCCCGAAATAGGGTCCCCGCACCCGCAGCGCCGGCAGCGCCAGCACAAATCCGGCAATCACTGACGCCAGCGCACCGAGCACGATGCACAGATATACCGACCATCCATATTCATTGTTGAGGATGCCCGCGGTGTAGGCACCGACGCCGATCAGGAAGGTCGGACCGAAATTCACCTCGCCGGCGAAGCCGAACAGCAGATCCCAGGCCATTGCGAATACGCCGAAATAATAGGCCACCGTCAGCAGGCCGAGAATATAGCCGGAGACGTACAGCGGCAGTGTCGAGGCAACGATGACGATGACGAGCGAGATCAGGAACAGCCGCGATCTGAAAAAACCGGCCATGCTCATCGCCTTCCGAGCAGGCCTTGCGGCCGGATGTACATCACGATGACCAGAAGCAGCAGCGCCGGAATGGTGCGGTAGGCGGGCGACACCAGATAGGCCGTGAGGGTTTCGAGATAGCCGACCACGAAGGCCGCGATCAGCGAGCCCGACACGCTGCCGAGGCCGCCCAGCACGACGATCGAGAACGCGCTCGCCGTCAGCGGGCCGACGCTGTAGGAACTGACACCGAGGAACATGCCGAGCAGCACGCCGGCGATGCCGGCCAGGATGCCGTAGATCGCCCATACCACGACATAGATGCTGGTCAATTCCAGTCCGAGCAGCGTGACGCCGCGGGGGTTCATCGACGCTGCCAGCACCGCCTTGCCGGTGCGGGTTCGGTTCACGAGCAGCCAGAGCAGCCCGATCACCACGCAGCAGACCACGGCGGTGAAAATCTCGTTGCGCGGCGTACGAACGCCGAGGATATCGACGACGCCTTCGACGATCGGAAGCACGGTCTTGGCGTTGTTGGTGAAGAAATAAGCGATCAACTCCTGAATCATGATCCCCCACAGCAACGTGCCGGTGAGCACGAAGATTTCCTTCTCCTCGTTCGGGATCCGGTTCGACTTCTGAATCGGCTGCACCACCGCATAGTAGGTGGCGAACGCCGCGATCAGCGCAGCGCCGACGCCGACCAGCGCGCCGCCATAGGTGTTCATGTGCAGGAGGCTGGCGGCGGCCCACGCCGCCACCGCGGCAAGCACCATGATGGCGCCGTGCGACAGATTGAGCACGCCGGAGACGCCGAAGATGAGGGTGAAGCCGGTCGCGCCCAGCGCATACAGCGCGCTGATGGCAAAGCCGTCGATCAGGATCTGCAAGGCAAGCATTTAATTTGGCCGCGGCAGCACCGCTGCCTCACTCTGGGAAACCACGGATTTGAGAAACCACGGATATGAAAAGGCTCCCGGGCGAACCCGGGAGCCTGTCATTGCAATGTCAGTTCGCGGTGACCTTGATGAAGCTCGGGAACTTCAACTGGCCCTTGGCGACTTCCTTCGGCCAGACGCTGACCTGCTTGCCATCCTGCCATTGCAGCATCAGGCCGGTAATCAGGCCCTTGCCGTATTTGATCGAATGGGTGAACGGATCGTCCTTGCCGTAGAACTGGATGCGGCCGATGGTGCCTTCCCAGTCGGTCTTTTCCAGCGCCGCGACCAGCTTGTCCGCATCGGTCGAACCGGCACGTTTCACCGCGTCGGCGATGTAATAGACCTCGTCGTACGAGGTGTAGCCGGCATAGGAGGGATAGTTGCCGAACTTCTTCTTGAAGCCCTCGGCGAACGGAATCGACTTCGGGGTCACCGCGACGTCGGGACCGGAGACGCCCTGGTAAAGCACGCCTTCCGCGGCGTCGTTGGTATCCTTGCCGAAAGTGCTGTTGGTTGCCTGCGAGCTGATGCCGAACATCGGGATCGGCACCTGCTGGTTCTTCCACTGCACGGTCGGCTGCACCCCGACATGCGAAATGCCGGTGATGATCACGTCGGGCTTCGCGCCTTCGATCTTGTTGAAGATCGGCGTGAAGTCGGTGGTGTCGGGCGAGAAGCGAATGTGGTCGAGCACCTTCAGGCCGATCTTGGGCAGGCATTCCTCATACCCGACGTCGAGCGGCGTGGTCCAGGCGGCGTCCTCGCTCATGATGACCGCGGTCTTCATGTGCTTCTGGTCCACCAGCAGTTCCTTGGCGGCGTCGCAGACCGACAGCGCGAGCGCTGCCGAGGTCAGATAGCCGTGGAAGGTGTATTTGTTCTTCTCATAATCGCTGTGCACGCTCTTGCTGATTTCGTTGGATGCCGCACCCGGCGTCACGAACGGCGTCTTGAGGCGCGAGGCCCACGGTTCCAGCGCCAGCACGACTTCGCTGATGTAGCTGGCGATCACCATGTTGACCTTGTCCTCGTTGACCGCGCGCTGGAACGCGCGGACGGAATCCGCCGAGGAGCTATGGTTGTCGTAGGTGATGATCTCGATCTTGCGGCCGTCAACGCCGCCCTTGGCATTGATCTCGTCGGCGGCCATCTGGGCGGCCTGGGGGATCGACGCACCGGCAATCGCCTGCGCTTCGGCGATCACGCCGATCTTGATCGGATCCGCAGCCAGGGCCTGACCCGAGGCCGTCGCCAGCAGGCCCAGCGTGGCCGCACCGAGAAGTCCCCGCAATGACCAAAAAACAGGCGGGCGGGACGTATTTGTCATGTCGTTTCTCTCCACTTGATAAGCTCTTGATAAGCTCTTGCTCCGGCTGCCGGCATTCTAACGGTGCCGGCGCGCGCGGCAAGCGAAACTGCACCATAAACCTTAACCGGCGCCGAGACTAAAGTAGGTCGGCTTCAATGCTTGCCGACGAAGACGCGATTATTCCCGGTTCCGCAAGATTATTTGCCGCCGACGCATGGCGCAAGGCACGGCCAGCCGGCACGGCCAGCCGGCACGGCCAGCCGGATATCGACAGGTCCCGTGACTGCAGGTAGGGTCCCCCAAAAAACCACTGCGGAGATACGCCGTTGCAGGGCAGATTCAAGCTGAAACGCGATTACTACGCCGGCGGTCTGATGGTGCTGCTCGGCGTGGGAGCCGCCGTGACCGGCACCGGCTACAAATTCGGCACCCTCGCCAGAATGGGCCCCGGATTCATGCCGGTCATGCTCGGCATCGTGCTGGCCTTGATCGGAATCATGATCGCCGGCACGGCGCTCGGATCATCCGAGCCCGACGACAAAAAGTTCCTGCCTGACAACCCGCAATGGTTCGGCTGGCTCTGCATCCTCGCCGGCCCCATTTTGTTTATTATTCTCGGGCAGTACGGCGGCATGATTCCGGCGGTGTTCGCCTGCGTCTTTGTCTGCGCGCTTGGCGACAATACAGCGACGTACAAATCTTCGTTCATTCTGGCGGCCGGCGTCACCGTGTTCGGCGTCATGCTGTTCCATTATTTGCTGAGCATTCCGTTCCCGCTGCTGCGCGGGGTCAACCTGTGATCTCGACGGCGATTACCGATCTTTGGTACGGCTTTGGCGTGGCGCTGGAGCCGCACAACCTGATGTATTGTTTTCTCGGGGTGCTGGTTGGCAACCTGGTCGGCGTGCTGCCGGGGATGGGGCCGGTTGCCACAATCTCGATTCTGCTGCCGCTGACCTTCGGGATGCAGCCGGTGCCGGCGATCCTGATGCTTTCCGGCGTCTATTACGGCGCCCAGTATGGCGGGGCGATCTGTTCGATCCTGCTCAATCTACCCTGTCATCCGCCGCATGCCGTGACCTGTCTCGATGGATTCCCGCTGACCAAGCAAGGCAAAGGCGGCACCGCGCTCGGCATCACCATCATCGCCGCCTTTATCGGCGCCTCGTTCGGCATCACCGAAATGATTTTCCTGGCGCCGTTCCTGGTCAAGATGGCGCTCGAATTCGGGCCCGCCGAAGTATGTTCGCTGATGCTGGTGGGACTGCTCGCGGGCTCGACGCTGGCGAAGGGATCGCCGCTCAAGGGCATTGCAATGACGGTCCTCGGCCTTTTGGTCGGCATCGTGGGATCGGACATCGAGACCGGACAGCCCCGCTTCACCTTCGGCATCACCGAATTGTTCGACGGCGTCGAGATCATCGCGCTCGCGCTCGGGATGTTCGGCATTGCCGAGTTCATGAACAGCATCAACAATACCGAAACCGTCGACATGAAATACGCCAAGGTCGGCATCTCCGACATGTTCCCGTCGAAGGCCGACCTCAAGCTGGCGTTCTGGCCGATGATCCGCGGCACCGTGCTCGGCAGCCTTTGCGCGCTGATTCCCGGCACCGGACCGACGATCGCCTCGTTTGTCTCCTACGCCACCGAAAAGAAAATCTCGCGGACGCCGGAGCGTTTCGGTCACGGCGCGATCGAGGGTGTCGCATGCCCCGAGGCCTCGACGCATTCTTCGGTGCAGGGCGATTTCATCCCGACCATGAGCCTCGGCATTCCCGGCGACACCGTCATGGCGCTGCTGCTCGGCGCCCTGATCATTCACGGCATCGTTCCCGGGCCGCAGCTTATCAGCCAGCACGCCGACATCTTCTGGGGCCTGATCGCGAGCTTCTGGATCGGCAACATCCTGCTGGTCATTCTCAACGTGCCGATGATCGGGCTGTGGGTGAAACTGCTCAGCATTCCCTACCGCTACCTCTATCCGAGCGCGATGTTCTTTGTCTGCATCGGGGTCTACGCGGCCAACAACGACATGTTCCAGGTCGGCGAGACCCTGGTGATCGGCGTTGTCGGCTACATCCTGCTGCGGCTCGATTTCCATCCTGCGCCGGTGCTGCTCGGATTCGTGCTCGGCCCGCGCTTCGAGGAGAACTTCCGCCGCAGCTTGCTGATCTCCCGCGGCGATCTGATGACCTTCATCGACCGCCCGATCAGCGCGTTCTTTCTCCTGATCTGCGTCGTACTGATCGTGGCCCAGATTTATGTCTGGCTGCGCAAGCCCAGGGCGGTCGCCGAAGAACAAGCGATCGAGGCCCAGGTGCCGGCGGCGTCCTATTCGGAGCTGGCGGGTTAACCGCGAAACCGTTGGGAACGAATGCAATCGTGACGAATTTCATGGCCGTCGCTTTTGGTAGTCCAATAGTCCGCCTGGCGAAGTCCGGTCCCGCGATCGAAACGCATCGAAAAAGTCGCGCCACCCACCGGGAACTTTAGCATCAGGGCCGGGTTACCCCGCGCGGGCATCCAGATCAGCCCCTTTCATCGGAGCCCGCGCGCTTCGAGGGTGCCATGTCGAAACTCAATATGCTGGCCGTTGTTCTGGCGATCATTCTGACCGGCCCTGCCGCCGCGGCTCAAAGAGGCGGCGGCCACGGCGGCGGCGGCGGCCACGGCGGCGGAGGCGGCGGTCACTTCGGTGGGGGTGGCGGTCACGTCGGTGGTGGCGGCCACTTCGGCGGCGGAGCCCACTTCGGTGGAGGTGGCGGTCACGTCGGTGGGGGCGGTCACTTCGGCGGCGCGCATATCGGCGGAGGGCATATCGGCAGGCCGGCTATATCGCATTTCGCGGCGAGGCCAGGTTTTCGCGGCCACCGTTCGTTTGCCACCCACGGCAACCCTGGCCGTGTCAGCCGCAGAGCGACGCTGCCGCAAAATCGCAACACCACGCTCAGCCGAAATCGGAATGCAGGTGTCCGCGGAAATCGCAGCGCCAGCGTGAGGACACGGGCGGTGCAACGCGCGCTGAACTCGCGTTCGGTCGCTGGCGCACTGCACAACAGAACCGCGCTGCGCGATCCCAATACGCGCGCCCGGATCGCGGCCACTGCGGCCACGGCCGGTTGGCAGCATGGCCGCGGCAGAAACGGGTGGTGGCGACACCGCAACGGCGGCTATGGCTGGGTCGGCCCGTTGTTCTGGCCGTTCGCCTATGACGATTGGTACGATTACACAATGTGGGGCTATGGCGACGACGCGTCGTTCTGGGACTACGGCTACAACGACATCTATGCCGGCATTTTCGCTCCTTACGGCTACGACGACCTCGCCGGCTATTTGCCGCCGAGCGTGAACGGCTCTCAACCCGCATCGGGCGCCCCGGCTGCGGCCGCAACCTCCGACCAATTGGCGCAAATGTGCGGCGACGACAGTCGCGAGATCGCCGGCCTGCCGATCGATCAGATCCAGCAGGCAATTCAGCCCAACGACGCCCAGCGCGCGGCGCTCGATGACCTCGCCAATGCTTCCGTCAAGGCCGCGCAGGACATCAAGGCCGCCTGCCCGACACAGATCGCGGCGACGGCCCCTGCCCGGCTTGAATCCATGCAAAAACGGATCGAGGCGATGATTGCCGCGGTCGGAACGGTTCAGCCATCCTTGCAAAAATTCTACGATCTCCTGAGCGACGATCAGAAGGCCCGACTGAACGCGCTCGGCCAGGACCAGCGTCAAGGCAAGGCCGCGCAAAATACCGGCACGCTGGCGGAAAGCTGCGGCGCTGCGCAATCCGGCGCCCTCACGTGGCCGACCTCCGAAATCGACGCCAAACTTCATCCGACCGACGCCCAACGAACCAGCCTTGCCGCACTGCAGGACGCCACGGCAAAGGCCGCGGATATGCTCAAGGCATCATGCCAGCCAAGCGACGCCATCACGCCGCCGGCGCGGCTCGAGGCCGTCGGCAAACGGCTGAACTCCATGCTGGAGGCGGTCAAGACCGTGCGCACCGCACTGGATGACTTCTACGGCAAGCTCAGTGACGAACAGAAGGCGCAGTTCGAAGCGATCGGGCCGCACCGAGCCGCATTGTCCGATCAATCGGGTGCCACGCGGTCCCACAATCGCCGCCACCATGCCAGCATCGGCGGCATTGTCCGCCATTTGATGTGGCTGGCCCGGTAACCTGAAATGGCGGCGACCGGCGCTACGCCGGCTCGCCGCGCTCCGTATCATCGCCATGGGAATTGTGCCGAGGCCGGTTGTCTTTTGCCGGGCTTTGCCGCGGCGCGTACCCGCCAGGTCTGATCGAATGGTTGGATCGGCGCGGCGGGCTGAGCTAGTGTAGACCATCATCCGCATCCGGAACCACGCTTATGCAGCCGTACGATCGCGCCGCCGAAGACCTCGGCAACTCCATCCACCTTGAACACGTCAACGTTCAGGTTCCCGATCAGCGCCTGGCGACTTTGTTCTATGTCGCCGGGCTCGGGCTAACCCGCGACCCCTACCTGATGGTCTCCGACAGCAACATGTGGATCAATGTCGGCAGGAGCCAGTTTCATCTGCCGAGCGGCGAAGCGCAGGTGCTGCGCGGCCATACCGGGATCGTCCTGTCGGGCCGCAAGGCGCTGCTCGACCGCCTCGCCAAGGTGGCCGGGAAACTCCAGGGTACGGCGTTCAGCTTCCGCGAGAACAACGACTACGTCGAGGCGACGTGTCCATGGGGCAATCGCGTGCGTTGCTACGAACCGGACGCGGCGCGGTTCGGACGCATCACGCTTGGCATTCCCTATGTCGAATTCGACGTGCCGGCCGGCACGGCACAGCGCATTTGCGACTTCTATCCGCAGGTGATGGGGATGCCGGCCGAGTTCAGCAACGGCGACGGCAGGCTGGCGCGGGTGAAGATGGGCAAGGACCAATACCTGCAGTTTCGCGAGACCGACCGGCCGCAGCCGGAATATGACGGCCATCATGTGCAAATGTATATCACGAATTTTTCCGGCCCCTACCGCGCGTTGTCGGCGCGCGGCCTGATCTACAGCGAGGATAACCAGTACCAATACCGCTTCCGCGATATCGTCGATCTCGCAGACGGCAAGCCGCTGTTTACCGTCGAGCACGAGGTGCGCAGCGCCACCCACCCGATGTATCTGCGGCCGCTGGTCAACCGCAACCCGACCCAGACCAACCAGACCTATGCGACCGGCCATGACCAATGGCTTTGGGCGATGGAACCGGACCGCTACGACAAACGCTAGCGGCTGGCCGGCCGAGCTGACCGGCAGGGCTGGAAAACAGGGTTAACGAGGCACTGACGTGGTCCCACCGCACCCGACCGGCGTCGGTCCGGACGGCCCCGGACCTGCCTATCGGACCGCTCGGGAAAATTTTGTTCCCCATTGGAACCGTTTGTCTTTCACGCGGTTGCCTTGCTTGGCCCATTGGGCGCGAGTTCCAATTGTTGAACAGCTATCTTTACTTTCTTGATTTGGCGTTTTGCAGGGGCTTCTATGCCTGATCTGTTGCGCTGATTTGGATTCGGTAAGGATGTGCGGGGGAAATGCCATGAGCGATCTTGATCCCGGAGCCGTAACGCCGCCGCTTCGTCCCGCCCCAAAACGCAAATCCGCCAACGGCTCCGAACCGGACTCGCGGCAGGACCTGCTGCATGCGCTTCAGGCCATGCGCAGCGGCGATTTCTCGGCGCGAATGACCGGTGACCATCTCGGGATCGACGGCAAGATCGCCGACACGTTTAACGAAATCATCGCCGCCAACCAGCGCATGGCGCAGCAACTCGAGCGCGTCGGCCAGGTTGTCGGTCGCGAGGGAAAGACGCGGCAGCGTGTCAGGTTCGGCCTGGCCAGCGGCTCATGGGCCGACATGGAAGGCTCCGTCAACACCCTGATCGACGATCTGCTCTGGCCGACCCGCGAGGTGACCCGCGCGGTCGCCGCGGTCGCCCAGGGCGACCTGTTGCAAACCGTGCAGCTTGACGTCGACGGCCGGCCGCTGGGCGGCGAATTCCTGCAATCGGCCAACATCGTCAACACCATGATCAAGCAGCTCAGCGTGTTCACGTCCGAGGTGACGCGCGTCGCGCGCGAGGTCGGAACCGAAGGCAAGCTCGGCGGCCAGGCCCAGGTCCCCGAAGTGACGGGCGTGTGGAAGGACCTGACCGAAAGCGTCAACTCCATGGCCAACAACCTCACCGGCCAGGTCCGCAACATCGCCGAAGTCACCATTGCGGTGGCCAATGGCGACCTCTCCAAGAAGATCACGGTCGACGTTCGCGGCGAGATTTTGCAGTTGAAGGAAGCCATCAACACCATGGTGGACCAGCTACGCTCGTTTGCATCCGAAGTGACCCGCGTGGCCCGCGAGGTCGGAACCGACGGCAAACTCGGCGGCCAGGCGATCGTGCCCGGCGTCGCCGGCACCTGGAAGGACCTCACCGACTCCGTCAATGCGATGTGCGGCAACCTGACCGCCCAGGTGCGCAATATCGCCAACGTGACCACCGCGGTCGCCCGTGGCGACCTCTCGCGCAAGATCACGGTGGACGTGCGCGGCGAGATTCTGGAGCTCAAGGACACCATCAACACGATGGTCGACCAGCTCAACTCCTTCGCCTCGGAGGTGACGCGCGTGGCGCGCGAAGTCGGCACCGAAGGCAAGCTCGGCGGTCAGGCCCAGGTCCCCGGCGTCGCCGGCACCTGGAAGGATCTCACCGACAACGTCAACTTCATGGCCTCGAACCTGACCGCCCAGGTGCGCAACATCGCCGACGTCGCGACCGCGATCGCCGGCGGCGACCTGTCCAAGAAGATCACGGTGAACGTGTCCGGCGAAATCCTCCAGCTCAAGGAAACGCTGAACACCATGGTCGACCAGCTCAATGCCTTCGCCGGCGAGGTGACGCGCGTCGCCCGCGAGGTCGGCACCGACGGCAGGCTGGGCGGCCAGGCCAACGTGCTTGGCGTCGCCGGCACCTGGAAGGACCTCACCGAGAGCGTCAACTCGATGGCGAGCAACCTGACCGCCCAGGTGCGCAACATCGCCGAGGTGACCACCGCGGTCGCCAATGGCGACCTCTCGAAAAAGATCACGGTCGACGTCCGCGGCGAAATTCTCGAGCTGAAAAATACCATCAACACCATGGTCGACCAGCTCAACGCCTTCGCCGGCGAAGTGACGCGCGTCGCCCGCGAGGTCGGTACTGAAGGCAAGCTCGGCGGCCAGGCGCTGGTGCGCGGCGTCGCCGGCACCTGGAAGGACCTGACCGACAGCGTCAACTCGATGGCGAGCAATCTGACCGGCCAGGTCAGAAACATCGCCGAGGTGGCAACGGCGGTCGCCAAGGGCGATCTGTCGAAGAAGATCACGGTGAACGTGTCCGGCGAAATCCTCCAGCTCAAGGAAACGCTGAACACCATGGTCGACCAGCTCAACGCCTTTGCCGGCGAGGTGACGCGCGTCGCCCGCGAGGTCGGCACCGACGGCAAGCTCGGCGGTCAGGCCGAGGTGCCCGGCGTGGCCGGTACCTGGAAGGACCTCACCGACAGCGTCAATTCGATGGCCGGCAACCTGACCGCCCAGGTCCGCAACATCGCCGAGGTGGCCACCGCCATCGCCGGCGGCGACTTGTCGCGCAAGATCACGGTGGACGTGCGCGGCGAGATCCTGCAGCTCAAGGAGACGCTGAACACCATGGTCGATCAGCTCAACCGGTTCGCCGGTGAGGTGACGCGCGTGGCGCGCGAGGTCGGTACCGAGGGCCGGCTGGGCGGCCAGGCCAACGTCCCCGGTGTCGCCGGCACCTGGAAGGATCTGACCGACAACGTCAACTCGATGGCCGGCAACCTCACCGGCCAGGTCCGCAACATCGCCGAGGTGACGACGGCGGTGGCGAAAGGCGACCTTTCCAAGAAGATCACGGTCGACGTCAAGGGCGAGATTCTCGAGCTGAAGAACACCGTCAACACGATGGTCGACCAGCTCAATGCCTTCGCGTCCGAAGTGACCCGGGTTGCGCGCGAGGTCGGCACCGAGGGCAAGCTCGGCGGCCAGGCCGAAGTGCCGGAGGTTGCCGGAACCTGGAAGGATCTCACCGACAACGTCAACTTCATGGCTTCGAACCTGACCGCCCAGGTGCGCAATATCGCCGAAGTCGCCACCGCGATCGCGGGCGGCGACCTGTCGAAGAAGATCACGGTCGACGTGCGCGGCGAGATCCTGCTGCTCAAGGACACGCTCAATACGATGGTCGAGCAGCTTCGCTCCTTCGCGGCCGAGGTGACGCGCGTGGCGCGGGAAGTCGGCACCGAGGGTCGGCTCGGCGGCCAGGCGGTGGTGCCCGGCGTCGGCGGCACCTGGAAGGACCTCACCGACAACGTCAACCTGCTCGCTGCCAACCTCACCACCCAGGTGCGCAACATCGCCGAAGTCACCACCGCGGTGGCGCGGGGCGACTTGTCGCGCAAGATCACCGTCGACGTGAAGGGTGAAATCCTCGAACTCAAGAATACCATCAACACGATGGTCGACCAGCTCAACGCCTTCGCCGGCGAGGTGACGCGCGTCGCCCGCGAGGTCGGCACCGAAGGCAAGCTCGGCGGCCAGGCACAGGTTCCCGGCGTGGCCGGAACCTGGAAGGACCTGACCGACACCGTGAACTTCATGGCCGCCAACCTCACCGAGCAGGTCCGCGGCATCGTCAAGGTGGTGACCGCGGTCGCCAATGGCGATCTCAAGCAGAACCTGACCGTGAAGTCGAAGGGCGAAGTCGCGGCGCTGGCCGATACCATCAACAACATGACCGAGACGCTGGCGACGTTCGCCGACCAGGTCACGAGCGTCGCCCGCGAGGTCGGCGTCGAAGGCCGGCTCGGCGGCCAGGCCAACGTGCCCGGCGCGGCCGGCACCTGGAAGGATCTGACCGGCAACGTCAACCTGCTGGCGGCCAATTTGACCTCGCAGGTGCGCGCGATCGCCGAGGTGGCGACCGCCGTCACCAAGGGCGATCTCACACGCTCGATCCAGGTCGACGCCAGGGGCGAGGTGGCGGAGCTCAAGGACAACATCAATACGATGATCGGCAACCTGCGGCTCACCACCGACGTCAATACCGAGCAGGACTGGCTGAAGACCAACCTCGCCAAATTCACCAACATGCTGCAGGGCCAGCGCGATCTCACCACGGTCGGCCGATTGCTGCTGACCGAGCTGACCCCGCTGGTGAACGCGCATATGGGCGTGATCTACCAGGTCGAAAACGAAGACAGTCCGCAATTGCGCCTGCTTTCGGCTTACGCGGGCGACGGCGTCTATCCGCAGCAGCCGGTCGTGCAGCTTGGCGAAGGCCTGATCGGGCAGTGCGCGATGGACAAGCGCCAGCGCCTCGTCGCCGACATCCCGTCCGATGCGGTGCCGATCAACTCGGCGCTGCTGCGGGTGGTGCCGAAGAACCTCGTGGTGCTGCCGGTGCTGTTCGAGAACCAGGTCAAGGCGGTGATCGAGCTCGCCTCCGTCGGCGCGTTCACGACCTCGCAGATGACATTCCTCGAGCAGCTCACCGACAGCATCGGCATCGTGCTGAACAGTATCGAAGCCACCATGCAGACCGAGGGGCTTCTGAAACAATCCCAGCAGCTTGCCGGCGAGTTGCAGACCCAGCAGCGCGAGCTGCAGCAGACCAACGAACAGCTCGAGCAAAAGGCGCAGCAGCTTGCCGAGCGCAACGTGGAAGTGGAGCGCAAGAACCAGGAAATCGAGCAGGCGCGGCGCGCGCTCGAGGAGAAGGCGACCGAATTGTCACTGACGTCGAAATACAAGTCCGAATTCCTCGCCAACATGTCCCATGAGCTGCGCACGCCGCTGAACAGCATCCTGATCCTGGGCCAGCAGCTAACCGAGAACCCGGACGGCAATCTGACCGGCAAGCAGGTCGAATTCGCCCGAACCATCCATGGCGCCGGCACCGACCTGCTCAATCTGATCACTGACATCCTCGATCTTTCCAAGATCGAATCCGGAACCGTCACCGTGGACGCCGAGGAAATTCTCACCGCCAACCTGCTGGAAACGGTGGGACGTCCGTTCCGCCACGAGGCGGAAAACCGCCAGCTATCGTTCAACATCGAGCTCGATCCCAACCTCACGCGCAGCATCGTCACCGACTCCAAGCGCTTGCAGCAGGTGCTGAAGAACCTGCTGTCCAATGCCTTCAAGTTCACTGCCGAGGGCGGCGTGAGCCTCAAGGTTTCCGGCGCCCTCGGCGGCTGGAGCAACGAACATCCGGTGCTCAACAGCGCCCCCGCCGTGATCGCGTTCGAGGTCTCGGATACCGGCATCGGCATCCCGCCGGAAAAGCAGAAGCTGATCTTCGAAGCGTTCCAGCAGGCCGACGCCGGCACCAGCCGCAAATATGGCGGCACCGGTCTTGGTCTCGCCATCAGCCGTGAGCTCGCGAGCCTGCTCGGCGGCGAAATCCACCTTCGCAGCGCCACCGGCAAGGGCAGCACCTTCACGCTTTATCTGCCGTTGAAGTATTCCGGACCGACCGTAGCGGCGCGGGTCAATCTGGCCCCCCAATACGGCACCACGCCGATGCTGCAGGTGGCGACCCAGGAGCGGGTGGTCGAGCCATTGCCCGACGACCGGCTCAATCTGGAGCCCGGCGACACCATCCTTCTGATCGTCGAGGACGACCCGCATTACGCGCGGGTACTGATCGATCTGGCCCGCGACAAGGGCTTCAAGGTGCTGGTGGCCGCGCGCGGAACCGAGGCGCTGGATCTCGCCAAGCAGTTCCAGCCGGCGGCGGTCTCGCTCGATGTATTCCTGCCCGATATGCTCGGCTGGACGGTGCTGAGCCAGTTGAAGCACAATCCGCTGACCCGGCACATCCCGGTCCAGATCATCACGCTGGACGAAGACCGGCAGCATGCGTTGGCACGCGGCGCGTTCTCCTTTGTCAACAAGCCGACGACGACGGAAGGCGTAAGCGCGGCGCTGTCGCAGATCAGGGAATACGCCCGGCCACGCCGTAAGCGGCTGCTGATTGTCGAAGACAATGCAGCCGAACAGCTCAGTATCCGGGAGCTTCTCGATCACAACGACATCGAGATCGTGACCACCGGCACCGGCGCGGGCGCCCTCTCCGCGCTGCGCGACAACCCCTGCGATTGTGTCGTGCTCGACCTGCGCCTGCCCGACATGAGCGGATTCGAGGTGCTGGACCGGATTCGCAACGACGGCGAGCTGTCCAATGTGCCGGTCGTGGTCTTCACCGGGCGCGAACTGTCCGCCGAAGAGGACGCGGAACTCCACACCATGGCGCGCAGCATCGTGGTCAAGGGCGTGGAATCGCCGGAACGCCTGCTCGACGAGACGTCACTGTTTTTGCACCGTGTGATCACGGAATTGCCGATCGAGAAGCAGCGAATGCTCGAGAAGCTGAACAGCTCCGACGAGGACCTGGTCGGCAAGACCGCGCTGCTGGTCGACGACGATGCCCGCAACATCTTCGCGCTCAGCAGCGTGCTGGAGCGGCGCGGCATGAAAGTGCTCACCGCCACCACCGGAAGCGAGGCTGTCGCACTGGTACGGTCAAGCCCGGAGATCTCGATCGTCCTGATGGATATCATGATGCCGCAAATGGATGGCTACCAGACCATGGGAGTGATCCGGCAAGATCCGTCGTTCAGCCGGCTTCCTATCCTCGCGTTGACGGCCAAGGCCATGAAGGGAGACCGGGAGAAATGTCTGGAAGCGGGCGCCTCCGACTATCTGGCCAAGCCGGTCAACACCGAACAACTGTTGCTCGCCATACGCATGTGGCTGCATCGCTGAGCACGATGATGAACCATGAAAAGGTAAACATCCTTCTGGTGGACGATCAGCCGGCCAAGCTGCTTGCCTATGAAGTCATCCTGAAGGAGCTCGGCGAAAACCTCGTCTTCGCGGCCTCCGGCCGCGAAGCGCTCGAACTCCTGCTCAAGAACGAAATCGCGATTATCCTGGTCGATGTCTGCATGCCCGAGCTCGACGGGTTCGAGCTCGCCGCCATGATCCGCGAGCATCCCCGTTTCCAGAAGACGGCGATGATCTTCATCTCGGCCATTCAGGTCAGCGATATCGACCGCCTGCGCGGCTACGAGATGGGCGCCGTCGACTACGTTCCGGTGCCGGTCGTGCCGGAGGTGTTGCGGGCGAAGATCAAGGTCTTTGCCGAGCTTTATCGCAAAACCAGGCAACTGGAACGCCTCAACGCCGAACTGGAGGACCGCGTTCGCGCGCGAACCGCAGAGCTTCAGAAATCGACCGCCAAGCTTGTCGAAAGCGAGCAGCGCCGCAGCATGGCGATTGCCGCCGGCAAGATGGGGTCGTGGGACTGGGACTGGCTCAACGGCGACTGGATGTGGGACGAAGGGCAGTACCGGATCTTTGGCGTCGCCCCGCAAAGCTTCGAGGTGACGTCCGGGAATATCCAGGCGCTGTTGCATCCCGACGACGTCGATGCGCTGCGCGGCATCGTGTCTGCCTTCACCGAGGGGGCGCGATCGTCGGAGGCGGAATTCCGGATCCATCGGCCGGACGGCGAGATGCGCTGGTGTGCCGCCACCGCGGCGGCGACCATCGACGGCAAAGGTCGTGTGGTCCGCGTCAGCGGCGTGACGGTGGATATTACCGAGCGCAAACGCGCGGAAGAACGCCAGAACCTGCTGACGCGGGAGGTCGACCATCGCGCCAAGAATGCGCTGGCGCTGGCGCAATCGATCGTTCGATTGACCCGCGCCGACAATGTCAAAACCTATGTCAACGCCGTGGAAGGCCGCATCAACGCGCTCGCCCGCGTTCACACCATCCTGTCCTTGTCGAGCTGGCAGGGCGCCGAAATCAGCAAGCTGGTCGATCAGGAACTGGCGCCGTATTCCATGAGCGACCAGATCAGGCTGTCGGGCGCGGAGGTGGAGTTGCAGCCCGCGACCGCGCAGACCCTGGCGCTGGCGCTGCACGAGCTCGTGACCAACTCGGCCAAATATGGCGCGCTTTCGATGCTTTCGGGACAATTGTCCATCGACTGGGAGAGCGAGGACGACATCCTCGCCCTCACCTGGAAAGAGACCGGCGGTCCGCTGGTCCGCGCGCCGACATCGCGCGGGTTCGGGACGAGAAGCCTGATGGCAAGCGTTGAGTCGCAGCTCGGCGGCCAGGCCTTGTTTGATTGGCGCCCCGAAGGCCTGATCTGCAAGCTACTGATCCCGCTGCCCGGCAAGGCGCCCATCCCTGAACTGAACGACAGCTACCGCCCCGGCGCCGCCGGCAGCTCATACCGGCGGGTGTCCGGATAGCAGGGCGCGCTGGGATCCCGATCCGCCAAAAACGTCACGACACCGAAAACCGGATCGGAGAGGACGCCAGCACGCTAGTAGGTTCTTCAACTATTCAAGCTCGAAGTTAGCGGTCGTGCCGCCTTCCAGTACCAAGCCTCCAGCGCCGATCTCGGAACCTGTGCCGGTGGCTGGCGTTATCGCTTGTTGATCCGGGTGCTCGAAATGGCTTTGATAACCGTTCGTCCGACGGTGGCCGATGTCGCGATCGCCAACTGCATTGCGGCGCACACCAATCCTCCGACGGAAGAAGTTGCTGAGGCTCTCACATGGGGAGCGGATGAGCATGTGGTGTGTGCCGTGATCGCGGCATGGTGGTTCTATACACGCCGCCAAGGCCGTTCCAGACGTCGGGCAGCCGATCATGTCCTGCTGACGACGGTCGTCGCCTCAGCAATGCCGCATCTGTTCAAGGCCGTGTTCGATCAACAGCGCCCCGATCGGCGCACCGTGCGCGGCCATTGGCGTGGCGTGCCCTGCTCCGGAAGGCCGCTCGATGCCTTTCCCTCCGGACATGAACAACCACGATCACGCCGTTATTCGGGATAGAATCCGGCGCCGATCAACCCTGGGGTTCCGTCCATCGTGATCGCTTTCACGTAGCTCCACTTTTGAGACGGTTGAGTTTGTCCGGGCTTGGGGAACATGCAAGCGACCCAACCCGCCCCCTTGGACTGAACGACCTTCACGAATTCATCATGAAACATCACGTCGTTGGCGTCCTTCTCACCATGGGCCCTGGTTCCCTCCCGCTTCGGAAAAGCCGGACGGCCGTCGTGATACCGGACACCAGCCACTATCGAAACGCCGAGCATCGCGATCTGATTCTGTCGGGATTAGGTCTGGTGGCGGGCGAATAGGCGGATCGCTGCGTGCCGAGTTGCCGAAGCTCTGACCCGGGGAACGGAAAACGCATTCGCGAGCTGCCGGCGCGGATCGAGTAACTCGATATAGGGTCGAGGGGATACGCTGCGCCGACTTATCGCGAGGAGGAGTTGCCGGTCACGACTGCGAGTTCGATCGTTGTGACGCTGATGCGCCCTGGTTCAGGTTTGGTACTACCACCAGCCGCTTGATCTCGCCATTCTTGTAGGCTTGCAAAAAGCTATCATAGTCCCTGATCGACACGCAGCCGTTGGAATCGCCGTTGGGTCCGAGCATGTAGCTGTGCGCGAGAAGTCCCGATCGTCCGAGCGTATCGCCGCCTCCCACGGGAAGCATGCGAAGCGCCTCGACGCCGTGAAACAGCCGTTCGCGCGGCTTCAGGTCGTAGACGCTCGGCGGCGTCGCTCCAACCATGTGCTCGCTGACGTGTTCCGGGTCGTCCATCAAGCGGCCATATCCCGAATGCGCTTCGAGTTTGGAGCCGTTCGGCATATAGACGGCGTGCGCGGAGATATCATAGACGGCGGTGAAATTGTCGTAGCCAAGCGAAGCAAGATTCGGCCCGTGCCCTGCCAGCAGTCCGCCATCGGGGGCGAGCGAGGCGAGCGTGATGCGCGCCGGAAGCAGGTCGGACAGCCGCTGCAAAAACGTGCGATCTTCGGGCTGAGCGACCGGAGCCGGAGCGCCGCTCTGCGGTTCGATGTCCGCTACCACCGGACGCGCCCTTGGCAGCGGAACGATAGCGGACTTCGATGGCGCGGATTCCTCGGCGGGCGCAGGTTGCTCGACGAGAGCGGCCCGCCAGTCCTCAGCTTGCAGTTTCCGCGCCAGCCGGTTCTTGGCTTGCTCGATTTTCAGATCGAGCTCGCGAAACACCCTCTGGCTCAGGGTGCGCGGCTGGATGCCCAAAGTAGCCGGATCAGCCGCCGATCCAGCGGAGAACCGCTCATCGAACGACAGCGGGGAGTTCTCTCTCAGAACGGCCGGTGCAGGGACCGACGCCAAGGCATCGCCTGTATTGCGATCGGCGATCCAGGCTGCCGCTCCAGATGCGACGGCGACGGCAGCAAGAACCCCCAGCATCCATTCGGACGATGGAGTTCTGCGACGCGACCGCGGCCCGTCAGCTATCAGCGTGGCGTATGCCATCCACCCCCCGCTTCGACGCCTGGATCGTTCCCCGCCCCCGCAGGGATTCGTCGAAAAGCTGGCCCCATCATGGGAGCCAAAGTGAGGCATTATCGAGACAAAGGTACCGGCCGAGGCCGGTTTGGCCGCGGAAAGCGCGATAATCCCCCAAAACAATCAAATTGTATCGATCTTGCCGCGGGCCGGTCAAGAGGCACCTGCAGCGGTCGGGGCAACTCGGGGGGCCCTGCCGGCAGCCCTAATTCCTCGGCAACCCGACCGCGGCCCGCCGATGGTCGAGAGCCCTGACGTCGGACGCCAGATATCGCTTGCGTTCCGCAAGATATCCCATCCAGTTCCGGAACATCACGGCTGCCGCGACCGAAGGCTCGGTCAGGACATTCGGCTGAACGACCAGCCTGGGAAAATTGTCGATGCGCGCCGGATCGCGCCGGGTCAAGGCGCCAATCCGAAATGCCTCCAGGGCGGCCGTCGTTGCTGCATCGAAATATCCTGCGGGGATGCACGGATAGATTTCCTGCTCGCCGGCCAGATAGCGCCGAACGTCACGCACATACTCGCGCTGCAAGGTCAACGCCTCGTACTCCGGATGACCCTGGAAGAAAATGAACTGGCTGGGCTGCTTCCTGGCGAAGATATCGACGCCGGCGCCTTTCGACACCGACAGCATCTGGTAGCCTCGTGCCCTGATCTCGCTTTCATCCAACCCGTTCAGGCGCGAGTGGGATATCTTGAACGAGGACGGCAGATCCTCGGTCAGCCAGCTTTCACGTACCTTGGAACAGTCGTAAATGCCCGAGCACTTTTCCGGCAAGCGTCGGCGCTCGATGCCGTCGAGGTGCAACACCGCGGCGTGAGCCGCAAGGCACGACCAGATGGTGGAAAGCGTGTTGGCCTGGGCCCAGTCGATGATTTCGGTCAGCGCCGGCCAATAGGCCTCCTCGGGAAGCGACGGCGCACCCGGCTCGGCTCCGGTGACAATCAAGCCATCGACCTTGGTCCGGTAGAGGTCGTCGATACTGCAGTACTGGTTCCTGATCCGAATCGCCGCCTCCGGCGATCGCTTGACGCCAGCCAGCGAAAAGCAGCGAAGCCGGAACGGAATATCTCCCGCGCCCTTGTTCAGCAGCAGCGTGAACTGGCGCTCCGTGGCCTCGAGCGCCGCGTCCGACACGTTGTTGACGAGTCCGATCTCGATCACCGCGCCGGCTTTCAACCTTTGCCGGGCGGCGCCGGCGCTCGATCCGGAATTGTCAAAGCGGATGGTCATGTGACCTCCACGACGTTCGGCGCCTTGATCCGCCAGGCTTTCGGGCACGCGTGCTCGAGTGCCTGATCGATATCTGCGAGGATGTCGTCGATATGCTCGATCCCGATCGAAAGCCGGATCGTCTCCGGCAGGACACCCGCATGGCGCTGTTGTTCGGCAGACATTTGCCGGTGGGTGGTCGATGCCGGGTGACAGGCAAGCGATTTGGCATCACCGATATTGACGAGCCGCGTGATCAGCCGGAGCGAGTCATAGAAATCCTTCCCGGCCTGCAGCCCGCCCTTGATGCCAAAGGTGAAGAGCGACGAGGCGCGGCCCTTGAGCAGCTTCTGCACCAGATGAAAATACGGACTGTCCGGGAAGCCCGCATGATTGACCCACGCCACGCGCGGGTCGCGCCTCAGGAAGGCTGCGACCTTTTGCGCATTCTCCACATGCCGCTCCATCCGCAGCGCGACGGTTTCAATGCCTTGCAGCAACAGGAATGCGTTGAAGGGTGAAAGCACCGAACCCATGGTGCGCTGGTAGACGCTGCGCGCGCGCTGGATGTAGGCGCCGGCTCCGTACTGCCGGGTGTAGACCATGCCGTGATAGGATTCGTCCGGCTCGTTGAAGGTAGGAAAGCGCTCCGGCTGTTGCGTCCATGGAAAGCCGCCGCTGTCGACGATCGCGCCGCCGAGTGTCGTGCCATGACCTCCAAGGAACTTGGTCAGGGAGTGCACGATGATATCGGCGCCGTAGTCGATCGGCTTGAGCAGGATCGGGGTGGCCACCGTATTGTCGACCACCAGCGGGACGCCGTGGCGATGGGCTGCCTTGGCGAGCGCCTCGATGTCGCAGACATTGCCGGCCGGATTCCCAATCGAACTCGCAGAAAACCGCCTTGGTATTTTCGTCGATCAGGCGCTCGATGGCGTCCGCCTGGTCGCTCTCCGCAAAGCGGCAGGAGATGCCCTGGCGCGGCAAGATGTGCGCCAACAGCGTGTGCGTCGTGCCGTAAAGCTGGGGGACCGACACGACATTGCCGCCGGTGTCGGCCAGATTGACGATGGCGAAATGCAGTGCCGCCTGACCGGTGCTGACCGCAAGCGCACCGATCCCGCCCTCGAGTTCGGCGATCCGCGCTTCGAGAACGGCCGTGGTCGGGTTGGCGATCCGGCTGTAGCGATAACCTTCGGTTTCCAGATTGAACAAGGCTGCGCCGTGATCAGCGCTGTCGAAAGCATAGGCAACGGTCTGGTAGATCGGAACGGCGACGGAGCGGGTGGTCGGATCGGGCTCGAAGCCGGCATGAATTGCAATGGTCTCATCACGCATGTGCTTACCCGTGCGACCGACGCCGCCGCCTAAATCCGACCGCCTGCTTTCAATGTCTCCTTCGGCAACAATGAGTGCATCGAGCAGCGGACCATAATCGACGAAATAATCCTGAAATTAATAATAACTTTATTCGGATTTAAGTCAATTTACATTCACGGCCGCCGATATTCAATTGCAAAAAACGCTGCGAAAAGCCGCGACCGACGTCCTGGCCGGCGCCAGCTCATTAATCGAGCTGTTTGCGGATAAATTCGTCAAGCCCGCCGCTGCATTCCCCGGGAACCAGGCGGTGCGGCGGCCGGCGGTGCGACCATTTGACGTCGCAACCGGCTCGCGACCGTGCGGCTGCTTGCCGCAAGAGTTCCAATGATTTTCGCCGGGCGCGAACCGGACCAAGCCGGCAACCGAATTGGTCGCGAGAACGTCACAGAAAAGAGATCATGAGAATCGCGAACGGCCGCCGAGGGGTACACCTGCACAAGGTTACTGGAGGCGCGGACGCGCACGACGAGAATCCGAAAACGGGCTGCCGGAGCCGGCCCAGGATTTCGCCGATGCCGGTGGTGATGCGGACCGCGATCTTGTCGTCGCAGCTTGCTTGCCCTGTCAATCGTCGCGCCAGAACAACCAACCGAGCCGGCTAATGCCCCTGGTCGCAGCGACGCGCAGACGTCCGGTAGCCGCGATCCGCAGCATTGACCATGTATGGAGAAAAGCCTTGTGATATCGGCCGGACATCGGATAATTGGACGACGATAGAGACAGGGATCTCCCGGACCATGACGATACGATCAACCATTTTGTCGGAAATGCAGAAAATTGCGGTCCGGCAGAACCGCAGCATTGGGGCTCTTACCGACGATCTCACCCTGCTGGATTCGGGATTCGACTTCCCTTTGCTTCGCCATTCTGGTCGCTCAGCTTGAAGACGATTTGGGGCTGGATCCGTTCAGTTCCGAGCAGGTCGAATTCCCGGTTACGCTGGGAGATTTCATCAAGCTCTATGAACATGCCGCGCAGCAATAGATTGAACTGCGGCGTGATCGATTCAGGCCCGCCTGAAGCGCGGGCGCTCCACCATGAATAAGGTCGTCATAACCGGCGGCAGCCGCGGTCTTGGGCTTGGCATCGCGCTTGGACTGGTCAGCGCGGGTTATGAAGTCATCGCCATTGCGCGCAGAACCACCGACGAATTTGCCGCCGCCGCCGAGCGGGCCAATCAAAATTCGCCTGCCCTGCACTTCGTCCCGTTCGATCTGAGCGAGGTCGATCGCATTCCGGATCTCGCGAAGCGTTTGCGCGGCGACTTTGGCGCAATCTATGGCCTCGTCAACAACGCGGCGATCGGCACCAGCGGCATTCTCGCAACCATGGGCAACGACAGCGTCGGCAGCATGGTGCAACTCAACACCGTCTCGCCGATCATTCTCACCAAGTACATGGTCCGCTCGATGATGACGCATGGCCAGGGAAGGATTGTCAATGTTTCCTCGATCGTCGGATTCACCGGCTACAGCGGACTTTCCGTCTACAGCGCCACCAAGGCGGCGCTGATCGGCTTCACCAAATCGCTGGCGCGCGAAGTCGGCCAGCTCGGCATCACCGTCAATGCGGTCGCGCCCGGATTTGTCGACACCGAGATGACGGCCTCGCTGCAGGACAATCATCGAAGCACGATCGCGCGCAGAAGCGCGCTGCGGCGGATGCCGGAAATCGCCGACATCGCCAACGCGGTCGAATTCCTGATGGGCGAGAAATCGCGCAACATCACCGGCACCGTGCTGACGGTCGACGCCGGCGGCACGGCCTGAACAGAACGATCGGCGTTCGGCGTTACAGTTCCAGCTCCTTCGCCACGCCGGACGGCCAGGCGGCAAGATCGGTGCCGTGGGTGTGGAACAACGCGACGGCAAGACGGTCCATGCCGAAGGCGACACATCCGGTATGTGCAACTTCGCCGGCCGAATCCACCATGTTCCAGGTGGTTCCGAAGTGCTCGCGATGGTAGTTGAAGCTCATGCACGCGGTCGGGCTCTCTTCCGACCGCAGCGCCACCAACAGCTCGAACTTGAGCGACAGCTCGACCTGGCTCACCGCCTTCATCTGGCCAACCCTGCCGAAGAACGGGTCGCTGGCGTGATCGACGCGGAAGCTGAGCCCGAGGCTGCGCGCGATGTTCTGCGCCCGCACCATCCAGCGCTCGCGGAAGCCTGATACATCCTCCGGGCTGCCGATGCAGACATATTCGCGCATCCGGAATGACTGAAGACGATCGAGATGACGCGACGGCTCGCGGCGGAAACAGTCGGCCGCGACGTCGAAGCGCAGGCCGCCGGCGGGAAGCGGGCCGCGGCTGGCCGCAATGGGATAGACGGGATAGCAGGCCGCCGGCGAAAGCACCAGGTCCGCCGGAGACAGCGACGTTGTCCAGTCGCCGCCGGCGGCAAACCGGCTGACCGCCGCGTGGATGTCGCGTTCGGTACCGTGCAGGCCGCAAACACATCCGAGAAGATTGGGAAAGCTGTTCAGATAACCGGATTTCTCGAGTTGGCTTCGGCTCATCACCGGCGGGAACCGCATCACCTCCGTCCCGGGATCGCGATGACGGGTGATCAGCGCCGTCAGCCGTTCGATCACGTCCTCGTAAAGGGCGGTCCGCGCATAGACCCCGTCCGCCCCCATATTGTGGAACAGGGCTTCGCGGAGGTGATCGAGTGGATCGGCCGGCTGTGGCGCATCGGCGGGCGTCAGGGTGGAAGTCGCTGTCGTCATGTTGATATGCCTGCATCCATCGGTTGTGCAAAAATCGGGCTAGTCCCGCAGTCGGCTCGGTACGCCGCTCATCAGGCTGGCGGTCGCGATATTGGCAAGGATCCGGTCGTTGTTGATCATCAGGGGTGACGACAACACGTCTCGCAAATTCCGGCCGACGCTGAACTCTCCGTCGTTCCGGTAACCGGACAGACCGCAGGTTCGCATCGCGTGCATGACGGCTTCGACGGCGAGTTCGGAAGTCTGAACCTTGAGCAGGTTGATCGATGACTGGAAGGCGAGCGAACTGAGCGCCTCGACGTCATGCTCGTGCGCGGCATAGGTATCCAGGCTCGCGGTGATGATGGCACGCAGCTTGGTCAGGGACAGCTTGGCCGCGGTGAAGTGCGCGGCTCCGGGCGGCAATTGTCCGCCCGCTCCGCGCGCTGCCTTGCGGATGAACATCTGCGCGCGCTCGACGGCGGCAGCGGCAATCCCGGCCCAAACCGACGACCAGGACAGATGCGCCACCGGCGTCATGGTCTGCGCATGAATCTTGTCGTAGCTTTCGGGAAACACCTGCTCGGCCGAACCGGCGGCCTTGAGCTTGAAGCCTGCGCTGCAGGTGCCGCGCATGCCGAGTGTCTCCCACTCCAGGGTTCGTTCGAGGGTGTAGTTGTCTTTGACCAGCGCCACCAGCACCTGATCGGATGCTGCAGCGTCGGCGGCGCGCCGGGCGATACTGATGATACCGTCGGCCTGCTCGCCATAGGAGATCACGGTGGCATCGCGGACCAGCGTGAAGCCCGCATCCTTGCGCTCGACCGCAGCGGCGCTGGAACGAACGTTGCCGCCGCCCTGCCCCTCGGTTGTCGACGACGCCAGCAGCATCTGCTCCGCCGCCAGGCGGCGCATCAGCGCCTCGTGCCATGCACTGCCGCGACCGTGCCGCACCAGGCAGGCGACCTTGGTCTGATGCATCGCGACGATCATCGCCGTCGACGCGCAGGCTCGACCGAGCGCATAGCACATGTCGGTGACGTCGAACATGGTGCCGCCCTCGCCGCCAAACTCGCGGGGGATCTGGACGCCGAGCAACTGGTGAATACGGGCCGCATCGATCGCGGCCTTGGGAAAACTCGCGGCGCGATCGACCTCCTCGGCATCCGCGGCGGCCACCGCGGCGACCTTCGCAGTCCGCTGCAAAATCGTCTCAGTCAGCGCGTCGGGCTGCTGCATGTGAATGATCGACATGATCTCCAAGGCTCCTTGTTGCAAACCGCGCATGATGCGCCGGGGCATTGATTTCTGTCGCCGGGCCAGTTAATAATAATAAGTTAGGGATTTAATTCAAACGGGTCGAGTAAAATCGGGGCGGATGATTTCCTCTTTGATCATGGTGGTTAATTCGCGGCGCTGTCGCGGCTTGGCAGACCGTACCACCCGCCTTTGTCTTTGGTCCGATCATCGATCTGCAATGCTTAACGTTTAATGGCTGAAGTGGATAGAGGAATGCACGCAAGTTCCGATAGTGAAATTCGCGGACGGCTTCTCGCGCTGGTTACCACCATTCTCCGGGAGAGCTCGATCGTGGTTGATGTCTCGCCGGGCTCGCGGCTTTTTGACACCGGTTTGACGTCGATGGACATGGTCAAGCTGATGCTCGAAATCGAGGCTGAGTTCGATCTGACCATTCCCCAGGCCGATATCACGCCGAAGAATTTCGAGACCGTCGATACGATCGAGCGGATGCTTTTGAAGCAAACCCAGGTGAGCGCGAAGTAAATGGTGCGGGAGGCCCGGGGCAGGCTGCGAAATAATCAGGCCGCTGTCGTCGTCCGTGCCGGCCTCCTCCCGGCGCCGCACCAATTATAGCATGCTCGCCGCCGGCTAAAAGGGGGCTTGCCGGTCGGTCCGGTTCCGGGTTCCGGAACCCTGGGATATTGCCAGGAGCGCGACATTGCGTCACGGCGCGAGCAGCCGAAATGGTTGCGCGCGGTGGCCCCTGCCCCCGCGACCCCGCGCGCGATCTATCTCGATAAAGCGAAGGATGATAATAGCTATCGAGATCTGGCGCCAATCGCCCCGTAATCTCTGGAGTTCCATTGCGCTGAATGACAACGCAGCCGACCGGCAAGGTCACGCTTCGATCGCTCCTCGAACGCAGCAATCAACTTGATCGCCGCGCCTGCTTTGCCGCGAACGGCACTGTACGATTGAGTGACGCCCTGACCGGCAGCGGTTTTTCCGACCAATCCTGCAACTTCGATGGCCGCTCGGTATTTCTTGCGACGCCCGATCAGCTAACGACCGCGATCGCAATGATCGAACTCGATGGTCATGCCGGCCGGGTTATCCTTTGCCCACCCGATGTCGATCCCAGGCAATTTGCGACCATCGTTGCTGCCGGACAAGTCGACATCATCGTGTGTGGTGAAGACACTTCCGATTTCGAACAGCTCGGATTGCCGATAGTCACCGCGGGCCCCGAATTAAAGCCGCGGGGGCCGTCCCCGACCGAAGCGAGGCATACGGAATGGGTGCTGCTGACGTCCGGAACCGGCGGAATACCGAAACTGGTCCTGCACGATCTGGACAGTCTGATCGGTGCGATCAAGCCGCGGGTCGAACCCGTCGAACTCCGTGGTCTGGGCGACCTTCTATGATATTCGACGATATGGAGGACTGCAGATTTTCCTCCGCGCCATCGTCACCGGGACTTCGATAATCCTGTCCCATGCCGGCGAGCCGGTCACCGCCTATTTGGCGCGCCTTCAGCAAAATGGTGTAACGCATATTTCCGGGACGCCGTCGCACTGGCGATGGGTGCTTCTGAGCGGCGTCGCCAACATGATATCGCCGACCTATGTGCGCCTGTCCGGTGAGATCGCCGACCAGAGCATTCTCGACGCATTGCAGGCTACCTACCCCGACGCTGCGGTATCCCACGCCTTCGCATCGACGGAGGCCGGCGTCGGATTCAACGTGATCGATCGCAAGGAGGGATTTCCGGCGGCCATGGTCGAGGCGCAGTCCCCCGATGCCGAGGTTTGCTTCAGGATTGTCGACAACTCGCTGCAGATCCGCTCGAAGCGCGCAGCTTCACGCTATCTTGGCGACGACCAGCCCTCGATCATCGGCCCGGATGGCTTTGTCGATACCGGCGACATCGTCGAATTGCGGGGCGATCGCTATTATTTCGTCGGCCGACGAGGAGGCGTGATCAACGTCGGTGGTCAGAAGATATTTCCGGAAGAGGTTGAGAACGTGATCAACGGCCACCCGGCCGTTCGCATGTCGATGGTTCACGGCCGGCGCAATCCGATGATGGGCGCGTTGGTTGTCGCCGATGTGGTGCTGGAACGGACATCTTCGGATTTGCCCGAGAAAGAGATTGCGAAGGAAATCCTCAATAGATGCCGGGAAGCGCTTCCCCCGCACAAGGTGCCGGTCAAGCTCAGCTTTGTTGCGAACCTCAACGTATCGGCGGCAGGAAAATTATTGCGCTAGCCCGCCTGCCGTGCCGGCCGGGAATAAAGAGCGGCCGGGTTTGCTTCCGAGTTTTCCATTGTTTCAGGGCTCGCCGCCGGCATCGACAAGCCGATCCAGGATCAGGGCCGTCCGCAGGGTGACGTTCGCGGCATACAGATAGCGCGGCTCCTTCACGGCGCTGTCCAAGAGCCTGATCGCGAGCTTCCAATGATGCTCCTCCAATCGTTCCGGCGACAGCCGGGACAGATAGGCCGCTGCGTCCCCTATCGTTGCCAGTTCGGTTTTCCCGTCGGCGAAGGCCAGGGCAATCGGCAGCGCGGTCGTTTTATCCAGCAACAGCAATATCCTCTTCCGTTAAGAGCAAATCAACTCACGACGGGCATGACGCGAATGTCGTATGCCGATGTCATGGTGCGGCCGAGCACCGGGTCTTCCATTTCCATTTCAAATCGCGATGCGGGCCGAATCCCGCCGATCGCCGCAAACGTTCCGCAGTACATGACCGTATTGGTCGCAAGCCCGGCGCCGTATCGTCCGATCAGGTCGGCCGGCGGCCGCATCGCAGACAGATACCCCTCCTGGTATTTTTGACGCTTGCCCCCGATCGTGGCAAACGAACGAAGCACCAGTGCATCCCAGTGATCTGCCACCTCGACCAGGGGCCACAGCGTGCGACCGATCGGCTTTGCGCAGAGCTGCTTGGACAGGGCTATCCCTGTGGTCTCGGCCTTCCGATCGGTGTGATCGGACCCCATGCCAAGCCAGAGCCCGTCGGCAAGTGCGAGTACGACGGGCTCCGCCTCGCCGGACGTGTCGGGGCCGAGCACTTCAATGGCATCGGCCTGCGTGAGATTGGAAGCGCTGTTCCTGTAAAACACCGGCATGCTGGAAGGGCGCGGCACTCCGATCGCCGCCAACTCCTCGATATGGTGACGTAGCGCGGCTTCGTCCCGCCCGGTCCAGCCGGCCACGATCAGGGCCGCCGGATCGACATCGATTTGGTCGTTGCCACGCCGCGAACAGCGGTGGAATGTCAGCATGGGCACCTCATCCCGGCGAAAATACTTTGCAACATAGCTATGTGGGTCGCGTCATGGCAATGCATCAATATCCGTTCCATCTTGGGCGGATGGCGATCGGATATTCGACAAGGGTTTCAGACCAAGGAGACGATATGGCCGTAAACAAGGAACACAAGGAATTCCACGCCGTCGATATGTCCGCCGGCTGGGAAACGCCCGCCGGATATCCCGCCGGAATTGAGCAGAAGATATTGTCGGGCGCCCTCGACGAGGTGAAAAAGCGCGGTACCCGGTCGCGCCTCCTGCGCTTTGCGCCTGGCGTCCATACCACCAAGCCATTCGTGCACGAATACTGGGAAGAGGTCTATCTGGTTTCCGGCGATCTGACGGTCGGCAACGACGAACACGGCGGCGGCGGCATTCCGTTTGCGCCCAACACCTACGCCTCGCGCCCGCCCGGCGCGTATCATGGGCCGTTCAAGTCGAACAACGGATGCCTGCTGTTCGAGATCCATTATTACGACCCGGTATGAGCACCCTGCGCGGCTGGGCGCCCCCCGCTTTCGCGCGAAGTGTGACCAGCTCCCGTCAGTGCCCGGCCAACTCGTCGCCGAGGGCATAGGAGGCGAGCAGGTTCTGCACCAGGCCCGTGGCGCCGCTCCAGTCGTAGGTCCGGAAACTGTGACCGGCCGTCACAAATCGCGCGCCTGCGTAGAACATCTCATATTGCTGGTGTCGCGATCCGAACTCCGAGCCGACGGCGTCCCAGCAAGCCTTCAGGAACTTGACCTTGTCTTCCGGCTCCATGGCTGCGGCGCGCTGGGTGGTGTGGATGATCTTCCTGAGCAGCGGATCCTCGAAGTCGTTGATCGAGGATGGCAGCATGATCAATGCGCCGCCTGACAGCTCGCGGATCGCATTGACGAATTGCGGATAGAGGTCCTGCGTCAGCACCTGGGCGGAATACATGAAGTGCTTGTTCGGCACCCAGTATTCGCCGGATCTGGAGCCGCTCGCCTCCATGCCGGACAGCATCGCTTCGATCATGCTGGCCTGTGCGGCGAGGTAGCCGAGTTTTTCGCCGACCGAGGGGATCCCGGTGGTCCCGATCGCCTCGGTCAGGCGGCGCGCCAACCCCGCAAGAAACTTCATCTTCACCGACAGGCGGATCTGTGCCTGATAGTTCTGGTAGGCATGGCCGTGGGTTTCGTGAAACTGCTGACGGCAAACGTCGGTGTCGCGGTAAACAAAAATGCGATCCCACGGCACCTTGACGTCGTCGAAATAGACCAGCGCGTCATTCTCGTCGAAGCGCGACGACAGCGGGTTGTCAAAGATCGACACCGCGGAGGCTTCGTAGGATTTTCGCGACAGCACGCGAATGCCCTTTGCGTTGATCGGCAAGGCACAGGAAAACGCCAGGTCTTCCTCGCCGGGCTTGAGCGGCTGCAGGTTTGCCACCAGCACTTCGTTCGCCATGATCGAACTCGTGCCGAGCATTTTGGCGCCGCGGATGGTGATGCCGCTGCCGTCTTCATCGACAATGCGGGCCACCAGATCGTCGGCCTGCGCACCCCAGTCCTTGGCCCGCTCGGCCTGCGGATTGACGATGACATAGGTCAGGAAGATGTCATTCCTGGTCGCGTAGTCCACGTAGTCGACCAGCGCCCTGGCGCGATCCGGGCCATGCTTGCGGAACACGTCGATGCCCATGCGCTGGCCGATCAGCGCCGAGGCCACATGATCGGGCGAGCGGCCCATGAAGCCATAGGACAGCCCGGCCCATGCCTGCAAAGCCTTGCGGCGCTGGACCATTTCCTCGTAATTGCGCGGCATTTGCCAGCCGCGATTGACCCGGCGGTCCGAGCCCTCCGGCGTGAACGTCATCAGCTCGATGTTTTCGGGCCGGGCCTGGAAATCATACAGCGCCGCCGCCGAGCGTACCGCGTTCCGGAACGCCGGATGAGTGGTCACGTCGGGGACCAGCCGGCCGTCGATATAGACGGTTCGGCCATCCCTGAGCGATGCGATGTGTTGCGCGCCTGTCCTGGCGACTGTCATGTTAACGCTCCATCGGGTGCCGCCTTGCGCGGAGAGGGCTTGACATCGTATCCGGCATCGCCGGGGATTTCACCGGGAAAGGTCAAGGCGGGTGCGCAAATCCCCCGGTCCCCGGGAGCTGCGCGCCACGGCGACCGACCGCAGCGAAATGCGCGACCTTGCCGCGCATTGGCCGGAACGCGTTCGTGACATGCGCGAGCAATATAGCCTTTGGGCGAGCCGCCGCGGTGTGATACCGCGTGACAAGCTTCTCGGACTGCGGAAATCGCCATGACTTACGTCGCCCCTTCCGACGGCGCAAACAAGCCGCATGTCGCGGGCTACCTGCTGCCGATCGGCCTGCGCAACTTTGTCCGCAGCCGCGAAACCGGCGTGGTCGCGGTCGCGATCGTGATCGGGCTGATCAGCGGAGTTCTGGTCGCGGCCATCTCGCAACTCAGCGGTGTCGCGCATGCTTTGCTGTTCGATATTCCCTTCGACGCCCATCTGAGCGCGACCGGTGTCATTTCCTGGCAACGGACGCTGCTGATTCCGACCCTGGGTGGCGCGATCCTGGCGGTCATCGCCGCGGTGTTTGCCGGCCGGCTGAAGGGGCAATTCGCCGACGCGATCGAGGCCAACGCGCTGTATGGCGGGCGCGTCGCGATGCGGGGCAGCCTGCTGATTTCGATCCAGACCCTGCTCTCGAACGGCTTCGGCGGTTCGGTCGGGCTCGAGGCCGGCTATACCCAGATCTGCGCGGCGTTCGGTTCCCAGATCGGCAAGCGGCTGGCCGCGCGCCGCAGCGACATGCGGCTGCTGGTCGCCTGCGGGGCGGCGGGGGCCATCAGCGCGGCATTTTCCGCGCCGCTCGCCGGCGCCTTCTATGCATTCGAGGTCGTGCTCGGCGCCTATACATCGGCGGGGCTGGTGCCGGTCATTGCCAGCGCGGTGGCGGCCTGGCTGGTGGCGCGGCACCTGACCCACCAGGCCTTCCTGATGGTGCCGGGCTTTCCTTCGCCGGTTTCGGTCGAGATGATCGGCCAAACCGTCCTGATCGGCATCATCTGCGCATTCGCCAGCATGATCGTGATGCTGGCGGTGGCTTTTTCCGAGCGGTGTTTTCAGCGGCTGTCGATCCTCAACGGCTTGCTGCGGCCGGTGCTCGGCGGCGCGCTGCTCGGCGCCCTCGCGCTGCTGACGCCCACGGTGCTCGGCGCCGGCCATGGCGCGATGCAAATACTGCTGGTAAGCAATCCACCCTGGCTGCTGCTGACCACCACCATCATCCTCAAGATGCTGGCTTCCGCGATATCGCTCGGATCCGGCTTTCGCGGCGGGCTGTTTTTCGCCTCGCTGCTGCTGGGCGCCCTGCTCGGCCAGCTCTACAGCACCGTCCTCAGCGTGCCGTTTCCGACCCTCGCGCTGCAGCCGGGAACGGCGGCGATCGCCGCGCTTGCCGCGTTCGGCACCGGTGTCATCGGCGCGCCCTTCAGCATGGTCTGTCTTGCGCTCGAGATCACCGGCGACTTTTCCGTGACGGTCGGCGCCGTGGTGGCCTCATCGGTGAGCGCGCTGCTGGTCAGGGAATTGTTCGGCTACAGCTTCGCGACCTGGCGCTTCCACCTGCGCGGCGAAGTGATCCGCGGGCCGCAGGATGTCGGCTGGGTTCAGCAGTTGAGCGCGACATCGCTGATGCGCTCGGATTTCGAGAGCGCCCCGAGCACGATGCCGATTGCGGAAGCCCAGAAACTGTTCTCGCCGGCTCAGGTCCGGCAAATCGTGCTGCGGTCCCCGAACGGCGCCTATGCCGGCATGGTGTCGTTGGCCGATCTGCACTCGATCGCGACCATCGACAATTTGCCGCTCGCGACACTGGCGCAGCAGAACGAGGAGTTCCTGCTGCCCGAGGCGACGATACGGGAGATCATGACCGCCTTTGAGCGAACCGAAGCCGACGTCCTCGTCGTCATCGATCGCCCCGAGCACCGTGTCGCGATCGGGACCGTCAGCGAGGCACACGTGCTGCGGACCTATGGCGAGGAGCTGGAGCGGCGCAATCAGGAACTGTTCTTCCGATGATGCAGGCGGTCAAGGCCGCAAATCCATGTCGATGCGGACGAAATCCCCCCGATAGGTGACCTCGCCGAGATAGATGACCGTTCGGTCGGCGGTGGTGAATACCCGCCGGACTTCGGCCACCGGCGAATTCAGGGGTATCTGCAGCAGCTTGGCTGCTTCCAGATCCGCCGTCGCTATCGTCAGCGTCTGCCGCGCGCTCTTGATCGGTGGATCACGCATGTCCTTCAGGATCGGAATCACCGTTTCCTTGCGGAACCGCTTCGGATATTTCCGGAAGATTCGTTCGTCGAGATAGATCGAGATCACGCAATAGGGCCGCTGGTTGCGCGAGTGCACCCGGCGCATGAAGACGTAACGCGCCGCCGCCTTGCCATCTTCGGGAATCAAGGGTGCGTCGGTGCGGCTCTCGGAGATATTGATGATCTCCGGCGAGGTGTCGCGGTACATTTCGGCGAGGTCGGACAGCGTGGTCTCGACCCTGAGCCAGCGATCCTGCTTCACCGTGCCGGTGATGAAGGTGCCGCGGCCCTGCTGGGCTTCGATGATTCCGTCGCGGACCAGAAGGTCGACCGCCTGGCGGATGGTGACGCGGGAAACGCCAAACTCGGACGCCAGCAGCTCGTTGGCGGGCAGCCGCAAGCCCTGCGTCCAGATTCCGCGCGCGATGCGCTGACGGAAGATGTCGGCGATCTGGGCGTATTTCGGCATGTGGCTGTCGGAAATCAAATCCATCTTCTGCTTCCAATTCCGTCGCTTCGGGCAACATGCCGTTACGACGGCAACATCAGGGCGGCGCCCCGCTCCCCGATCATCAGGCTGCTGGCATTGGTATTTGCGGAGGTGATCAGCGGCATCACCGAGGCGTCGATCACGCGGAGATTCTCGACGCCGCGAACCCGCAGTTGCGGATCGAGCACCGATTGCCGGTCGCTCCCCATTCGGCAGGTGCCGACGCAATGGAACACGGTCCCCCCGGTCGTGCGCGCGAAATCCCATAGATCGGCCCGATCGTTGACGGCGCCGCCCGGGACCATCTCGATGTCCCAGAGATCGCGGAACGACTTCTGCCGGTAGATATCGCGCAGCATGCAAAGGCCCGCAACGACGGTCTTGCGATCGATCTCCTCGGCGAAATAATTCGGCTCGATCCGGGGCTGATCGAACGGATCGGCGGAGCGAATGGCAAGCTGCCCGCGCGATTGCCCATGACACTGCCAGACCGAGGCCGTGAAACCGGAATAGCCGTGCAGGGGATCGCCGGGCTTGTCGACCGATAACGGCATCACGTTGAACTGGACGTCCGGACGGCCACCGACGGCGTATTCGGTGCAGGCGGCGCCGCCGACCTGACCCGCCCCGGCGCTCAGCGGACCGCTGCCGGCGAACACCCATTGCAGGCCCATCTTCGCGAGCCCCAGCGGACTGCGAACCTGGTCGTTCAGCGAAATCGGCCGTTTCAGCCGCACGATCATGCGGGCCTGGTAGTGATCCTGCAGATTGCGGCCAACCTCCGGCGCATCGGCGACAACGGGAATGCCGAACCCGCGCAGCAGATCGGCCGGGCCGACGCCGGACAGTTGCAGCAACTGCGGCGACTGCAGCGCGCCTGCCGAGAGCACGACTTCGCGATCGGCGGTCGAATTGAATAGCTGACCGTTTCTGATCCATTCCACGCCAACCGCAACGTGCCCGCGGAACACGACCTTGCTGGCCTGCGCACCGGTCATGACGGTCAGGTTTGGCCGATGCGCCACCGGGCGCAAGAACGCCGAGGCCGAGCTGGACCGCCAGTGCCTTCCAATCCCGAGCTGATAGGCCCCGACGCCCAGCGTGGTCGCGCCGTTGAAGTCCGGATTGCGCGGAAGCCCGAACTCGACGCCCGCCTCAACCCATGCGGCCGAGGCCGCATGGCCGGTACGAAGCTCGGAAACCTCGAATTCGCCGAGCCCGCCATGATACTGGCTTTCGCCGCCTTGATAGCGCTCATAGCGGCGGAAGTACGGGAGCAGGTCGCGATAGCCCCAGCCCGTCGCACCAAGGCGCTCCCAATCGTCGAAATCCTCGTGCTGGCCGCGAATGAAGATCAGGCCGTTGATCGAGGACGATCCCCCCAGCACCCGCCCGCGCGGCCAGACGATCGCGCGGCCGCCGGTGGTCTCGCTGGGTTCGGTGGTGAACAGGCGGGAAAAGCGCTGGTTGTAGATGGTGCGGTAATAGCCGACCGGAAGCTTCAGCCAGAAATTACGGTCGGAGCCACCGGCTTCCAGCAGCAGTACGCGGCAGCAGGGATCGGCGGACAGCCGGTTTGCGAGCAGGCAGCCGGCCGATCCCGCTCCGACGATGATGTAGTCATATCCCTCAGCCACCATGCGACGCCTTCCACCGGTCAGGCCGTGCGGTACGGTTCGATCGACGCGAGGTCAGGCTCGATCCCGAGCCCTGGATCGTTGCCCAGCGTGACCCTGCCGTCCGAGATATGGAGAAGCGGACCACAGAACCGGTCACGCAGCGGGTTGTCGTTCGAATCGACCTCGAGCAGACCATCGCCGCCCACGCCCGCGAGCAAATGCGCCGACGCCAGCAGGCCGATGCCGCCGCCGAGATAATGCGGACAGAACATCTTGCCGGATCTCACGATGTCGCGCGCAATCTCCGAACATAGCGTCAGCCCGCCCCATTTGGCGATATCCGGTTGAACGACCCTGAGAACATCGTCGCCGATCGCCTGCGCGAAGCCGGCGCGGCTGGCGATGTTCTCGCCGGCGGCGAGCGGCAGGCCGGTTTCCTTCCGCAGGCGCTGCCATTCCTGCCACGGCCGGTCGGCGCGGATCGGTTCTTCCAGCCAGGCGAGCGAGAACTCCTGAAGATGCGGCGCGACTTCCAGCGCCTGTGTCGTGGACCAGGCCTGGTTGGCATCCGCGGCCAGCACGCCACCGCCGACCAGTTGGCGGAGCGACATGAGATTGGCGCGGTCAACGCCGAGATCGAAGCCGATTTTCAGCTTCAGCGCGCGGTGCCCCTTGCGCAGGGCCGCTTCCGCCATCGGCCGCGAGCCGGTCGGATTGATACCGCTGGCATAGACCGGAATCCGGTCGCGGGTTGCCCCGAGCAGCCTCCACAGCGGGGTATTGCGCCGCCGCGCATGGAGATCCCAGACCGCAAGGTCAATTCCGGCGATGGCCTGCGCGAACGGACCGGGCTCGCCGGATTGCAGCGCGAGTATCGCCGTCGCTTCCGTGATGTTCTCGAACACGTCGCGGGGTTCGGCTGCCGCAAGTCCCGATATCGCCGGCGCCAGCACCTCGTTGATGAGCCGGGCCCGGTGCTCGGCGCCGTTCGACGGAAAATTGGCCCAGACCTCGCCCCACCCGACGCAGCCCTCGGCATCTTCGACGCGGACGAAAACCGCCGGACGATCGAGCATCCGGCCGAACGAAGTGACGACCGGCGTCGATAGCGGATAGCGGTAGCAGAACGCCTCGAGCTTGCGGATGGCAAATGTCTGCAATGTCATTTCGGGCAATCCGACGGACCCGGCCGGCACGGCCGCGGCCCTCTTGTATGGTCATCCTATTTATAATATGACTTGACCGGGAGCAACTGCGATCGCGATCGGGAACAAGCGGAATGCACGGGAGTGTCGCGAGACGCTTTTTATTGGGGCTTGCACCGTGGGTCGGCGTCGTGGCGCTCTGGTACGGCGTGCGCTGGAGCGGTTTCGTCAACAGCGCGCTGATCCCGGCGCCGCATCAGGTTGCGGCCAAATTTGTCGAACTCCTGCTGCATGAAGGCCTGCTGATCGACATCTACGCCTCGACACGGCGGGTCTTTCTCGGCGTCACGCTGGGGATTCTGGTCGCCGTGCCGGTTGGATTCCTGCTCGGCTGGTATCGGCCGGCGCGCACCTTCGCCGATCCGATGATCAATTTCTTCCGGGCGCTGCCGCCGATCGCCCTGATCCCGCTCGTGATCGTCTATTTCGGGGTCGATGAGATCGCAAAGCTCGTGATCCTGTTTTACGCATCGTTCTTCTCGGGCGTGATCGTGATGTATGAGGGCGTTTCGCAGATTACCCCGCTCTATGTCCGGGTTGCGCAAACCCTGGGCGCCGGCGAGTTCGAGATCTTTCGCAAGGTCATCATACCGCTGACGGTGCCGCATATCCTGACCGCGCTTCGCGTCGCGCTGGGGGTGGCCTGGGCAACGCTGGTGGCGTCCGAACTGATCGCGGCGCAGCGCGGCCTGGGAGCGATGATCCAGAATGCGTCGACCTACTTCCTGCTCGATGTCATTTACGTCGGAATCATCTGCATTGGATGCATCGCCCTGATCATGGACATGATCCTGCGCAAGATAAGCGCCCGATTGCTGGTCTGGCAGGAAAGAGCCGTGACATGAGCGCGCCGGCCGCCCCAGTCGTTCAGCGCGCGCAGTTCGATCACGTCTCGCTGGTCTTCGATACCCCGAAGGGCAAGCTCAGGGTCGTCGAGGATGTCAGTTACGCCATCAACGACGGCGATTTCGTCGCCGTGATCGGTCCGTCCGGCTGCGGCAAAACCACCATGATGAGCATGCTGGCCGGGTTTCAGAAGCCAACAACCGGCAGCGTGCTGTTCGACGGCGCCCCGGTCGAGGGGCCCGGCCCCGAACGCGGCGTCATCTTCCAGGAATATGGCGTGTTCCCCTGGCTGACCGTCAAGCAGAACATCGCCTTCGGTCTGCAGCTCAAGGCCAATCATGTGCCGGTATCGGAACGCGAGCGGATCTGCGAGCACTATCTGGCGCTGATGGGGCTGGCCGATTTCGCCAATTCCTATCCAAAGCATCTGTCCGGCGGCATGCGGCAGCGGCTCGCGATCGCGCGGGCCTATGCGGTGAAGCCGCAATTTCTGCTGATGGACGAACCGTTCGGCGCGCTCGATGCCCAGACCCGCGCCAACATGCAAACTCTGCTGCTCGAGGTGCTCGCCACCGAAGGCAAGACCGTCATGCTGATCACCCATTCGGTGGAAGAGGCGATCTATCTCGCCTCGCGCATCGTGGTGGTGACGGCGCGGCCGGCCCGGATCAAGGAGATCATCGACGTGCCGTTCGGCTATCCGCGCGACGTATCGCTGCAGGAGCGCGCCGAATTCGGCGAAATGCGCCGTCACATCAGAGAGCTCGTGATGAACGAATATCGGGCGCAGCAGGCGCAAATTCGCCCGGTCTCATTTTCGGAATAGAGCAAAACGGAGGTACGCCATGGATCGACGACAGTTTCTGACCACCACCGCGGGCATCGCGCTCGGCGGATTTGCGGCTTCCGCGCCCGCCCTGGCGCAGGCCAAGACCAAGATCCGCGTCGGCTATCTGCACACGGTCGCGGTCGACGGCCAGATCTGGACCGGGATGGACCGCGGGTTTTTTGACAAACAGGGGCTCGACCTCGAATTGCGTCAGTTCAATACCGGCCTTGAGATATTTCAGGCCCTGATCGGAGGCAGCCTCGACGTATTGGCGACCGGAGCCGTGCTGTCGAACTTTCCGGCACGCGGACAGGGCAAGGCATTCCTGATCAACGACATCGAGGTCGCAACCGCGCAGCTCTGGGTGCGCTCCGACCAGGGCATCAAATCCTTCGCCGATCTGAAGGGAAAGCGAATCGCAACCGCGACCGGCACCACTGCGCATGTCTTCCTCGACAAGGCGCTGCGCGCCAACAAAATCGATCCCAAGGACGTCGAGCTTCTGAACCAGACCATGCCGGCGGCGGTGACCTCGTTCATATCCGGCGCCGTACCCGCCGTGGCGCTGTGGGTGCCGTTCAACGTTACCGTCCGCGAAAAGGTTCCGGGTGCGGTGAAGCTTGCCGACGCCTCGGCCTATTATCCGCAGGCCGCGATCATCGGCGGCTGGGCCGCCAGCAACGACTATTACGATGCCAACAAGGAGACCCTCGTCAAACTCATCAAGGGCTGGGCCGAAGCCAACGATTACATCATTGAAAACAGCAATGAGGCGATGGCGGCGCTGCAGAAGGCTCATTACAGCCAGACCCCGCTGACCGACATCAACGAGCAGTTCAAGGCCCAGAAGATGTTCACGTCCCACGAATGGAAACGTCTCTATTCCGACGGCACCGTCGTCAACTGGCTGCAGCAATCGACCGGCTTCTTCATGGCAAACGCCGGGATCAAGGACTTCACGCCTGCCAGCAAGTATTTCGATCCGAGCCTCTACCTCAAGACCATTGCGTAGCCGGCCGGCGTTGCAGCGGCGTCAGCCGGCGCTGCCGAACGGCTCGCGTGGGCCGGCGTGAAGCGAATCCGCCCGATCGACAGCTTGGCGGATCAGTTCCTCGAAGGACCGCTGTTGGTTCCTGATCCTCGAATTCTCAATACGGCGACCGTTTGCCGGCAGACGTTCGCCAGAAAGATCAACAGCACGCTCAACAGGAAGAAGAGGTTGATTGCGTCGATGTGAGCCAGGGTGAGCGGATTGAACTCAAAAACCGGCGGCATGAACACCCACCAAACCAGGGGGACGGAGAAAAGGGCAACGAATACCGCCGCTGGCGTTCCCGCCAGAAATCCTGCCGCGAAAACCGCCGGGAAGAAAGCTGCGAAGTATGGCTTGGCGCCAAAGGCGACGAACAGAGCCTGCAGGCTGGTCGAAGCGATCAGGACCGACAGGCCGAGCAGGAATGCACCAGCCGACCACGGCCGCAATCGCAAAAACACCCCCCACCGGCCGATTTGCATTGGCGGCGCCCCCCTTCTTTTCACCGCTATCGGTATCCAGCCAGCCAGATCGGATGCCGCGCGAATTTTGAGAGGTTTATATGATTTTCCGTGCCGATTGTCACCTGAATCGGCTGGCGTTTTGGCCGCGCCCGTGAGGGGCCGGGCAACAGGTAGCGTGGCGGCATTTCAAAGGCTCGCCCGCCGCCATACCAGCGCCGGAGTTGGAGGGAGCTGGCAGCGCGCCGCTGCGAGCGCTTTGGAACGCACCTTCTGCGGCAACGGCAAAGGCCGTGCGCAAACCGCCGCCAAGCTAGCGTAGCGGCATCGGCGGCCGCGGCACCGAGGCCAGCTCCGGATCGGCCTGCGGCTCACCCAGGTCTTGCGGCGGCGGTCCAGGTTGCCGCGGTACGTAAGGCGCGGCGGCTTGCGTCGGCGGCATCGGAGGCAGCGTGGCCTGCGGTCGCGAAAGTGGCGGCGGCCTGCGCACCCGGGCCGCGACCGGCCGCCGTGGCAGCGGTGGTATCTTCGGCCCCAGGTTCTGCTCGGAAGCCTTGGCGATGTCGCGGGACATTTGTTGCTGGCCTGCCGTGAGCTGGTCGATGCTGCCCTTGAGCTGCTCGATGCTGGCCTTGAGCTGCTCGATCTCCTGCCCCGCACTGGCGAGGCCGTGCGCCATCGCACGCAGCGACTGCGCCGATTTGACCGATGGGCCGGCCGTACCCGGCGCGACGGCTTGCGGTGCGGCCTCGGCCGGAACCACCGGTTGCGGTGCGGCCTCGGCCGGAGCTGCCGGTTGCCGAGCCGCTGCGTTCGCCACGACCGTTTCGGCAGCGGGCGCGGTCGGTTGCGCGGAAGCCGCCGGCCTTTCCAGCGGCAACAGTGAAGCAAGGATGCGCTGCGGCGGCCATTGCGCGATCAGCCGTTCGGCCGCATCGCCGTAAGACTGCCAGGCGAAGGCGGCGGAGGCGGCGCACCCTGCCAATAGCAACGCCGTCGTAAAGACGCGTGCCGCGCGCCTGGGGCCGGGCACGCGGATATCGCCGACGGCAGGCCGAAACGTCGCATCGACCGGCGGAACCGTTGCGCCGACAGGGGGAGCCGATGCACCGGCAGGCGGAATCGTTGCACCCGCGGGGCGCTCGGATCCGGTGCGGATCTGCGGTGCCGAAGGATGGCGCAAGGTATGCGCCAGCTTGGAAAGCTCTGCGTCCGTCGGCACCACCAGGGCCACGTCGGGCGCGACCACAAGCACGTCGTGCGGATCATCGTTTTGTTTCAGGGTCGATATTGAAAGCATGGACGCTCCGTACTCAGTCCAATGTCAGCGCGCCAATGTCAGCGCGCATGGCGGCGGCCGGCGGATCTAGGTTCGATCAACCACGTTCCGGCCCCACCCTTCACTCTGGTTTGACCAAAGCAAGGCGGTACGATGGAGACTATGGGGCTCGTGCCGCAACGGCGCTTCCGGAACCCTTCTGTCCACAGATGAACACGACTAGCCAAGACCCCCGAGCGTGCGGTCAAGAAAGCTGCCGAGCTCAGCGGATACCGAGGTCAGCGGCAGGCGGCACTCCGGAGATGCGATCAATCCCTGGCGCCAGAGACAGTGTTTGATCGGCATCGGGTTGGCTTCCTCGAACAGTCTGGGAATGAAGCGCTGCAACGGCGCCCAAATGGCGCGGGCACCCAAATGGTCGTTGGCCGCGACATGGCGCGCGATGCTGACGAATCGATCGGTTGCAAGGTGGGCTGAGGCCAAGATTCCGCCGTCCGCGCCGCTGCAAAGCTGCGGAAAGAACAGCGCATCCTCGCCTGTCAACACCGAGAAACCCGCCGGCCGCGACGCCATCAGCTCGAGCGACTGGGTCATGCTGCCCGAGCTGTCCTTGACGCCGACAATGTTCGGCAATTCCGCCAGACGCAGCAGCGTCTCATTGGTGAGGTTGACCGACGTCCGATAGGGGATGTTGTAGATCAGAACTTGACGCTCGGTCGCCTCCGCGACGGCCGTGAAATGCTCGTGCATGCCGGCTTGCGTCGGTCGATTGTAATAGGGGCAGACCGAGACGATGCCGGAAAACTCGAATCGAGCGAGACGCTTGATGGTCTTGATCACCTTGGCTGTGGCATTGTCGCCGATGCCGACGAAGACGGGGACGCGCCCCGCCACCGCATCGACCGTCGCGGCAACGATCGCGTCTTCTTCATCGTCGTCGATGGTCGGCGCTTCGCCGGTCGTGCCAAGCGGAAACAGGCCGGAAACGCCCTTGCCGATGTAGTGCTCGATCAAGCGGCAATAGCTTGCCAGATCGACCGCCCCGTCCTTGAACGGCGTGACGAGGGGGACCCAGACTCCCGTGATCATGACCATCTCCAGGCACGGTTGCGCAGCCGATGGCTATCGAATCCGTTATCATTAGTATATCTAATGTTTCTAATGGATCACTTCACGAATTCTAATGGACATGGCGCATGATCCGGAACATCGACGTGGCGGTCGCCCGGGCCTTTCTGGCTGTCGTGGAGACAGGCAGCGTGACTCTGGCGGCGCGGCAACTCAACCTCACGCAGGGCGCCATCAGCCAGCAGATCCGGCGACTTGAAGAGTTTTCGGTTGGCCGGCTGTTTGTGCGCGCCAGCCGCCGCGTGGTGCTGACGCCCGAGGGAGCGCGCCTCGTTGCAACCGCAAAGCAGTTCCTGGCCGCCAACGACAAACTGCTCGCCGCGCTCTGCCAGCCCGAATTTCAAGGCGAGGTGCGATTTGGCTCGCCCTACGACATCATCGGCAGCTATGCCCCGCCGATCCTGCGCCGCTTCCGCAAGGCGTTCCCGAGCGTCCGTGTTACGCTGATTTGCCGGGACTCGGTCGTGCTGCTCGACGAATTGAAAGCGGGCAAAGTCGATTTGGCTTTGACGACGGAGATGGGCTGCAGGAAGGGCGGCGAGACGCTGCGCAGTGACCGTCTGGTTTGGACTGGCGCGCGCGACGGCGAGGCCCACAGCAGGGACCCGCTGCCGGTGTCCCTGGGTGCGGATACCTGCGTGTTCCGCCCGGTGGCCATCGCCGCCCTGAAGAAGGCGCGGCGCCAATGGCAAGCCGTTTGCGAAGTCAGCAACATGGAGCCGGTGCGCGCCACGATCGAAGCCGATCTCGCCGT
This sequence comes from uncultured Alphaproteobacteria bacterium, assembly GCA_963748165.1. GTDB lineage: Bacteria > Pseudomonadota > Alphaproteobacteria > Rhizobiales > Xanthobacteraceae > Bradyrhizobium. Next base: position 146,919 of record CAVVIM010000039.1, read on the forward strand.
TGCGCCCCTGCTCAGCCACTCGGTACCCGAGAGCCTGGATATCATCGAGACCGACCGGCGACTGCCGAAACTGCCGATGTTTCGCGTCAATCTCTATCAGGCCGCAAGGCTGAGCCCGGCGGCCAGGGAATTCGCCACGCACGTCCGCCGAACTGTTGCGGCGGGCTGACGCAAGCCGGTTGATGCTTGCCGCGCTAGGCCGGCAGCGGTACCGCCCGCGCTGTCGGAAACGGCCGAAAACTCAAGGCCATCAGGAACGCACCGAGGCCCATGCCCCACGCGCCGACATAAAGCCATGTGTAGCTGGCGAAGGTGTCGTAGATCAGGCCGCCGGCAATCGGTCCGGTGGCCATGCCGAGACTGCCCGCCATCGCGGTGCCGCCGATCACGGTGCCCATCATCTTCAATGGGAAATTTTCCCGCGCCAGTACCGAATAGAGCGGCATGACGCCGGCATAGATGAAGCCGAACAACGCGGCGACCGCGTAGAACGCGGCGAGTTCGCGCACGAAGACGTAGGCCAGCGCGCCGAAAGCCTGGACCAGCAGCCCCAGCACCAGAACGCGCTTGGCGCCGAAGCGGTCGCCGAGCAGCCCGAAGGCGATCCGGCCGCCCAATCCCGCCAGCCCTTCCACACTGTAGATCGAAACCGCGGCCAGCATCGGGATGCCGCAAGTGATGGCGTAACTCACGGTGTGGATGATCGGACCGGAATGGGTGGCGCAGCAGAAGAAATTCGTCGCCAGAAGGATGATGAACTGCGGCGTCCGTACCGCCTTCGACAGCGACATCTCCGATTGCGGCCCTGCATCGCCGGATGCGGCGGCACCGCGCGCGAGGGCGGGCGGGCGGCGCACCAGCAGCGCGACCGGAATCATGATGGCCGCGACGACGACGGCCAGGATCTGCATCGTGGTTCGCCAGTCATAGCTGGAGACCAGCCGGGCCACGAGCGGCGACATGGTCATCGGCGCCATCCCCATGCCGGCCGACACCAGCGACACCGCCAGGCTGCGATGGGTGTCGAACCAGCCGGTGACGCAGGCCACCATCGGCGCGAAGATAGCGGCAGTCGCCGCCCCCACCAGCAGGCCGAACAGGAGCTGAAACTCGATCAACGACGTCGCACGGCTCGCCAGTGCCAGGCTTGCCGCGATGACGATCGAGCCGGTCAGCACCACCGGGAGCGGCCCGACCCGATCCGACAAGGTCCCCCAGATCATGCTGGCGAAGGCCATTGCAAGGAAGCCGATCGTCATGGCGCCGGATACGCCGGCGACCGACCAGCCGGTATCCTGTGTGATCGGCCGCAGCAAAACCGGCAGCGAAAACATGCCGCCGATGGCCACACAGCCCAACACGCCGCCGGCCGCCACAATGACCCAGCGATAGCGAGAATTGTTCATTCCATATCTCCGTTCCAGCTCTCTGGACCCAGGACGAACGAGGGGGCGCGAAAGGCGACAGGCCGGCCTTGCAGACCGCCTCACTTCTTTGTGAGCGAGAATGATATTGCCCGAACGCGTCGGTCGCGAAGCCAGGAACCTGCTGAAGCAGTCTGATGCTCCGGTAGTGATTACAATAGCTTACCTGGAACGCTTTGCGAAGTCGGTTCAGTTGGGTCAATGCGTTACATTAAGATTGCAAATCTCGAAGGCGCGCGCGAGCAGGCTTCATCGGCGCCGGCGGGCGAGCACCGGAGGCGTGCTCGCTTGTCGCGATTTCACGGCAGGCGCGACAAGGCGATCGGCCTCAATGGCCGGCGCGGACAGGGCCGCCCAGTTCGACCTTGCGCAGCGTCAGCGCGAGCGGCACGGCCGCAAGGGAGATCAGCGTCAGCACCCAGAATGCATCCATGTAAGCCAGCAACGACGCCTGCGCCTGTACCTGCGCCCCGATCCACTGGATGGCCTGATCGTGCGCCTGCGCCAGCGCGCTACCGTGGCCGGTAAAGAAGCTCGTGATCTGTTGCAGCGTATCCTGATATTGCGCGCTCGACGGAATCGCCTGCTCGACAAGCCGGCTCTGGTGAAACTGCTCGCGATGCGACAGCACGTTGGAGACGATGGAGACGCCGATCGAGCCGCCGGTATTGCGCGCGGCGTTGATCAGGGCCGATGCCTGATCGGTCTTCGATGGCGGGATTCCCTCGTAGGATGCCGCCATGATCGGCACGAAGATGAGCGGCAGTCCGACGCCCAGCAGCATCCGCGACCGTGCCATGAACCAGAAGCCGAGATCGCCGTACACGTTGGTCATGTCGTACATGGAGAGCGCGATCAGCACCGCGCCGGCGACGATCAGGTATTTGGGCTGCACCTTGGGCGCCAAACGGCCGACGACGAACATCATCACCATCGTCACCAAGCCGCCCGGTGAGAGCACAAGCCCGGCCCAGGTCGCGGTGTAGCCGAAATCCTGCTGCACCAGCAGCGGCAGGAACTGGGTGGTCGCAAGCAGGATGGCGCCGGTCGCGAGCATCACCAGGAAGCAGGCTCCGAACTGGCGGCTCGCCACCATCCGCAGGTCGATCATCGGGTTGCGGCGGCTCAACTCCCACGGAATCATCAGAACGAAGGCCAGCGCACACACGACCGCGAACGTGACGATGAAGGGTGAGGCGAACCAGTCGTCCTCCAGACCGCGGTCGAGCACGACCTCGAGCGCGCCGAGGAAGGTCGCGACCAGCATGAAGCCGATGACATCGAATTGGTTGCCTTGCGGCGCCGTCTGGCCGGCGGCGCGGGCAGGCTCGCGCAGGATGGCCGCAATCAGCGCCATCGCGATCGCACCGACCGGACCGTTAACCAGAAAACACCACTGCCAGGAGAGATTGTCGGACAGCCAGCCTCCGAGCGTCGGCCCGACCACCGGGGCCACCACCACGGCAACGCCGAACACCGCAAAGGCCTGGCCGCGCTTTGCCGGCGGAAACGCATCGGCCAGGATCGATTGCGCGACCGGCACCATGCCGCCGCCGCCAAGACCCTGCAGGATGCGGCACAGCAACAGCGCATTCAGGTTCGGGGCAAACCCGCATAGCACCGAGCTCAGCGTGAACAGGCCGAGACAGATCAGAAAGAATTTTTTTCGGCCAAGCATACGGGCCAGAAAGCTCGAGGCCGTCAGGATGATGGCGTTGGAGACCAGATAGGTGGTGACCACCCACGACGCTTCGTCCTCGCTCACCCCCATGCCGCCGGCGATGTAGGGCAGCGCCACATTGGCAATGGTGGTGTCGAGCACTTCCATGAAGCTCGCGAGCGCGACGACAAGCGCGATCAGCCAGGGGTTGACCGCATTGCCTGCGGTGACGGCAGTGTCGGCTTCGATCGCGGCGGCACTCACAGGTATCTCCTTAGACGCTCAACCAGCGACCGCGTTGCGTCGACCCGCACCGTCGGAACCACGGACATGCCCGGGCCGAGCGCGATATCGGTCGGCGGATTGTCCATGACGATCTTGACCGGCACGCGCTGGACGATCTTGACGTAGTTACCGGTGGCGTTCTGGGCAGGCAGCAGCGAGAACGCGGTGCCGGAACCCGGCTGGACGCTGTCGACATGGCCGCGGATCAGGCGCCCCGGATAGGCATCGATCTTGAGCGTCACCGGCTCTCCCGGCCGCATCCGGTCGAGCTGAATCTCCTTGAAATTCGCGGTCACCCAGATCTGGTCGGGCACGAACATGGTGAGGTCCGTGCCCGGCTGTACGAACTGGCCGACGGCGGCGCCGAGGTTGACGACGCGCCCCGGCTGGGCCGCGGTAACCGTCGTGTAGGAAAGATTGAGTTGCGCCTGGTCGCGTTGGGCTTGCGCTTGCGCAAGGCTTGCGACGGCGCTGTTGCGTTGCGCCTTCAGCGCCTCGATTTGCCGCTGCGCCAGTTTGAACGTCGCCTGCGCGCTCGCCAGCGCGGCCTGCTGCTGGTGCAGTTGCGAGCTGTACTGCTGGGCATTCTGCACCGTGCCATAGCCGGTTTGCTCGAGGTGTTCGTAGCGCGACGCCTGCTGCTGCGCGAACACAAGCGCGGCTTGAGCCTGATCCACCTGCGCCTGGTTGGCGTTGACCTGTGCCTCCTGCACACCGAGCTGCGCATCGATGTTCGCGATGCTGGCTTGCGCCGCCGCGACCTGCGCCTCCGCCTGATCGAGCGCGATGCGATAGTCGCGGTCGTCGATCCGGGCGATCACGCCGCCGGCGGCGACATGCTCGTTGTCGGTGACGGGGACGGCGGTGATGTAGCCGGACACTTTCGGGGCGAGCGCGGATTGCCGGGCGGCGATGAAGGCATCGTCGGTGGACTGAAAACGGCGGGCATAGTCAACGTACAGGTAGCCACCGCCCAGGAGAGCGGCGAGCAGCACCGCCCCGATCGCGGAGATGAAGGGGCGGCGGCGCAAGAAGCCCTTGCGGGGCTGCTCGGTTGGCAATGGTCGTCCTTGTTCCACGTCAACCGGCGATGCAGGCCCCTTGGCGGCCGGACTTTCCCGCAGCGAGGAATTGCGCGAGGTAGTCTGCTGCGTCCGGGGTTGAAGGTCGCGTTCGCGGGCGAAGGCCGGTACCGAATTCCGGGCTCTCCTGCTTGTGGAGCGCCAGCTCGCCCCTTTCCAGCACACTGTCTTCCGACATGATCCGCTCCTGAGCAATAAAAGAACGGAACGGTTCCGTTCTTTCGTGCTAGATAGAGCGGGCTGCCTACCCGGTCAATAGGAACGATACTGTTTCGTTCTATTTACAAGCGGGTCAGATATGCATAAATTGCGGGAAGCGTCGCGGCCGCCACGCCGAGCAGATTTTGGCAAAAGGCACGCAAAATGAATGACTTGAAAGAGGCACCGGCAAAGGCCAAGGGTTCGCGGCGCGCCGCGGTGCGGCTCGGCCGGCCACCGAAGGAACTCGAGGGACAGGTCAACGAGCGCATCCTCAATGCGGCCCGTAAAAAATTTCTGGAGAGCGGGTTTGAGGGCGCGAGCATCGACGAGATCGCCGTGGCCGCGCGCGCCGGAAAGCCGACGATCTATGCCCGCTTCGGCGACAAGCGAGCCCTCTTCACCGCCGTGGTGACGCGCGATGTGCTCTCCCGGATCGCGCAGTTCAGCAGTGTGGCGCCGACCGGAGGAACGATCGAACAGCGCCTCGCGCGCGTGGGGGTCGCCCTGCTGCACTGGACTCTGGAAAATGAAAGGATGGCGCTGATGCGGTTGGCGATCGCGGAGGCGCAACGCTTCCCCGATCTCGCGAGCACGGTCAGCCGGGCGGCGCGTCAGCTCAGTACCGAACTCGCGGCCCGCCTGCTGGGTGAGATGGCGCAATCCGGCGAACTCGGGACGCTGCCAGCCTTCGCCCCTGAACGCCTCGCGACGACGGCACGCTTCTTCCTCGACCTCGTCGTCGTGCCCATGCTGCTCCGGGGGCTGTTCGAACATCAGGTCGAGACGCTGCAAGCGGAGATCGGCCCGCACGTCGCGCGCACCGTTGCGTTCTTTCTTGCCGCCTGCCGGCACGGCGGCAGCGCTTGAGTCTCATGGAACGATATTGAACCTGTCCGGAACGGACCGAAAAAATTGCCGCGGGCTTTCAACGCCAGCTATCTACGGGTCTTGCGACGTATGGAGCAAGGAATGATTTCTGATCGATGAAAGGGTTGCGGTTTGACCGGCGAGAAGCAGACTGAGTTGCGGGTCGCCATTGCGGGCTTGGGGTCAATCGGCTCGAGGGTCGCAAGGGAGCTCGATCGGGGTATCGCCGGCATGGTTCTTTCCGCGGTCGCCGTTCGCGAACCGGGCAAACATCGAGAGTTTCTAAACGGCTTGCGCGTTCATCCCGTGGTTTTGCCAATCGAGAGGCTTTGGGAAGCAGCGGACATCGTCGTGGAGTGCGCGCCCAGCCAGCAATTCCGCATGACCGTGGAACCTGTCCTGAGGCACGGCAAGACGGCGGTCGTTCTCAGCGCCGGCGCCCTGCTCGACAATGAAGATCTTGTCGAGCTGGCAAAGGCGAATGGCGGCAAAATCGTGGTGCCCACAGGGGCACTTATCGGGCTTGACGCGGTGACCGCAGCGGCAGGTGGCATCATCCATTCGGTAAGAATGGTAACGCGCAAGCCCGTTGACGGTTTGAAAGGCGCTCCGTTCATCGTTCAAAACGGCATCGAGATCGATGGACTTCGTGCCCCGTTGAAGCTGTTCGAGGGCACCGCCCGGCAAGCGGCAAAGGGGTTTCCGGCCAACCTGAATGTCGCGGTTGCCTTATCGCTGGCGGGCATCGGACCTGATCGAACGATGATCGAGATCTGGGCTGACCCGACGGTGACGCGCAACACGCACCGGGTCGAAGTGGAATCCGATTCTGCCCGGTTCTCGATGTCGATCGAAAACGTCCCTTCTGAAAACCCAAGGACCGGCTTGATCACGGCACTTTCCGTCATCGCATTCCTGCGCAAACAGCGCGCGGCGCTTTGCGTCGGCACCTAGACACAGGAAGGTCCGGTGCGACGCGCGCCTGGCTTTCCCTCGGGGTCGTACGATGCAAGGCCTCGGACGTCATCCCGGGCCGCCGCGTGGTCCGCCGCGTGTTGACTTTCCGACCCATCCCCTAAATACTTGCGTCCAAAATAAAAGCAGCCGGTCGCGAAACGACGATTCAGTGGGGAGGAGCACGATGCCAACTTCACGCAGAACGCTGCTGAAGAATTCCGCGGCAGCCACGGCCGTCTTCAGCCTCGATTGGACGCGCGCGCGGGCGGAAGCCGAAACGCTGCGCATCGGCACGATCTACGATTTGTCCGGTCCCTTCGCAGCCGGCGGTTCGGTCGCTTCTGCGGTCGGCACCGAGATTGCGATCGATCTCTGCAATGAGAAGGGCGGCATTGGCGGCAAGTACAAGGTCGTGCCAGTCAAAGCCAATTCACAGAGCAAGGCCGACGTTGCGATCAACGAGGTGGAGCGCCTGATCAATCAGGAAAAGCTCGACATCATCGAGGGGGTTTTTTCGAGCGCGCACGCGGTTCCGCTCGCGGCCAGGGTCGAGCAGGAGAAGAAAATCCTCTGGATCACGACCGCGGTTGCAACCGCGGTGTTCAAGGACAGGAATCTGCATTATGTCTTTCGCGCCCAGATTCACTCCGATCAGTACGGCCAGGCTTTCGCGAGTTTCATCACCGAACACGCCAAGGCCAAGCTCGGCGTCGAGCCCAGGGACGTCAAGGTTGCGCTGATTCACGAGGATGGCCCCTACGGAAGCGGCGTTGCCGCAGCAGACGAGGCGTATTCCAAGCAGGCTGGGCTTCAGGTCGTGCTCAAGGAGGGCTATTCGGCCTCCGCCCCCGATTTGTCCGCGCTGGTGACCAAGATCAAGCGCTCCGGCGCCGAGATCGTTTCGCACGCCGGCTACAATCCCGACATCACCCTGTTCCTGCGGCAGGCGCGGGAAAACGGTCTTCGCTTCAAGATGCTGTTCGGCGCCGGCGCCGGATACAGCCAGCTCGACAAGTTGCGCGCGACCTTCGGCAAGGACATCGACAATTTCTGCAATATCGATCCCGTCCCGGCGCAATTGCTCGATCCCTCGAAACTGGCTCCCGGCCTTGGCGATCTGATCAAGACCATGGCCACGCGCTACATGGCGAAGACCGGGGCGACCGATGTTCCGCCGCATTGTTCGATCGGAATTCAATCAGACCTGGGTCCTGCTCAACAACGTCCTGCCCGTCGCCAAGGAGAAATATGGCGGTTTCGATCCAGAGGCCGTCCGCAAGGCAGCGCTCGATGTGGATATCCCGCCCGGGGGCACGATCCAGGGCTACGGTGTGAAGTTTTATCCTCCCGGTACGCCGCTCTCCGGCCAAAACGAGCGTTCGACGCCGGTCGTCATGCAAAACGCCGGCGAGCATATCTCGGTGGTTTGGCCAACCAATATCCGCACCCAGGACCCGGTCTTCCCGCTGCCGAAATCGTCGATCTACGCCAGCTAGATCGCGATGCTCGCCATCGAGGGCCTTTGCAAGCGGTTTGGAGGATACCTGGCCGTCAACCAGGTGTCCTTCGACGTGCACGCGGGCGAAATTTTGGGTCTCATCGGTCCGAACGGATCGGGCAAAAGCACGACGTTCAATCTTATCGCGGGAAACCTGCGCCCCAGCTCCGGCTCGATCCGTCTCGATGGCAAGGAGATCGGCGGTTTGCCCGCGCACGCGATCTGTCATCAGGGGATCGGACGGACGTTCCAGATCCCGCGGCCGTTCCACAAGCTATCGTTGATCGAGAACGTCACCCTTGCCGCCTATTATGGCGAGGCCGGCGGGATTTCGCGCGCGGAGGCGCAACGCCGCGCCGAGGAGGCGCTCGATATGGTAGGCCTTCCCTTCGATCCGTCCGCTCGCACCAATGGATTGGGCGCCGCGGCGCTCAAGAAAATCGAGTTGGCGCGCGCGCTCGCGACCAAACCAAGGCTGCTGCTCGCCGATGAAAGTCTCGGCGGCCTCGATCGCGCCGAGATGGAGCGGGCCGCCGATCTGCTCGGCAAAATCCGCAGCAGCCTCGGCATAACGGTCGTCTGGGTCGAGCACATCATGGGTGTGCTGATGCGCGTCGTCGACCGCGTGATCGTGCTCGATCACGGCGAGAAGATCTTTGAAGGCAAGCCGGCACAGGCGGCCGTCGATCCCCGCGTCATCGAGGTATATCTCGGCAAGGCACAGGCTTAGAACCACATGCTCTCGCTCGCCGCCGTCTCCGCCGGCTACGGATCGTTTCAGGCGCTGTTCGGAATTTCGCTTGAGGTGTCGCGCGGCGAGGCGGTCGGCGTCATCGGTCCGAATGGCGCGGGCAAGACGACCCTGATGCGGGTCATTTCCGGCCTCATTCCGATGCGCGACGGCACGATGACAATGGAGGGGCGTGGAATCGGCGGCCTGCCGGCGCACCGCGTGGTCGAATTGGGCATTGCGCACGTGCCGGAGAACCGGCGTCTGTTTCCGCGCCTGTCCGTCGAGGAAAACCTGCGCATCGGTGGGTTCATCCCCTCGGCGCGCGCACGTTTCAGCGAGCAACTCGACTGGGTCTACAGCCTGTTTCCCCGACTGAGGGATCGCCGCAGCCAGTTGGCCGGGACCATGTCGGGCGGCGAACAACAGATGTGCGCGATCGCACGTGCGCTGATGTCGAGACCGAAAGTGCTATTGATGGACGAGCCGTCCGCCGGACTCGCGCCGCTGGTGGTGCAGCAGGTGTTCGATCTCGTCCGCAAAATTCGTGCCGAGGGCCTCACCGTGCTAATTGTGGAACAAAACGTCCAGCAAGTGCTCGAGGTGGTCGATCGCGCCTATCTGCTTGAAGTTGGCGCCATCAAGATCTCGGGCACCGCCGCCGAGTTGAAAGGCAACAAAGTCATTCGCGAGGCGTATATGGGATTGTAAATGGACATCTATCTTCTCGAGGCGGTGATCAATGGCATTCTGCTGGGCGGTGTGCTGGCGCTATTGGCGCTCGGATTGAACCTGATCTTCGGCGTCATCGACGTGGTGTGGATCTGCTATGCCGACATCGTCATGTGCGGCATGTATGCGGTCTACTTCCTCTACGCCCAATACGGCCTGCCGCTGCCCCTCGCCTGCGCGATCGCGATCATCGGCATCTCCGGCCTCGGCGTCCTCGTTCACCTCCTGATCATCGCCCCGGTTCTCAATTCGCCGCCGCTCAATCAGTTGCTGGCGACCGGCGGCCTGCTGTTCTTCCTGCAAAGTTTCGCGACGCTCTTGTTCGGAACCGATTTCCGCAACATCGGCGTGCGCCTGCCGGTGCTCGAAATCGCAAGCATGTATGTCAGCTTCGCCCGGTTGATCGCCTTTGCAGTCGGGCTGATCGGCGCGGTCGCGCTCTATCTATTCCTGAAGCGGACCTATATCGGCATTGCGATCCGCGCCATTGCGCAGGACCGCGAGATCGTTGGACTGATGGGGATCGATCAACGCCGAATCTATCTCGTGGTATCGGCGATCGGCGGGGCACTCGCGGGACTGGCGGCATGCCTGCTCGCGCTGCAATATGACGTGCACCCCTTTATCGGCAACACGTTCGGCCCGGTGATCTTCATGATCTGCGTGCTGGGCGGGCTCGGCAACATGATCGGAGGTTTCGTCGCCTCCTTTGTCATCAGTCAGATCATTGCGATCGGCGGCTACTACGGGAGCACCGAACTCTCCTATGTGTTCGCTTTCACGTTCTTTATCGTCCTGATGTTCATCCGGCCACGGGGCCTGTTCGCGCCATGACCATGACCCGCATGTTGCTGGTCACGGGCATCGCGGTCCTGTTTGCGGTGCCGGCGGTCATGCCGCCCTATTTCCTGCACCTCGCGATCCAGATCCTGATCTGGGCATTCATCTACACGGCGTGGGCACTGATGGGTCGCTTCGGCTTCGTATCGTTCGGTCACGGTGCGTTCCTGGGCATCGGGGCCTATGTGCCGGCGCTGCTGTGGAACTACTGGAACGTGACGCCGTGGCTCGGCATTCCGCTCAGCGTGATCGCCGCCGGGCTGTTGGCCGTGGTAGTCGGCTATCCCTGCTTTCGCCGCAAAGTTATCGGGCACTATTTCGCGCTGGTGACGCTCGCGCTCAGCCAGGTCGTGCTGCTTTCGCTGATAGCTGCCCGCGACGTCACCGGCGGCTCGCTGGGCTTCACCCCGAAGGCGGTCGGACACTCCTGGTACGCACTGCAATTTCCGGAGAAGAGCTACTTCTACGTCATCGCTGCGCTGCTGTGGCTGATCGGGCTCTGGATCTGGCGGCGGATCGACCGCGGCATCGGCCGCGAGGCGCTTGAAGCGATTTCGGAAGACGAGGACGCTGCGGCGGCGATCGGCATCGACGTCATGCGCGAGAAGATGCGCGTGACGGTCATCAGTGCCGGGATGACCGCGCTCGGCGGGGCGATCTACGGGCAGTACCTGATGTATCTCAATCCTGACACCGTTTCGGGCATCGCAGTGTCGCTGCAGATTGTATTCGCGGCAATCGCAGGTGGGGTCTATTCGCTGTTCGGGCCGAGCGTCGGCTCGCTGCTGACGCTCTCGCTCACGGAAGGCCTGCGCGTGTGGTTCGGCGTGAACTTTATCGGCGCCGCCAACACGATTTACGGCATCCTGCTGATCCTGTGCATTATCTTCATGCCGCAAGGTATTGTCGGCACCTTGCAGCGAATGAGGCTGCCGCGCTGTTCAGAAGCCAAGCCGCTGGCGGCGCAACCTGGCCCTCACACCATAACGCGACGGCCGTCTTCGGCGGCCCAGTAGCCGGCGTAGTTGACCTTGATCGTCTCAAAGGCCAGCGCGAGATCGGAAATCGGCTGCCGGCCGGTCGCGGCGCATTCCACGAAATCCTGAATTTCCTGCAGATAGCCGCGCGTCCATTCTTCCTCGAGGCAGACGTATTGCCACCCGGTCTTGCGGTCGACTTTTTCGGTAATATAGACGCTCGCAAGCTTCTCCTCGCTGGTCTGGTAACTCATCATGTGCGAGTTCGGCGCGATATTGGCGAACAGCGCGCCGCCGCTCGTATAGGTTTCGATCAGATTGCGGACGCCGCCCACCATCATGTCGCCGGAAAGCACGGTCGCCTTGGTGCCATCGGAGAAGGTGACGGTGAGCGTGCCCCAATCCTCGACGTCGATTGGGTTGGCCCTGATGAAGGCGCGCTCGTCCGGCCGCAGGCACGCCGAGATATTGCCGACGTCGCAGATCACGCTGGCAACGCTGATCGCCTCGCCGCGTGCTTTGGCCTCGACCTGCTTGAGATAGAGCACCGCTGACAGCGGATGGCACCCCATCCGGATCAGCGAGCCGCCACCGGTTGTCGCCCAATGCGCAGCGTGCGCCGCGTGGGAGCCGCTGTGACTCTCTTCCCCCTTCATGAACAGGATCTTGTCTTTGGTCGCCTTCAGGATCTCCACGGTCTTGGTTACCGCCGGCGCGTAGATCCAGTCTTCCGCATACATGAAGAGCTTGCCGGTCTGCCGGATCGCCGCGCAGGTCTCTTCCATTTCCTCGAGCACGCGCGCGTACATCAGCGCTTTCGGCACGTGTTTGCCGATCGGGGCCTTGTCACCTTCTCGTCCGAAATAGCCCGCGAACGGCTTTTCGCAGATGGCATGCTTGCCGGCCTGCATGGCCTCGAGAATCATTGGCCTATGCATATTGGGCGGTGTGCAGATGTCTACGACATCGATCTCGCGCTCGGAGATCAAGTCGCGAAACGTGCGACAGGCCACCGGGATCTGGTGCCGGCGGGCAAAATCGAAAACATGGTCTCCGCGCGCCGCGACGGCTCGGATCTCGAGATCGACGCCGTAGACGCGTCGGTAAGCATGCATATGCAGCTCCGAAACGAAGCCGCAACCCACCAGACCGACCCTGATTTTCGCCATCGCGGACGCCTCCGGCCGTCGTTGATCAGGGTCCGATTATCGCAAAATCGGATCCTGGAACACTCGTAGCAAGCAGCGTCGTGAATGCAAGGCCAGGGCGCGGTCATAACGAGTTCATGGCCCAAGCTCGGGCAGCCTGGCGAACGAGCGTAAACTCCACGCAATCGGGGAATTGCGATGCGGATGGGATCGCCCCGGATTCCGCCCCGCTCATCCGGGTTACGCGCGCTGCGCCCAGCGTTCACCGAACAGCCCATGTACAAGGACGACGTAAACCTCCCCGCCGGCAGCTTTCCTGAATTAGTTATGTTATATAACTATTCACGCGCCATGAAATCACAAGCTGAAGGAGACCGCGCAAGCTCCGGGCGTTCGCCGACCCTTTTAATTGCCCGACATAATAGCTACGCTTGAATTTTAGCGTTTATTGCGTTGCAGCGGAGCTGGGCCCGGGCGCGATAGACCATAGGACAAAACGGACAAACATTATGGCCAAGAACACCTTATCGGTCTCGCAAGCAGTCGAGCGCGACCTTCGGCTCGATTTCTTCCGGGGCCTCGGTTTGTGGATGATTTTCCTCGATCACATTCCGGACGACGTCGTTGGCTGGTTGACGCTTCGCAACTATGGCTTCAGCGATGCTGCGGAATTCTTCGTGTTTATTTCCGGCTATCTGGCAGGCTACATCTACGGTCCGATCATTCTGGCCGGCAATTTTCTCGCTGCCACCAAGCGGCTGCTGGTGCGGGCCTGGCAGTTGTACATCGCCCACATTTTGCTGTTTCTGCTCTTCACCGCGCAGATCGCTCGCGCGGTCCGGAAATTCGACAATCCAATGTACAAGGATGAGTTCAACGTCGCCAACTTTCTCGCGCATCCCGACGAACGGATCTGGCAGGCGCTGACGCTGCGATACAAGCCGGTCGATCTCGACGTGCTGCCGCTCTTTATCGCTCTGGTGATCGCCTCTCCGCTGATTCTGTGGAGCCTGGTGCGCCGCCCGCACTTGACCTTGCTTGGCTCCATAGTCCTGTACGTGCTTGCCCGATTGTTCGACTGGAATCTCGCTTCCTATCCGCCGGGATCGCACTGGTACTTCAACCCGTTTGCGTGGCAATTGATGTTCGTATTCGCGGCGTGGTGCGGTATCGGAGGCGCGGCCAAAATCTGGTTCCTGATTCAGTCCCGCGCGGCGCTGGTGATATCCATTGCGTGGATTCTGTTCGCGTTCCTGATCGTGATGACCTGGCATAACGCCTTTCTCGAATCGCTGATTCCGAAGTGGATGATCAAGGCGATCTACCCGATCGACAAGACCGATCTCGATATGCTGCGTTTCACTCACTTCCTCGCGTTGGCAGTCTTGGTTTCGCGTTATATCCCACGCCACTGGGGACCCCTCACCTCCAACTGGTTGCGGCCGCTCGTGCTGTGCGGCCAGCATTCGCTTCCGAATTTCTGTCTCGGCGTATTCCTGTCGTTTGGCGTACATTACATCCTCGTGCAGCATCCCGGGGGCGTCTGGAAGCAGATCGTCCTCAGTATCGCCGGCATGGCGATCATGACTTCGCTGGCGTGGCTGCTGGATCGGGCCGAGAAAGTCCCGAACCTGTTCGTCGATGTGAGTGAGTCCGACATAGATCGGTTTGAAAAGATCCCGAACGTGTTCGTCGATATGAGCGAGTCCAAGACATTGGAGGCGACGATGAAACCGGGAGTAGCGTGAGATCCTCGCAGTCGAACAAGCCTGGCAAATCGCGACGGCCGGCAGCGGCGCCTGCGAGATATTTGCAGTTTTGCGGCCGTGAAAAGCTGCAATTCAATATGAATGTCGGTTGGGCAGCGCGCACCGCGCGAGGCACAAGAGTTGGATCAAAATGTACGCTGCACCGAGGCAACTCCTGCCTTTCAGGTAAATTGGCAAATCCCGTTTTTGACCGAGGAGCTGTGCTATGTCCAAATGCGTGACGATCATCGGCGCCCTGCTTCTGTTTTCGATCAGCATGGCAGCGGCGCAAACACCATCACCCGACGCGATGTCGGCGGCACGCAAGCTGGTTGATACGCTGAAGCTGTCCGATCAGTTCAAGGCGCAGCTACCGGTCATTCTCCTGAACATCAAGCCCGCAGTGGTGCAAGGCAGGCCGGAGATCGAACGCGATTACGATGCGATGACCCCAACGATAGCGGAAGCCTACACGCCCTATTTCAATGCCATGGTCGATGCCGCGGCCATGGTCTATGCCAACAATTTTACCCTGGACGATTTGCGCGAAATCGAGGCCTTCTACCGTCGGCCCGTTGGGCAAAAGCTTTTGCAAAAGTCGCAGGCAATCACCCAGCAGAGTGAACAGATCGGCCAGGACGGTGCCCGGAAAGCGGCCGATGATCTGCGCACGCGCCTGACCGACCTGCTGCGTCAGAAGGGTCACAAGATGTGATGGGCTGAACTGCCGACTTTGCTGGGGTGAAATGATCGATATCGCGACGACCGAGTCGAAACGAACCGGGGCGCGCGTTTCCGGAACTGCAAGCCAAGCGTTGCCCCGGCGCAAGGCGGCAGGATTCGTTGGCCGCCTCGGCGCCTATGATGTCGCCACCGTCGTGGTGATCGCCGCGCTGGTCGTCATCGCGCTTTGCACCTTCAAGGATTACGCGATCACCAACGATGAAGGCGTGCAGCACCACTACGGTGAGTTGATCGTCGCCTACTATAAAAGCGGATTCACGGATCGGAGCGTCTTCAGCTTCCAAAACCTCTATCTCTATGGCGGTTTGTTCGACGTCACTGCCATCGCCCTCGGTTATCTGGTTCCGATCGATCCCTACGATCTGCGCCATATCCTTTGCGCACTGATCGGAATCGGCGGGATCGGTGCCGCCGCGGCGACCGCGCGCATGATCGCGGGTCCGCGCGCGGCATTGCTCGCCGCTATCGGGCTGAGTATTTGCGGCGCATGGTACGGCACGATGTTCAACCACACCAAGGACATTCCTTTTGCCGCTGCGATGATGGGCGCGACGCTGGTCCTGATCCGTATGGTGCGCCGGCTGCCGTCACCGCGCGGTGGCGATGTCGCCGCGTTCGGCGTGCTGACGGGAGCCGCACTCGGCATACGCGTGCTCGGTTTGCTGCTTTTGGTCTACGCCGGCTTCGCGATCGCCCTGTACCTGCCGCGGCCGTGGCTGGGCCACGGCCGGGCGCGGTGGCGCTTCGTGGTCGAATCGTCTTCGCGGATGTTGCCGGCGCTGCTGCTCGCCTATCTTATCATGATCGTCGCATGGCCGTGGGCGGCGCTGGCGCCGCTCAATCCGATCCGCGGGCTGCTGGCATTCTCCGAGTTTCACTACGAGATCCGCACCCTGCTGGCCGGCCAGGTCTACGACATGGCGGACGTGCCGCGGTTGTATGTGCCGATCTACTTTCTGATCCGCGTGCCGCTGCTGGTTCTGCTCGGCGCGGCGCTGGCGATGCTGCCAGTGCTGTCGCCGCTGCGGATCATCCGTGCCAGACAACTTCAGCGCAGGGATATCGCCCTGGTCGCGCTGACGGTGATTTTTCCGCTGACCTGCCAGGTGATCTGCCACGGTCCCGCCTTCACCGGATTGCGCCATTTCCTGTTCGTGCTTCCCGCGCTGGCGACCCTCGCAGGCATCGGTCTCGACGCGGTCTTGTCGGCGCTTGCTGCGCGCAATCGCGTGCTCGCCTCCGGCGGACTTGCGATCGTTACCTCATGTTTGCTTTGGGACGCAGTGACCCTGGTAAGACTGCACCCGTACGAATATCTGTTTTACAACCCTGTGGTCGGAGGTCTCGCGGGAGCATCGCGGCGCTATGACCTCGACTATTGGTTCAGCAGCATGCCCGAGGCGCTAAAGCAGCTCGAAGCCTATCTGCGCCGCACCCCTGTCGATACGAATTGGCCGGCCCAGGTCTATTCGGTCGCGGTGTGCGGCGAGCGGCTCTCGTTCGAGAAGAGCGTCACACTCCCGCAACTGCACTTTGACTTCAAGCAGAGGTGGGAACAGTCCGAGTTCTTTATCGCGCCGACCCATATGAATTGCGATAACGATCTCGACGGCAAGGTAATCGGCACCGTCGAACGGCTTGGCGTGATCATCGCATACATCAAGGACCGCCGGGCACTCACTCTGCCCGTGGCCACGGCGGCGGCGGCGAATGTATCGGCACCGGCACGCTGAAAACCGACAAATCGCGTGGCCGGCGTTCGCGGCGCCGGCGGGCCGGATTGCTCTCTTGCCAGGCGGCGCATTTCAGATTGATGGTAGGACGGGTTGTGCATTTGCATTTTTGTCAGCGACCCGCTTGTACCATGTAAACAGCCATGCCACGGCGGACATGATCAGGATTCCGGACACCCCAACCAAAACATGAAGGCCGATGCCGGCGGAACTCTCCGTCAGCAGAAAATACCCCGCGAACGCCAGTGCCACGCCGAGGCAGAAAATCTGCAACGAAAATTGTCCGCACAGGATCAAGGGCTTCAGCCATGGCGATTTCAAGCCGGGCCATCCCGCCGGCACGAAGCGCACCGCAAGGACCGCCAACGCCAGGAAGTGCGCGAACCGAAGCACATCGAAATCGGTCTTGTCGATCGGATAAATCCATCGCTCGAGCCAGTGCGGAAGGTGGTTCAGTTGCGGGAAGTACCAGGTCATGGTCACACCGAACGCCGCGACCAGATAGGCAACAGCGGTCCAGAGCGTGATTGGCGACGAAATGATCCGTGACATCTGCCTGACCCCGCCCAGCGCGCACCAGGCGCCGAACACGAACAACAGTTGCCAGGCAAAGGGGTTGAACGACCAGAAACCATTCGGATAGGCCGTCAGGTGCAGATCGTACCGCCACGACAGCATGTAAAGCGCGACCGAAATCGCCAGCGTGAGGTTGGCGCGCCACTTCATCATCAGCAGGATCAAGGGGAGAAAAAACATCAGCACCATATAAAGCGGCAAGACGTCCATATTCAGGGGGCGGTATCTCAGCAGCAGCGCCTGCATCAGGCTCTCGCCGGGGTGCCCGAGGAAATCCACTATCTCCATTTCCTTCGCGTAAAACGGCTTCTCGAGGCTGATGGTGACGTAGGAAACTTCCGCAACGAGGATCGCAAGCAGCAGCACATGTGCCGCGTAAATCTGCCAGACCCGCTTCAGAATGCGCGCCGACGCGACTGCAAAGCCGGACCTGAGCATCGCGCGGCCGTAAACGAACGCCGCCGTATAGCCTGAGATGAAAATAAATATCTCGGCGGCGTCGCTGAACCCATAGTTGCGAATCGTAAACCAGGTCA
The DNA here is from genome assembly GCA_963748165.1 of uncultured Alphaproteobacteria bacterium. Classification (GTDB taxonomy): domain Bacteria; phylum Pseudomonadota; class Alphaproteobacteria; order Rhizobiales; family Xanthobacteraceae; genus Bradyrhizobium. The sequence continues at coordinate 164,657 of CAVVIM010000039.1, forward strand.
GCAGATCGGGCGACACGTGATCGATGAAGATCAGCCACAGTGCGAGTCCACGGAACAGGTCGAGCCGCAATTCTCGTTCGTTCGAGGAAGGTGAAAAGGCCGGTGCCAACACGGACGCGGCCGGAGCGTTCTGCACGATCATACCCTGCGCTGGCGGCGGCGCACCGCTTGGTGGCGGACAGCCATACTGAATAGAACTGCGAACTCCTATTTAATCAAGATTTTTATCGAGTTGTTCGGACACCAGCATTGCTGCGGCGGTCTCAAATGGGTGCCCCCGGAGGAAGGACTCGTTTTGGCGATCGGTACCGAACTCGCGGAAGCAGCCCCGCATGCCGCGCTCGTCGTCATTGCGAGGAGCGCCAGCGACGAAGCAATCCATACCTCCGCTTGCTGTAACATGGATTGCTTCGCTTCGCTCGCAATGACGGTGACGATGCGTAGCTGCCCCGCGCGAGGCATCTCTTTGGCGGCTGCAACGTAGCGGCGTCAGCCTTCCGCCTGCCCGTTCATCACATGGCCGAATAGCTGCCAGGTCTGGCCGGCGAACTTCATGAGCTGCAGTTGTTCGATCGGCGCGAAGTCGGTGGCGCTCGTATTGATGAGAATTCCAGGCAGCAACAGGCCCGGGTCGAAGTCCTTGAGACTGGCGGCCTGCTTCATGACGTTCTCCCGGGTGAGATCGTCGCCGCACTTTTTCAGCACATGAGCCATGGTGCGCGTTACGCTGTAACCGTAAATGTAGTTCGCGTCACTCTTGTCACCATCGGGCAGATATTTGTCCATGAAGGCATTCCAGGCCTTCATGTCGGCATCATTCTTCCACTGCACGTCGGTCGCGTCTTTCAGATATGCGGCCGAAACAATGCCCTGCGCATGGTCAAATCCGGCGGGCTTCAGCACACTGCCGATGGAGGCCGAGACGTTGTTCAGGATGTGCAACGGCTTCCAGCCTATCTCCGAAACCTTCTTGATCGCCTGCGCCGCAAACTTTGGCGTTGCAACATTGAAGAAGACATCCGCGCCCGAGGCTTGCAGCGTGACAACTTCGGAATTGATCGTCGGCTCGGTTGTTTCGTAGCTCTGCTCGGCGACGATCATGGACTTCGCCCTGGCGCCGAGGCCGTCCTTCAGGCCTTTGACGTAGTCCTTGCCGTAATCGTCGTTCTGGTACAGGATCGCGATCTTGGCGTTGGGCAGCTCTTTCAGGATATACTTCGCATAGATGCGCCCCTCGGCCTGGTAGCTGGGTTGCCAGCCCATCGTCCACGGGAAATGCTTGGGATCGTTCCACTTGGTCGCGCCGGTGGCGACGAACAATTGTGGTACCTTCTTTTCGTTCATGTAGACATGGATAGCGCTGTTGGAGGGGGTTCCCAGCGAATTGAAGATCAGCAGCACATTGTCGTCTTCGACCAGCTTTCGTGCCTGCTCGACGGCCTTCGGCGGGCTGTATCCGTCATCATAGGAAATGAAGTCGATCTTGCGGCCGTTGATTCCACCCTCGTCGTTGATCTTCTTGAAATACGCCGTCTCGGTCGTGCCGATCACCGCGTAGGCGGACGCCGGTCCGCTGTAAGGCATGATGTTGCCGATCTTGATCCGGCTGTCGGTTGCCCCCGGCCCGTAGTTCTTTTCAGCCGCGGTCGCGGCAACAGCGAACGGGCTGGCAAACTGCAACGCGCCGAGGGTCAGGCCGGCCTTGAGCAGGGTTCGCCGCTTGATACTGCGGTCGAGCGGATTGGTAGACATGATCACTTCTCCTGGGTTTCAAAACTGCCCCAAATTCAAGTGATGCGGTGGAAAGGCATGCGGCATGAAACGCCGGCGTGACGTGCGCGGACAGGCGGGTGCGCAGACGGCGGCTGTCCGGCAGACGATGGAAGACGCGGAGGCTGGGCGGGCGCGCAGTGACCTGGGAAGGCGAATACCAATCGGCGAAACGCGAGACATTCTTGTGTCCCGTAAAACCATCGGACGCCCCGTACCACACGCTACCATGCGCAGATGGACGCAAACTGTCCGGCGCATTAATTCGCGTTCATCCAGCAGGAAGTGCGCAGCACAAATTGCGGGGCGGTCGCCCGGCCCTTCGACTTCGCCTCGGACAGCGCCTTGCGCACGTCACCGGCATGACCAACGGGTTTGCCGCCACGTCATCCGCGGGGGCGACCGGAAGACGACCTTGCGCTGACACGCGTCGCGGCGTTGCTCCACCACAGGGCAGGAAAGCCGGTTAATCCGTATTTCGGCATCGGTTCGGGGTGGCTGAAGCGACCTCATCAGCCTTTTTGATCAGAGACCCTCGAGGTTGTCTTTGCGGGTTTGAGAGCTATCTCTAGCTTAATTCAGGGCGACGGCGGGGCGGAAGGTTCGTGACCGCGGAGGATTCGCCGATGGATGGCTTTAGCATTTGGCACTGGATCGTTGTTGTCGTCGTCGTGATGCTGCTGTTCGGGCGTGGCAAGGTGAGCGGCCTGATGGCCGATACGGCTCAGGGCATCAAGGCTTTCCGGAAGGCCATGTCGGAGGACGATAAGCCGGCCGACACGCCCGACAAGCCGGCCGAGACCGTCGACTGATGGACGTCCGTGGCCGCCTTGCGCAGATATGGCTGCACCGCCACGACCTGGCGCTCGGCATCGAGCGCATTGGCCTGCTTTCCCTGCGGTTTCCGGCGATCGTCGGCGTACTGGCCATCGTTGCCGGCATCGCAGCGGCGTTCGGCGTCGCCCGAATCAGGATCGACAACTCCCTCAGTCAGTTGTTCAGGTCCGATACGCCCGAATTCAGGCTGTATCAGCGCGAGGCCAGCCTGTTCCCATCGAGCGAGTACGATGTCTTGGTCGTCGTCAATGGCGAGAGCTTGCTGCAGCGTTCCTCGATCGCAAAGCTGCGCGACCTCGTCACCGATCTGCAGCTCATCGACGGGACGCGGGGCATCATCTCCATGTTCTCGGCGCGGCAGCCCCCGGAGAACGGCCAATTGCCGGCACCTCTGGTTCCCGAGCAACTTCCGAGCGGCGCCGCCTATCAGCAACTCGTCCAGCGCATCACCTCGAACGAGATCATCCGCGGCAAGCTGCTTTCGGCCGACGGCAGACTGACGCTGATCGTGCTCGCGCTCGATCCCGGCGCGGTGCGCAGCGCTCGCCTGAGCCGCATCGTGCGCGACATTCATCAGACCGCTGACGCCGACCTGGCCGGAACCAGCCTCAAGGCGAGCCTGACCGGCGTGCCGATCATGCAGCTCGAGATCCGCAACGCCGTGGAGCGCGACCGGGTGATCTACAACGCGGTCGGATTCGCGGCCGGATGCCTGATTGCAATTATGTTCTTTCGGCGGGTCTCGTTCATGGTCGTCGCTGCCGGGCCACCGCTCACCGCCATCCTGCTCGGCCTCGGTGCGCTCGGCTGGATGGGTTTCCGGCTCAATCTGTTCCTGAACATCATGACGCCGCTGATCATGGTGATCAGCTTTTCCGACAGCATGCAGCTCACCTTCGCGGCGCGCGATCGGCTGATTGCGGGCGAAAACCGCTACGACGCCTTTCGCCATGCCGTGCTTGTTGTCGGACCCGCATGCGTCCTGACCCATGGAACGGCGGGACTTTCATTCCTTGCCCTGCAGTTCTCGCAATCCGACCTGATCCGGTCGTTCGGCGAGGCGGGCTTGATCGCAACCATGATCGCGCTCGTGACCGTGCTGACGCTGGTGCCGCTGCTCGGCATTGCGCTGGTCCGCCACGAGGCGCAATTTGCCGCCGACGCCAGCCGGACCGACCGCGCTGTCGGATTTCTTCGCAACGCCTGCGGCTGGATCGCGGGCCGGATGGTCCGGCGTCCAGCCGCCTACAGCCTGGCCGGCCTCGTCATCGTGGCGTCGTTCGCGGCGGTGTATGCACAATTGCAGCCGCGCTATCGTCTTGCCGATCAGGTGCCGGATCGCGGCCAGGCGGTCGCCGCGGCAAGCCGGCTGGATTCCGAATTGACGGGATCAAGTCCCATCAATGTCATGATCCAGTTTCCCCCCGGAGCCTCGCTCTACTCGCCGGAGACGCTGCAGGTGATCGCCGAGGTTCACGACGTCATGCAGCACCAGCCCGGGATCGGAAATGTCTGGTCGCTGGAGACGCTGCGGCGCTGGCTGGCGCAGAAGGCCGGTCGACCGGACGTCGCCACCCTCAGGCAATATGTCGACATTCTGCCGAAATATCTGGTGCGCCGTTTCATTTCCGCCGATCAGCATGCCGTGGTGGTCGCCGGTCGCGTACCCGACGTCGACGCCAGCAAGATACGTCCGATCGTCGCCGCGCTGGATCGCGCCCTCGGCTCGGTGCGGACGCAGCACGCCGACTATACCATCTCCGTCACCAGCCTCGCGGCGATCGCGGCGCGCAACAGCGCCGCCATGATCGAAAAACTGAATTCGGGGGCTGACCGTCGAAGTGGTATTCGTTGCCGCCTTTATCGGGCTCGCGTTCCGATCCGTGGTGGTGATGTGCGCCAGCATCCTGCCGGCAGTCTTCCCAATCGTCGTTTCCGGATCGCTGCTATGGGCGCTCGGTGACGGATTGCAGTTCGCCAGCGTCATCGCCCTCACCGTGTCGTTCGGGCTTGGTCTCAGCGCTACCATCCATTTCCTCAACCGCATGCGCCAGGAGGAACGGCCTGGCGATAGCCCCGCGGAAAGCGTCCAGCGTGCTACCCTTCTGGTCGGCCCAGCCCTGATCCTGACGTCCGTGGTGTTGTCCTGCGGACTGGTCGTGACCGTGTTTTCAAATCTGCCGTCACTGCGCCTGTTCGGATGGCTGAGCACGCTTGCGATGATGCTTGCGCTGGTGGCCGATCTGACGATCCTGCGTCCGGTCATCACATTTCTGCGTTCATCATTTCGGCCGACGCGGCCCTGATCGAACACGACCATGACGACGGTTTGCCTCTCGGGATTACCATCAAATCCCCACGATTGGGACCATCCGGCAACGCCCGTTCAGTTCTGGTTGTTCTGCAGGATTTTCTCCAAGCGAGCCGGTACCCGCTTGGTTCGACAACGCCAGAAGGCGGTCGCTGCTCAAATCTGGTTGATCGAGGAAAACTCCCAGATGACGTCAGGCGGGTTCTCTCCGATCCGGACGGTCGTATCGTTGACGAAGTGATAGGGTGGAACCGGCAGGTTGTAAGGCGCCGGCACGCCGTTGAAAACGCGACCCGCCAGGTCGTATTTGGAGCCATGACAAGGGCAGAAGTAACCGCCCAGCCAATCCGCGGTAGGCAGACTGTTGCTGGGATCCGGATAGAACATTGGAATGCACCCGAGATGGGTGCAAATGCCGACCAGCAGGCTGTATTCGGGCTTTATCGAGCGATGCCAATTGTCGGCATAAGGCGGCTGCTGTAGCGCGCTGGAATTTGCGTCGGACAATCTCGCAAGCAGTTTCGGGTCTTGCAGCGTCTTGAGTGCAGCAGGCGGACGATTGACGATGAAGACCGGTCGCGAGCGCCAACGCACCACCACCTGCTGGCCCGGCTGAACCTTGGAAAGATCGAAATCGACCGGGCCGCCGGCTGCCAGGGTCGACGCATCCGGCTCCATCTGATCGATCATCGGGACCAGGGTAGCCAGCGTGCCGACGGCAGCAACCGCGCCGGTCGCTATATACAGGAAGTCCCGCCGCGTGGTTGGGTGGGATGCATTCGTGGATTCGACTGTCACCTCTGCGTCTTTCTCAGGATGGCTGCCACAACACCGCCGCAGCGAAAATCGCTGCGTCATGGGCGCGATGCTCGCTCTGATTTGTGACGTTACCTCACGGGAACGCCGCTGGGGATGGTTTGATCCAGCCTTCCTTTCATACCTTTGTGAAGCTGGCTGGCTTGCGGGGTAGCATCGGCCTCCGCCAGCGCCGGACCCGATCGGCGTCGCCGCCAATCATCGTTCGCAATACTCGCGCGGCCCCCAATAAGGCTGATATGAGCAGTCCGAGCCCCGGAACGAGCGATAGTATGCCTGGCAGACCGGAACGTTGCACTGGGCGTTTTCGGCCTCGGCAGCATCTTGGTCGGAGCGTCCGGGCGCTTGCTGCGACTGCCCGAGCGCCGGTGACAACGCGGGCGAAATTGTCGGGGTATTGCCTGCCACCGTTGGCGCGCTCGCCTGCTCCATGAAATCCTTCCAGATCTTGGCCGGAAGCGAGCCGCCAACGACGCCCCGCATCGGGCTGTGGTCGTCATTGCCGACCCAGACGCCAACGACAAGAGAATGATCGAAGCCGACGAACCAGGCGTCCCTGTAATCCTGGGTCGTACCTGTCTTGCCGGCGGCAAAGCCTGGAAGCGCGGCGGCACGGCCGGTGCCGTGTTCGACGACGCCCTGCAGCAAATGGATCAGTTCGTCCTGATACTGCCCGAGACTATGCTGCGATCCGTCGGGATGGCCGATCGGCTGATAGTGCGCGTCATCCGGCGTCTTGACGCTGGAAATGCCCCACGCATTGACCGGCGCCTTGCCGGCACGCACCGCGGCATAGGCCGAGGTGAGATCGAGCAGCGTTACTTCGCCCGTACCGAGCGCGAGGCTTGCGTTGTCCTGCAGCGGGGCGTGCAGGCCGAGGTCGCGCGCGGCAGCGATCACGGCGCCAATCCCCACTTTCTGCGACAGCCGAACGGTCGCATCGTTGAGGGAATTGGCAAACGCCTCGGCGAGGGTGACCTCGCCATGGAAGTGGCGCCCGTAGTTCTCGGGCCGCCAGCCGCGAATATCGATGGGCGCGTCGAGGATTTCGTCGTCAGGGGTAAAGCCGGCGCGCAGGGCCGCATAATAGTCGAACAGCTTGAAGGCCGATCCCGGCTGCCGCTTTGCCTGAACCGCGCGATTATACTGGCTGCCGGCGTAGCTTCGTCCTCCGATCATGGCCACGACAGCCCCATCGGGCCGCATGGCGACAAGCGCCGCTTGTTCGGCGTGTTTCTCCCGGCCGTATTCGGCCAGTGTCGACTTCACGATGTTTGCCGCCAATTCCTGCAGACGCAGGTCAAGCGTCGTCTGGATGCGAACGGTGCCTCCGAATGGCGGAGTCACTGCGGCCGCCTTGTCGTAGACCCAATCTGCAAACCAGCCGGTCGACGGCGGGGAAATTTGTGCCGGAGCAGGCATTGCCGGATGCAGCTTCGCCGCCAGTGCGGCGTCTTCGGTCAGTTTTCCGTTAGCCGCCATCGCGTCCAGAACGGTCGCGGCCCGGCTGCGCGCCGCCTGGAGATTGTGGAGCGGGTCGTCCTGCGCCGGGGCGTTGATCATTCCGGCAAGCATGGCGGCTTCGGGCAGGCTGAGATCCGCGACCTTCTTGTCGAAGTAGAACTTTGCGGCAGCCGGAAACCCGGTCGCTCCCGAACCCAGATAGACGTTGTTCAGGTAACTCGTCAAAATCTCGTTCTTTGTCAGATGATGCTCGATCCAGATCGCGATCGCCGCCTCCTGCGCCTTGCGCCGGTAGGTCCGCTGCGGGCTGAGAAAAAGGATCTTGACGAGCTGCTGGGTGATCGTGCTGCCGCCAGCGACGATCTTTCCGCCCTCGATATTCTGTCTGAGCGCACGCAGGGCAGATAGCGGATCGACGCCTCCATGCCGGTAGAAACGCCGATCTTCGATACTCAGAACTGCATTGACGACCACAGCGGGCATGTCCCGCACCTCGACGGGCGCCAATCGCAAGTTCCCGTTCTGTCGCAGATCCTGCCCGTCGGCTGACTTCAGCACGATCACCCGTCGCGAGGTGACTTCGGCGGCCGAGGGAAAATGGACGTCATAGAGGAACCCGGACGCCGCGCCTGCCAGAAGCAGGATTGCGCCTGTGATGAGTGCTGCCACGTAACGAAGCCGTGACGTCGAGCGAGCCTGCACGGCGGATCCACTCTCGGGAGAGCTTGCCAGATGCGGGGGCATGGAGAACGACTCCATAACAGCAGGCGCGATGGCAGCAACCGCCCGACCATCGTTGAGCGCAGCCTGTTAGTCTCTCGGAATGAAAACGCTTGCGTCACGGGATACTACCCGGCAACGCTCCAGTTTCCTGCGGGAAGCCAAACGCGGCTGCGCCGCAAGAGTTCCGGCGCAAGCAAGGCGTCGCCGTCACGGCTTTGCCTGCACCGCTTCGCCGTCGAGATGGGCGAGCGCGGCCTTGAGCTGCACATCTTGCGGGCTGCCGATCAGGTCCGCCTTGATCGGAGCGGAGTAGGCCGCGGCCTTGTCGTTCGCCGCCGCCTGCTGATCCGGACCCTGATCGCCCTGACCGAGCGGCCCCGGGTTTGCGAACGCCCCGTGCAGCGCGCGCTCCCTCAGCAGGCCGCCGCCGCTGATCTGTTGATCCCTGGGCACGTCCACAACAATGCCCGGCGTGATGCCATCATCCTGGATCGATCGCCCCGACGGCGTATAATACAGTGCTGTCGTCAGCCGTACCGCTCCATGTCCGTCGAGCGGAATGATCGATTGCACCGATCCTTTGCCAAAGCTCTGCGTTCCCATCACGATCGCACGATGGCGATCCTGCAGCGCACCGGCGACGATCTCCGAGGCCGAGGCGGAAGCACCATTGATCAACACCACGATGGGGGTTCCCGGCGACAGGTCGCCTTCGGCCGGAGCCTTGTAGGTTTGATCGTCGTCCGATTGCCGGCCGCGGATGCTGACGATGGATCCGCCGTCGAGAAAATCGCCGGCCACATCGACGGCCGCCGACAGCAACCCTCCCGGATCGTCACGCAGATCGAGTACGAGACCCCTGAGATTTCCATTGGCGTCATGTTTGAGGCCGTTGACGGCGTCCTTGAACGCTCCCGCGGTGTCGCCGCCGAACTGGCTGATCCTGATGTAGCCGATGCCGTCGGACTCCAGCTTCGACTTCACCGATTTTACATGGATGATCTCGCGTGTGAGCGTCACGTCGAACGGGACGTCCTTGCCACGCCCGATCGTGAGCGTCACTTTCGATCCCGGATCTCCGCGCAGCAAGCTGACCACCTTCTGCAAGCTCACCCCTCGCGCGCTCGCGTGGTCGATCAGCACGATGGTATCTCCGGGTTCGAGTTCCGCGTGAGCCGCCGGCGTGCCGTCGATGGGTGAGACGATCTTTGGTATTCCGAACTGCTCCGAAATCTCCATGCCGAGTCCGCCGAATTGACCGGCAACGTCTGCCTGCGACTGCTGAAACTCCCGCTCGTCCATGTAGTCGGAATGTGGGTCGAGACGGCCGAGCATCCCCTTGAGCGCATCGGTGGTGAGCTGATCGGAGGCGATGGGATGAACATAGTCGCGCTGAACCAGCCGAATGACGCCGTCGAGCAGCGCCAGATCGACGGCCGGCCGATTGTCGAGGCGCATTGCAACCGCTGTCACAAGGGGAACGGCGGCGACGCTGGCTGCGAGCAGGCAGACGAGCAACAAGCGGGCCCTTGTCATGAGGATTTTCTCTCTCATTTAGCGCACTTTTAGCGCACTTTTCGCCCCGCGGCCGTAAACCCGGGGGCGCATTGCCCGGCACGGACCCATCGATCCGCGTCCGCGTGGCATCAAAGCAGTCTAGCTCAGCGCATCTTGCAAGGGCCTGTCGCCGCAATGATCGCGGCGACCGACTTGTCGACCTCGTTCATCCCGCAAGGTTTCTCTTCAACACAGCAGAACGCTGGCCGGCGAGTAAGGTTCCGGAGCGTTGAGGAACTTCCGCAACCCGGTCGGCGGCTTGTTCCGCCCAAAACATCACCGCTCGCACCGGAATCGTGCCGCAGATAGCCGTTGCCGTGTCGGGAATCGCCGCCCTCTTCAACATCCGCACGGCGGTTGGCCGCCAAGCGTGGATAGATCAGGCGAATAATCGTATTGGACCGGCGGCGCGGGCCGTGCGTAGGTCCAGGCCGGAACGGCGGCGAAGCTTGAGTCCAGGCCGCGACGAACGATGACATGATGGCGCGCGCGGTAGCGATGCAGCGTTGCGGCATCAGCAGAGGCACCGATGGTGATCAACAGGCCCAAAGCCAAGAAAATACGCATCGTGTTTTCTCCGTCGAGCTAGACTAGGTTGTTCTTATGTCATACGCGGGCAATTCCGCCCCAATCCGTCGCGGCTTCACGATCGATCACATCGGCGGCATCAGGGGTCCGATGCCCGAGGTCGCCAGTCCGCAGAAGCTCGCCTTTGCCGAGATGCGCGCCGCCGGCATGGGCGGTCTGCTCTCCGACTGGATCAGCCTGCGGGAAGATGCTGTCATATATCGCACGGGCCTCTCGAATCAGGCGGACCCTCGCGCGCTCGGATCCCGGGACAAATCGAATAATTTCGCCCATATTTGCTCCAAACATCAGTTAGACAATGAGTTTGCTATCAGATGACCGGTATCATTCCATGCCAGATGTGGGAACCTCCGCGCCGACTTTGAAGCTCTGCAGGCGGTAACGAAGGGATAAAAAGCTCGTGAATGGCCCGCGCGCCGCGCCTGCACCCCAAGACATCACACAATCAATGCCAAAGGTCGCGCACCTGTCGTTTGGACACCGCTGCGAAGCTCTTCTCGAAGAGGTCGCGACCGTAACTTGTGCGCAGTGGCTCACCGACAACAAGCTTAAACGAACGCGAGCCGTCCGTTTGCCGCTCAGCTCTCAAAAACCTCGAACGATTGTCGCCGGCCCTGAAGAACGATGACGCCAGCTCATACATGTGCGTCACGAAGAATACGCGCACGCTCCTGACAAGCAGCCCTTTGACGATCTGCGTCGCGATTTCCGCACCCTCGCGTTCGTTGGTCGCTGCGAACGACTCATTGAACAAAATAAGTGAGTTCTGGGCGGATCTGATCAACCAGCGCACTCATGCGAACAAGTTCTTCGTCGAACTTTCCGCTTCGCATGCTGGTGTCTTCCTCGCGTTTGTAGTGGGTGAAGAGACCTTCGCAGAGTGACGACGCGAGTGCCAGAGCCGGAACGAACATGCCGGCCTGCATCATCAATTGGGCAACGCCGACGCTTCTCAGGAAAGTCGATTTTCCCCCTTGATTGGCGCCCGTGATAAAGACGATGTCGCCATTGCGAAGGTCGCCGTCGTTGGTGACGGGCATCTTTTCCATCTTAAGCGCGAGACACGGGTCGTAAAGTCCGACGTAGGCATAATCGCGCGTGTTCGACGCCGATGGTTTCGGGAACGATAGTACGGCACCTTTCTGCTCAAGATTAGAACTCACGTTGAGGCAGCCGATATAGAAGGCGAGCTCATTTCGCAGCATGGCAAAAAAGCTGACAATGTGATCTGTCGACTGCGCGAGAGCATTGGCAACCAGACTAATGCCGCGATCGTTCAATTCAGACAGAGCTCGCGCGCCACCCTCATCGCGAGGATGAAGCGTGAAGGTGTAACCAGGTCGCCTCGGCGCGAAGAGACGCTCAAGCCAAGACAATCGCGGTTCTTTCGAGCGCAGCAATACATAGTCGCGACCCTTATTTCCCCTTCCAAGACGGGCGCCAATCATGACACCATTCTGAAACTTCAACTCTTGGAGGTGGTCCTTGATTATCGCGAGGTAATCATCGTCAATTTCGCGCCTGAGCGTCGCAAACAAATCGGTAAATCCCTCGGACCGAAATTCGCCAGAATGATTGTCCGCGATCCCACGCAGCCTGGACAGAAGCTCGACTAGATGATGCAGTACTTCGAGCGACCGGCGCAGGATACCCGCCGGGTAGTTGCTCGCATACGCCCACGAATGTTTCTTCTCTGCCTCAAGCGACTTGATTGTTACCTTGTAGATCGCTTTGACGGTGACGGAATTTCTCAGGCAGTCCTTGAGGACGGCCTGCCGGTAGAGCACCGTCTCGAGATCCGACCGTGACGCCTGAAGAAGAGCGCTTCGGGCTATTTCCGCCAGGAACGCATCGTCATTCGCCATGGCGCCGATAAGCGTTTCCAGCTCGAGATCTTGAATCAAATCGCGTGCGTTCAAGGGCAGACCTGCCTTGGCGTCGAAGTTGCACTCCCGATGCATGAGGAAGGCCTTCATGTACCAACTCTTTCGACGACACGGTCGTAGGTGAGCCCGTGCTTCTGCGCCAGCGACATCGCGTAGGATTTCCCGTCAGCGGGCTGGCGAAGGATCCGAAACGTCCGGTTGGTGGGATCTTCCGGGATAACCTCGCTCACCATGCTAACGGTCTCGGGTCCGAGCACCGACAATTCATCCAGGAAGGTCACCCACACGGCCAACATGCCTTTTTCGGCAATTCGCGCGATGATCTGCTTGCCGAGAAACAGCGCGTCTTCGAGCGACGTCGAGGTGAAAATCTCGTTCAGGATCGCTATGCTTCTCGATGTCGCCTCGGCGATAATATCGTGGACACGATCGAGATCATCCTGCAGCTTGCCGCTCAAGGTTTCGATCGTTTCCTCACGCTCGAAGTGCGTGAAGAGAGCATCGAACAGAAACAGACGCGCGCTTCGGCCCGGCACCGGGCAGCCCAGGCAGGCTAGATAGTGCATCTGGCCGAACATGCGGGCGAAAGTCGTCTTGCCTCCCTGATTGGGACCTGGAACGACCAGGATTTGCTCTTGGCCATTCAATTCGAAAACGTTGCGAACGAATGGCTTGCCTTCCTTGGCCAATTTGACCGCAAGGGCGAGATCGAAGCCGTCACGACCCTGCACATTCTTCTCTGCCTCCACCATTTCGGCCTCGCAGAACGGAGCGCCAGCGGCCTTTGGGATTCCAATGTAGTCGGAATATGCCGCGTAGAACTGAATTTCCCGATCGAAAATCTGTACGGTGACGTCGCGGAAATCGGTGTTTTGCCGACAAAAAACATCGAGCCGCGCGAAGAGCTCCGGGTACAATAAGGACACAAATTCAAGGATCCTGGCTTCGACGTGATTCATGTCGGGCCACTCATGGAATTTCCCCGAATGGTCTTTCACCGATCCTTGCTTGAAACGTTCAAACGTATCCAGCACATCCGCACTGTAGTCGATCTCGCCGTCATAACGCTGAACGGTGAAGCTGTGGCCGGCCACAATGACCTTATAGCGCAACATCGTGAGGTCGCGCTTGAGGCCGGCGGCGGCATTTCTCATGGCGGAAAACCGTATCGATCCAATATGGTCCTCGAGGTTCGACAAGAACGCGATCAGGCCCCGAGAACCAGGCTTTGCGGCCGTCAAAGCCTGCGCTAGCTCCCAGCACCCGCCGCAATAGACGTCGATGGCGTCCAAGATCCAGGCCTCTTTCTGGAACTTCTCATGGAGCTTCTCGGCTTGAGACAGGCATTGACGCATTGTGCGCATCCTTTGCGCAAATGCGGCGAGAGGTTTGTGAATTGCAGGCGTGTTGTAATCGCGGAATACTTCGTTTCTGTATCGGATCGCGTCTTTGCGACGCAGCGTGGAATAAAAAAACGACCGCAGATCGTATTCGTCCCGCCCAGCGACGATTCCATTCACGATCTGGTCGATATTCAGATCGACAAAATACGACGGCGGTTCGGGGGCCGGTTCCCGATCCTTTTCACGTTCGAATAGTATGCTGAACGACGGAGGCACGACGATCTTTCCCTCGGCAACGGCCGCCGTGCCAATGACGCCGGGTCTAGGAGGGTCGGCGTCATATTGAGCTGACGATCGAGCCGTCATGCCTCGGCGCGATCCGGCGATCGTAAAGGAATCGAATTGGGCTTGGTAGCAGGGCCGTCGCCATCAACCATGACTGCAAGTTGCAGCCATGGGGACGTTGTCACGAGCAAGTCTCCGGCTTTTGCCGGGCGCGCAGCGACGGTGTGAAGGCTGTAGTCGCTCATCGATTCCACTCCCACAGATTGAGCCCGCGCCCGTCGCAGGGGCAGCGCTCGGTGAACAATCTTTGCGGTCGAGTGGAAAAATACCTGTTGCCGGCCGGGCTGGTTCGGAGCAACAAAAATCCCACCTCGCGGCGGGACCAAAGCAAACCCCACCGCGATTAAACCGCGGTAGGAGTCATCAGCCTGTTGGCGGTTGATGGGGCGACTCCATGCCCAGTTCTTCTTACCAATGCAGAACAATGCTAGCAAGCCCGGCCTGCAATGGCAGCAATGCGCAAACGCGATACATTCGCCGATGTTCCTGGTGCAGTGCGCCTGCTCATCCCGCGCTGAGCGATAGGCAAAAATCGCGAGCTTCCGCGATAGTGCCTGGGGCATTGTCGGCATGGCCCAGTCGAAGGCCACAGCGATTGCCGTGGCCCCCGCCTTTGCGGTGCGAGACACCGCGCCGGTGACCAAGCCGCATACACTCGTCTTGCCCGATCGGCACACGCCAACCTATTTCGACTTAACAGAAAGCCGAACGAGCTGCGCGCCGGCCTCTTGACAAGCGGCAGGCCGAGGCTCAGCCTGCAAAGACGGCGATGGAGTTCGCCATTTAACCGCCCTCGGGGCTGATAACTCCTGTCAGGCCAATTTTGGCAGACGGAGCATATTGCCTTGCAGATAGGGTTTTCTGATTTAGCACGTCTGTCAAACCGCCGAACACCCTGGTTTTCCGCTGCGGGAGACCGGCTGTGAGCGCGCGGGACATCCTGCTTCAGATCGCACAGGTCGCCGTCACCCTCCTGTTCGCCCCTCTCCTGCAGGGCGTCATCCTGCAATTCGAAGAACGCGTCCAGCGTAGCCAAGGCCCGGGAATTTTTCAGCCCTACCGCGATCTATGGAAGTTGTTTCACAAGCAGCTTGTAGTCCCGGAAACCGCGTCCTGGCTCTATTGGACCGCCCCCATCGTGGCTTTTACCACCACGCTGACCGTCCCCATTCTAATTCCGGTGCTCACGAATTTTCCGCTGCCACTTTCCGACATGGGAGACATCCTGGGCGGCGGCCTCATCCTCACACTTGGTTCTTTCATGGTGACGCTCGCCGGCCTCGACACCCGCAGCGCTTACGGTGGTATCGGATCGAGCCGCGCGGTGATGGTCACAATTCTCGCTGAGCCGACGCTGATCCTTGTCTTTGTCGGCATTACGCTGCTGGCGAAAGCGATGCTGCCCTTCGTGGTAAACCATCTTCTCGTCGCTCAGCCCTGGATTTACTGGGGGCCGACGCATCTTTTTCTGGTTGCCGCCTTCTTCGTCCTGATCCTGGTCGAGACCGATCGGCTGCCAATCCATTCCAGCACGCACATCGAAGTCTACATGATCGAAGAGGCGCGCATCCTCGAGTATTCCGGCCCGATGCTCGCCATTCTCAGGTGGGCATCGATGATGAAGCAGTTCATTCTCTATACGATCTTCTGCAACGTGTTGCTGTTCCCCTGGGCCCTCTCCATTCGGGGCACTGCGATCGGGGTTCTCGGGTCGATCGGCGCGCTGGCCCTCAAATTCCTCGTTGTCGCCTGTGTCGTAGTGCTTGTCGAGACAGTTCAATCCCGTCTTCGCTTTTACCGTTACCAAGAACCACTCGCTGCATCGTTCATGCTGGCGATCCTTGCGATCGTCGGTACGCAACTGAGTTGATCCCATGCTTGCGGCGCACCTCGCCCCCCTCCCCGCCTCGCTGTTCAGCCTCTTGGCTATTGGCAGTCTCCTGCTGTCGTTCGTCATGCTCGGTTCGCGATGGCTGCGCCACTATCTTTTCGCCTTTGCCGCGCAGTCCTGGTTGATCGCCATTCTTTCGGGGGCAGTCGGTTATTACGGCAACTATAAAGAGCTCTATATCGTCGCCATTCTGACGGCCGCCTTTCGCGGCCTGTTGCTTCCGTATCTCATTTTACAGAATCATCCGGCGTCTCGATGTTCATCGCGAAGTTCACGTCATCCTCCAGGCGAGTTCCAGCATTGTGATCGGCGCTTTTGCCGTTGTCTTCGCACTGGCGGTTTCCTACCGCATCGGGGCCGCTCTCGATCTCGCCGGCACGATCGTCGTTCTGGCGCTGACCGTGATGCTCTCAATGAAGCTAATCGGATTTCTCATGCTATCGGTCCGGCATGAGGCGATCAGCCAAATTCTCGGTCTGCTGGTTCTTGAAAACGGCGTGTTTCTCGGAGCGCAGATCCTCGTGCCGGGCATGCCTCTGCTTATCGAGATCGTCATCCTTTTCGACCTTCTCATTGTCGTCGCCTGCTTCGGCGTGCTCGTGCAGTACCTTTCGAGTCACGTCGGAACCACGAGCTCCCTGCAGCTCAAGCGGCTGGTGGGGTGACGATGCAGACGATCGGCCTATTGACGTTGACGCTGACCCTGGCCCCCGCCATTGCGATCATCCTGATTTTGCTGGTTCGGCGTCCCCGCGCGGCTGAATTTCTCAACCTCGTCGCGAGCGCGATATCGCTACTGTCCATTTCCGCAATTCTTGTCCTCGCTCGCGAAACAAAGGCGGAGTTCTGGAGCGGCTACGTGATCATTGACGGTCTTGGTACGTGGACGATCCTGTGTGCTGCAATCGTCTACTTTCTCGCCTCGCTTTACGCGGTCGGCTACATGCGGCTGCTTGGCGAGGACGAGCGCCTTCACCGCTTCTACGCAATGTTCGCGGGATTTGGGCTGAGCACGCTTGTCGGACCAATGATGAACAACGCCGGACTGTACTGGATCGCAATCGAGCTCACGACGTTGATCAGCACGTTTCTCGTCGCCTTCGAGCGCGAGGCCGCAAGCATTGAAGCGGCCTGGAAATACATCATTGTCGTCTCCGCGGGCATCAGCCTGGCGCTTCTTGGCACCGTCCTGTTCTACTGGAGCGGTACGTTTGTCCTTGGACCGACGTATGACATGACGTGGGAGACTCTGCGACAAGTTGCACCGCGGCTCAGCCCGGCGCTGGTTTCGTTGTCGTTCCTCCTGGTTTTGATCGGCTATGGAACCAAGGTCGGGCTTGCGCCGATGCATACCTGGCTGCCGGACGCGCACAGCGAAGGCCCAGCACCGGTTTCGGCGCTGCTTTCGGGCGCACTGCTCAATACCGCAATGGTCGGGATCGTACGCTATCTGGTTGTTGCGGACGCGGCAGGAATAGCCGCGCTCGCGCACGGAACACTGCTCGCATTGGGCGCATTCTCCCTGTTCGTCGCCGCTCTTTTCATCGTTCGCCAGAAGGGCGTAAAGCGCTTGATGGCCTATTCCAGCGTCGAGCATATGGGTGTCATCGCGCTCGGCTTTGGCTTCGGCGGCCCGCTCGGCGTCGCCGGCGCGCTCTATCACATGCTGAACCACTCGCTCAACAAATCGGCGATGTTCTTTGGCGCCGGAAGCGTGATGCGCGCCTACGACACCAAGCGCATTCCCAGCATTCGTGGCGTCCTTCGCAACTTGCCCATGCTCGGCGCGTTGTGGCTCGCCGGCGCGGTCGCGATCACCGGCGCACCGCCGTTCGCGCTGTTCCTGAGCGAGCTGGCCATCATTCGCGCCGGCCTTGCCGGATCTCAACGCTTGCTCGTCGCACTCATGGCAATCCTGCTCATCATCATCTTCGTCGGCTTTCTCAACCATTTTAGAACGATGTACTTCGACAACGGAACGGCGACGCACAAGAAGCTGCCGCCGATCAGTGCCTGGTGCATCGTGCCCATGTGGCTCGCGCTCGTGCCCCTGCTCATAATGGGGCTATGGTGGCCCCAGCCGCTTTGGGATCACTTCCAAATCATTGCGCATGGACTTACGGCCCCACTCCCTGCGGAGGCGACGCAATGAACGGGATGCTGCTCAAGGAAGTATCGATCAACGACTTGAAAAGGTCTGCGGACGAACTCCGCGACGCGGGAGGACGTGTTCAATTCGCTTACGCCTGGTCTCCCGCCGGAGCCGATAGCGAGGTCAGATATGTATGCGCGATTCCTCGACAGCAGGACTTCGAGGTATGGACTGTTTCGGGGCGCGAGCTTCCGAGCCTTGCATCCATCCTGCCGCTGTTAGGCTGGTATGAACGTGAAATGATGGATCTGCAAGACATCAGATTTGCTGGCCATCCCGAGCCCTATCCGCTCGTGCTTCGCGACAGCGATTCAACGCAGATCAACGGTGCCAGCCTCAGGAGCCGTCTGCCCACGAACGGTTCTCCCCACCTGCCGGCGATCGAAACCATGGACGTTCAGCAACTTCCATTCGGTCCGATTCGCGCCGATGTGGTGGAGTCCGCCGAGTTTACCTTCTTCTATGTCGGCGAGCATATTATTCACTACCAGCCGCGGCTCTTTTTCAAGCACCGCGGCATGGAAAGCTGCTTTGAAGGCCAACGGCCGGACCTTGCGGTAGCTCTCGCCGAGCGGGTCTCCGGCGTTGGCACGGTCGCGCACGCATTGGCCTATTGCGAAGCGATCGAACGCGCCGCGGGCTGCGAGGTGCCGATTCGAGCTCGGGCCTTGCGTGTTTTGCTGGCAGAGCTGGAGCGACTTTACAACCATCTTCATTATCTTGGTCACCTCTGCAGCACCACGACGCTCAAGGTTGGTGAATCTCAGGGCAAATTGCTCGAGGAAAGACTCAAACAACTGAACGGGCGCCTGACCGGTAGCCGATTTCTTCGCAGCTTGTTAATCCCCGGCGGACTGCGACGTGATTTGAACCCGGATAAGTGGCTGGGCGAGGCACTGGAAGGTATTCGCGAGGAATTCGTCGCCTACGTCGATCGTCTTGAAACGTCGGAGAGCCATCTCGATCGTCTCATAACGACAGGATTGCTGCCGGAGCGAGTTGCGTTCGATCAAGGAGCGACAGGACCGGTGGAAAGGGCGTCAGGCCTGGACCGCGATCTTCGGCGCGACCATCCCTACGCGCACTATGCGGAACTCCCGCTGACGGTCACGACATTCCAGGAGGGCGACGCCTACGCTCGGGAGCGCGTACGGATCGCCGAGGTCGAAGCCGCCTTCGTGCTATGCCAGCGCGTTTTGCTGTTGCTGGAGCCGGGGCCTGTTCGTGCCGACTGCGTCCCGCCGCCACTGTCGCAGGGGCTCGGCTGGACCGAAGGGCCGCGCGGATCTCTGTTTTACGCAGTCCACATCGCTGCCGACGGCCGGCTCGCTCGCGTCAAGATCAAGTCGCCATCATTCTCGAACTGGCGCGCATTCCCCTTCACCGTCCACGACACCAACATGATGGACTACGCGATCAACGAGGCAAGCTTTGGCCTTACCATGGCCGGCTGCGATCGATAGGAGGCGTCCATGGCGCTCTGGACCCTGTTTGGACTGACGAGTGGCAAGGCGACGACGCAATGGCCGCATCAGGATGCGAGCGATGGACAGGACGGCGTGCTCGGCATGCCGCGTTACCATCCATCGCGATGCAAGGAAGGCTGCGCGGAATGCGTGTCGGTGTGCCCGACCCGCGCAATACAGGCAAAGCAAGGCGGCCTGGCCGTCGACTACGGGCGCTGCGTGGTGTGCCAGCTTTGTACGGAGGTTTGCCCAACCGGAGCGATGGAGCCGTCCAACGATTGGGCATTCGGCGTCCGAAATCGCGCCGATCTGATCTGGTCCGACGATGCGATCCGGCTTCCCGCAGCAACACCAGCGGACCGGCGCGCCTTCCGCCGCAGTTTACATATTCGCCACGTCGATTCTGGCTCGTGCAATGGATGCGAATCCGAACTCCAGGGCCTCAACAACCCATTTTATAATCTGCATCGATTGGGGATATTCTTCACACCCTCGCCGCGATTTGCGGATCTGCTATTGGTTACCGGTCCCGTCACCCGAGCCATGTTCGAGCCGCTCAAGGCAGCCTATGAGGCGATGCCGGAGCCGCGCTGGGTAATGGCCGTTGGAACCTGCGCGGTCTCTGGAGGAATTGCGGGCGGTAACTATGCCTGCGGCACCGGGCTTGAAGGGGTGCTTCCGGTCGACCTCTATCTGCCAGGCTGCCCGCCAAATCCGATCGCTATCATGGAGGCGTTGCTGATGTTTCTGGATCGTGCTCCCCAACGCGTCATTGGGGGGCAGATCGGTGGCTAGCCAGCTATTGCCCCTCGCCGCGATCCTTTGGCTTGGCGCCGCGATCCTCGGCCTATCCGGATTTATTTTCGCTGGCCGCACGCTGCTGGCGGCTGGCGCTGCGATCGGCGTCTTGGCGGCCTTGATCGCGCTGCCTCATTCGACCCGTGCGCTCATTCTGCCGGGACATATCCTCGGCGAAGCGGTTTACTTCCGGGTCGACCCCGAAGCGCTATGGCTGCTCGGTTTCGGACTCGTGCCTGCGGGCTTCGCCTGTGCGCTGATGTCGCCATCCCAACGTGGGTCCAGCGGTTGGCTGCTCGGCGCAGCCATGAGCCTGCTCGGCGCGCTGGGCGTCTATGGCCTTCAAAACGGCGCGGCACTCATCATCGCCTGGGAAGCCATGAGCCTTGGCGGCGCGGTAATGATTCTCTCCGAACACCTTGAGACCTCCCGCGGCCGCACCGTCCTGTTCATGCTCGCGCTGCTTGAGGTTGGCACGGTCGCGCTGATCCTGGCCATCGCTATCCTTGGATTGCAGGTCTCCTCGCTCGACTTCGCGCGCTTTTCGGCGGGTGCAGGCAATCTTTCCCACGGCGTCCAGATCGGCGTCGGCCTGCTTCTATTGATCGGGTTTGGAGCCAAGCTTGGTCTGTTGCCGTTCTATGAGTGGTTCCCGGGCGCCTACGGATCCGGCAGCGGCGCTTCGGGCACAATCCTCTCCGGAGTTGTATTGAACGCGGCGTTCTTCGCCCTTTCGCGCGCGGTGATGAACTGGTTGCCCGCTGCGCCCGGCGGAGAGTTTCCGCTGCTCGCCGTGGTCGTGATTGTCGTAGCGACGATCAGCGCGATCCTCACGATCCTGTATGCCTTCCAGCAGGACGACTGGCGCTGCCTGTTGAGCTTCTCTTCGGCAGAGAACGCCTCGATCGCGGTCGTCGCCCTCGGTGCAGCAATGCTGTTTCGCAGCTATCAACTGCAGGATTTGGCCGGTCTCGCCTGGACGGTGGCTTTGCTGCACCTGGCCGGACACGCCCTGGCAAAGGGCACGCTGTTCCTCGCAGCCGACGGACTGCGGCGGATCAGCGGCGGCTACGCCATTACGTACACCGGCGCGGGTAGCAATCGGCTGTTCGGGATTGGCGCTCTGTTGGCCGCCATGAGTCTGGCGGCGATGCCGCCTACCGCTGGCTTCGTCAGCGAGTGGTTTGTGTTCCAGACGGTATTTCAGGGCTTCCATCTTCCCAACCTGGGGGGCGTCTGACGCTCGCCCTGACCGGCGCCGGGTTGGCGCTAACGGCCGCGATCGCGTTCGCGACCTTCGTGAAGGCACTTGGACTTGGCGTCCTGGGACGCGACACCAAACGACCCTCGCCGATAGCGAAGCGCTATTCGTACTCGGTCGGGCTCCTTGGTGCTGCCGTGCTCGGACTTGGCGTTGGTATGCCGCTCTGGCTATCGGCGCTGGACGATGCCACCTCCCGGCTGTTCGGCAATGTCGTGACCAGGCAGATGCATGACGGCCCTCTGCTTGTTCCACTGACCGCGAAATTCTCCTTTATCTCGCCGAGTCTCCTCATTGTGGTTATGCCGCTGCTGGCGCTGATCCCGATCATTCTCGTAGTTATCAGCCGACGACGGCCGATGCGCCGGGCTCCGGTCTGGTACGGCGGTCTTTCGCCCGATCCAAGCCGGGCGTCAACCACGGCTCTGACCTTCTCCAACGCCATGCGTACTTTCTACAGTTTCGTCTATCGGCCGACGGCGGATACGGAACGCGACGCCGATGCCCGAGGATATTTCGTCAAGAAACTGGTCTTCGAGCATGACGTTGCGCCAATTTTCGGTCCACTGCTGTTTCAGCCCGCAGTTCGAATTGTGCTCGCGCTGGCCGGCAAGCTGCGGATGCTGCAATCCGGCCACCTGAACTTTTATCTCAGCTTGATCGGACTTCTCCTTGTGCTCGTCCTTGGACTG
This sequence comes from uncultured Alphaproteobacteria bacterium, assembly GCA_963748165.1. Lineage (GTDB taxonomy): Bacteria > Pseudomonadota > Alphaproteobacteria > Rhizobiales > Xanthobacteraceae > Bradyrhizobium. The sequence continues at coordinate 186,557 of CAVVIM010000039.1, forward strand.
ACTTTGGCTTAAATCAACCAAGCGAAGCGAAGATGTGGACTTATGTTGCAATTGCGATCGGCGGAACCATCGGGTGCTGGGCACGCTTCGCACAGACCAATCTGGTGCAGGCGGTGTACGGTCGCGATTTTCCTTACGCGACAATGAGCATCAATGTCATCGGAAGTTTCGTTATGGGCTTTCTGTTCATCGAGACGATCGAACGCCTGACGCTGTCGCCAGCATTGCGTACCGGCATTCTGACCGGCGTTCTCGGCGGCTACACCACCTTCTCGACGTTCGAGATGGAAACGGTGCTGCTGGCCGAAGGCGGTCAAGTACTGAAGGCGGCACTTTATGTGTTCCTTTCAGTTGGCCTCGGCTTTGTCGCCGCATTTGGAGGAGCCTATATCGCCAGAAACCTATAACGGGAGGACTCTTTGACGAACGATATCCTCATGGTGCGTATTTACCTGAGCGAAGCCGATCATGGCAAGCGCAAGACACTGATGCAGGAGGTCTTGACGCTGCTGCAGGACCGCCACGCCGTGCAGGGGGTCACGGTCTTCCGGGGAATTGCCGGATTTGGAGCGAGCGGCGAGGTTCGCGCGGAAGACATCCTGCGGCTCAACGTCGATCTGCCGCTCGTTATCGAATTCTTCGACGATCCCAGAGTCGCCGAGGCAGCGATAGGTCTTCTCGATGGCCTTGTTCCCGGCGGTCACATTGTCTCGTGGCCGGCAAGGCGTTATGGCACAACCGCACTGCCTCTGAAGCGGAGCTGAACGGGCATAGACGCTCGATATGCGACGATGCGCAAACCTGGTCCCGAGAAACCGGCAAGACCGGAGAACGAAGCGATTCCTCGTCTTGCTCTCACGCACGGCCAGACAATCTGGCTGATGACGGAGCTCGGTCTTCACCGCGGCGTGAGCACATCGACGTTCAACTACTATATTAAATCGCTGCGCAAGCTTGGCATCCCGTTCGAGAAAGGCAAAGGCCAATCCGAAGGTCACCGCCACGTCACATACGATTTCGAAGAGCTGATGGAATTGACCGTAGCGCTGCTACTCCGCGTCTATGGCATCCTCCCGGACACAGTCGTGGCTGGCCTTAGACGCTTTCGCCAAGAGCTCCGCCCGATCTACAGGCAGGCGTATTTCGACACGATCGGCAAGACGCGGGCCGCGGTACGCATCGTCGAGAGCGGCCGACCGCGAACGATCGTTACGGGTCTCTTTCTCGACCTCAACATCAGGTATTCCGCAGGCCAGATGATCGAGTTCGGCCCGCCGAAAGCATTGTCGCCGTTCGAAGCGCTCGTAACATACGCCCAGGCAGAGGTTCCAGCCCGCTCCTACTTACCCTTGAACGTTACCGATGTGGCAGAAATGGTCGTAGATCGAACCCGGATTTTACCGTCGGTCCGACGCAGTCGCCGGGCTCACACAAAATGACACGGCCGACCGGTCACAAACGCAATGGCAGGGCAGAGCCTTCAACCCGCCACAGCTTCATCGCCCAATATCGCGATTGTGCAGGCGATAGACCGTATGAAATCGCTTCATGATGGCGATCGGGGATTTGCGGAAGTCGTGAGTTTCGGAACACGGTCGGTGCCGCTGTTGCGCGAACTTTTGCTGACGCGCGAGCCGAGCGGACTTCATCACGCGCGCTGCCGGGCGGCCGAAGCGTTGGCTACACTCAAAGCCTACGAGGTGCTGGACGAATTCCTGCGCCTTGAGCGGGAGATCGATGACCCTGTCGAACGGCTTGGCGAGGAGACGGTCATCAGTTCTGCGGCACGGGCAATAGCGCGTTCGCACTCGGAACGGACCTTCAATCTGCTCTTGGATATGGCGAAACGCCGTGTTGTGAGCGGCGTGATCGCGGGCTTGGGCTCGTTCAAGCGGCTGGAAGCGATTCCTTGCCTTGTCGAGGCGTTGGCAGAGGATGAGGTGCGCCTGACAGCCGAAGCTGCATTGAGGGAGATGGGAGCACCAGCAAGGACGCTTTTGGTCAGAGCCGCGAAATCGCGAAGTACAACTCAAACCGCCGAAAGCGAATCCAGCTTGAGAAAACGACGCAGCGCGCTCGCACTTTTGATCGACATTGGAAAATTCCGCAAGGACTGGCCCGCACTGCGCGACCTCATGGTCGACAGCGACGCCCAGATTTCCTTCCTTGCATGCAGCCTGGCCTTGCGCGCAGGCGATCGGACAGACAAACAACACGCCATCTCGCGACTGACTACGTTGCGAGGAAGCGTGCATTGGCTCGAGCGGCTCGAGATTGATCGTTACCTTGAGGAATTCACCAATAAGCGCCGACGGTAGGCGCAGCGAACGGCGATAGCCGGATTTCCCGCATCGCTGGGTTCCGGGTTCCTGCAAGTCCTAGCATTTGCCCGAACGAAAAAGCCCGACCATCGCGCCCTGGCCCGACCGCAAGCCATTTCGCTTGCCTCTTTCGGGGGCTAAAGCTAACTTGATTTGGATGGGGATGGAGTCCCCCGAAACCGCCGAAAGGCTGATGACTCCTACCGCGCGAATGGTCGTGGTAGGAACGTTGTGACTCCCTCGCCTCTCCTTCCACACCGGGCTCGTCGCGCAGCGACGCTGGAAGCTCTCGATTCGACGATATCAACGTCGAACCTGTGGGATGGAGGCCTTATGGCAGACAAAATTGCCGCGGTACAGGGCGATGAAATTCTGGATTCTCGCGGCCACCCCACCCTGCGCGTCGAGATCCGCTTGCAGAGCGGACTTAGCGCTTTTGCCGCAGTGCCATCCGGCGCATCGACGGGTGAGGGAGAGGCACACGAGCTCCGTGACGACGATCCCAAGCGCTTCGGCGGCCGCGGCGTCCTGAAGGCGCTGGCGAGCCTTGTGGAAATCAGTGGCCTCATTCACGGACAAGACCCCACGCACCAGGCCAAAATCGACCGCCTGCTGATCGATGCCGACGGCACCGAGACAAAGTCCCGGCTGGGCGCAAACGCGATGGTCGGGGTTTCAATGGCGGTGGCGCGGGCCGGGGCGACAGCATCGCGGCGCCCGTTGTACGCCTATCTTGGAGCCGCTTCCGCCCACCGGATGCCCGTTCCGATGATGAACGTCATCAACGGCGGTCAGCATGCCGCCAATTCGCTCGACTTCCAGGAATTCATGATCGTACCGCACGGCGCGCCCTCTTTTCGGGAGGGCTTGCGCTGGGCTGCCGAGACTTATCATGCCCTGCGTCGTCTTCTCTCCGAGCGCGGTCTATCGACCGGAGTTGGGGACGAGGGCGGATTTGCGCCTGATCTCGAGGGGAACGAAGCAGCGTGTGTACTGATCGTCGAGGCAATTGAGCGAGCCGGCTATGTTCCCGGCGATCAGGTCGCTCTTGCGCTAGACCCTGCGGCGTCTTCATTTTGGCGTGACGGCGGATACGATCTCAGCAAGTCCGGCGCCGGAAGAATGGATAGTGCGGCTCTTCAATCACTTTATGCGGACTGGGCGAGGCGTTATCCGATCGTCTCGATCGAGGATGGATTTGGCGAACACGACTGGCCTTCGTTCAAGGCCCAGTGCGCCGAACTTGGCACGACCATGCAAATTGTCGGTGATGATCTCTACGTTACCAATCGCAGACTGATCGAGCGCGGCATTGCCGAAAAGGCTACAAACGCCGTTCTGATCAAACTCAACCAGATCGGGACGGTGACGGAGACCATCGATGCGATTTCCGCATGCCGGGCCGCTGGCTGGAACTACATCGTGTCGCACCGCTCCGGCGAGACCGATGATCCATTCATTGCGGACTTTGCGGTCGCGATGGGCGGCGGCCAAATCAAGGCGGGCGCTCCTTGTCGAGGCGAGCGACTTGCCAAATACAATCGACTGCTGGAAATCGAAAGGGAAGTCGGCGCCCAGGCCTCCTATCTCACGCCGTTCCGGCATCGCGACGGCGCGGCCGGTTCGGCCCCTAATGCAAAGCCGCAGCCTGCGTTGCCGGCGGCCCATGAAATCGTTGCTGTTATCGAAGAAGCGGCAACCGCTCAGCGGTGTCTCACCGTCGCCCAACGCGCAGCAACACTGAACGACACGCTTTCGTTGACGGCGCTTCATATCTGCGTCGATCCCGACCGCCTCATTGCCACGACCGAAGAGGTCGATTTGCAGAGGCTGCGTGAGCTGAATGAGGGAACCGCCCGAGAGCGAATGAATCAGGCGCGCAGCGTCTTCGACGGATGGACCGCCAACACCGGTGCCAAGGTCAAATGGGTCCAGCATGTGGGTGATATTACCTCCTCACTCATCGAAGAGGTGAAAGATGCGGTACTAATCGCGATTTCCAAGCCTCACAATCTCGATTCCGCCGACGCACTCCACTCCGCGATCTTCGATACGGGGCGCCCGGTGCTGTTCGTTCCGACCGAGGGCGCCATTCCATCAAAATTTGGCGCGCATATCCTGATCGCGTGGAAATCGAGGCCGCAGGCGCGCAGAGCCATTGAACACGCCCTGCCCTGGTTGCGCGCTGCCGAACACGTGACCATTGTCGCAGTCGATGAGGCCAAGGGCTCGCAGGATGTAGCGGAAGCACAGCGCCTGTTGCTGGAAAACGGCATTGGCGCGGAGATTTGTCATGCCCGCACCGCGCCTGGAGAGCACATTGCGGATCGGCTCCTGGCCGAAGCCGACGCCGTCGCCGCCGACACGCTCGTTATGGGGGCCTATCGGTTCGGCGAAATGGTCGAGTGGGTATTTGGCGGCGTTACACGCGACGTACTCAATCATGCGCGCGTGCCGGTGTTCATGATGCATTAGCTCAAGCCGGCCACGCTTGCTTTTGGTCGAGGGCGGCACTGAGGATCCAGGCGCCAGGGACAGACCAAGTGCCTTCATTTTCGTCCGGGCTGCACTTTGGTGCAGCCGCTCCACCCTCATTCGGCCGCCTTGCTTTGAGCAGGTCCGGCTGCAATCCGCCGTTCTTCGGCCCGCAACCATTCAAGCGTCTTGGCGCGGCTTCCGCTGAGGGGCTTTGCCCATTGAACAGAGCGAATGACCTTGTCATCGCCATCCCACCACATTTCCTTGACGATCAAGAGGGACCAGCTTCCCGGTTGAGGTTTGCTGATGAGGTATTGGTCAATCGCGAAACCAGATGAGCTGCTACTGAAGCTGTGCCGCTCGCGAAACCAATTTACGCCACGGTAAGTCCATTTGGTTCGACGTAGATCCGGATGCGCCTCTCCCAGGAGCATATAGATCAGGCGAAAAAGAGATGGATCGGCGAAAGTTCTCACGTCCTGCACCCGCGCAGCCTTGCTTGTGTACGCATCGATCGCTGACGGCCTCCGCGATCACGCGCATGGGAGGCCCGCAGCAGGGACCCCCCGGGGTCATGCGGCAGGCCGGTGCGAGCCCGGTCTGTTGCCGCTCCCGATTGTGGTAGCGGGCAGGCTGAACCATTTGGCGGGGTCCTATCCGGGCAACAAAAAACCCGCCAAATCGGCGGGTTGCGCACTCCTCCCACCGCGATATCTCGCACGGCAGGAGTCATCAGCCACGACGGCGGTTCAAGGGAGACTCCATTCCCTTGCCTAGTCAATAGCAGTCCATAAGCGCTAGCGCAACGGCAGCGAAGCCGGGTTCGCGGCCGGTCCATCTCCACCGTTTCCGCCCGGGTGATCGCTCGTGCTGTACCGACCGTTTGACGATTTCCAAGCGGGCCGCTAACAAGGGGTACGGAGATGGAGCTCTCCGATAACTGCCGTCGCTGGCTGATGGCTCCTGCTGTTGAAGGGCGAAAGCTCAGTCGCGGTAGGGTGGTTTTTCAAACAATCCAACGCCTGACGCTGCGGCCCGACGTGAAGGGAGGAGGCTCATGGAGCTTTCCGCTGTCGCTTCCGCGCCGCCCGCCGGCCGGGGCCTGGAACTGGCTGATCCTTCGGCGACCAATGGAGCGGCAGACCCGCGGCTCACAGGCTACGTGCCGTGGCTGCGCCTTCGACCAAGCCGATTTCTACCTGACATGATCCGAAAATCCCGCACCCATAGGTAACAACCATGCCTCCTTATCGATCTCGAACAACAACCCACGGCCGTAACATGGCAGGCGCTCGCGGCCTCTGGCGGGCGACCGGCATGACGGATGCCGATTTTGGCAAACCGATTATCGCCGTCGTAAATTCATTCACGCAATTCGTACCGGGACACGTGCATTTGAAGGATCTCGGCCAGATGGTGGCGAGGGAGATCGAACAGGCGGGCGGTGTCGCGAAAGAATTCAATACGATCGCCATCGACGATGGCATCGCGATGGGACATGACGGCATGCTCTACTCGTTGCCATCGCGCGAGCTTATTGCCGACAGCGTCGAGTATATGGTCAATGCGCATTGTGCGGATGCCATGGTCTGCATCTCCAATTGCGACAAGATCACGCCGGGCATGCTGATGGCGACGCTGCGTCTCAATATCCCAACGGTGTTCGTTTCCGGCGGCCCGATGGAAGCTGGCAAGGTCGTGCTGGGCGGCAAAGAGCAGGCAATCGATCTCGTGGACGCGATGGTCGCGGCGGCAGACGACAACATCACGGATGACGAGGTCAAGATCATCGAGCGGTCGGCTTGCCCGACATGCGGCTCTTGCTCCGGAATGTTCACCGCCAATTCGATGAACTGCCTGACCGAGGCACTTGGCCTGGCACTCCCCGGGAACGGATCGACGTTGGCGACCCATGCCGACCGCAGACGGCTTTTCGTCGAGGCCGGCCATCTCATCGTCGACCTGGCTCGCCGCTATTACGAGCAGGACGATCCGGTTGTGCTGCCGCGTTCGATCGCGAGCTTCGCCGCATTTGAGAACGCCATAACGCTCGACATCGCCATGGGCGGTTCGACCAACACGGTGCTTCATCTTCTTGCCGCCGCCCACGAGGCGGAGGTCCCCTTCACGATGAAGGACATCGACAGGCTGTCGCGTCGCGTTCCCTGCCTTTGCAAAGTGGCCCCCGCCAAATCGGATGTTCATATGGAAGATGTCCATCGCGCCGGCGGCATCATGGCTATTCTTGGCGAACTCGACCGCGCCGGGCTGATACATGCCGAACTTCCTACCATTCACTCGTCGACGATCGGCGACGCGCTGGCGCGGTGGGACGTCAAACGTACCGACAGCGAAACCGCTCACTCCTTCTACCGGGCGGCTCCAGGCGGTGTGCCGACGCAGCTCGCGTTCAGTCAGAACCGTCGGTTTGACGCGCTCGACCTCGACCGTGAAAACGGCACGATCCGCGACAAGGCGCATGCATTCTCGCAAGACGGCGGCCTCGCCGTGCTTTTTGGCAATCTCGCCGAAGATGGATGCATCGTTAAAACGGCTGGTGTCGACGACGCGCTGCTTCAATTCGCCGGTCGGGCCCGGGTGTTCGACAGCCAGGATGCCGCAGTCTCAGGCATCCTCGGCGGGAAGGTATTGCCAGGCGATGTCGTGGTTATCCGCTATGAAGGACCGCGCGGGGGACCCGGTATGCAGGAGATGCTGTATCCAACGAGCTATCTGAAGTCCAAAGGCCTCGGAAAAGTATGCGCGCTCGTCACGGACGGACGCTTTTCAGGCGGATCGTCCGGCCTTTCCATTGGTCATGTTTCGCCTGAGGCGGCGGAAGGCGGAGCCATCGCGCTGGTACGCGAGGGCGACATTATTCAGTTCGACATTCCCAATCGCAGCATTCGGCTCGTGGTTGAAGAGGCCGAACTGGCTGCTCGCCGTGATCGCCAACAAGCCGATGGTTGGCGCCCAAGGGAAGCACGGAAGCGCAACGTCTCGGGAGCGCTGCGTGCCTATGCTGCCATGACAACGAGCGCCTCGCGCGGCGCTGTTCGGCAAAGCTAGGCCACGGCATTGTTCGATCGGCTCGCAACAAATTGCAGCTCGTCTTTCTCGATGCCGCGATGATCGAAGCCACCGAAATCCAACTCCGTCGCCGCGCTTTACGAAGCGCTGACGGATGCGCACCCGCCAGCTACCTCAGGTACTGCGATAGAGCTTGGTCATCGAGAACTCCCGGTGACCAAGCGACTCGGCCGCCGTCAGCCGTCCGTTGCTCGTAGCAATGATCATATCGATCAGCGCATCACCTGCCTGATCGAGCGTCATCTCCCCCTCACGCGAGGAACCGGCAGCCTCAGTTGCCTTTCCTCGTCATCAATTCGTTCTGCGCTCTGGCGAGCCGCGCGGTCGAACGACGCACCACCAATTCGACCGGAAGGTCGACATGGGTCGCGGTACCGCCGCTGCGCAGTTGCGCGAGCAGGCTCTCGGCCGCAAGTTCACCGATGCGCGCGACCGGAAGGTGTACGGTGGAGAGTGCCGGAAACAGATGCGCCGACATCTCGAGATTATCGATGCCGACAACTGAAAGATCGTCTGGAACTACGAGCCCCCGCGCGTGGATTTCCTCGACGCAGCCGATCGCAAGGATATCGATGCCGCCGATGATGGCGGTGGGCGGCTGGTCGAGGGCGAGCATCTGGGCGCAGCCGGTACGACCACCAGCCAGCGACAACGGCTGTTCCGAGACACACCAATCGGGCAGGCTCAGCCCTGCGTCTTCGATCGCGGCTCGGATTCCCGCCAGTCGCGCCCGCTGACGGTCGTTGAAGTGCAGCGCGCCGAGCACCACCCCGATCCGCCGATGACCCAGCGCGATCAGGTGCTGCGCCGCGATGCGGCCGGCGCGGGCGTTATCCACGCTGATGGCGCTGAAGCGGGGCTCGTCGCACCAGGTCAGGACAATAGCGACGTTTGCGCTCTCGAGCAGGTCCCAAGTGGCTGCCGGCCGTTGCGCCCCGACCAGCATGAGACCGTCGACGCCGCGGGTCATCAACATGCGCACGGCCTCGGCTTCCGCAGCCGCGCTGTAGTCGTGTGAGGCGACGAGAAGCTGATACCCTTGTCGTGAGAGCGCGGTCTGCATCGCCTGCAACGCACGGGCGAAGATCGCGCTGTCGAGCGTCGGGATTACCGCACCCATCGTCATCGAACGGCCCGAAGCCAGCGCACGCGCGGCGCCGTCCGGTACATAGCCGAGCTTGGCTGCACTGGCCCGCACCCGCGCCAACGTATCCGGATTGACGAGATCCGGTTGCGCTATGGCGCGAGAGACGGTCGTTGGCGAAACCCTGGCGTGCCGCGCCACGTCGATCAGCTTTACCTTCACGGTCGCACCCATATCTGAAAACATTTTCATAAGACATAGAAGCGTTTGACCCATTGTACAACGAATACGTCGATTGACGGGGTCCGATTTCTGCGCTTTTATGAAAGCGATTTCATCAGGGGAAAACCGATGGGGAGGAACACCCAGCGACTGGCGATCGGGGCTGCGACCTTGGCCGCGCTCGTAGCGCTATGGTTCGTGGTGAGTACCACCGGGTTGGTCAGCGCCGCGCGTTTTCCCGCGCCCGACGAATTTTGGCGATCGCTGGTTCAGATCGTCGGAAAGGGTTATGCCGGAGCCGATCTCGCCAATCACGCGGTGCACAGCCTCGGCTTGGTCGTAGTCGGCTTCTGCGTGGCGTCGGTAAGTGGCGTGGCCTTGGGGCTTTGGATGGGTTGGAGCCGCCGGGCCGAAGCAGCGATCAACCCTGTTTTCCTTCTGATCCGGCCAATCCCGCCGCTCGCCTGGATTCCCCTCGCCATCCTTTGGCTCGGGCTAGGCGACGCCGCCAAGATTATGGTGATCTGGTTCGCCGCCTTCGTACCCGCCGTGATAAACACGTTTGCCGGTGTTCGCACGATCGATCGCAGCACGCTCGAGGCGGCGCGCATGCTGGGGACGCCGGGGCGTCGCTTCGTGCGCGAGATCCTGATTCCGGCTGCCGCGCCGATGATCTTCACGGGACTGCGGCTGTCGTTGCAGGCAACCTGGACAACCTTGGTCGCGGCCGAACTGGTCGGCGCCCTCGTGGGACTAGGCTTCGTGCTCAACATGGCGCAGCAGGACATCTATCCCGGCATGATTCTGGTCGGCATGCTCGCGGTCGGTGCCCTCGGCTTTGCCACCACGTGGTTACTCGGCCGCATCGAAGCCAAAGTTCTGGCCTGGAACGCCGCCACAGGGGCCGTGTGGTGAACGGGCCGCCGCTATCGACGCGTGAGAGGCTGGGGTTCGGCGTTGCGGGACTTACTGTGTTTCTCGGTCTTTGGACTATGCTGTCGGTGACTGGTTTCGTCCCGCGGCAGTTCCTGCCCAGCCCGCTTGATGTCGCGCTTCGCATCGTCCAATTGTTGAGCACGCCTTTCGCCGGCGCGACGCTGCAGCAACATCTCGCGTCGAGTCTTGCCCGCTACGCCTTCGGCGTGGGCCTCGCGGCCATGTTCGGTATCCCGCTTGGCTTGATGATGGGATGGTTCCGCCTGCTCGACGACATTCTGTCGCCGATCTTCGAAGCCTTGCGCTTCATCGCCCCGATCGCCTGGGTTCCCTTCGCCGCGCTGTGGTTCGGCACCGGGATCGGCGGGCCGACCTTGATCATATTCGCCGGGGCCTTCCCCGCCTGCCTGATCAATGCCTATCGCGGCGCACGCTTCGTCGATCCGGGGCTGATCGAGGCGGCGCGCATGCTTGGAACCGGACACCTTCGTACCATCACCGAGGTGCTGCTACCGGCCGCCATCCCCTCGATCGTCGCCGGGCTGAGGGTCGCTGCGGGGCTCGGGTGGCAATCATTGGTCGGTGCCGAACTGATCGTGGCCGCAGCCGGGGTCGGCTTCATGATGGTGCAGGCCCAGGCCATGGTCTCGACCACCACGGTGATGGCGGGAATGGCCGCCATCGGCGTTGCCGGTCTCGTGATCGACGTGGCGTTGCGCCAGGGGGAAGCCATGATCCGCCGCCGCAGCGGCCTCTCCGCATAAGGTTCGCCCGTGGGTCGCATCAAATTCGAAAGCGTTCAGAAGGTTTTCGGGGCGGCGCGCGGCGGCGTCACGGTCCTGGACAACATCAATCTCGAGATTGCGGAAAAGGAATTCGTCGCCATCGTCGGGCCCTCTGGCTGCGGCAAGACCACTTGTCTGCGCATCGTCGCAGGCTTCGAGCAGCCGAGTAGCGGGTCCGTGACGCTCAACGGCCGCAAGGTGACCGAGCCGGGACCTGACCGCGCCGTGGTCTTTCAGCACTTCGCGCTATTTCCTTGGAAGACCGTGCGGCAGAATCTCGATCTCGGCTTGCGCAACAAGAACGTCGCCGCCGCACGCCGCGCCGAACTGATCGCCAACGCGCTGAAGCTGATGAGCCTTGAGAGTCACGCCGACGCCTTCCCGCATCAACTGTCCGGTGGCATGCAGCAGCGCGTCGCGATCGCGCGCGCCTATCTGCTCGATCCCGAAGTGCTGCTGATGGACGAGCCGTTCGGCGCGCTCGACGCCCAGACCCGAGTCGTCATGCAGGAGGAACTGGTCCGCCTGTCGCGGATCAACCCGCGCACCGTTCTGTTCATCACCCACTCCGTCGAGGAAGCGGTCTATCTCGCCGACCGTATCGTCGTGATGACGCGCCGTCCCGGCCGCATCAAGGAGATCATCGACGTCAAGCCGGTCCGCGAGCAAGAGGCTTGGGACCGCCTTTCAAAGATCGAGGATGTCATGGATCTCAAATCCTTCATCCATCTGCGAACCCACATCTGGAAGTCGCTGCGTGAGGAGAAATCCGATGCCCAGCCGTAAGTGCCCAACAACGAAAATCAACCACTGGAGGAGATCATGATTGCAACGTTTCGCAGAACTGCCCTGGCCATCGGCCTGATCGCGGCCGCCTCGCCGGCCCTCGCACAGACCAAGATCGGCGTCAGCTATCAACCGTCGCTGTACTGGGCGCTGCCATTCCACTACGCGAATGTCAAAGGCTGGTGGAAGCAGGTGGGGCTCGACCCCGATTTCTCCACCTTTCCCGCCGGCGCGCCGCAGATTGCCGCGGCTGCGGCGAAGAGCTGGGACGTCGGCGGCACCGGCTCGGTGCCCGCAGTGCTCGGCGCGGCGCGCTTCAATATCCTGACCATCGGCATCACCAACGACGAATCGAAAGCGAATGCCATCCTGGTGCGCGGCGACAAATACGACGCGCTGAAGGCCAATCCGAAACTGCTGAAGGGTCAGCGTCTGCTGCTCACCACGAATTCCACCGTCGACTTCGCGGCGCGCAAATGCCTGATCAAGTTCGGGCTGGCACAGACCGACATGCAGTTCGTCAATCTCGGCCAGGCCCAGATCATCACCGCTATCACCTCCAACAACGGCGACATCGCCGGTGTCTGGGCACCCAATACATATACGCTGGAGGAGCGCGCCAACGCGAAATATCTCTGCTCGGGCGCGGACGCCGGCGCTGTTGTCCCCGGCGCACTGGTGGTGCGCGCCGACTACGCCAAGGAGCACCCTGACGCAGTCGCAAAGTTCCTCGCAGTCTATCTGCGCGGCTGGTCGTGGGCGAAGGCCAATCCCGCCGAGGCGCGCAGCCTGGCGCTCGATTTCTACAAGCAGGGTGGACTTGAAGTCACGGCCCACGCCATGGACGAAGAGTTTCGGCTGCGGCCGACCTTCTCGCTCGACCAACAGCTACACCTGATGGATCGCACCAAGGGCCCGTCGACCATGGACGGCTGGTTCAACGAGATCGGCAAATTCCTGACGGAAATCGGAACCGTGCAGTCGACGCCGGAGGCGAACAGCTACATCACTGCGGAATTTCTCTCGCGGGTCGATTCCGATCCAAAGCTCAAGGCATTCGCCACCGAGTTTGACAAGAAATAACCATCCGCGGGGCTGGCCCGTGAGGGACGGCCCCGCTCCACTTTCGTAACCTTTATGAGGCCCCCGCCATGTCGGTCGTCTATCTGAAGAAAGCTGCCAAGACCCCGGAAACCGAAACCGGCAGCGCGCGCGCGGTGGTAGCGGAGATGTTGGAGCGGATCGAGCGGGAGGGCGAGGCGGCGGTCCGGGACTATGCGCAGAAGCTCGATCACTGGTCGGGCGAAATCGTGATGGATGCCGCCAGCATCGCACAGCGCACCGGAGACGTTCCGCAGACCGTAAAGGACGACATCAACTTCGCGGTCGGGCAGGTCCGGCGCTTCGCCGAGGCGCAGCGTGCCTCGGTGCAGGAATTTTCGCTCGAATTGTCGCCCGGGCTGCAGCTCGGCCAGAAGCTCGTCCCGATCAACACCGCCGGCTGTTATGTACCGACCGGCCGCTACGCGCATATCGCATCGGCCTATATGTCGGTCGCAACCGCGAAGGCCGCGGGCGTTCCGACCGTGATCGCCTGCTCGGCTCCCTACAAGGGCGAAGGGATCCATCCCCATGTGCTCTATGCCATGCAAGTTGCCGGTGCCGACGCCATCATGTGCCTCGGCGGCGTGCAGGCCATCGCCGCAATGGCCAACGGGCTTTTCACCGGACGCAAGGCCGACATCATCGTGGGACCGGGCAACAAGTTCGTCGCCGAGGCCAAACGCATGCTGTTCGGCAAGGTCGGCATCGACGTCTTCGCCGGGCCTTCCGAGGTCGCGGTGATCGCTGACGACAGCGCGGATCCGCTGATCGTCGCAACGGATCTCGTCGGTCAGTCCGAACACGGCCATGAAAGTCCGGCCTGGCTGATAACCTCTTCGCGTCGGATTGCGGACGAGGTCTCCCGTCAGATCCCCTTGCTGATCGCCAAGCTGCCTCCCACGGCCCGGGAGGCGGCGACGGCGGCCTGGCGCGACTATGGCGAGATCGTGCTGTGCGACAGCCGCGAGGAGATGGTCGAGGTGTCGGACGAATACGCCTGCGAGCACCTCGAGGTGCATTGCACTGATCTCGACTGGTGGCATGCGCGCCTGACCAATTACGGCTCGCTGTTTCTTGGCGAAGAGACCAACGTCGCCTTCGGCGACAAGGTGTCCGGACCAAACCACATTCTTCCCACCAAATTTGCCGCCCGCTATTCGGCCGGCCTGTCGGTGCACAAGTTTCTCAAGCCGTTGACCTGGCAGCGCATGACCCGCGAAGCATGCAAGGTGATCGCTCCGATGTCGGCACGGATCTCCCGTCTCGAAGGCATGGAAGCTCATGCGCGCACCAGCGACGCACGGATGGAAAAATATGCGCCCGGATCGAATGTTGATCTGGGCCGGCCGGTCGAAGTCTAGGTCTGATGTCTTCCCGCCTCGCTCATCTATTTGATCTGACGGGCCGCACGGCCTTGGTAACCGGCGGCAACAGCGGCATTGGTCTTGCGATTGCTACCGCACTCGGCAACGCCGGAGCGACGGTCGTGCTGGTTGCGCGGCGGGTGGCGGAGCTCGAGGACGCTTCCGCTGCACTGTCTCGTGATGGCGTCACCGCGGCGATCATCGCTGCCGATCTCGTGGTTCCCGAGAACTGCGCGCGAGTTGCCGAGACAGCGGCTACACACCGTCTGAGCATCGATATCCTCGTCAACGCCGCCGGCATCAATTTGCGACAGAACTTTGCCGAAGTCAGCGCCGCGGCGTTCGATCTGCACATGGCGCTGCACTTGCGGGCGCCATTCCTCCTGACCCAGGCCCTGGCACCGGCAATGGCGGAGCGCGGCTGGGGACGAATTATCAACATCGCCTCGCTGCAGAGCTGGCGCGCGTTTCCCAATTCCGCGCCTTATGGCGCCGCGAAAGGCGGCGTCTTGCAGCTCACGCGGGCGATCGCGGAGGAGTGGTCGTCCCGCGGTATCACCTGCAACGCGATAGGTCCGGGCTTCGTGCCGACGCCGCTGACCGCTTCGGTATTCGACGATCCCGAGCGCGCCGCCCGCCTGGCGGCTCAGACTGCCATCGGACGCAACAGCCGCCCCGAGGATCTCGCCGGCGCTGCGGTTTTTTTCGCCTCCGACGCCTCGGCGTATGTCACTGGCCAGACCCTTGCGGTCGACGGTGGCTTCACTGCCAAATAGGAGAATCCATGCGCGCCCTCGTCTATACCGGTCCGAACGAACTGGTGCTTCGCGATGTCGTCGATCCTACACCCCGAGCTGACGAAGTGCTGGTCAAGGTCGAAGCCGTCGGCATCTGCGGATCCGACATGCACGCCTATCATGGTCATGATTCCCGCCGCCCGGCGCCCCTGATCCTCGGCCATGAGGCGGCAGGCCGGATCGTCGGAGGTCCGCGCAACGACGAACGTGTCACTATCAACCCTCTTGTGGTCGACCCCGCCTGTCCATACGCAATCGAGGGGCGCTGGCATCTTTCCCCAACGCGGCAGATCCTCTCGATGCCTCCCCGGCCGGGCGCCTTCGCTGACTACGTCTGCGTCCCCGAGCGCAACATCGAGCCGATCCCGGACACCATGCCGGTGACCGAGGCCGCGCTCGCCGAGCCGGTCGCGGTGGCCTGGCACGCGGTCCGCCTCGGTGCCGAGCGGCTGCATCTCCCGCTCGCCACGGCGCGCATCGTCGTGCTCGGTGGCGGCGCCATTGGTGTTGCCGCGGCGATCGTCGCGCGTCACTTCGGCGCGGTGAATCTCGGAGTGGGCGAAGTCAACGCATTGCGCCGCCAGGCACTCAACAGCTCCGAGGGGTTTACGACCCATGCGCCGGGGAGCAATGAGCCCGCCGACAATAGCGTCGATTTGGTGATCGACGCGGTCGGTGCCTCCGCAACCCGTGCTGCCGCGAGCCGCATGGTGCGGCCGGGCGGCGTCATCATTCATGTCGGACTGCTGCCCGGAATCGACGGTCTGGATATCCGCAAGATCACGCTGCAGGAGGTCGCCTTCATCGGCTCCTATTGCTACACGCCGATGGATTTCCGCCACACCGTCGCAGCACTCGCGTCGCGTCAACTCGGTGCCCTGCGCTGGTTCGAAGAGCGCCCCCTCTCGGAAGGCGTGGCCGCTTTCGCCGCCATCGATCGGGGATCAACTCCTGCCGCCAAGATCATTCTGCGGCCGTGATCGACGGCGCCCATCCGGAATCGAATTTTACGAATGGCTTTTGCGGGCGTCATACGAAGGCACTCAATCCCGTAATGGACTTGCCGACGATCAGCGTGTTCATTTCCCTTGTACCCTCATAGGAGTAGATCGCTTCGGCATCGGCCACGAACCGTCCGATGTGATTCTCGAGCAGGATGCCGTTGCCGCCGAGCAACTCGCGTGCATAGCCGACGGTTTCGCGGCATTTGACCGTGCAGAACGCCTTCGCGAGCGACGCATGCTCATCGCGCATCACGCCTTCGTCTTGAAGCTGCGCGAGACGCAGCATCATCGCCTGGGTCGCTGTAACGTTGCCAAGCATGCGCACCAGCAGATCCTGCACGAGCTGGAATTCGCCGATGGGCCTCCCGAACTGCGTACGCTCCGTCGCATAGCGTAGCGCATGCTCGTATGCACCCATCTGGCAGCCCACGGCGAACCATGCCACGCCGGTACGCGTCATCCTCAGAACCCTGGCGGTGTCCTTGAACGAGTTGGCGTTCTGCAGCCGGTCGGCCTCGGGAACGCGGCAGTTGCTCAGGGTAATCAACCCGTTCTGCACAACCCTAAGGGCCATCTTGGTCTTGATTTTCTCGACAGAGAAGCCGGCATTGTCCTTTCCCACCACAAAGCCCTTGACCTGGTTCGAGCCTTCCTCTCGCGCCCAGACCACGTTGATGTCGGCGAAGGTGGCGTTGCCGATCCATTTCTTCTGACCGTTGAGAATCCAGATGTCGCCCTCGCGACGGCAGGTCGTCATCATTCCACCTGACGCCGCCGACCCCACGAGCGGCTCCGTCAGGCCGAACGAGCCGATCTTCTCAAAGCCCATCATGGGCGGTAGCCAGCGCTGTTTCTGCTGCTCGTCCCCGCACAAATAGATCGAGCCCGCCGACAGGCCGGTGTGAACGCCCCAGAACGTCGCGACCGATGCATCGACGCGCGCCAGCTCCATCGCGACAAAGCCGTTCAGCAGCCAGCTTCCGCCGGCGGCGCCGTATCCCTGATAGCCCACCCCGCCGATACCGACTTCGGCCATCTTTGGAATGATTTCGAAAGGAAATGCATCCCGGCTCCAATAATCCTCGATCACCGGCGCGATCACGCCTTCCGTGAACTCGCGAACACGTTTGAGCAGCGCCCGCTCGCTTTCGTTCAACACGGCGGCTATCCTGTAGAAGTCGCCTTCGATTGGAGGCGGCGCATAGTCCGGCTTGTCGTTTGGTTTTGCCTGGTGAGTCGCCATCGGTTCCTCCCTGCGCTGAGTGGTGAGGCCTGCCTGCGTTTGGCGACATGCTTGCTCGCGTCGGCAAGGAATGCCTCGATCACAGCGGCGGTTTCCGCCGGTCGCGTCACGATGAACAGGTGCCCGTCATCGATCATCCGGAGCTCGGCATTCGGGATCAGAGCCGCCAGGATGTGACCATTGATTGCAGGCACCAGCGGATCGTCGCTGCCCATCAGGACGAGCGTCGGCTGCGGCAGCGACCACAGCCACGGCAGGCTGGTCCAGCCCGCCACGGCAAGAAGCTGATACAGGTAACCGAGCTTGCGCACGCCATGCATCGCTGCCGAATGCCGGCCGCTCAATGACGGGTCGCTGCGAAAGGCGCCACCATAGAGGTCCGCCGCAACCCTGTTCATGTAGTCTTTGTCGGTATAGCGGCGCGGCGTCACCATCTTCCAGAGTACGGAAGGGCCTGCCGGCACCATGGTGACCCCCGGCGCCGTTGCGGCGAGCACCAGCCGCCGGCATAGATTTGGATATTGATGCGCGAACTGCTGAGCGATTCCGCCTCCCCAGGACACGCCGGCGACGTCGACCTCCGCGTAGCCGAACTCGGCAACGAGACGGGCGGCAAGCCGCGCCAGCCTCGACGGACGATACGGCAGCAACGGCCTGGGCGAACCGCCGACGCCAGGCACGTCAAAAATGATTGCCGTCGTGCTCGTGAGTGCCTCGAGGAACGGCTTCGCCAGCTCCCAGTTGGCCCCGATCCCGTTGAACAGCAACAGCGGCGGCCCGCTGCCGCTGCCATGCCTGACCGCGACCTGAAGCAACTGACCGTCGATTATGACCTGCCGAGCTTCGATCGCACCCGGCGTCGCGACGGCAGCCGATACCGCCTGGTCCCCGCTGGCGAGATCGTCAGTCAAAGACGTAAGTCCCCGGGGCAGCAGCAAGGACGGGATGGCGTTCGCTGCCGAGCGACGCGGGCGCCGCCACCTCTTCCCCCGAGCGTGCACGCAGCCAGTCGCGCCAATCAAGCCACCAGCTTCCCTTCCGCTTCTCGGCCGCGGCCACGAATGCGTCTGCACCGGATGGATTAACCGCCCCGATCATGAAGGACGCCTTCGGATTGGTCGGCGGGTTGATGAGGCTCTGGAGGTGGCCGCTGTTCGAAAGCACGAAAGTCGTCCCCTCGCCCATGATCATCGCGGTCCTGTACACACCCTTCCAAGGCGTGATGTGGTCGGTCACACCGGCGATCACGTAACTGTCGGCATTGACCCTGCTCATGTCGATCGCCTTGCCGTTCAAGGTAAGGCTTCCAGCATTGACGAAGGGGTTCGTGAAATAGAGATCGAGGTAATCGCCATGCAGGCCGGCCGGGAGCCGGGTCGTGTCGGCATTCCAGTACAGGATATCGAAGGCCGGCGGCTGATTGCCAAGCAGGTAGTTGTTGACCCAGTAGTTCCAGATCAGGTCGTTCGGCCGCATCCACGCGAACATCCGCGCCAGTTCGTGGCCGTCGACCATGCCGCGCAGCCGGGAGGCTTCCTTGGCCGCGCGCATTGTCTCCGGCGTCATCAGGCAGCCGAATGCACTCTCGTCGGCGGTGTTCGGATCGAGCAGGCAGACCGCGAGCACCATATTCCTGATCTTCTGTTGCCCCGCGCTTCCAAGCGTAGCGAAATAAGCCGTCGAGGTGATGCCCCCGGAACAGGATCCCATCATCGAGATATCGTCGCTGCCGGTCACGTCCCGCGCGACATCGACAGCTTCATCAAGCGCTGCGACATAGGTATCGAGCCCCCATTCTCGATGCGCCGCGGTGGGATTGCGCCAACTGACGCAGAACACCTGAATGCCGTTGTCGAGCAGGAAACGAACCATGCTTTTGTCCGGCGACAGATCCAGTGCGTAGTATTTGTTGATCTGCGGTGGGGTGATGACCAGCGGCCGCTTTCTCACATTCGGCGTCGTCGGCGCATACTGTATCAACTCCAGCAATTCGTTGCGGAAGACCACCCCACCCGGCGTGGTCGCCAGGGTTTCGCCGACCTTGAAGGCGCTCTGATCCACCATTGACGGCATGCCGCCATTTTTGGCGAGATCATCGAAGTAGTTCTTCAGTCCGGACCACAGGCTGCGGCCGCCGGTATCCACGAATTTGCGCACCGCCGCCGGGTTGGTCAGCATTGCATTGGTCGGAGCCACGGCATCGATCAGGATTTCGGTGACCAGATGCACCCTTGCTTTGTCGATCTGGCTCAGGCTCGTCTTGTCGACCAGACCGCCGACAGCATCGCCCCAGGCGAGATATGCCTTGAGCAGTCCGCTGTGGAGGGCACTCTCTTTCCAGGTGGCGTCGGAGAATCGCCTGTCACCTGCCTTCGGCGCACGCTCCGACTTGCCGGCGACGATCGAGCCGAGTTCACCGAGAAAGGCGAGCCATTGCTCGGTAGCAACCTTCGGCTCGTTGACGATCGCCTTGAACAGAATGCCTGCGCTATCGACCAGATCCTGGCCCCGGATACCAACAAGCGGATTGAGCGCCAGCGTATTTCGGGATGCCGTTTCGGAAATCCCTTCAATGAGCGGGGACGGTTCACGCTGTTCGGAGCTCATGGCCGATTTGCTCCCGATGCGGGGATCAGGAGTGCCAGCGTCTCGGCGATCAACGCAGGTTTTTCCGATCCCTCGACTTCCATCGTGTTCAGGGTCTTCATGACCACCTGTCCGCCTTCCCTCGGCTCTACCCCGGCGAGTACGACGCGTAACCTCACGCGCGCGCCGGCCGGCACCGGCGCCAGAAAGCGGACCTTGTCGATCCCGTAATTCAGCCCGGCGGCGGCATCGCTTGGGATGACGCCGACCTGCATCGCGAGCGGCGCCACCATCGCCAACGTCAAATAGCCATGCGCGATCGGCCCTTGGAAAGGACTTTCCCGCTTTGCCCTTTCAACGTCGACATGAATCCATTGCCGATCGCCGGTGCAGGAAGCAAACGCGTCGATGCGTGGCTGATCTATCTTGACCCAATCGGAAAGACCCAGCTCCTGTCCAACTCTTCCGCCCAAACCGGCCAGGGTGAGGTTGCTCACGTTCTCCTCCTCGATCTTCGCCTCTGCATTCCAACGGCTACAAGTCGCCGTACCGCTCGCGCAGCTCTTTCTTGCTGATCTTGCCGACGCTCGTCTTGGGAATGCTGTCGACGAACAGGATCTTCTCCGGAATTCCGTATTTGGAGATGATGCCCTTGTCGGCGAACGTCCTGAGGTGGTTCTTGATGATCGCGTCGCTGACGCCATTCGCATCGGAGGCCCGCCTGACCACGAGCGCGAGCGGCCGCTCGCCCCATCTGTCGTCCTTGACACCGATCACGGCGACCTCTGCAACGCCGGCGCATTGCGAGATCAGGTCCTCGATCTGCAACGACGATACCCACTCGCCGCCGGTCTTGATCACGTCCTTGATACGGTCGGTGATGTGCACGTAGCCATTCGCGTCGACCACTGCAATATCGCTGGTGTGCAGGTAACCCCCGGCCCAGAGCTGCTCGGAGCCTTCGGGATCGTTGAAATAACCCTGGGTGAGCCAGGGCGCACGCAGCACGATCTCGCCTGCCGACTTGCCATCATTCGGCACACTCTTCATGTCGGAGTCGACGATGCGCAGATCCACCAGCGGCCCCGCGATGCCGGCTTTGGCGCGGAACTCGACCTCCTCGTCCGGATTTCCGGTCAAGTCCTTTGATCGGACATGGGAAACGGCGGCAAGCGGGCCGGTCTCCGACATCCCATAGCCTGCGAAGATATCGATGCCCGCAGCAAGCGCCCGCCTGGCCAGCGCCTTCGGCAAGGCCGAACCGCCAATCACCATCTTGAGGCCCTTGAGATCGACATTTTCCGCGGCCGCTGCGTCGAGCAGCATCTGCAGGATGGTCGGCACGCCGTGGGTGAAGGTGACGCCCTCGCCCTTGATCAGCCTGACCAGCATCGCCGGCTCGTAGCGGCCGGGATAGACCTGCTTGACGCCGGCGAGCGTCGCGGACCAGGGAAAACCCCAGGCATGGACGTGAAACATCGGCGTGATCGGCATGTAGACGTCGTCACGCGAAAAGCGACCATGCTGACCCGCCATACCGAACAGCGCCAACCCGCAGATCGAGTGCAATACCAGTTGCCGGTGGCTGTAATAGACCCCCTTGGGCTGGCCGGTCGTGCCGGTCGTGTAGAAAGTGGTCGCCTGGGTATTCTCGTCGAAATCAGGAAAGTCGTAATCAGGCGTTGCCGCAGCAAGCAGGCTTTCATATTCGCCGACAAAGGACAGACTTCCAGTCTGCGGCGCAGGTCGGTCCGACATCACGATCAGCCGTTTGACCTTCGGCAGCCGCGACTTGATCCCCTCCAGCAATCCGACGAACTCATCGTTGACCAGAAGCGTCGAGGCGCCGGCGTGATCGATCGTATAGGCGATCTGCTCGGGTGACAGACGAACATTGACCGTCTGCAACACGGAGCCCATCATCGGGATCGCGAAGAACGCTTCGAGAAACCGATGGCTGTCCCAGTCAAGGACGCCTACGGTATCACCGGGCACGGCGCCGGCTTTGCTCAGCGCCGATGCCAGACGGCCAATCCGCTCCCTGATTTGGAGATAGGTGAAGCGCCTCAGATCGCGGTAAACGATTTCCTGATCGGATGCCTGCACGCATGGCGTGTGCCACAATTGCTTGAAGATTAGCGGATATTGATAGGCTGATTTGGCCGTCTGAAATCAGTCTTCCCACCATCGCAGCGGCCTCCCTCGACTTATTTCCTCCGGCCGTTTCGGCGTCCGCCATTCTAACGAGCGGATCGCTTGGTCTGCCGATCGCACCGCACAACACCCACCCGAGCGTCGCGCACAGCCCGGTGCTTGTGAAGGTCTGAAACGGACGACGAGCAGGTCCGAGCCGGACAGGTTGCCCGGCTTCAGCGACGAGGTCTTGAACAGAACTGCTGCAGTTTGTGCCCCAACGAAGGGGGTGACTCAGCCGGCCAACCCTATGGGCGATTGGAAAAGCTGCTATCCTGTCCCGAGGACGAGTGACAGAAACTTCGAACCGAGGCTGTCCAAAGGTAGGTTCCGTTGCCCAACTCCAAGCAGCCCGGCAGGTCTTCCGCTTTCCGCTCCATTTCGAACAACGCGAAGGAAAAGCCGATCGTTGGATTGAGCGAGCGCGTTTACGAACCGACCAAACTCGCCGCGCTGTTCGACGTACTGGTCGACCAAGGTTGCCCAGCCGGCGCAATCCTGAAAAACCTCAACCTGACCGCGGATCAGGTGCACTCTCCGAAGTCAAGGATTTCGCTCGCGGATTTGATGACGGCCTGCGAGAACGCCATTCGGATCTCAAGCGACCCGCATTTGCCATACCGCATCGGCACGTCGGTCCACATCTCCGCTTACGGCATGTACGGGTTCGCCATTCTCTGCTGCCCCGACTTTCGCAAGACGATGGCCTTTGCCGAATTGTATCACGCGCTCGCGGCGCCGCTGGCAACAATCGAATTCACCGAGAAAGAGGGATTCGCGGGCTGGGTCATTGAGCCCAATGCGCGTGCCGCAACCGATCCGCAAGTCTATCGATTTATCACCGAGATGCAGATCGGCATTCATATATCGCTGATGCGGGATATCATGGGCCCCGCGTTCGCTCCGGATCGGATCAATCTGGCCTATCCGGAGGCCCATGACTTTGGCCTGCCGGCGGACCAGATCGGATGTCGTCTGAGCTTCGCGAGCGGCACCAACCAGATGATTTTCAAGTCGGCATGGCTGGACCAGGCTGCAAATCTCGGCAACAGGACGACGTACCCGGCGGTCGTGGCGCTCTGCGACGAACTGCTCGATAACCTGAAGTCGCGAGTTGGAGTAGCCGGAGAGATTCGCGCCCTCCTGATCCGGGATATCGCCAACCCCCCGACGCTTGCCGCCATAGCGAAGCTCCTTGAAGTGAGCGATCGCTCGTTACGGCGCCAGTTGCGGGAGCAAGGCATTTCCTTCCGCGGCCTGCTGGATGAATTTCGAATGCAAATCGCGCTGAGATATTTGCGCACGACCAAGCTCGCAAACGAGGATATTGCGCTGGCGCTCGGATTCAGCGATGCCGCAAACTTCCGCCGCGCATTTCGCCGCTGGACCAACAAATCACCCAGCGAGATCAGAGGCGAGTAGGTCAAATCGCTCTCCGAACGCGAACAACTTTCCATCAAGTCGATGCCCAGCGAAGAGCGGAAACAGGCTATTTTGTCGTATCTTGTTCTCTCCGTGTTCGCCCCGGCATCCGGCTAGGGCGCTCGCGATCCAATCTCCACAACCACCCTGCCCACGGTCGTGACCTCGAAAAAACGGTCCATTGTCGCATCAAGCTCTTCAAAGGCAATGGGCCGGGAAATCTTCCCCAGATGCGGAGGCTTGAGATCGGATGCCATTCGGGACCATAGCCGCTTTCTTTCAGTCATATCCAATTGGCGCGATACATTGATCCCCAAAACATCGATGGAGCGGAGCACCCAGGGCAAGACCGTGGTCTTCAATTCCGCACCAACCGCCATTCCCGCCACCACGAGTTTGCCGAACGGCTGAAGCCTCGCGGCCAATCGGTCGAAATAGATTCCACCGACATTGTCAAGCGCGGCCGCGAACAGCGGTGGTGCCAGCGGCGCGCGGTCGCTCAGCAACTCCTCCCGCGACATGATCTTCTGGGCGCCGATCGCCCGCAAGAACGCCTCCTGCTCGCGCTTGCCTGAAATGGCCACGACCTTGAAGCCGAGCTTTGCCAGCATATTGATGGCGAGACTGCCTACACCGCCGGTCGCGCCCGACACCGCCACCGGACCATCGGGCGGACTGACGCCGGCTTTTTCCAGGCGATCGACCGTCAGCGCGGCGGTCAGCCCCGAGGTCCCAAGCCCCATGGCTTCATAGAGATCGAGGCCCGCTGGAAGCGGAACGATCCAGTCACCCGGCACGCGCGCGTATTCGGCATAGGCGCCGTCCTGAAGGGTGCCAAGCTTGTAATTTGTCACGATCACCTGATCGCCGGCGCGAAACCGCGGGTCCGCCGACGACACGACCACACCGGAGAGATCGACGCCGGTCACGCACGGTCGATCCGTTCTGACGTTTTTGCCGATACCGCGAGCGGCCATCGCGTCCTTATAGGTGATGGCCGAGAACGCGGTTTTGATGACGACGTCGCCTTGGTCGAGGTCGTCGAGCGTCAACCGTTCAAACCTGCAGACGGCGTTGCCGTCGATGGTATGAACACGAAACGCCTTGAACTTTTCCATTCGTCGTCTCTCTTGGGTCGGCGCTGATCGCAGTGATCTAGAGCGCCACGCTTATCCTGTTCGATTCCTCGCCGTTCAGAGGTTCACAGAACACGACGCTGTCGCGCTCGAGGCGATCGATTTCCTCGTCGGACACGCGTGCGAAACGTTTCAGGATCGAACGGGTATCCTGACCTGTTCTGTGGCCGGACCAGATCACGCTTCCTGGAGTTCCCGAAAGTTTGGGCACGATTCCAGCAAGTGTCACGGTGCCGAGATCGTCGTCTGGTACCTCGACCAGCATGTCGCGCGCGGCAAAATGGGGATCGCGGAAGATATCAGCCATGGTGTAGATGCGGCTGGCCGGAACGCTGGCGGCTTCGAGGATGCGTTCGACGTCCTCGAGCTCGAGCGATCGCGTCCAGGCGGAAACGATTGCGTCAATTTCGTCAACATTGCCGGATCTGACGTTCTGCTCGGCAAAGCGCGGATCGGACGCCAGATGCGGCATGTTCATGGCACCGGCCAGCCGCCGATATACCGGATCCGCCAGCGCCGCGATGTGAATGAACTTGCCATCCTTGGTCGAATATAGGCTGTTCGGCGCGCTATTCGGCAGGCGCGTGCCGGCACGCATCGTGATCGTTCCGGTCTTTTCATAGTCGGGAACGGAGGATTCCATGAAGCTGAAGGCCGAAATCGACCAACGCCGTATCGACCACCTGGCCTTCACCGTTCTTCTCCCGCGCCAACAGCGCCATCACCGTCCCCAAAGCTGCATAGAGCGCAGTGATGTAGTCGGTCAACGGCATCGCCACCCGCGACGGCGGCCGGTCCGGATCGCCGATAAGCGAGCGCAGCCCGCTCATTGCCTCGCCGATCACCCCGTAACCCGGACGATCGCGGTATGGGCCGTATTGTCCATAACCGCTGATGCGCGTCATCACCAGATCGGGCCGCAGACGCTTCAGCTCGTCGTAGCCGAGTCCCAATTCTCCAGGGTGCCCGGCCTGAAATTCTCGACGACGGCGTCGAATTCCGGAATCATGCACTTGAGCAGCGCCTGCGCCTCGGGTTTGCGAAGATCGAGTGAGGCGATTGTTTTGTTACGGCAGATGCTCGCGGCATAGAGCGACTTGCCGTCGACCGTCTGCCCCAATTTGCGGATCGGATCTCCCTCGGCGGCCTCGATCTTTACAACTTCCGCGCCAAAATCTGCCAAGAGCCGCGTGCAAAACGGCCCCGCCGCAGTCGAACCCAGTTCGAGCACCTTGTAGCCGACAAGCGGACCAGTTCTGCCGGGCGAAGGTTCTCTCGAATTCATGCGTTTCCTCAAGGCCAATCGGTCGACAAGATAGGCTCAATTGAAATGTTGTAAAATACGAAATCTTGATGCTTCCATATCGCGATTGATATGCATCGATCGGTCCGCCCCTGGCGCGTCTGCGATCGGAAATCGCGCGCTGATAGCGACGCCTGGGTCATACCAAATACGGAATGTTTTCATCCGGCTTTGTCATTTTACGCACTGCTGCCCAATGTCTAGCATCAGATGGAGAGGCAAAGATGGACTTTTCGCTGACGACCGAACAACAGATGATGGTGAATGCGGCCAGGCGCATGGTGGAGACCGAGATCCAGCCGGTGCTCGAGGCCAATGACCGCGACAAGGGCCTGCCAAAATCCGCCGTCTTGAAGATCATGGCAAAGGCCGCGGATCTCGGCCTGACCAGCGCGCGCATCCCCGAGGCCGGCGGCGGCGCCGGCATGAGCATGCTGGACTACGGTCTGATCGGCGAGCAGATACCGCCCTGCGTCGGGCTGATCCTGCAGCCGCACGAGGCCACCACCACCCGGATCTATTTCGGCTGCTCACCGGAGCAAAAGGAGCGATACCTGCCTGACCTGATGTCGGGCAAGCGTATTGCCTGTACCGGCTCGACCGAGCCCGACGTCGGTTCCGACCCGCGCGGCATCAAGACCAAGGTCACAGAAGCGGGGGACGTGCTCATCATCAATGGCAGCAAGCTGTGGATTTCGAACGCGCCGATTTGCGACGTCATGAACGTCACCTGCCGGCTGACCACGCAGGATGGCAAGTCAAGCGTGGTGCGCGTTCTCGTCGACCGGACTGAATCCGAGTTCACGACCCGGGAACTGGACATGCTCGGGCTGCGTCAGGCCCCGCTGGGCGAAGTCGCCTTCAACGACTGCCGCGTGCCGAGGCGCAACCTCTGTCCCGATACCGGCGATACCGCAAAACTGCTGACGTTGACCTGGCTCGCCAACCGGCCGCTGGTCGGTCTAATGGCCGTGCACCTGGCGCAGAAGGCGCTCGACGCCGCACGCGCCTATGCGGGGATCCGCAAACAGTTCGGCCGCACAATCGGTGGATTTCAGCTCATCCAGAACGACCTCGCGGACATAGAGACCGCGGTCGTGACCAGCCGACTGGTCTGCTACAACGCCCTCGCCGCAATCGATCGTGGGGAGCGCGCCAACGGTCTTTCCGCGATGGCAAAACGCTATGCAGTCGATGCCTGTGACCGTGCCATTGCGCTGGCGATGCGAATTCACGGCGCCATCGGATTGAGTTGGGAACTGGGTCTCGAGCAGATCGCTCGGGATGTCAGGACCATCTCGATCCCCGACGGAACGCCGGGCATTCTCACGCTGATCCAGGGCCGGGAACTGACCGGCATCGATCCGTTCCGTGGCTGACGGGCGGCACGCAGAGCCTCACCGAATTCGGCTCCGTGGACGGGAAAAGAGATTGACCCGGACCGGCTGATCGAAGTTTCCGCCAAATCGACTGAAAAGCCCGTCGAAGCGACTGACAATTTCGGGCGTGTCCACGTCTTTCTCGTCGTAGTCGTTGAACCGCGTGTTGGCCTGCATCCGCGTTGCGAACGCCCGAAAATCAGCGAACACCCGACGTTCCAAGTAGTGAAATAGTTCGGCCGTCTCAAATTTGGGAGCAGCGAATTCCGAGAGCGCGGTCAGCGCGTTTGCGCGCACTTCTGTCTCGTCATGGAACGGTTGCATGAGGTCATGCAACGGGCCTTCCGCGAGCGGTTCGGCGACGTAAAGCCGTCCCGAGGGGCGAAGCAGCCGGCTCGCCTCGCGAAGCGCCGCCGCCAGAGAACCGGCCGGCACATGATGCAGCGAGAAGATGAAAGTCACGATATCTGCCGACGCGGCAGGCAGCGGAACCGCTTCGGCCCGCGCTTGCAGAATGCAGAAGCGGCCGCCGCCGACACGTTGCTCGGGCACCGGCGCGACCCACGGATCGATCCCCGTGACAACGGCGCCCCTGCTCGCCAGTCCTCTCGCGAAATGTCCTTCGCCGCAGCCGAGGTCGACCACGTCAAGGCCACCGACTTCGCCTCCGATAGTGAGCAGGGCGTCGACATGCGTTCGTAATCCCAGGCTTGTTGCCGGTCCAGCATTCATCTGCGATTTTCCATTCCAAAGCTATCGCCGCCTGGCACGACACGGCGCTTTTGGCATCCTGAGATATTGCGTCTCCCTCATGATGTGTTCGGCCAGCACCTCGCAGGCGTTGCTGATCTCGCCTCGCGGCTGCCGGAACATGGCATATTCCATCCGGATGGAGGGTTCGAAAGGCCGGCTGACAAAGGAGTTGTCGACCGGCTTGCGAACGAAGGGATGAACGATGGAAACGCCAAGGCCCGCGGCAACCAGTTGACACATGACTTCCGTGTTATGACATTCGAACTGCATCTCGCGCGCGACCGACAGCCGGTCGAAGACGTCATCGACACGCTGCCGCAGGAGCGTCTCGCGCCGGGCCGAGACGAAGGGAACGCCGGCCAGATCCGTCGCTTTGATAGTTTTGTGTTTGGCCAACGAATGTTTGGCAGGTAAGACACAAATCGCGGGCAGCGCACCAAGCGTGTCGATCGTGAGCGATGGCGGCGACTTTACCGGCAATGTCGCCAGCGCGATGTCGAATTGCCGTTCATGAATGACCTCTTCCAACCGTGCCCGATTGAGCATATCGATCGCAATTCGAACCTTCGGATAAGCCGCAGAGAAGCGCTTGATCGCGTTCGGAATGAGGCTGTTCACCAGCCCGTAGATCGAAACAATCCTCACTTCGCCTTTGGGATCCCTTCGCAGACCTTCGGCAATTCCTCCGAGTTCACGCATGGAGGTGAGGACCTGCTCCGCCTTCTCGTAGAACCGGACGCCCTCCTCGGTTAGTCTTACCCGGCCGCGATCCCGCCGCAAAAGCTGGCAGCCGACCTCCTCTTCAAGTTGCATGATCAGACGGCTCATGGCCGGCTGCGTCACGCCAAACAACTGGGACGCCGCGGTCATCGTCCGACTCGACAGGACATAGTTCAAGGCTTGCAACTGCCGAAGCCTGATCATGGAATTTCCCTCATACCAGAGTAGATATAAAAGCATCAGAATTTCGTATTTTACAACATTCGTATTCGCCCTATCGTTCTGAAGTCATCTTTGCGTCCCCGCGGTAAACGTCGTTGCAAGGCAATACTCTGAAGCACGCGAGCAAGATTGTTGTCGCGTTGCAACATTTGTTTGCGGCTGGGACGGCTGGTCGCCCTCCAGTACCAATTCGGGCCGCTCCCCGGTGCCATCCGGGCGTGAAGCGAAGCTGGCGTGCGAAGTCAAAATGAGAACAATACGGATGGGTAGTCCGACAGATTTGGTGGAGGAGAAACATGAATCGTCGTTCGAAGCTCATGGTTGTCGCAGTTTCCGTTGTACTGATGGGTGCCGCCTCTTCGGCCAATGCGTCAGAACCCTATCCCACCAGGCCAATCGAATTCATCGTCCCCTGGGGCGCCGGCGGCGGCTCGGATCAAACCGCACGCGAATTGTCGAAATTGCTGCAGGCCGAACTGAAGGTCTCGTTTCCCGTGGTCAATGTGCCCGGTGGTACCGGAAATGCCGGCATGGTGAAGATGCTGTCCGGGCCGAACGACGGCTATTCGATCTCGCTTCTCGCATGGGATACCTTCGCGCTGTTGGCGAGCCGGCCGCCGAAATGGAAGATGTCCGATTTTGTCACGCTTGCGATCGTCATCCAGTTACCATCCGGCTTCTACGTTCCGCAAGACAGTGAATTCAAGACGTGGGCCGACGTCGAAAAAGCAGCCAAGGCAAACCCGGGCGGAACTCAAAGTGGCCATTTCCGGATTTGGCAGTCCCGACGATCTGACAATCCATCAGTTGGCTAAACGCGGCCTTTCGCTCAAGGCGGTTCCTTACGCTGAGCCGGGCGAACGTTACAGCGCCCTGCTCGGCCACCATGTCGACCTGCTGTATTCGCCGATCGGCAATATCGGCAGCTTCGTATCCGGCAAACAGATGCGGCCGATCCTGTTTTTCAACGCCGAACCGATCAAGGGTTTCGATGACGTCCCCACCGCGAAGCAATCGGGATACGACATCAGCCTGCCGCAGCGGCGCGCCGTTATCGTCAAGGCCGACACCCCACCTGGTCGCGTAAAGGTACTCTCGGACGCCATCGCGGCGGTGGTCGCAAAACCCGAATATGCAGACTTTCTCAAGCAGGAACTCGCGAGTTCCGCGAGTTACGTCCCGACCGAAGCCGCTGCATCGCTCATGGAAAGCGACCTTGCGACCATGAAAAACATGGCTTCAGGCAATTAAGTCCGAATGCCCGATGCCGGAAAGGTGGATTCTGATCCCGCGAGCGCGCCATCGGCGCGCGCAACGCCAACGGCGCGCGCACCGGACCAGGATCTGATACGGCGCGAGGGATCTCACGCACAGCCGTCAAAGCTGGTTGCGGCCGCCCCCTATATCCTCACTCTCGTTGCGGCCATTCTGCTTTTCATCAAGGCGAACCAGATCGAATTCGATCATGTGCAAGGACGCATCGGTCCCGATGCGTGGCCCAAGCTCGTGCTCGTGCTGTCCATCATCGCGGGGGTTTGGGGGATTCTGAAGACTGTCCTTTCCAATCATGCGTCGACCGGCGCCGACAGCCCGCTTCATCCGTCGCCCTCGAATGCCGGCCTGCAGACTGATGTTCACGCCGACGAACTCGAAATCTACCCGATGCGGGTGTGGGCGGTACTGGCGGGAACGCTGGCCTA
Organism: uncultured Alphaproteobacteria bacterium; assembly: GCA_963748165.1. Taxonomy (GTDB): domain Bacteria; phylum Pseudomonadota; class Alphaproteobacteria; order Rhizobiales; family Xanthobacteraceae; genus Bradyrhizobium. The sequence continues at coordinate 217,185 of CAVVIM010000039.1, forward strand.
TCTTTGGGTGCTTCACTATCTCGGCTTTTTCCTCAGCACGTGGATCTTCTTGGGCTTCATCATCTATACCGGTGGATACCGAAGGCTCAAATGGCTGTTCTTGATCTCCGTGGTCGGAAGCCTGTTCTTCATGACGATCTTCGTTCGCGTGGTTTATGTCTCGCTTCCTCTTGGAATTGAGCCGTTCTCGACGTTGTCGCTCGCCCTGCTCGCTCTCCTGAACCTCTGAAGGACCGCCATGGAGACGCTTCATCTGTTGTCACAGGGGGCGATCCACATCGTCGAGGATGGCTATCTGACGATGCTGATAGTCGGTCTGATTGTCGGCATGGCCGTTTCCGTCATGCCAGGCCTCGGCATCGTGATGGGCATCGTACTGGCGCTGCCCTTCACCTACAATATGCCGGTCGAGCCCTCCATCATCATGCTCACCGCGATCTATATGTCGGGGACCTATGCTGGGTGTTTCACCGCAATCCTCTACCGGATCCCAGGAGAGCCCAATGACATACCGCTGCTGTGGGACGGCTACAATATGTCTCGCAACGGCCAGACGGCCGAGGCGCTCGGCTGGGCGCTGATTTCGGCGTTCATCGGAGGAATCGTATCCACGGCGTTCATGGTGGGCCTCGCCATTCCACTCGGCAAACTCGCGCTGCAGTTCTCGACAGCGGACTACTTCGCTGCGGTTTTTCTTGGCCTGACCTCGGTCGTGTCGCTCGCCGGTGGCTCGATTGTCAACGCGTTCATTGGCCTATTCATCGGGCTGATGATTTCGACCGTCGGTGTCGACAGCATTTACGGTTCCGAACGGTTCACCTTCGATTTTCCAATCCTCGTGAACGGGATTCCCTATATCACGGTGCTCGTCGGCATGTACGGCTTTGGGGAGATCCTGACCCGACTTGGGCGAAAGCCGGCATCGGTCGCCAGCACCGCAGAGCCGATACGGACCAACACCGCATTTCCATCGCTGAAACAGATGTGGGAAATCAAGGGAACCTTCCTTCGCAGTACGGTCCTCGGAACACTGCTCGGGATCGTGCCCGGCGCTGGCGCGACGGTAACGTCCTTCATCGCCTACGGGATCGAACGGCAATACAGCAAGCGGCGAGCGCTGCTCGGCACAGGACTCCCGGAGGGCATCGTTGCGCCGCAGATCGGCTCGACCGCTTCGGTCGCCGGGCACATGGTGCCTTTGCTCCTGCTCGGTATCCCCGGAAGCGGTGCTACGGCCATCATCCTTGCGGCATTTCTTCTACATGGTGTACAGCCCGGACCGATGTTGCTCGCTACCGCGCAATCCAGGCTCACGGTATATACAATCTTCGCGTCGATGTTCGTGGCCGTCATCGGCATGTGTTTGTTGAGTTTCCTGTGGATCCGGGTCGTGGTTCGGGTCCTGAGCATCCCACCGTCCATTCTGGCCGCGGTCGTCATCATGTTCAGCCTGCTCGGGACCTACGCCAACCGAAACAGTCTCTCCGACATGATGCTGATCGTGGTGTTCGGCGCGCTCGGCTATGCCTTTGAAAAATTCAAATTCCCGATTTCGCCGCTGGTCCTCGGAGTCGTACTGGGGCCGCTTGCGGAGAGTTCATTCATGCAGACCATGATCAGCCACGACAACGATTGGACCGCCTTCTTCAACGGCCCGATCCGCGGCACCTTCATGCTGCTGTCGCTGCTTGCCCTGCTGTTTCCTCTGATTAGAAGCGGCTTGAGCCGCTTCAGATCGTCGAAGACCTAGGCCGTCGATCGCCGGACTTCCGGGGAGGAAGCCGCGGGAGACAGCAGCTTGTTTGCTATATTGAAGGCTGCATCCGGGAACTCTTCCGCCAGCAGACCGATCCCATACAGCAGATAGGACCGATCGATCAGGAAGTTCGGCTTGTCCGGCGCGAGCGAGACCGGCAGATCGGCGGTCGAGACCACTCCCTGCAACGCGAATTCGGCGTGCTCGCCGTAAGCAATGACGCCGCCGACGCCGATGACGGTCGAAACGGCTCCCAGATCCTTTCCATATTGCACCAGCGCCAAACCAGCCCCGGTGTAAACTTCCTTGACTGTTCCGGCGTGGCGCTGGATTGCTATCTTGATCGCGGCGCGCGCCAGGGCAGCATCGAGCGCCGCCTCTTGCTGGTCCTGCGGAACGCGATTGGGATCTGCCGACACCCTTTCAACGTAAGCGCGGACATCGGCCGCCTCCAATTTGCCGGGATACAGCCCGTTTGCGAAATTGCAGATCGCGTCACTGCCGATCCGCTCGACGATGGTGACCGCGTTGATGCGAACGCCAAGATCGCCTTCGACGGTGCGCTTGAGATAGAGCTCGGGCAATCCGCGGCGAATTACCCCTGGACGGGTTGGCGTGCCGTTGCTGGCCGAATGGATGTCCGTCGTCGCGCCGCCGACATCAACAACCACCACGTCTCCAAGGCCTGCCCGATTCGGAGGGCCTTCGGCCAGCAGTTGACACGCCCGCAACACCGCCGCCGGCGTCGGAAGGATCGGGCTAACGAGGTTGAGCTGCTGTGCGACCCGCTCGATGCCCTTGGCTTGGGTGATGTGCCTGACGAACAGTTCGCGAATGATCTGGTGGACTTCGTCCACCTCGACTCGATCGATTTCCGGCAGAATGTTGGTCGCCAACGTGGCATTCCGTCCGGCTTCCGACAGAATTGCGGCGCAGTCTTCGGCAACGAACTGGTTGCCCGCGACGATAATTGGGCTCTCCAACCCAAGCTGTGCAAGTGCGCGAGCATTGTGAAGAATCGTTTCCTCATCACCGCCATCGATGCCCCCCGCGAGCAGGATCAGGTCCGGCCGCGCGGCGGCAAGCGCCGATAACGCCGCCCGCGGCAGCTTATGTCCGAAGGCACCGACGATCTTGGCTCCCGCACCCAGGGCCGCGCGCTGCGCTGCCTCGAGACTCAATGAGGGAACGAGGCCGACGACGACCATGCGAAGGCCGCCAGCCGCGCTGCTGCAGACGCGCGCCGGCACCTTGGCGAGGTTATCCGAAGTGTGTTGCCCGAGCCGGGACAATACCGCACGAAGTCCAATTGCGACATCGGAATCTACGGTACTCGGCACATACGCAATGCCGACTACCCGCTCTGTCGCGAGATCGAACAGGCTGCCCTTGGTAAAGGTACTGCCAAAATCAATTGCCAGGGCAAGATGATCCATGGTTCCGATGGAATGTTCCGTCTGTCTCAGGATTGCAGGCCGAGATCTTTCTTCAGATCCGAGATTGCGGTCTCGGCTTTGGTCTGCGGCGGATAGACCCGATGGAAGCCGAAACCCTTGAAAAGCGCCTCGGTCTCGGGCCACTGCTCCGGATCCGTCACAAGTATGCCGCCGAGGTATAGCTTGACATGGCCAAGGCCGGCTTCCTGGCATTTGTCGCCGAAATCGGCGCAATCGATGCGGCCCATCCCATACATGGAGGACACCAGGATCGCATCGGCGGCGCTCTCCCTGGCGGCCGAGATGAACTCCTCCGGCGGAACGACCGCGCCAAGAAATACCACTCTGAATCCCGCCTCTTCGAACGCGAAACGAAGCACCGAACTGCCCACGATATGGGCGTCGTGGCCAATCGTGCCGAGGACGACCACGGGTTGACGCCCCGCTCGCCGCAGTGTCGCTTGATCCGATCGTTCCAGGCCGCTTTCTGTACTATTCACGAGCAGCGATCTCCTCAGCCAGAGAACGGGAGGCCCACGTCGCCTCCCGGATGATCCAATTCACGCCCGCCACGGTATTTTCCTTACGCTCCCGCTCGTTGATGCGAGAGCGGTGATATTCGATGACTTCCTTTGGAAGCGGCATCAGGCCGTGATCCAGATAGCGAAGCGCGCCATTGCAGTCGCGGACGACCTTGACCTTGCTTTTCAGGAATTTATAGGGAGAAAACATGGTGTCCAAAGTGCCCGAGAGGATGGCACGCGCGCCTCCCATTGCAAAATCGCCATCGCCAAGTTCCAGCACACGCGTCATGACGGCCCGAACCTCGAGCTCCATCATGTTTCGCTCGACCGACAGATCATCCGAATCGGGCAACCTCTGCCCCGCAACCAGCCGAACGACTTGCCCGCAGATGTGCAGGCCTTCGCGGAACCCTGCCGCCGTGGGGGTCGTGGTGGCCTCATCGGGCGATTTGATAAACATGCCGTTGCAGCCGGCCAGCGCCGACACCGCCGCGTTCCATGCCAGTTGACCGGCCATCTGGCCTCGTTCAAGCGGCCAGTCGCCCAGAAAGAAATATGTCCATGAGAATATTTTTACGTCGCGGCATCCCATTTGATCGAGGTATTCGCGGGAAAGCTTGCGGAGCACCTGAATTGCCGCGACGTCCTGCAGCAGGTTCATCCCAATTCCCAGGCTCAGATCAATCCATTTCACCCCCTGTGCAGCCGACAGAAGAACCTCGAGAAGAGCCACCGTGACTTTGAAACCCAGAGAATCCCACCCAGGCAGATTTGCCGATGCTCGCCGCAGGATCGGCACACCGTTTTCGGTAAAATGCGCAGCAAGACGATCGATATATTGTTGATTGTGAATGTTTCTGTCGACCGGGTAATCGCGCGAGTGCTGGATCAGTTCTTCAATGCTTTTGATCGTTCCCCAAGTCCATCCGCCGGCCAAGGCGAATTCCCATGGTAGCCGGGCATCCTCGTCGTTGTTGTCCGTCCCGATGGCGGCACGTGTTGCCTCGTTGACCGCCCGTGCGCCCGCGACACCGTGCGCCACCAGCGGATAGCCGTTGAGGTAGGAAAATCCGCTCGCCTTACTGCGATCGACGGCATCCTGCGCCTTCGCATATTCGGACTTCCGCGTGTAGGTGTCCGTCAGGACGTACCAGCGGTCCGGGCTGAGATCCTCGGAATGTTTGATGTGATCGACGGTCTGTTCAACGAGCGCGTGACCTACTTGGGGCACGATCTGGATTCGTCCTTCGTTCTCGGCTTTTTCGTTACGCAGGGAGGCGTATTTCCAGGCCGGCTGGGCTTTGTGGTAAGCAACGGCCTCAGCTATCGATTCCGGATTTTCGATTTGCTTGCCGGTCGGCCAGAGCGCTACCACCTTCTGCCTCTCGGCCAGGAAGTAGTCCCAGTCCCATTGTTTCATCCTCAGATGGATACCGGACAGCATCTGTCCTCCCATTCACGCAGCGGTACTCGCCGTCATGGAGTTTCGGCAGGATACGTAGATCGCAAATGTTGTAAAATACGAAATTTTGATGTTCTCATATCCGAGTTGGTATGACAGCAGATGACGCGGCCTTCTCTCTCCGACCGCAGTGCGGAGATCAGTGTCATGACCCGCCGCAAATCATGCGATCAGCCAACGTCCTTGATGAATGTCGAACTTCACTAAGCCCTCGTCCCGCATTTTCAACAGGATGGCTTGGCAAGCTTCCTCATTCGCGACATTGGCGCGTCGCATGATTTCGTAGACCTTGAGCGGTTTCTCGCGTAGCGCGTGCAAGATATTTTCGCGATCATTCAGCATGATTGTCTCCAACTCGTGCTCGATGGCATTCCATGGGTTGCCACAGTGCCTCAGGAATAGTCTGCGCGGCGCGGCGCCACGCCGGATGGCGGCACGTCCAGGCGCACCGCTATACCTTCGAGTTCAGGGCTTGGAGCCGGGTAGAGCTCCATGACCAGAGGATCGTGCCCTGGGACGATGTGGCCCTCATCCGGCGCAAGTTCGAGCAACCTGTCAAAGCCCTCCAGCATTTTTCCGATATGGAGCGCCGTCGTGAACGGCCGGCTGCTTGCCATGTTTTCGTAGAAATGCGTCACGTCGGAGGCGAGCACGACAAATCCGCGTGCTGTCTTGACCCGGACGAATTGAAGCCCCGCCGAATGGCCGCCCACCGCATGCACCGTCAAGCCAGGCGCGAGTTCCGCGTCGCCGTTGTAGAACATCACGCGCCCGGCATAGTTCAGCCGTACCATCCCGCATACGTCCTCGACCTCGAACGAATGGGACAGCCGCGGATAGCGCATGTAGCGCCCGGTGGCGTAGGTCAGTTCGCGCTCCTGGAGATGAAACCGCGCTTTCGGGAAGCGGTCGAAATTGCCGACATGGTCGTAATGCAGATGGGTGAGGATGACATCCTCAACCGCGTTCGCATCGATACCGAGCGCGGCGAGCCCCTCCACCGGACAGCGCAGGAATGTGCGTTTGCGTTTTTTCGATACTTCCACGTTAAAGCCGGTATCGATGATGAACGTTCGACCGCCGCCCTTTGCCACCCATACGAAGTAATCCATCGGCATCGGCCCATCATGCGGATCGCCGCCGATAAAGTGCGCGCCGCGTCGCGCGTCACGGGTGGCATAACGGATGGCAAATATCTCGTAATCGAATTCGGTCATGATGTCTCGTTGCGGCTAGATTGATGGCCTGCTGTCGTGTGCGCGCGCATCAGCCGGACTTCGCGCGTTCCGCCGCCTGCTTCACGCGCTCCGGATCGGCCGCGATCTTGACGCCGGCGCGCTCCTGCTCAAGCAGCATCACGGAACGCGAGTCGCGGCCTGCCCAGCCGCGGTTGCACGCCTCGGTCATCTCGGCGTAGGCGAGGTTGCAGATGCGCATCGGCACGCCGAGCTCGCGTCCCAGCTCAGTCGCCAGCCTGACGTCCTTGGTGGCGAGCTTGAGCGCGAAATTCGGCGGATCGTATTTGCCGGGCAGGAACTGATCGAGCAGGCCGTCGAACGTCAGGCGGCGGCCGCCGACGCCCTGGCGCACAGCTTCCCACAGTGCCACCGGGTCCATGCCGGCTTTCACGCCCATGGTGAACGTCTCGGCAAGCGCACAGGTGATCGCATAGCCCGACATGTTGTGCACGAGCTTCGCAACCGTCGCGGTGCCGACCGGCCCGATATAGGTCGGGCGATCTCCCATCGCGTCCAGCACGGGTTTGTGCCGGTCATATGCGGCCTTGTCGCCGCCAACCCAGATCGCCATCTTGCGCGAGGCGGCGCCGGACGGCCCCCCGCTCACCGGCGCATCGAGCATTTGCGCGCCCTTGGCGGCAAAGGCCTCGTGAATTTTTTTCACGACGCTCTGGGAGTTCGTCGACAGATCGAAGTAGGCTGCGCCGTTTTTTACACCTTCAATCAGGCCATCGGGCCCCAGCGAGACACGCTCGACATCTGTCGGCTCGGGCAGCGAGGTGAAGATCACGTCAGACTTCTCGGCCAGCGCGCGCGGCGTATCCGCCCATTCGGCGCCCGCCTGCAAATGATGGCCCGCCGATTGCCGGTGCAGGTCATGCACCACCACCTTGTATCCGGCCTTGATGATGTTGGTGGCCATCTTGCCACCCATGGTGCCAAGCCCGATGAAGCCGACGACAATGTCATTCGCCATCGTCATTCCCCCTTGTTGCCTTCGACCAACACCGTGTAGGCGACCTGCGCGGCCGACATCGCGGCAGGCCAGCCCGCATAGAACGCCATGTGGGTGATGACTTCGGTAATCTCTTCCTGGGTGACACCATTGGCAATCGCGCGCGCGAGATGCGACACGAGCTGCTCCGGCCGGTAGGTCGCGACAAGGGCCGCCACCGTGATGAGGCTGCGGTCGCGCTTCGAGAGAGCCTTGCGCTCCCACAGGTCGCCGTAAACCACGTCGTTGGTGTAATCGACCAGCGCGGGCGTAAACGCCTTGATGCGGTCGCGTTTGGCGGAAGCCGGTGCCTTGGCCATGCGTCTCTCCCTGTTATCCTTCGTGGCGCCGCCCTTCTCAATGTCGCTGAAGCGAACACCAAAGTTTCATTACCATCGCCGAGCGGAAGCGTCGACCACTACAAGTCGCCGGGCTGGCAGGCGCGGAATGGCCCGCCAGTCAACCAAATTCGCGCCAGCCGGCTCAGTTCAGCCGCAGCTCCGTGATGTGCCGCGGATCCGGGCTCAACTCATTGCGTTCCACGCGTTTGACGATATCAGTCAGTACGGCGTTGGCGTTGCATGAGAGGCCAACCTTCTCGCCCTCGCGCACCACGAAGCCGTTGAGAAATTCGATCTCGGTGCGCCGGCCTTTCTGCATGTCCTGGCCCATCGAGGGACGCTGCTCGGAGGAGGTGTGCCTGGCGTCCTTGAAGCGCTGCTCGTCGCAGGCGCGCAGCGCATCCTCGTCGCCTTCCCCGGCGCGCGCAATCGTCTCAGGCGGCAGATGCAAAATCTCCTCTAGCTGATAGCTGTGCGCTTGCCCGACGCGGATCGCTTCGCTCCCGAGTCGCGTGGAGAAGCGGCGGATCGGCTCGCTTTGCAACATCTGTCCCCCGGTCAGACCGGTGCAGGCAGCGAGTCCGTTGCCCATGGCGTTGGTGACCAGTTTCGACCAGCGCTCGCCCCACAGATTTGCGGTTGCCTTGGCGCTGTCGGCGTAGCCGACCAAGCGGCAGACTTCCTCCGCCCGTTGCGTGATGCGGCCGTGCACTTCGCCGGCGCGAAACACGGTGTGCGCCGGCCCGCCCTTGCCAGCGCCCCGATGGATGTGGCCGGGCTCAGGCAGGTTGACCGTGATGCTGCTCGCAATGCACCCAAGCGTTTTGCCCCAACCGACGATGCCGGCGATCGTCTCTTCATTCATGCAGTTCTGCAGCGATACGACGTAGCCATCAGGCGCCAGATACTGGCGGATCAGCGAGGTTGCCCAGGCCGTGTCGTAGGACTTCATGCATACGAAGGCGATGTCGACCGGCGTTTCCTTGGCAAGCTGCTGTGCGTCCGTGACGTGCAGCGCGCGCACGGGAACCGAGAATTCCGCGACGTCCTTGGCGTGGGTGACGCGGAGGCCGTGCTTCCGCATGTATTCGACATGCTCGGGCCATGGATCGATGAACGTCACATCCTCGCCCGCTTGGGCCATATGCGCGCCGGCATACCCTCCGACGGCACCCGCTCCGACAATGGCTATCTTCCGACCCATGCTTTCCTCCCGGCATTTCTGGCACCCGAGGCTAGCGCGCCGGTCGGCCTCTTCACAACGGCAGAACCGCGTCGTGCCGGGCGGTTCGTTGGCTGGTCCCCGTTTGTCCATCTGTCAGCCGAAGCTCGTGCACCGCACAAATTTGGCGAGCAAGAACGGCGCCCGCATCCCGCGCATTCTGGTATCGCCGGGACAACCGCGCATCTCAGGCGGATCCAGCGGATCGCATGACACCATGTTCGAGTTTGATTTTCTGAAAGGGACAGGGCGCTTTGCGGGCCCCTACGCCTGGGCTATGGTACGCCTGCAGACGCCCGACGGAAGTCAACGAGCCTTGGGAGCGGATCAGGAAATCAAGACACATTAGGGAGGAAATAAAAATGGCAATAACTCGTCGTCAAGCGCTGGCATCCGCCGGCGCCGCAGTCCTTGCAAGCGGCTTGGCAAAGCCCGCGATCGCAGCAAAAGAGCCGGTCCTGATCGGTTATCTTCCAGCCCTCACCGGCCCGTCGTCGTCCACAGGGATTGGCATCAACCGTGGAATCCAGTTGGCGGTGCAGGAGATCAACGCGGCCGGCGGCATTGACGGGCGGCAGCTCGAACTGATCACCCGCGACACCCAGAGCGATCCGACCAAGGCCGTAAACGGAGCGGCCGAGCTCACGCACGGGCAGAAGGTGAGCGCCGTCTTTGGCCCGGTCAATTCCGGCGAGTCGCTCGCGGTCGTGCCGCTGCTCGCGCGCGCGAACACGCCGCAGATCCATCCCTGCTGGGTCGATACTCTGACCGATCCAAAGAAATATCCGATGTGCTTCCGCAACGCACCCACCAACCAGCAGATCGGCGGCGCCGCGAACCACTATGTCGTCGACGTGCTCAAGTGCAAAAAGGTAGCGGTGGTCAGCGACACCACCGGCTATGGCACCGCATCGGTCAACGCCTATGTCCCGATGCTCAAGGCCAAAGGTTCCGACGTCGTCTATCAGGGCAACGTCGATGCCGCCAATCCCGACCTCAAGCCTGAGCTGTTGCGCATGCAGTCGGCGGGAGCCGAGGCGATCATGCCATGGAGCGTGAATGCCGGCTTCCTGTCGCGCATCATCAATACCCGCGGGCAGATGGGATGGGACGTGCCGATCGTTGGCCAGACCACGCTCGGCTCCGGCCAGACCAAGGCCCTGCTGGAAAAGCCGGAATACTGGGCCAAGGTATATCCCAACAATTTTCGACCGGTTTGCTACGCTGCCGGCGGCAAGCTTTCCGAGCGCACCACCGCCTTCCTCGACCGCTTGAAGAGCGCCAAGATCGACATGGGCGACACGCTGTTGTGGTGGATCGCGCTCGGCTATGACAGCCCCAGGATGATCGCCGAGGCGATGAAGAACGTCGGCACCGAGCCGGAACAGATCGTCGGCTATCTCAACAAACTCAAGGAATTTCCGGGCGTCTATGGCGACATCGCCTTTACGGCCGACAAGCACGACGGCTACCCCGACAGCGAGGTGGTAATGGTCGAGGCCAATTCGCTCAAGGGCGGCGCGTTCAATCTGGCTCCCGGCTATACCGCCTGAGCCGATGGTCGAATCAATCGTTTCGACGGGGTTGGCGGTCGGCTGCATCTACGCACTGATCGCCATTACCTACAATGTGATGTTCTCCGCCTCGCGCGTGTTCAGCTTCACCGCTGGCACGCTCGGGATGCTCGGCGGCGTGCTGGGTTCGCTGTTCATCGCCCACATGGGCATGCCGGTAGCCGTCGGCTTTCTTCTTGCACTGGCCGGCGGCGCGGTGCTCGGCGTCGTCACCGAGATCGTTGCCGTGCGGCCGGTGCTCAAGAGCCTGGACCAGCATCTCTACGTGCTCTCCACGTTGGCGCTGGCGCTGATGATCCAGCAGTTCACGGCGATCGAATGGAGTACGGATCCGCAGCCATTTCCCCGGCTCTTCGACATCGCGCGTGGCGGATTCGATCAGCAGATCTGGCTCCCGATGCTCGCCTGCGCGGTGGTGATCGTCGGCCTCGAGCTGCTCTATCGCTACACTCTGATCGGCCACGCCATTCTGGCGATCGCCGAGGACAACTTTGCTGCGCGTGCACTCGGGCTGCCGGAACGCGCTTTACGCGTGGCGAGTTTTGCGCTCGCCGGAGTGATCGGCGCGCTCGCAGGCTTTGCCGGTGGCGAATTGCTGCTGGCCTTCTTTGCCAATGCGCCGATGCTGACCTTCTATGGTTTTGTCCCGGTCGCGCTGGGCGGCATGGGCAACAACCGCGGCGCCGTTGTCGCCGGCCTCCTGCTCGGATTGTTCCAGCAAGCCGCCAACTTCCTGGTGGGCGGCATCTTCGCCTCGGTGGCCGTCTTCACGGTGTTCATCATTGTCCTGCTGGTGCGCCCCGAGGGCCTCGCCGGCGCAGCTTTCCAACGACGCGTTTGATGGATACGCAAGCAACACAATTGCGCCTGGGCCGCCCGAATGTGCTCGGCTCTGCGAGCACATTCGGCGCGACGCTGCCTTTCCTGGCGCTGCTGCTTGTCGGCATCGCGCTTCCACTGTTCGGCGGCGGCTATTGGGGGGTGATCGCGACCCGCGCCTGCGTTTATTGGGTGCTGGTGTCCGGCCTCAATCTGGTCGTCGGGTTCGGCGGCCAGATCGCGATCGGCTGGGTGGCACTGCTCACGCTCGGAGCATACACGACCAGCGTTCTCGTGGCCGGCAACGTCACGCCGGCGTTGCCGCCCTATCTGGCGCTGGCAATTGCGGCCGTGGTCGGCGCCGTCTTCGGCTTGATCATCGGCCTGCCGGCGCTAAGACTGCGTACCTTCTATTTCGCCATCACGACGCTTGGCTTCGCCACCATCGTGACCCAGGTGGCGTTGGCCTGGCAGAGCGTGACCGGGGGCGGCGTCGGCGTTGCCGGGCCGATCTTCCCGGAACCGTTCGCGTCCCAGTGGGGCTTCTACTATTTCTGCTTCGGCCTCGCCGCGATCTGCACGTGGATGACGGCGAATATCGCGGCAAGCCGCTTCGGCCGCGCGCTCACTGCGATCCGCGATGCGGAGGTCGCGGCAGAAGCCAGCGGCATCTCGAAATCCGCTCTGCTGGGGACGGTTTTCGTGTTCAGCGGCGCCGTTGCTGCAGTTGCCGGCGGGCTATTCGCCGCGCTGCAATCCTACATCACGCCGGACGCATTCACGCTGGACCTGTCGATCCTGTTCTTCATCGCCATCCTGATCGGCGGGCGGGGCTCCATTCTCGGACCGCTCCTCGGCACGATTCTCTTGACCGTGCTGCCGGAATTTGCCGCACCCCTGGTCGCGTGGTCGACATTTCTCTATGCGGTGTTGCTGCTCGTCATCGTGCTTGCGATCCCCGGCGGAATAGCCGAGATCCTGGATTTCAAGAACCGCCGGCCGCTCGAGCGCGACCGTGCCATCATCCCTCGGCCCGAGTTGCTCGAACCGCTGCTCGGCGCGCCGGCCGATGCCGGCGCCTTGACGCTCGATGAGGTGACGCTGAGCTTCGGCGGCGTGCGTGCGATCGACGGTCTCGACCTCGAGATTCGGCCCGGTCAAGTGCACGGGCTGATTGGCCCCAACGGCAGCGGCAAGACCACGACGCTGAACGTCATCTCGGGTTACTACGCGCCGCAGCGGGGCGCGGTCAGGCTGAACGGTGCCGCGCTGGCGGTATTCGCGCTGCACCGGCGCGCCCACATGCGGATTGCGCGAACGTTCCAGACCCCCCGCATCGTCGGCTCCGCGTCGGTGCTGCAGAATGTCATGATCGGCGGCACGATCGACGGTGAAGGCACGTTCGTCGAATCATTGCTCGCGCTGCCGCGCCATCGACGCGACGAAGCGAGGTTGCGCCGTACCGCCATGCTGGCTCTGGCGGCGGTCGGGCTGGAGCGGCTGGCCGCCGTGCGCGCCGACCGGCTGCAGCACAGCGAGTTGCGCTTCACGGAGATCGCTCGCGCGTTGATGATGCGCCCGGTTTACCTTTTGCTTGACGAGCCGGCCGCCGGACTTTCGGCCGAGGAGATCGAGCGGCTGGGCACGCTCATTCTGGCGATCGCCCGGGCCGGCACCGGCGTGCTTGTGGTGGAACACCACCCCGATCTGATCTTCGACATCTGCCGTCACGTCACCGTGCTCAATCTTGGCAAGATACTGGCGGCCGGAACTCCGGCCGAGATCCGCGCGCATCGGGAGGTCGTCAATGCGTATCTCGGCGCCTGATCCGCTCCTGGATGTCACCGGCCTCTCGACCGGCTACGGCAAGATCAGCGTGCTGCGCGGCGTCGGCCTTAACGTAGGCGCGGGCGAAGTGGTGGCCCTGCTTGGTCCAAACGGCGCCGGCAAGACTACGCTGTTGCGCGCGGTGTCAGGAATGCTGCCGTGGTCTGGACGGGTGCATTTCGGCGGTCGCGATCTAGCCGGCGCCAGTCCGCGCGATACCGTCAAGGCGGGGCTTTCGCATGTCATCGAGGGACATCGGGTGTTTACCCGGCTTAGCGTGCTCGACAATCTGATGCTGGCCGTTTACGACCTGCCGCGCCGCGAGCGCGCTTCGCGGATCGAGGAGGCACTCGCGCTGTTCCCCGAAATCGCAGCCAAGCGCCACGAACGCGCCGCAGCGCTGTCCGGCGGTCAGCAGCAGATCCTGGCGGTGGCGCAAGGCCTGGTGCGACGGCCGCGCCTGCTCATGCTCGACGAGCCTTCCGCCGGCCTGTCGCCGGTCCTGGTCGATCGCGTGCTGGTGGTGGTACAGCGGCTGCGCGAGGGCGGGACCGCGGTATTGCTGGTCGAGCAATTGATCGAGAAAGCGCTGGCGTTCGCCGATCGCGTCTATGCGCTCGCGCGCGGATCGATCGTGCTGGAAGCCGCAACCAGCGAGGTCGATCTGCCCAACCGGCTGGAACATGCCTATCTGGCAACCAGCAGTCGCTGAACGAAGACGGAGGCTCACCTTGTCCACCAGGATCGAAATCGGTAGCGCCACCATCCACCGCATCGTCGAGCAGGAGGGTCCATTCTTCGAGGCGATGCAATTTTTCCCGACCATGACGAGGGACCTTCTCGACGAGAACCGAGGGTGGCTGCAGCCCAGGTTCCTCGATACCAGCGATAAACTGATGCTCTGCATCCAGAGCTACATCGTCCAGACACCTCACCACACCATCATGATCGATACCTGCGTCGGCAACCACAAGCCGCGCCCGACGCGGAGCTTCTGGCACATGATGAATTCCAATCGCTATGAGAAGAACCTCGCGGCCAGCGGCTTCAGCGTGAATGATATCGATTTTGTGATGTGCACGCATTTGCACACCGACCACGTCGGGTGGAACACCCGGCTGGAGAACGGCCAGTGGGTGCCGACCTTCCCGAAGGCGCGCTACGTATTCGCTGACCGCGAACTTGCCTACTGGACCAGGCGCCAGAAGGACGACCCGGCAGCGTGTCCATGGATTACCGATTCCGTCCTCCCGATTGTGGCCGCCAATCGCGTCGATATTGTCAGGAGCGCACACGCGTTCAATGAACTCGTTACGTTGATCCCGACGCCCGGCCACACCATCGACCATTATTCGGTGCAGGTCGGCAAGCCCGGCGCCGACGCCGTGATTACCGGCGACATGATCCACTCGCCGTTGCAAGCCCGATATCCCGAACTGGGCATGATGTCGGACTACGACTTCGGGCAGGCTGCAGACTCGAGACGGAAGTTGTTCGGCCGTTTCTGCGATAGCTCTACGCTGATGTGCACGGCGCACCTTCCGTCGCCATCTACCGCTCGTGTGGTGCGCTGGCAGAATGCATTCGACTTCGTTGATGTGTAGAGCTGTCCATAACTGGTACGCATCGGAGCGTTCGTTAATGGAATTCGATGTCGAGGCTTGACCATTCACTGCATGGCTTCAGCGATCTTTTCCGCCACCATCAGGGTCGGCAAGTTGGTGTTGGCACACGGCACCACAGGGAAGATCGAGGCGTCGACCACGCGTAAACCCTGTATTCCCTTGACGCGGCCTTGTGTATCGACAACAGCCATCGGGTCGTCCGGCCGACCCATGCGGCATGAGCATGAGGCGTGCCACACGCCGATTGCTGCCGTGCGCACAAAGGCCTCCATCGCCTCGTCGTCGTTCATGACCTCGTCGAACGTGAATCCTTCGACGACAAACCTGTCGATGATGTAGTGGCGCAGCGCCGCCGGCCCGTCCATCAGCGCGGCGGCAATCGCGGTGAGGACCCTGTTCTTGGCGTTGACCACGCCGATCTTGCGCACGCGGTCGGAGTACGAGGCCGGGAATGGCTTGTCGGTCACCTCCATCAGAGGCGCGCTCATCTGCAGCGCCGCCATCTTGCGAAAGCCGCTCATCAGGCGATCGAGGTCGCGCCTGTCGGACAGCAGGTTGAACTGGACGATCGGCTCCGCCCGCGGGTCGCGCGAGGCCAGCTTTACCTGCCCGGTCTCGGAGTAGGTTTTGTTGACGAAGGTGAGCAGCGAGGCGATCTGCTCACCGACGGCATGCCAGGCCGACTTGCTGAGGACGGCGACGAACATGTCGCCTCTGGGTACGCCGGGCAGCCCCGAGGAGTATCGCAGCCCAACCTGGACGTGGCGCCTGGTGTGCCTGTTCATGCGCGCGCCAGGGCGGATGAAGGACGACAGCGCGATCGAGGGGTGATCCATCAAGCGCTGGCCGACGCCCTCGAGGCCCATCACGATCGGTGTACCCATCTCCTTCAGGTGCCCGACCGGGCCGATGCCGGCGCGGAGCAGATGCGCCGGGGAATGGATGGCGCCGCAGGAGAGGACAATCTCGCGGCCGCGGAACTCTTCCTCCCGGCCGTCGACCTGCGCCTTCACACCGACGCAGCGTGTGCCCTCGAACAGCAGCTCCTTGACCTGCGTGTCGGTCGAGATCGTCAGGTTGGCGCGCCTGCGCGTTTCGCTATCGAGATAGCCCATCGCTGCCGAGACGCGTTGCTCGGCCTGGTTGGAGTGCGCCACCGGGAAATAGCCGTCGACGAACTCGCCGTTCTGGTCGGGCAGGAACGGGTGGCCCGCGAGCCTGCAGGCTTCGGCAACGGCTTGCGCGTGCCGGGTCCAATGCTCCCGCGGGATGCGTCGGACGGGGATGCGGCCATCCTTGCCGTGGAACGGCCCGTCGAAATCGAGGTCGCGCTCGACCTTCTTGAAGTAGGGCAGCACGTCCTTCCACCCCCAGCCCGCGGCGCCGCGGGCCTCCCATTCCTCATAGTCGGTCGGCGCCCCGCGGTTGGCCAACTGGCCGTTGATCGAAGACCCGCCGCCCAACACCCGCGCCTGCTCGTACTTGCGCAGCGGCGGCCGATCCCCCTCGGGGTTGTTGTGGCTGACGACCTGGGTCGTGACCTTGAGCTCGGTCCAATGGAAGCGCGGATCGAAATATGCCGTGCCCGAATAGCTGTCCCGGATTTCGGCCGGCTCGTTGCCGGGCGGCGTGTCCTGACCCGCCTCGCAGAGGAGAATTTTGTTAGCGCTCTTGGCGGAGAGCCTGTGGGCCAGGACCGAGCCTGCCGAGCCACCGCCAACAATGATCGTGTCGTACACTTTGGCGTTTCCCTCTGATTTATGCCGGAAGCTAGCGCACCTCCGCCTTTCAGTCACGACAGCTCTTGCAATGGCCGGCTGGACCTGTGACTCGAAATGGAGAATTATTCGACGCAGCACCCACGCGGATCTACCTCACTCAACAGGCCCCCCATGCCAGCCGTTGTCACCGATAGCGTTGACCCTGCCCTGCCATTGCTTTTCCAGCCCATTAAAATCCGTGGCCTGACCCTCAAGAATTGCCTGGTCGTACCGCCGATGGTCCACTACCGTGCAGGACCCGGCGGCACGTGCGGCACGTTTCACACCGTGCATCTCGGCCGCTATGCCCTCGGTGGCTTTGGACTTGTTTTTGTCGAGGCAACTGCCGTCGAAGAGGTCGGCCTGATCAACGAGCATGACCTTGGCATCTGGAGCGATGCGCAGGTGCAAAGCTTCAAGCCACTGATCGCCTTCATGAAGGGCGAGAACACCGCGATCGGCATTCAGCTCGCGCATGGCGGGCGCAAATCGTCCTCGCAGCGGGCGATGGACGGCATGGGCCCGTTGACGGCGCAGCAAATCGAGGCAGGCGCCAAAGCATGGCAACCGGTCGGCCCCACCAGCGAGCCGGTCGCGGCGGGATGGCTTACCCCGCGCCAGCTCACGACCGAAGAGTGCGGGACGATGGTGCGCACCTGGGCTGTCGCGGCGCGGAACGCGGTCGCCGCCGGTTTCGAGACGATCGAAATCCACACCGCGCACGGCTATCTGCTCGCTTCGTTTCTTTCACCCGTTTCCAACACACGCAATGACGAATATGGCGGCGACCGCAAGGGGCGCATGCGCCTGCCGCTCGAGATCGTTGAAGCAGTGCGGCGCGAGATGCCGGAAAGGATGCCGCTGTTTGTACGCGTCTCCGCTGTTGATGGCGCCCAAGGCGGCTGGAATCTGGATGATACGGTGGCTTTCGCCGGCGAATTGAAGGCCCGCGGTGTCGACGTGATCGACTGCTCCTCAGGCGGGATCTCAGGCTCGGCGACCGCTGCCCAGGTCCCGCGCGGCCTCGGTTTCCAGGTGCCCTACGCAGAACGGGTCCGCAAGGAGGTGGGCATCGCCTCGATGGCGGTTGGCATCATTCTCGAAGCGGAGCAGGCGGAGGCAATCCTGCAAAACGGCCAGGCCGACCTGATCGCTGTCGGCCGGCAATCTCAGTTCAATCCCAATATCGCACAGCACTGGGCCCACGATCTCGGCATCAACCGACGGTTCGAGGATTGGACCCCCGAATTTGGATGGTGGCTCGAGAAGCGAATTCGGACCATTGAAGGGTTCGCCACACCGACCGGGATCGTCAAGCGACATGAATAGGAAGTGAGACTGGCGCCGGCCATGGGAACCTCGGATTTCATCTCGGCAGGGGACTTATTATTGAAGATCGACCGAGCGATCGCCCAGATCGACTAAGTCAGCGGCCGAATGTTCTGGTTCATGCGGAAGAAGTTTTTCGGATCATACTTCGTCTTGAGTTCCTGGAGGCGCCGGTAGTTGGCGCCGTAGACGGTGGGGACCGGGTTGCCTGCCTCATCGTCGTCCAGGTAATTCACGTACCGGCCGGAGGCGACGAAGGGCTCCATCTCCGCGTAAGTCTCCCGCGCCCATGCAATGCACGCCTCGGTATCGGTCGCATCCGTCCATTGAGAGAGAACGAGGAAGTTGTACCCTTCCCCCCGGTGCGGGAACGCCGTGTCGCGGACGTCGACACGGGCGGCGGCGCCGTGGACGTGCTCGAGGAGCAACTGGCCCATGGGGGTTGGACACCGCGCGAAGCACGCGATCATTGTATCGATGGCATCGTCGCTCAACCCAACGAGAAAGCTCGATTTCCAATAGTTGAATGCCCCTCGTGGATAGGCACCATCCAGCATCCTATTGAGTTGGCAGTAGGACATCGGGCCAATCGCATCGAGAGCGGGAGACGCAAATCCTTTCAGTGGCCGCATCGCTTTTTCGCCGGCTTCGAGTGAGCCGCAGTGGCAGGTCGCGATGGCCGCCACCTTCGTGCCCGAACCGTCGGGCGCATGAGTGAGGGTTCCGAATATGGTATGTTCATCGGGCAGTGATGCGGTGCTGTCACGAAAGAATTTCAGCAGGTCGTGGGCGCTGTCGAACGGATGGGCGATCAGGCCGGCGGTGACCGTGGGACCTACCGCATGTAGCTGATATTCGAACGAAGTTGCCACGCCGAAATTTCCTCCTCCACCGCGAACGGCCCAGAACAGATCGGGTTCTTCATCCTTGCTTGTCCTCACGACCTTGCCTTCGGCGGTGACGAGCTCGACGGACAGAAGATTGTCAAGGGCGAGGCCATATTTGCTCATCAGCCAGCCCAGGCCGCCACCCAGGGTGAGCCCGGCGATGCCGGTGCTCGAAACGACCCCGCCCGTGACCGCCAGACCGTGCAGTTGGGTTTCGCGGTTGAGCTCTGCCCAGGTGACGCCGCCCTGCGCCCGGGCCGTGCGGCTATTGGGATCGACGTGAATTCCCTTCATCGGGGACAGGTCGATCACCAATCCGCCATCGATGGTCGCGCGCCCTGCCACGTTGTGGCCACCACCGCGAACCGCCACCTCGAGGCCGAGCTTGCGCGTGAGGTTGATCGCATCGACCACGTCGGCAACGCCGTGACATCTCGCGATTAATGCCGGGCGCTTGTCCACCAGACCGTTGTGGACCTTTCTGGCTTCCTCATACCCGATGTCCGCCGGCTTCAAGAGTTGCCCTGAGAACGTGCCGGAAAGTTCACCGGCGCCGTCTGCAACCGATCGAACTGATGTCATGGGGGCTCTCCTCATTTGGGGAATGTCTTCTTCCGCCTCGGCTGGAGGATGAGCAAACTCGAATAATTCAGCCCAAGGTGAACCATTTTCATCTACAATCCAGCCATGAACAAGCTGCCGCCTCTCATCGAGTTGCGCGCCTTTGATGCCGCGGCGCGGCATCTGAGTTTCAAGAAGGCCGCGGCCGAACTCGGCGTCACACCTACGGCGATCAGCCATCAGATCCGATTGTTGGAGCGTTATTGCGGGCGGGCTCTGTTTCGTCGGAGGCCGAGGCCGCTATCGTTGACCGAAGCCGGAGCCCGCCTTTTTCCGACCATCCGGGACGGACTCGAAGCGTTTGTCACCGCTTTCGCCGCCGTCAAGCGCGATGGGGACACGCAGCCCCTTCGTGTGACGACGACAAATGCCTTTGCGAGCCGCTGGCTTGTGCCGCGCCTGCCGCGCTGGAGGAAGTTGCGCCCCAATGCGCCTCTCGACGTAATCGGCACGGACGGGGTTTTGGACCTGCGTGCCGGCGATGCCGACGTCGCCATCCGCTATGCGCGCGCATTGCCGACGGACGGTATCGTCAAAGAATTCTTGAGCGATTCCTTCTGGCCCGTCTGCAGTCCCGAATTGCTCAGCTCGGGCCTGAAGCGCGCTGCAGGCCTTCGTGGACAGGTCCTCGTTCATTGCTGGTGGTCACAATCCGATCTCGGGGCGCCAACCTGGCAGAGATGGCTCGCCGCGGCACGCGGCAAGTGGCGCGACGTGCCGCACCCCAAAGACATGGATCACCTCAGCTTCAGGGAGGAGCTGCATGCAATCGAGGCAGTGATTGCCGGACAGGGCATCGGCATCTTCAGCGATGTGCTGGTGGCGCGCGAACTCGCCGCCGGCACGCTGGTAAGACCCTTTAATCTGTGTCTGCCGGGATATCGTTTCTATCTCGTTCGCTCGCCTGGTCATCCGCGCGAGAAAACGATCCAAGCCTTCGCGACTTGGTTGCAGTCAGCAGTATAGGAGCTCACTGCTCTTGCGCGTTGCCTTAGCTCCGAAACGGTGTGATTTGGTGCCCCTTCCGGACTCATGCACCGCAGCAAACCGGACGCTGGTCCGCTGCTGAATGAGCGTGGCGAATTACCTTTGGCTCGTCCGCGGTAATACGATCTTGAACTCGGTGAAAAGTCCGGCCTCTGTCTCCACTTCGATCGTGCCGCCGTGTTGTTTTACGATGATGTCATGGCTCATCGACAGGCCAAGCCCGGTACCTTCGCCCGAGGGCTTGGTCGTGAAGAACGGGTTGAATATCTTCTCTCTGACCTCTTCGGCGATGCCGGTCCCGTTATCGCGAATACGGATTTCAACCTTGTCTCCGAGGTTTCTAGTTGCAGCGGAGAGCATTGGCTCAAAGCCGTCACCGACTTCAACTTTGCGTTTTGTCGCGGCGTAGAATCCGTTCGATATCAGGTTAAGAAGGGAGCGCGTGATCTCCTGCGGATAGATATCGGCCATGCCGACGGACGGATCGAGATCGCGTTGCAGAGCGATATCGAAGCCGGCTTTCTCGGCTCGGGCGCCGTGATAGGCGAGGTTCAGGCTCTCATCGACTATCGCGTTGATGTCCGCCGCACGATGCTCGCCGGAGCCTTCACGGGAGTGCTGCAGCATGTTTTTCACGATGGAGTCGGCGCGTTTGCCGTGCTGAACTACCTTTTCGAGGTTGGACTTCAGCATCCCCGTCAATTCGTCGACTTCTTCCCGAACATTATTGTCTAAGTGTCCGACTCATAATGATTTCATTTGATTTCAAGCTCTTGCGAGTCGCCGAGTGAGGGTTCGGATGTGGGCGACGAGCGCCCAGGCAACAGCGCTGGCGATGGTCGCCTCGAAATCCTTTGCCAGTCTACGACAGCGACCGAGCCATGCGAAAGTACGTTCGACGACCCATCGGCGTGGTAGAACTTCGAAGCCCTGCGCCGTGTCGGAACGTTTGATGATTTCTATCGTCCATTCGCCGATGCGCTTTAAGGCCGTGCGCAGTTTCTCTCCGGCATAGCCACCATCGGCGAAGATGTGGCGCAGCCAGGGATAGCGCGAGCGGATCGCAGCAAGGACGCACGGGGCGCCATCGCGGTCCTGAATGTTGGCTTCGTGCACGACGAGCCCGACCAGGTTGCCCTCAGTGTCGGTGACGATGTGGCGCTTGCGGCCCTTGATTTTCTTTCCTGCATCATAGCCCCGTGGGCCGCCGCTTTCCGTGGTTTTCACCGACTGGCTGTCAATCACTCCGGCCGTCGGGCTCGCCTCTCGGCCGGCCGCCTCGCGCGACGCCATCACGAGGGTGTAGTTGAGCGTGGCAAAGATTCCTCCGCGCGACCAGGCGTAGAAATAACCCTGTACCGTCGAGTAGGGTGGGAAGTCCTTGGGCAACTGCCGCCATTGGCAACCGGTGGACGCGATGTAGAGAATCGCATCTATCACCGTTCGCATGTTTGTCGCACGCGGACGCCCGAGCGCCGATGCAGGCGGCAGAAGTGGCTCCATCACAAACCACTCTGCATCGGTCGTATCGCTTCCATATCGCAAGCCCTCGCGCCTATAATGTCGCCGAGTGATTTCAGTCCAGGCCATCGTGCTCTCCCTCGAATCTTTGCAAATCCGAAGGAATCACAACTCGCTGAAATCACTCAGCTTCTTTTTCAGTCCGGCTCTAACGCGACCGGCTTAAGCACACCGCTCAGTTCGCCTATCAGTTCCGCCGATAGCGCCGAGAAATTGTTGACGAAATTGAGTGGGTTCTTGATCTCGTGGGCGATACCGGCAGTTAGCTGGCCCAGTGAGGCAAGCTTTTCGGTCTGCACCAGGCGATCCTGAGCGGTCCTAAGGTCGTCCAGGGACTGCGTCAACTCCCTGGTTCGTTCTCGAACCAGCTCAAACAGGCGGACGTTCTCGATCGCGATTGCGGCTTGGTCGGCGAAGGTCTCGACTAGAGCGATTTGTTTATCTGTGAAGGGCCTGACCTCCAGGTGATAAATCATCATGACGCCCAGCAAGTCATCGCCCATGAGTATCGGAACCCCGAGAACTGTTCGGATCGTCTCGACATCTTTCGCCCCATAGGAATAGTTCGGGTCAGACAAAACATCGGGAATGTGAATCGTTCGGCGTTCGAGCGCGGCTCGGGCCGAACCGCTGTGCTGGCCGGGTCGGATTGGATGTTGCGTCACCCATTCCGTGAATTTTGGAGAGGAGTTAAAGGCCACCGCCATCCGCAGCAACTCACCATCGAAACGGAAGATAAATGCCCGGTCGGCACCACACAACCTGACTGAGCTTTCGGCCACGGTTTGGAACACCGCATTCAGGTCGAAGGCCGACCGGCTGATGACCTTGAGCACGTCGGCGGTCGCCGTCTGCTGCTGCAGCGATTCCGTCAGATCGGCAGTCCTGGCCTGCACTTCGTCGAACAGCCGCACGTTCTCGATTGCGATCACTGCCTGGTCGGCGAAGGTCTTCACCAATTCGATCTGTCTATCGGTAAATGGCCGCATGACGCGACGCAGCAGCACGAGCGCACCGATGGGATCACCTTCGCGCAAAAGCGGTACCCCGAGAAATGTCCTGGGGTCGCCGCTGAGTTTCTGGGCTTCCGAAAACGTGTAGTCGGGGTCGCCATGCACATCGGGCACGTGAACCAGTTTGCCCTCAAGCAAGGTGCGTCCGGTAATGGTCGCGCGCTCCGCCTTGACCGGGATTTCCTTCACGTAATCCATAAACTCTGGGCTAAAGCCGTATGAACCGGCACGAAAATACTCGTCGCCTTTCTGGCGCGTGATTGCCGCCATATCTGCCTCGCACAAGCGCGCAGCCAACTCTACAAGCGTGTCGAGCACGGCCTGCAAATCGAACGCTGACCGGCTGATTACTTTGAGTACGTCAGCGGTCGCCGTCTGCTGCTGCAGCGATTCTTCCAGATCACGTTTCTTGGCCTGGACCTCGTCGAACAGGCGGACGTTCTCGATTGCGATCACCGCCTGGTCGGCGAAGGTCTGAACCAACTCGATCTGCTTGTCCGTAAACGGCGCTACCCTAGAGCGCGTTACGGCCAGGACGCCCATTGTCATGCCGTCTCGTAACATGGGTATTCCCAGCATTGTTCGAAACCGACCCAGTCTTTGGGCCTCATGGAAGGTGTATTCAGGGTCGGCAACCGCATCCGGAAGGTGAACAATGCGTGCTTCGGAGACGGTGCGCCCGACAAGGGACCCTCGATCCGGCTTTAGGGGTAGCTGTCTCATGAACTCTTCATAGTCGCAGGAAAATCCACTGCATGCAGCGAGCTGGAAAACCTCTCCTTCGCGAAGGTAGATGTGAGAACTGTCTGCCTCACAAAGCCGGGCTGCCGAATTCGACCAGAGTGTTGAGTACAGTTTTCAGGTCAAAGGTCGAGCGGCTGATCACCTTGAGTACTTCTGCAGTCGCAGTCTGCTGCTGCAGCAATTCGTGCAGTTCACTGAGCAGACGCGCATTCTCGATGGCGATGACGGCCTGTGAGGCAAAGCTGGAAACCAGCTCGATCTGCCTGTCGGTGAACGGCTTCACCTCCATGCGACGGATCAGGATAGCTCCTATCGCGGATCGCTCTCGCAACAAGGGAACGGCAAGCGTGGTTCTATGCCCAAACTCACGCGCAAAGGCTGCACCTTGCGGAAAGTCGCACTCCGGGGCCAGCAAATCGGCCACGTGGATGGCAATCCGGTCAGTGACAGCTCGGCCCGTGACCCAATCTCGGCTTAAGGTTCGTGTAGTTCCCACCGGCCAATTGGGTGACGGGCCATACTTCGCGACGCTCCTAAGTAGATTGCCCTCAATCCGCATGACGATCTCTGCGTCGGTCACGTCAAGCAGTCGTGCAACGCTTTCCGCAATCGCTCCGAGGGTCGACGTGGCGTCCTTTGGCCCATTGGAGATTGCGCGTAGAACCTCGGATGTCGCCCTCTGCTGTTCCACCGCCTCGTCTCGCTCACGTGTGAGCAGCGCGACGACAGTCGCTTCCTTTTCGGCTGCGGGTGAATTGCGGCGGCGTGATCTCTTTGGCGCAGTTCGGCGCTTCGGCATCACCGCCTTGCGGTGTTGCGCGCTTTTGGCTTTTCGGCTTGGTTTGTCGCCGCCCCTCATGTCCTCTCCAGGCTCAGGACAAGGCATCCCACGGCTTAAACTAGCATACTTTTGGAGGCCGGGTATTAGCCAGGTCATGTCCAGTTGAGGTCATTTGCAGCCATCAGCGGACGTCGCGTGCCTGTCCGCCCGTACCTCAAGAGCAGGCATCGGCTTGCACACTATGCCGCTGCCCGATGTAACGTTCTTTGTCGTCGCTACGTCAGAATTCGTTTGATGGTCTCCTGTCACCAACCACTTTAAGGTCGATTCTGCTGATCAGATCCGAACGAAGCGCCTCGGCGGCGCTCATTGCGGCCATCGTCTGTTGCAGAGTACCGACGTTCGATCCGACCGACACGATTCCGCCTAGCACAACGGCAATCGACCCGATCGCGGCGACCTGATTGGATCCGAATAGGCCGAGCATCATAAAGAGCAGCAATGCGACGCCGCCCGCGATTGCCGCCTTGGAAACCAATATAATCTTTCGGCATCGTTCGGAGATCCCGGCAAGTTCCTCGAGCTGCGCTTCGATCCGCGAAATCTCGTCGATCGGGTCGTCCTCTTCCGTCAAATTCAAGATCGATATCCGATAGGTTCGCTGTCGCAGGCGGCAGGTTACATGCGCGCCGGTTTAGACATTGAGACGGAAGCGCACTGCCCCGTCTACCATGCAGTGCATTTATTCCAGCGTCTCCAAGGCAAGTCTCCAGAAAACGGGAGTTTTCGCCGGCAAAGTTGAAAATGGCGCAACCGGAGACTTTCAACAATCGGAAAAGCCCGCGATTGGCGGGAATTTCTGCCACGAAAGAAGGAAATTCTCCGAAGACCGGTGTCGCCTGGCTGGCGACGGGGCGCGGCGCCAACAGCGGCGCTGGGAAGGCATCTAAGAACCGCCGCTGAGGCTTGGGCAGCGACGGCTCTTGCGCATGCACGGGCGGCCACCAGGTCAGCCTTACCTTTAGCCTGCGTGGTTGATTTGAGGTTGCAGCCTGATCACGCCGGCGCGCCATTGCTCGCGCCGTGGGGCACCCCATCTGTCGGGTACGGCAACCCACTCTAGTCAGGAACCCTTTCATGGCCAAGCTCGACGGCAAGATCGCCCTCATCAGCGGGGGCACCAGCGGTATCGGTGCGGAGACCGCCAAACTCTTTCAATCCGAGGGCGCGACGGTGGTCGTAACCGGCTCCAGCGAGCGCTCGGTGGCAGCCGCCAAGGCGTCGCTCCCCGGGATCGAGGTATTGGTCTCCAACGCTGCAGACGTGGCCGCTACCAAGGCCCTGGTCGACCAGGTCAAGGCCAAACACGGCCGCATCGACGTCCTGTTCGTCAACGCCGGCATCGCCAAGCTCGCGCCGATCGCGCAGGTCGACGAGGCGTTCTACGACAGCCAGTTCAACATCAATGTCAAGGGCGCATTTTTCCTGATCAAGCACGCCATCCCTGTCATTCCGGACGGCGGCGCGATCATCCTGACCGCTTCGGTGGCCGGCGCGAACGGCGGCCTGGGAGGCGCCACAATCTACGGCTCGACCAAGGCGGCGCTGCGTTCGTTCGGCCGCACGATCGCCAAGGAGCTGACACCGCGCGGCATTCGGGTCAACACCATCAGCCCCGGTCCGATTGTCACCCCAATCCTCGACAAAGGCGGCCTCACACCGGCTCAGAAGGACAACTTCATCGAGGGGGCCAAGACCCGCATTCCGCTCGGCCGCACCGGCACCGCAGCCGAAGTCGCCGCCGCAGCGCTCTACCTCGCCGCCGATGCCACCTACACCACCGGCGCCGAACTGTTCGTTGACGGTGGCTTGATCGACCTATAGGTCCATCAGGGCTCGTTCATTTGGAGACCGCTATCCGCCGCGAAGCCGCGATGCTCTGGCATCATGGTCAGCCCTTGAGGCTTTTGGCGCAGCGCTGGATCGCCACTTTCCGCCCCGACGGAAGGGGACATATCGATCAGCTCGATCGGAATACTCCGCAGCACCTGCCGCAACGGGGCGACGGCAAGGAAAAGTGACCAATCGGACGAAATGAAGTGCAGCCGTACCGCAGCGGCCGCATCGGACCTGCGCGACACGTTGAGTATGACGACGTCCGATACCCAGTCCTCTTAAGCTTCGGAAATCGCCAATGCGCGCCGCGTTCCCGAGGCCGCGGTGACAAGGACTGCCTTCTTCCAATCCTCTGCGCGCCGCCGCGTATCGAATTTGCGGTCGATTGCTCATCGAAGATCATAGAAATGCCGTCGAAACTGGCGCGCTAATTCCTGCGCAATGGCGCCCCCCATCGAATACCCCAGGACATACGCCTGCGAAATCCTCAACTGGTCCAAGAGTCCGGCCACGTCTCGGGCCATGTTGGCGATGGCGTAGCCGTCTACCGGCTTGTCACTTTGCCCGGTACCGCAGTTATCCAATGTGATGACGCTGAACCGGCCGGCGAGCGCTTCAATAAAAGCCGCCGGCCAAGCCCCGGAGTTGAGCCGATAGCCCATCACCAAGACGAGCGGTGGCCCCTCGCCCCAAACGCGAAAGGTGAGGTTCACGCCATTGACGTCATTGTTCTGGTCGTATCATGGGTTCACGGCCGCATCGGATTGTATTTCTGGCTCCGCATGAAGGCTTTCTTCAAGACGGTGGCGCCGTTTCTGCTGGCTACTGCGGTGCTCATTCCGACGCTTGCCATGCTCGGTCTCTATCAAGGCGGCCGAAGGGGTCGTACATGATAGCGACACCCCGCAATGGAAAGTGGACAATCTCTCCAAACGTCAGGTTGGGATCGCTGCGGAGCAGGAAACAATCGACAGGATAGTAGATTATTTTTTGATTTGATATGCCGGCCTGATCGGAGTCGTTTTGATCGCGCGCGGCGTACGCGCAATGAATGAGCGCCGCGGTGGGATGATTAATCTGTCGCACGGCAACGGCAAGATGGTTCGCGTGCCGAAAGGTCTGAGCGTGCTCGAAGCCAGTCTCCGCAATAACGTGCCGCACGCCAGCGTTTGTGGCGGTCGCGCTCAGTGCTCCACCTGCCTTCGTGTGTTAGCACTACAGTTGCTTTTTATGGAGCTTTCTGAATCCATGGGCAACCATGATTCGAAGATCGTGGACGCGGGCAGCGTCGATTGAAGAGAGGCTTGCGTACCGGACCCTGCCGGCTTTCGCATAGTAGGCCTGCGAGGCGTATAGTAGCGACATAACAACGGTTCCGATCTTGCAACAATGGTGAACCATGAATGCAATCACGTTGTCCTGCCTCACATTTGTATGCGTCGCAGGCGGCGCGTTGCTCGGCATGTTCCTTCCTGGACATCACCTGAGCACCGATGACAAGGACGTTATCAGGTTGGGCACCGGCTTGATCGGGACGATCGCCGCACTTGTCCTCGGTCTCTTGATCGCCTCGGCAAAGGGCTCTTACGACACCCAGAGCACTAAAGTCACGCAGATGACGAGTAATGTTGTCCTGCTCGACAATCTGCTGGCGGAGTACGGACCGGAGACGAACGAGGTACGCAATCTGTTACGGCGCGGCGTCGTTGGTTTGGCCGAACGAATGTGGCGCGAGAACAGTTCCAATGATCGGAAAGCGCGTCCCTTTGAAGCAAGTGGGGCGGGCGACGTATTCTTCGTGAAACTTCAGAAACTTTCACCCGAGAACGATTACCAACGCTCCTTGCAAACCCGCGCCATACAGATTGCCACCGACATCGCGCAAACTCGCTTGCTGCTTTTCGCGCAAACGAACAACTCGATCCCGATGCCGTTCCTCGTGGTGCTGATCTTCTGGCTCACTATCATTTTCGGGAGTTTCGGCCTGTTTGCGAAACCCAGTACAACCATTTTCAGCTCACTGTTCGTATTTGCGTTATCGGCTGCCGGGGCGATTTACCTGGTTCTGGAGCTGGGTCAGCCGTTCTCGGGTTTAATGCAAATCTCCAGCGCGCCGCTTCGCAATGCCCTCTTGCCGCTCTGAGCTATCTTGCGGAGGGATCGGATCGAGGAAGCGACCGCGAGGAGTTATCTGATCGATTTGGAGGCAGGTCCGGAGGCCAAGGTCCGCGCTCGCCGCCGATCAACGTTCACCATTCCATAACCGCCCAATCTCTGGCTGACTGTGTGTGCCTGGCTGGCGACGCAGTGCTGATCGCACCTGTCTCCAAGCATTTCCCTGCTAACAGGGAATTTTACAGGGAATTTCGTGATTTCGGGGTCTAGAGACACGGTTTAGTACCAAGAAACCGCTGCGCTGCAGGCATTTCTGGAGCAATTCCCTAAGCAAATTAACAGGGAAAATAATTTCGAAGAACAAGGAATTTTCAAACAGGATCAGGGATCGTTCGCAGAGACCAACCCGCCTTGCCGAAGCGACGTTCGTAGGCCTCGATATAGGCGTCCGGCGAGGGCTTGAGATGGCGCCTGGTGAGCACGATCAGATCGTCCCGGCGCGAGCGGCGCAGCGCTTT
Organism: uncultured Alphaproteobacteria bacterium; assembly: GCA_963748165.1. Classification (GTDB taxonomy): domain Bacteria; phylum Pseudomonadota; class Alphaproteobacteria; order Rhizobiales; family Xanthobacteraceae; genus Bradyrhizobium. Next base: position 246,175 of record CAVVIM010000039.1, read on the forward strand.
GATCATGTCGAGGTGATCGCGGCGCACGCGATCGAGCGCTCCGGGAACCGCATTGGCGTAAAAGCGAATGCCGTGAGCCTTCCGCGCCAGGAGATCGATCGTTTCAATGAGACAGGCATTGCCGCACAGACCGAACAGAACCTGGTGAAAACGTAAATTGCTGTAGAACACCTTAAGCAGGTCGCCCCGGGCGACCGCCCCGGTGTGCTCTCGCTGCAGTTCCTCCAGCCGGCCAATGTCCTTGAGCGCCACCGGAAACGGAATGATCCGGACCGCGAACACTTCCAGCTCTTCGCGAACAGCGTAGATCTCCCGCACCTCGCGCGGGGTCAGACCGCGAACCATCGCCCCGCGATTGGGGATGCGCTCGATCAGGCCCTTTCGTTCGAGCTCGAATAGCGCCAATCGCACGTCGCCGCGATGGGTCTGGAACAGGTCACAGAGATCCTGTTCGACCAATCGCTCCCTCGGTTGACGCCGCCCGAGCACGATGTCCTCCTCGATGCGCTGGGCGATGATCTCCGCAGCCGCCGGCTCCCGCGCTGGCGCTGTTGGCGTCTGGTGCGATCTCTGCGCCAAGCTCTTCTTCGCTCCGGCTGCGCTGACTGCGCGGTCGTGTCAGCCAGGCATAAAACCCACCCCGCGAGACACCGAGCGCCTCGCATAGCCAATCCGTTGGCCAGATCCCCCGGTGCTTCGCTACAAAACCGAACTTCATGTCAATTCCTTCGCGAAGTAGGCCGCGGCTTTTTTTAGAATATCTCGTTCGGCCTTGAGCTTGGCAACCTCGCGCTTGAGCTGCGCGATCTCCAACTGCTCTGGCTTCATCTGGCCGTGACCGGGAAACGCATGTTGCGGATCGTCCGCAAGCTGCTTCACCCAATTGCGCAACTGTGTCGGATGAACTCCAAGGTCTTTCGACGCCTGCGCATACGACACGCCGCGCTGCTTGATCAGCCGGACCGCCTCAAGCTTGAACTCCCGCGTAAACTGCCTTCTCTCCATGACCCACCTCCTGTTCCATAAAACACCTAACTCGGTGTCTTCGGAACCGGGTGCAGCTCAACCCGTGGTTTCCCGTTCGCGAGTCCGCTTCGGGGTCACAAGGCGACCTGACCGCTCTGAACTGACACTTCCGCTATGCCCCCGAAATCGGACTCTAGTCGGACATCGCGCGAAGTCCGAAAAGTGCCGATACTGTTGCAAGAGTCGAAAGTTGCATCCGAATTTTCGGCGAAACGTTGAAAACGCCAAGCGATCGATGGTTCGCATAACCTCAGCCCCGCTATCGAAGTCGCCTATGAGTTTAGCGGGAGACGATGAGGTGCCTCAGATCTCTACACGAAAACCGCGCCTGCGGCCCTTAGAATTTTTGACACCCTCTGCGAAACGACTTTTGCAACACTATCTGCCAACAAGCGACATCGCAAGGAGGATGACACGCGGCATCGCTCACCACATATAGCGCAGCGAAACTCGCCGTCGAACCTGGCGAGCAGCGCCACGCCGTTCGCGAAGCGAAGCTCAGCGCCCGCCGACGCCAGCGCGGAGTCCGTCGGGGCGCGGCGCCGTTGACGACGAAACTCGCGCCGGAAGGGTCTGCCGCAGCGCAGCGTAATCTTCCCTGAATGTAGAGCAGGAGCCTAGCCAGAATTTACGCAGGGCCCTATCATTCAGGGAGAAACAATCGGCGGAAGGTGGAGGAAATCACGATGCCAGCGACATTACGGCGTTCTTTGCAATTCGCTCTAGCGCTCGTCGCTTCGGGTTTCGCTCTGAGCCAGATGCTACCGCAAACTAAAGCCGAGGAAGCTGGCTGGATCACGCTCTTCGACGGCAAAGACCTCGAACAATGGGATCAGGTCGGGAAATCCAATTGGCATGTGGCCGACGGCACGGCGATTGCTGACAAGATGGATGGCAAAGAGGCCGGTTATCTCGTCAGCAAGAAGCCGTACAAGGACTTCGTACTACGCGTCGAATTCTGGCCGAGCGACGATGCAAACAGCGGCATTTATTTCCGCTGCCTCGATGCCACGAAGATCACCGACCGTACCTGCTATGAGGCCAATATCTTTGACCAGCGCCCCGATCCTAGTTACGGCACTGGCGCGATCACACGCTATGTCGAGATCAATCCGATGCCGAGAGCCGGTGGCAAGTGGAACACGTTCGAGATCACCGCGAAGGGGCGCGACATCACGGTCGTGCTCAACGGAGAGAAAACGTCCGGGCTGCGGAACGGAATGTTCGATGAGGGCTCGATTGCCCTGCAGCACGCAGCAGGAACGATCAAATTCCGTAAGGTGCAAATCAAGCCTTTGTAAGTCCGCGCCATGGATAAATTGTTCTCAGGTGGCGTCAACTCCTACAAAGACAATCGGATTGCCGGGAACGGCACCCAGGTATCAATAGCACCCTCCGCCGCTACTCTGTATTGAGGGTGAGCGGTACAGCTGCAAGGCAGTGCTTCGGTCATGCTTCGGGATGGCCGCCCGATGACGCGAACACGGTACCGAACGAATGTGCCAATGGCTAATGTCAGTTCGGTCAAAACTGAGAAGTCCGGGCGTGCAACCGGGAAGTCGGCCTTGCCTTCAAGAACGGACATCGTCAGTGCGGCCTGTCAGGTCCGAAAGGTGCCAATAAGAGAAGTCGTAGGCGTCCCAACGCCCCTCAGCTGTCACTGGTCCCCAAACAAGACCGAGGATTATTCCGCCGGCGCGACGTGCTCTTTCGACTTCGTCGATGGCCTTAGCTTCTCGCGCGCCGCCTGGAACATCACATAGAGCGGCGGGATTGCGAAAATCCCGACGAACGACGCCAAGATCATTCCACCAAATACCGGCGTGCCGACGCCTTGCCGCGCCAACTCCGAGGCGCCCTTCGCGACGACCAGCGGATAAAGACCAAGAATGAACGCGAACGACGTCATCATCACGGGGCGGAAACGCAGACGAGCGCCTTCCGTCGCGGCCTCGAACAGCGGGATACCCTGTTCGCGTTTCTCCTTGGCAAATTCGACGATCAGAATGCCGTTCTTGGCGGCGAGGCCAATCAGCACAACCATGCCGATCTGGCCGTAAAGGTCGAGCGTGAGACCGCCGAGGAAGATCGCGCCGAACGATCCGAGAATACCGATCGCAACCGATAGCAACACGGGGACGGGAATCGTCCAGCTTTCATAAAGCCCCACGAGGAAGAGATAGGCGAACAACACCGCGAAGCCGAGGATGATCGTCGTCTTGCCTTCCGCGCGCTTTTCCTGGAACGCCGTATCCGTCCATTCGCCCTTAAAGCCCTGCGGCAACGTCTTGGTTGCGACCTCCTCCATGGCGGCAAGCGCCTGGCCGGAAGACACGCGCGCGGCAGGGCCGCCCTGAATCGTCGCCGCGCGAAGGTTGTTGTAGCGGATCAAGGCTGGTGGCCCGACCACGACACGCACCTCCGCCAGACTCCGCAGGGGGATCATCTTTCCCTCCGCGTTACGCACATTGATGCGATAGATGTCGTCGATGCCGGACCTGTCGGCGGCCTCGGCTTGCACCTGCACCTGCCAGGTACGGCCGAACATGTTCATGTTGTTGACGAAGTATCCGCCGAGCGATGCCTGAAGGGCCTGGAATACGTCCTTGAGCTGAACGCCCAGGATCTGAACCTTGTCGCGGTCGATATCGAGGTAAATGGAGGGATTGGTTGCCGAGAATGTGCTGAACACCCGCTGCAGCCTGGGATCCTGATTGGCCGCCACCGTCAATCCGCGGACCGCCTGGGCCAGTTCCTTCGGATCGCCGCCGCGTAGATCCTCCAGCACATAACTGAAGCCGCCTCCGGTGCCGAGACCGACGATCGGCGGCGGCGCCAATGGCACCACTGTGCCGCCCTGGATCTGGCGGAATTTCGGACCGAGCCTTGCGATGACGTCCTTCGCGCCCATGCCCTTGGCTTTGCGTTCGTCAAACGGCTTGAAGGTCACGATCATGAAGCCGGAATTGGGTTGCGAGTAGCTGTCGATGAAGTTCAATCCGATGATGGAGGTGTACTCATCGACGGCAGGGTCTTCCTTGACGATAGCCTCGGCCGCACGCATCACCTCGGAGGTTCGGCCCACCGACGCTCCGCCGGGTAATTGCACAATGACGAAAATCGCACCCTGATCGTCCTCCGGCAAGAAGCCGGTTGGCGTGACCTTCGCCAGTCCAACAACGCCGACGGCGGCGACGGCCACCATCGCAATCCCTATCACGGAGAAGCGGACGATCCGCCCGACGATGCTGCCATAGCCGTTGGCCACCCGGTCGATCGACCGCATCACCCAGCCGATGATGCCGCGCCGTGGGCCGTGGTGGGGGCTTAGCAAGACGCCGCAGAGGGCTGGAGACAGCGTCAGCGCGTTGATGGCCGAAAGCAACATCGCAACCGAAACGGTGACGGCAAACTGACGAAACAATTCGCCAGAAATTCCCGGAATGAAAGCGATTGGCACGAAGACGGACAGCAGCACCAGCGTGATTGCGATAATAGGCGCGGTGATTTCCGCCATTGCGCGCTTGGTGGCTTCCGCCGGAGTGAGTTCGGGATGCTCCTCCATGACGCGCTCGACGTTTTCGACAACGACAATCGCATCATCGACCACGATACCGATCGCCAGCACGATCGCGAGCAGCGAGACGGTGTTGGCGGAGTATCCGACTGCCTTGAGCGCGATGAACGCGCCGATCAGGCTGACAGGGACCGCAAGCGTCGGGATCAGGGTGGCTCGCAAGCTGCCGAGAAACAGGAAGACGACGATGACGACAAGGATGAAGGCCTCGACCAGCGTCTTCTGCACCTCATGCATGGTGTCGGTGACGAATACCGTCGGATCGTAGGTGATCTTCCAGGCCAGGTCGTCCGGAAACCGCGTCTGCAGATCGGCGAGTTTGGCGCGGATCGCCGTGACGGTCGCGATGGCATTGCCGCCCGGCGATTGGTAGATCACGAGCGCGGCGGCATCCTGCCCGTTGAACCGGGTGTCACGGTCGACGTTGGCGGCGCCGAGCTCCACGCTGGCGACGTCGCGCAGCCGCAGCACCGATCCGTCCGGATTGGTGCGAATGGCGATGTTCTCGAATTCCGCAACGGAGGTCAGCCGGCCCTTGGCCTGGATGTTGAGCTGCAGTTGCTGATCGTCGGAGATCGGCCGGGCGCCGATGCGCCCGACCGCGGCCTGGATGTTCTGCGACTGGATCGCGTTGATGATGTCGCCGGTGGTCAGGTTGAGGCCGGTCAGCCGATCGGTCCTTACCCACGCCCGCATCGCGTAGTCCTGGGCGGCGAACAGGGAGGCGTCGCCGACGCCGGGCGTGCTCTTGATCGAATCGAGCATGTTGATGGTGAGGTAATTCGACAGGAACAGCGGATCGTGCGTTTGCTTTGGCGAATAGAGCGCCACGGTGGCGAGGATCGCCGTCGATTTCTTCTTGACGACCACCCCCTGGCGCTGGACTTCCGACGGTAGCGACGACAAGGCGGCCTGAACCCGGTTGTTGACGTTGACCGTATTGATATCCGGATCGGTGCCGAGCTCGAACGAGGCGGTCAGGGTGTAGCTGCCGTCATCGCCGCTCGTGCTCTTCATGTACATCATCTTGTCGACGCCGACGGCCTGTGCCTCGATCGGCTGGGCGACGGTGGCGTCGATGACGGCAGAGTTCGCGCCGGGATAGAACGTCGTGACCGAAACCTGCGGCGGCACGATATCCGGGTACTGCGCGACCGGCATCGCCAGGAACGCCAGGGCGCCGGCAATGGTCGTGACAATGGCGATGACGATCGCGAGCCGGGGACGGTCGACGAAAATGGCTGACAACATGGCTTTAGCTCCTGCCGGGAGCAGGCGGCAGCGGCGTTGCGCGAACCGGCGCACCTGGACGCAGGCTCTGGGCGCCTTGGACGATCACCAGTTCGCCGCCGTTCAATCCCTGGTCGATGATGACGCCGCCGCCGCTTTCGCCTGATGGCTTGACCCTTCGGGTCGCGGCCTTGCCGTCACTGGCGACGAAGACGTAGGTGCCCTCCTGATCGGCGATCAGCGCGGCCTGCGGGATCACGATCTTCTCTTCCGGCTTGCCGGCTTCGAGGCCAACCCGCACCAGTTGACCGTCGAGCAGGGCAAAATCCGGATTCGGAAAGCTGGCGCGGACCGAGACCGTATCGGTTGAACGATCGACGCTGACATCGACGAAATTGATCTGGCCGATTTGCTTGTACGAACTGCCATCGGCGAAGCGGAGCTCTACCTTGATGCCGGTGATATCGATCTTATGTTCGGTCTGCTGCGCGCGCAGGAATTCGCGCTGGCTGACCGGGAACGAAACGTACATCGGATCCTGACTGACGATCACGGTGAGGGGGCCGCTGTCCGGACCGACGACGTTGCCTTTGGTGATGTTGGTCTTGCCGACCTTGCCGGCGACGGGGGCCGTGATCATGGTGTAGCCGAGATTGATCTTGGCGGTCTGCAGGTTGGCCTCGTCGATCATGATTTGGCCTTTGGCGGATTCGTCGGCGGCAAGCGCTTGATCCCGTGCAACCGCGGTGCCGGCGTTCTTCGCCAGCAAGTCCTCGGCCCGCTGCAACTGGACTTCCGTCAGCATCTTGTTGGACTTGCTGCGCTCGAGCGCGCCTTCCGCCTGGCCGACGGCTGCCTCGAACAGACCCTTCTCGATACTGTAGAGCGGCGCACCTTCCTTGATGAGATCGCCTTCCTTGAAGCGGACATCTTCCAGATAGCCCGTAACCCGCGCCCTGATCTCGACCCGGTTGACGGCCTGGACGCGTCCGACAAAGTCGAGCGCCTTGGTCACCGGCTTGCGTTCAGCCGTGACCACACCGACGGGAATAGCCGCTGGCGCCTGGGCCGGCTGAGCATTTACGGAAGATGCAATCCCCAACAATAACAACATGCAGGCGATCTTGCGCATCTCAGCCTCCTCGCTACGGTTAGGTGCCGCTAACAGCCCCAAGACCCGTTAGCAATGATGCAGCTTCCATTTAAGCTGGATCAAAGTCCAGCCCGTTATCGGCCGCGGTACCGCCGAGGAATTGCTGCGCCGATTCCTCCAATGAATTCGCGCCGCTGCATGTCCGCCCTCAACCTCAGGCGGTGGCATGCTATCGGTTTAAACGAACACTTTGATAGGGCTAAAACAGGCATTAATTGCCATGCCGCAATGCACCGCCAATGTCGCTATTGGGTCAAAAGCGGAGTTGCCGGCGTCCGCTTTTCACCTGATAGTGTTGCAAAAGTCGAAAGTTGCATCGGTCCGAATTTTCGGCGAAACGTTGAAACGCCGAGCGATTGACAATTCGCATACACTCAGTCGCGTTACCGAAGTCGCCTATGAGTTTAGCGTGAGGTGATGAGGTCCATCAGATTTCTACACGAAAACCGCACCTGCGGTCTTTAGAATTTCTGACACCTTCTGCGAAGCGACTTTTGCAACACTATCCACCTGAAAGCGGGCACACCGCCGTGGCGGCGGTGTCTGTTTTCGCCGAGATCTCCACTCCCAGCAGAGAGACCGAGAATCCGTTTCCTGAAGAGCATTGCGTGAAATCGATATTCAATTGGCCGCGACCAGGACTACTGCCGTGTGTGCCACGCAGTGCATTTATTCTAGTGTCTCTGGCCAGTCTCTGAAAAACGGGAGTTTTATTGAGTTTGTCCGGAGACTTTTGGGAATTCTCGGTCCCAAAAGTGCGAACATCGGTCTCTGGAGACTCTTAGCGATGAGAAAAGCCCGCATTTGGCGGGCCTTTCTTATCAAGAAAAGAAAATTCTCCGACCTCGGAACTGCCTGGCTGGCGACGCAGTGCTGATCGCGCCTGTCTCCAAGCATTTCCCTGCTAACAGGGAATTTTACAGGGAATTTCGTGATTTCGGGGTCTAGAGACACGGTTTAGTACCAAGAAACCGCTGCGCTGCAGGCATTTCTGGAGCAATTCCCTAAGCAAATTAACAGGGAAAATATTTCGAAGAACAAGGAATTTTCAAACAGGATCAGGGATCGTTCGCAGAGACCAACCCGCCTTGCCGAAGCGACGTTCGTAGGCCTCAATATAGGCGTCCGGCGAGGGCTTGAGATGGCGCCTGGTGAGCACGATCAGATCGTCCCGGCGCGAGCGGCGCAGCGCTTTAATCATGTCGAGGTGATCGCGGCGCACGCGATCGAGCGCTTCGGGAACCGCATTGGCGTAAAAGCGAATGCCGTGAGCCTTCCGCGCCAGGAGATCGATCGTTTCAATGAGACAGGCATTGCCGCACAGACCGAACAGAACCTGGTGAAAACGTAAATTGCTGTAGAACACCTTAAGCAGGTCGCCCCGGGCGACCGCCCCGGTGTGCTCTCGCTGCAGTTCCTCCAGCCGGCCAATGTCCTTGAGCGCCACCGGAAACGGAATGATCCGGACCGCGAACACTTCCAGCTCTTCGCGAACAGCGTAGATCTCCCGCACCTCGCGCGGGGTCAGACCGCGAACCATCGCCCCGCGATTGGGGATGCGCTCGATCAGGCCCTTTCGTTCGAGCTCGAATAACGCCAATCGCACGTCGCCGCGATGGGTCTGGAACAGGTCACAGAGATCCTGTTCGACCAATCGCTCCCTCGGTTGACGCCGCCCGAGCACGATGTCCTCCTCGATGCGCTGGGCGATGATCTCCGCAGCCGCCGGCTCCCGCGCTGGCGCTGTTGGCGTCTGGTGCGATCTCTGCGCCATCGGTTTCACCTGCTTTAGGTGCTTTGCAGCCATATTGTACCCATGAGATTTTGCCCCATCGGACGCCGCGCCTCATCGGGCACAAACGGAAGGGGGCCAATCCCCCGGATCGTCAAGATAATTATTGAAAATGATATTGTAAACAATTTTGAAGAGCGTTACCATACCGGAAACGACCAGTGGACAACAAGGACGGCAAAAGCTTGACCACAACAGGGGAAACGGCATGAAGAAAAATCACCCGCATTCCGTCTTTTCTGATGTGCTCGATAAAGAGAACAGCACCAAACCAATCTTATCGAAGCGGCAAGGCCGCCGCGAGTTTCTGCTGAGGACGGGTGGCATCCTCGCCGCGAGTACGTTCGGCGCAGTGCCGCTGCGCGGCTGGGCCGCCGAGCCAGTCAATATCGGCGGACTGTACCCGACCACCGGAAGCATGGCACAAATCGGCGTCGGCTGCGTCGCCGCGGCCAAACTCGCGGTCGAGATGATCAACGAGGGCGGAGGCATCAAATCGCTCGGCGGCGCCAAGCTCAACCTCGTTCTCACCGACGTGCAGAGCGACACCACGGTCACGCGCACCGAGACCGACCGCTTGATCACCGAAAACAAATTGTCCGCGATCCACGGCTGCTTCGCAAGCGCGCTCACCCTGATCGCGAGCGAAGTCGCCGAACGCGCGAAGGTGCCGCTGATCACTGGATCCAGTTCGGACCAGCTCAACAAGGGCCGGACCTACACGTTTACGCCGTTCGCGCGCGCCTCGCAGTTCGCGAAGGCACAGCTGCAGATGGCGAAGCTCGTCAGCGACACCCCGAAGGTTGCCGTGATCTTCGAGAATACCGCATTCGGCACCTCGACCTCGAACGGGCTAAAGGAACTAGCGCCAGGCGAAGGCGTCGAGATCGTCATGTTCGAGCCCTATTCGGCGGGTTTCACGGACGCCAGCCCGCTCATCAACAAGGTCAAATCGTCGGGCGCCAACGCGCTTTTCTCGGTCTCCTATCTGAACGACCTCATTCTGATCGTGCGCGCGGTCAAGCAGGTCGGCCTCAACATCGCGATCAATGGCGGTTCCGGCGGCTTCGTCATTCCTGATTTCTACAAGAATGTCGGCAAGCTCGCCGAAGGCTTGCAGGGCGTGGCGCACTGGAACCACGACATGGACGCCGACGCTCAGAAGGTGAACGTCGAATACAAGAAGCGCACCGGCGAATTCCTGTTCGAATATGCCGGCGGCCTAGTCGCCCAGACCTTCATGATCGCCGACGCGCTGGAACGGGCGGGCTCCGCCGATCCGCAGAAGGTGCGTGAAGCATTGTCGACGCTGGACGTCTCCTCAGGGTACGCCGCGATGGCCCCTGGCGGCAAGGTCAAGTTCGGACCCGACGGCAAGAACGTTTACGGCCGCCCGGTCGGCGTGCAATGGCAGGACGGCGATCTCGCCAGCGTATTCCCCAAGGAAGACGCCCGCGCCCCGCTTTTAAAAATCTGACACCGGTCGAGCCAGATGTGGGAGACAGTAGCCCAGGCCGTCATCAACGGCCTGCTCATCGGCGGCATTTACGCGCTCGTAAGCATTGGCGTGACGCTGATCTTCGGCGTGGTAAAAATCGTTAACTTCGCCCAGGGCGAATTCGTGATGATCGGGATGTATATCTCGTTCTTCCTCTCCAGCCAGTTCGGCATTGATCCCCTCGTTTCGCTTGTCGTGTCGATGCCGACGCTGTTTTTCGTTGGCGTGCTGATCCAGCATTTCCTTATTCGGCGGGTGCTGGGACCGAACGACATGCCGCAGATCTTCCTGACTTTTGCGCTATCGCTGTTGCTGCTGAACCTCGCGCTGATGATGTTCTCGGCGAATTACCGAACGGTTCACACGTCCTATTCGGACGAGGCGTTTCATGTCGCCGGGCTCTATGTTCCGGTGGCGAAACTCATCGCCTTCCTCGTCGCGATGATCCTGAGCGGAGCCCTCTGGGTGTTCCTGCACACCACAGATCTCGGCAAGGCGATGCGGGCAGCGTCGCAGAATCGCGACGTGGCGACGCTGATGGGTATCAACCCCAACCGGGTCTTCTGCGTAGCCCTCGGGATCGCGCTGGCGCTGGCTGGCGCCGCCGGCTCGCTCTTGATGCCGTTCTATTCGGCTTATCCTTTCGTCGGACAAGTCTTCGTCCTCATGGCCTTCGTCGCCGTGGTGCTGGGAACGCTCGGCAACGTGATCGGCGCGCTTATCGCGAGCCTGATGATGGGGATCGCGAAATCGTTCGGCATCCAGTATGTCGGCGCGGATTCCGGATTAATCGTGGTATTCGCCATGCTGCTGCTGACGCTCGCCTTCAGGCCGACCGGCCTCGGCGGCGGGAGAGCGCGATGATGAGCATACGCGCGCGCGGCCCTCTGTTGCTGGTGATCGGTTTCGCGGTTCTCATCGCACTGCCGCTAGTGGTGAAGAGCTCGTTTGCCATCAATATCTTCATCCGCATTCTCTTGTTCTCGTTCATTGGAGTCGCCTGGAATTTGATGGGCGGCTACGCCAAGCAGTTGTCGCTCGGGCACGCCGCTTATTTCGGACTCGGCGCCTACACCTCGACCATCCTGCAGATCGATTTCGGCATATCGCCCTGGATCGGGATGATCGCCGGCGGCCTGGTGGCGATGATGGCGAGCCTGCCGATCGGCTGGCTGTGCTTCCGACTGCGGGGCCCCTATTTCACCATTGCCACCATCGCGACCGCGCAAGCCCTGATGCTGATCTTCTTGAAGTTCCGGGATTTCGCCTGGGGTGCCGAGGGCACCACGATTCCGAACCTCGGCAACGCGCCGTGGATGATGCAGTTCGGTGCGAAGTCGGCCTATTACTATGTAGCGCTCGGCCTGCTCATATTCGGCCTCGTCATCACCTGGCTGATCGAGCGGTCCTGGATGGGCTATTACCTGGTCGCCATCGGCGAGGACGAGGATGCCGCTGAAGCGATTGGCGTCAACGCCCCAAGAATCAAGCGCGAGATCTACCTCATCAGCGCCTTTCTCACCGCGCTGGCCGGCACCTTTTATACGCAATACATCTATTTCATCGATCCCGCGACCGCGTTCAGCTTCAACATCTCCGTGGAGGCCGCACTGGTGTCGATCGTCGGCGGCATCGGTACGCTGTGGGGTCCAGTGATCGGCACCGTCCTGCTGGAGACCACCTCGACGCTTCTGCAGAGCTGGCTCGGCAGTTCGATCGGCGGAGTGCAGCTCACCGCGTACAGCCTGATCCTGATGGCAGTGATCCTGTGGCGGCCGACAGGGCTAATAGGGTTGATGATCGAAGTCTGGCAGCGCTATATCAGCCGCGAACCGGCGCGAGCGTAAGGGTACGCGGTGGCAGACGCACTCATCATTCGCGGGCTGAGCAAGCGCTTCGGCGGCCTTCGCGCCGTGCAGGACGTCAGCTTCACGATCAGGGAAAACCACACCGTGGCCCTGATCGGGCCGAACGGCGCCGGCAAGACCACGAGCTTCAATCTCATCACGGGCTTCCATCGCCCCAACTCCGGTTCGGTCTCGGCCTACGGCCGCGAGATCGTCGGCCTTAAACCGCACGACATCTGCGCGCACGGTCTCGCCCGCACCTTCCAAGTGGCAAAGCCGTTCGGCGCCATGACCGTGCTTGACAACGTCATGACTGGCGCGTTCCTGCGCGACAAGCACACAGCGGTAGCCCGCGAAAAAGCCCGCGAGGCGATCGAGTTCGTCGGCCTCACGGCCAAGGAAAAAGCCGCGGCCAAGGACCTCTCCACCATCGACCAACGCCGGCTGGAAATGGCGCGCGCGCTGGCGACGCAGCCTCGCCTCCTGCTGCTCGACGAGGTCATGGCCGGGCTCAACCCCGCCGAGATCGACCAGGCCGTCGCCTTGGTCGGCAAGCTGTCGGCGCGCGGCCTCACCATCGTCATCGTCGAACATGTGATGCGCGCCATCATGGCGGTGGCCCGCCACATCGTGGTGCTAGACCACGGCCAGAAGATCGCCGAAGGAACGCCGAAGGAGATCGTGGAAAATCCGGAAGTGATCCGCGCCTATCTTGGCTCCTATGTGCATCCGCCAACTCCGGGAGAAAGCTAGTGCTCAAGTTGGACCGTGTGAGCGCGAGTTACGGCGCGGTGCCTGCCATAAGCAACGTCAGCATCGAGATCGGCGCCGGCGAAGCGGTCGGCCTGCTCGGGGCCAACGGCGCCGGCAAGAGTACCACCCTGCGCGTTATCTCGGGCCTGGTGAAACTAACCTCCGGCATCATCACCTTCGCCGGCACCAATCTCGCATCGTTGCCGCCGCACAAAATTCCAGAACTGGGCATCGCCCATGTGCCGGAGGGCCGTCAGGTCTTTCCCGAGATGACCGTGCAGGAAAACCTCGAGATCGGCGCTTATGTGCCGAAAGCCAAGGCCGAGCGCAGCCGCACGCTTGATTTAGTCTACGGCATCTTTCCACGGCTCGCCGACCGCAAACGCCAACTCGCCGGCACCATGAGCGGTGGCGAGCAGCAGATGCTCGCAGTCGGCCGCGGCCTGATGCTCAAGCCGCGCCTCCTGATGCTCGACGAACCCTCGCTCGGCCTCGCCCCTGTCATCACCGATGTGACGTTTGAAAAGATTGGCGAGATCCACAAGTTGGGCACCGCTATCCTGCTGGTCGAGCAAAACGTCAGCCGCGCGCTCTCGCTGGTGCAGCGCGCCTATGTGCTTGAAAGCGGCAGCCTCATCATGCACGGAACAAGCGCCGAGCTCGCCGGCAACAAACAGGTGCAGGCGGCGTATCTGGGGATTTGAGGAAAAGAGACGCTGCAGCGAATGGTCCGGACGCTCGCCGCTGGACGCGTCAGCCTGACCGAAGCGCAGGCGGAGATCGAACGCCTCCGGCTCATCATTCAAAAGCTGCAACGCAGCCAGTTTGGCCGACGCGCCGAACGGCTCGATGACGACCAGCTACGGCTCGGCTTTGACGACCTCAACGCCGACATCGCGCGGGTCGAAGCCACCCTTCCACCCGCGGCAGCCAAGGCACCGAGAGTGCGGCCCGATCGACCAAGCCTGCCGGCACATCTGCCCCGCGAGGACATCCGGCTTGATCTCGAGCATCAGGCCTGCCCCTGCTGCGGCGGCGAACTGCATGTGATCGGCGAGACCGTCAGCGAGATGTTCGATCATGTGCCCGCCCGGCTTCGGGTCATCCGCATCTCCCGGCCGCGCTATGGTTGCCGAGCCTGCGGGACCATTCATCAGGCGCCCGCTCCGGAGCGGATAGCGCGGACGCACTTCGACGGGGATGACAGCCGGCTAATCTGCTTGGGATTAGCAAGAAGTTTGGCTTTCTTCACGCCAGGCGAAGGTGCATCCTTTTGCATATCAATTCGAGCAATCGAATGGATCTAAAAAAGAAGATACCTGCTGGTTCATGCTTGGGGAGGACCTGTCTATGTTCACGCAAATTCTCGATCCCACGGGAAATCTGTTCCTGACCTGGTTGGTCGCACTCGTCCCGGTCGTGCTGTTGCTGGTCCTGCTGGCAGGGCTGCGCATGTCGGCGTGGCTCGCTGTGTTGATCGGCTCGATCGTCACTTTCCTGCTCGGATTATGGGTCTGGAAGATGCCGCTCGACGGAGGTATACGCGCCTACCTCTACGGCTCGGCCACGGGCATTTGGAATGTTGACTGGATCACGTTCTGGGGAGTGATGTTGTTCAACACCCTGGTGACCACCGGCGGATTCGACAAATTGCGCCGCTGGCTCATTCAGCAGGGCACGCGTGACGTACGGGTGCAGACCATTCTGTTTGCCTGGGCCTTTGGCGCATTGCTCGAAGGGCTGGTTGGTTTCGGCTACCCGTGGGCCTTCGTCGCCCCCATCCTGATCGCGATCGGCATCCCCGATCTCGACGCGATCCGCGTCGCCGCGATTGCCAACAACGCGCCGGTATCCTACGGCGCCTTGGGTGCACCGATCATCGCGCTCGCCACCGTGACGGCCGGCACACTCGGCGTCAGCTTCGTCGACCTCCTGCCGATCTACTCGGCTTCGGTCGGCAAGATCGTTGCGATCCTGGCTTTGCTGCCGCCGTGGATCCTGCTTTATCTCGTGTCAGGCAGCAAAGGCATGTGGTCGGCGTGGCCGCTCGCTATCGTCGGCTCGCTCGGTTACATCGCCGGTCAGTTGCCAACCGCCGTTTATCTCGGTCCCTATCTGCCGGACGTGATCGGCTCGATTGTATGCTTCGTGGCGCTGCTGCTATTGCTCAAGGTGTGGCGGCCGGCGCAGGTCATGGCATATGGCGGTGCACCGGCTACCGGTGACCTGCAGGCGGAGGCGCATGGTCTATCAACCGGCGACGTCGGCATGGCCTGGCTGCCGATCGGCATATTGATCGCGGTGGTAGTCGCCTGGACCGGCCCCTGGTCGCACCTGCCTTCGATCGTGCTGTTGCATTACGTCGTGGCCGCCAATTCCGCCATCACGCCGGGAGCAACCATCAGCGCCGTGTTCAACTGGACACCGTTTGTCGGCGGCACGGCTATCCTGGTATCCTGGATCATCACGGTGTTTTTGTTGCGCGTCAGCATGAGCCAGGTTAATGCGATCTTTGCCAAGACTTGGTCGCAGATGTGGGGGGCGTGCCTTGTTGGTGTATTTATCTTCGGGCTCGCCTATGTCTTCAACTACTCCGGCATGGCTGGCTCACTCGCCAGCGCCTTCTCCAAGCTTGGAGCCGCCTTCATCATCGTGGCGCCGATCCTGGGCTTCATCGGCGTGGCCTTGTCCGGCAGCAATACCTCGACCAACGCCATGTTCGGCACGTTCCAGGCGCTAGTCGGCAAAGTGCTCGGCTTTCCCTTGCTCTTGCTGCCGGCGTTGAACTCGGTCGGCGCAGAGATTGGCAAGCCGATCGCGCCGCAAACCGCAAGCGTCGGCGTGTCGACCAGCAAGTTCGTGCGCAACGAAGGCGAAGTTATCCGCCATAATTTTGGCTGGTGCCTCGTCTTGCTGGTCTATCTCGTGATCATCGGGGTGGCCTGCTATCTATTCTTCCCGAGCATCGCAGTGTTACCGACGCACTAGCAACAGGCGACGTAGTCGTCCGTGAAGAACCCAGATTTCAGGCTGGATTGATCACGGGTTCGGCGAGGAGAGCGCTGAGGATTTGGCGCAACAAAAGCCTGAGCCAGCGGATGAGGCGGCGGAAGTTGTAGCCGATGGCTGCGAGGACTGCGTTGTTGGCGTCGCCGTGCCGGAACCAGAGATAGTTGCGGCCCATGCGGTGCTCGGCTTTTAGATGGCCGATGACGGGCTCGACGGCGGCGCTGCGGCGCAATTCGCGCTTGATCTGCGGCGTCACACCTCGCTTTTGCCCCGAGAGGAAGACCCTGAACTTGTAATCGGGTGCGCATCTTTTGCGGCCAGCCGCGCATGGTAAAGCTGTTGAGCAGTCGTCTTCGTAATATTGCCGTTGACGGCGGCGTAAGCGGCCGCTTGTTTAGCGCGATCTGCTTGCACTACCTGACAAGGTACCCTTTTCTTGGCCGCGGAGGATCGCTGCTGTAGTCCGATGCTGTCCATCAACGATCGCAAATTGACCGCCCTCTACCGGCGCTGCTATCACAGGTGCGAACTTCGACCAGTCAAAATTCTCGGCGATCTGATTGACGTTCGTTGCGCCCCGACGGCCGATCTCGCGCTGATACGTTACGTCGACGACAAGCTTGTCCGTGTCAATCCATTCCAGAAACGGAGCGGGTCCAGGGGAAACTCTGATACTGGAGAATTGAATCGCTGAGTACTGAGAGGTATGAACATTGCGTGCTCTATCTTTTTTCGAATGCAGCAAACCTGCACATCGCGACCTCGGCGCCTGGGCTAAGGATTCGCAAACAGGATCTCTGGTTGATCACTTAAATGATCTGGGAACATTTCCCAAACTGCCACAAATTCGTGGAAATCAACGTACTGACAACTCACAGTGTTCGACAATGCTTGCTTTTTTGTCACAACAGCTCCATCGCTGCATCAGAGGCCGGACCGGCGGCAGCATCCGACTATGTGCCAATCTTCTCCAAATGCCGCTCGCACTGCGCGGGCGTCCACAGAAGGGTTCACGCCCTAGCGTGGCTATCCCAACTTCAAAGATTCAGTACACCCGGGCCGTCGGTTGAATATATTCGACGTCCTTGCTCAATGTGTACGTGTGGACGGGTCGATAGTCCAAGCGGACAGCCCCATCTGGATCCACCCAGGCAAGCGTGTGTTTCATCCAATTCTTGTCATCCCGTTTGGGGAAATCCTCGCGGGCGTGAGCGCCGCGGCTCTCCGTGCGGGCGATGGCCGAATCCAGCAGCGCCGTCGCTTGCAGAAGAAGGTTCTCGAACTCAAGTGTTTCGACCAAGTCCGAATTCCAGATCATCGATCGATCCGACACGGCGATGTCGGACAGACCCTTCCACACTTCGCGCAACGCCTCTTTGCCTTCCTGCAGGATACTCTCGGTCCGAAACACGGTTGCGTAGCGCTGCATCACGCGCTGCATCTGGAGCCGGAGAGTGGAGGTTGGCGTTCCGCCCTTGGCGTTGCGTAATCTGTCGAACCGAGTCAACGTCTCTTCCCCAGCGTCGGGCGATAATTCAGGCTGCGTTGCTTTTGCGGTCAATTTGTCTGCGCAACGGAGCGCTGCCGCCCGGCCGAACACGACGATATCGAGCAGCGAATTGCATCCAAGTCTGTTCGCTCCATGTACGGAGACGCATGCGGCCTCCCCCGCAGCCATCAAGCCGCTGACGGTGGCGTCCGGATGGCCGCTTGAGGGCCGGATCGCTTCTCCATGATAATTTGCGGGGATGCCGCCCATGCAGTAGTGGGCGGTCGGCAGCACCGGGATCGGTTGTCGCGTAACGTCCACGCCGGAGAAAACCCGGGCCGAATCCGATATGCCCGGCAGCCGTTCGTGCAGCATCACCGGGTCGAGGTGATCAAGATGCAGATAGATATGATCCTTTTTCGGACCCACGCCGCGCCCTTCACGGATTTCCACGGTCATGGCGCGAGAGACGACGTCGCGTGACGCGAGATCCCGCGCGGAAGGCGCGTAGCGTTCCATAAAGCGTTCGCCTTCGGAATTCACCAGAAAGCCACCTTCTCCGCGCGCGCCTTCCGTGATGAGGCAGCCTGCCCCATAAATGCCGGTCGGATGAAACTGCATGAACTCCATATCCTGCAGCGGCAGGCCCGCACGGAGGACCAACCCGCCCCCGTCGCCGGTGCAGGTATGCGCAGAAGTGCAAGAGAAATAGATCCTACCGTAACCACCCGTCGCCAGGATGACGGTCTGTGCACGGAAGCGATGCAGCCTTCCGTCCATAAGCGACCAGGCCACGACGCCCCGGCACTCACCATCCACCATGATAAGATCGAGCACAAAATATTCGATGAAAAATTCGGCCCCGACTTTCAGGGCTTGCCCATAGAGGGTGTGGATCAAAGCGTGTCCCGTTCGATCCGCCGCCGCGCATGCGCGGGGGACCGGATTCTTGCCGAAGTCGCTCATGTGACCACCGAAAGGTCTTTGATAGATCTTTCCATCGTCGGTGCGGGAGAACGGCATCCCAGCATGTTCCAGTTCGATAACGGTGGGCGCGGCCTGCCGGCACATATATTCGATGGCATCTTGGTCACCAAGCCAATCTGATCCCTTTACCGTGTCGTACATATGCCATTGCCAACTGTCTTCGCCGAGATTGCCGAGACTTGCTGCGATGCCGCCCTGGGCTGCGACCGTATGGCTGCGGGTAGGAAACACCTTCGTTATGCAGGCGGTCGTTAGGCCAGCTTCGACGGCACCCTGGGTGGCACGCAAACCGGCCCCCCCGGCACCGACGACAACCACATCAAACGTATGGTCGACGAAGTCGTATGTGCGTATCGAACTCATGTTGTCCCCCGATGGGCCAGGATTGCATTTGCCGATCTTCAGCAGGGCGTGATGCCGACGGTCGTGAGGACGGTGGGTCTCGGCCTCAATCGTGCATCGAGTGACATTCGTCGTTCTCCAACCCCGCCCTGGGAAACACATGTTCGCGAGCCTCAGGGACCGCTTCGCTCAGGCTGCGCGGCGGCCGGTTTGCCGCGATCTCGCAAACCCGCATCGGATGCCTGCAGGTATCCCTTAGAATAGATATCCTAGATATCACTTATTGACAATATAACATCATTAGTTAGGATACAAGAATGATGTTTGATATTGGTTGGGGTCCCGACAGTGAGGCAGACCGATGATCACGGCAGCTCAATTGCGGGCTGCCCGGCTGCTTCTCGGAATCGACCAGCGCCGGCTGGCAGAACTCTCCGGGCTTTCCGTGCCCACCATTCAACGCATGGAGGCGAGTGAAGCGATGGTTCGGGGCAACGTCAATTCGCTGGTCAAGTTGATTGGGGCATTCGATGCGGCCGGAATCGAGATGATCGACGAAGGAGCCGTCAGCAGTTCGCAGGGACGCGGGGTGCGGCTGAAGGTGAATTCGGGTTCAACCAAAGACCATTTGGACCACCAGATCGAGCCGAAAGCATCGAACGGAACGAGGGGCCGCGCTTGATGTCTCCCGTCGTTTTGCAGATGTTGTGTGTCGCAGGATTGTTGGGGACCGCCGTTCTCGCGATCGTTCTGAGCCGGGCGAAGAACTCCACGGCATTTGTCTACAGCGTCACCTTGGCTGTTTCCCTGGTCGCATTGCTCGGGTCAATTCGCTGGCTGGTCGCCGATGCCCAGAATGTCTCCGGCCTGACGTTGCCGATCGGACTGCCGTGGCTTGGCGCCCATTTCCGACTGGATGCGCTGGCTTCGTTTTTCCTTATTGTGGTCAATCTGGGAGGGGCAGCCGCAAGCCTTTACGGTCTCGGCTACGGCCCTCACGACCCGGCGCCGTATCGCGTAGTGCCCTTCTTCCCCGCCTTTCTGGCCGGCATGAATCTGGTGGTGCTGGCGGATGATGCGTTTTCCTATCTGTTTTGCTGGGAATTCATGTCGCTTACTTCCTGGGCGCTCGTCATGGCGCACCATCGTGAAACGGGCAACGCCAAGGCGGGCTACGTCTACCTTGTGATGGCGAGCTTCGGTACGCTCGCGTTGCTGCTGGCGTTCGGCTTATTGGCGGGACCGGCTGGAGAGTACGGATTTGCGGCCATTCGCGCCGCCCAACACACGCCGTACGTGGCGACCCTGGTCTTGATCCTGATGTTGCTCGGAGCCGGTTCCAAGGCCGGCCTTGTACCATTGCACGTTTGGCTGCCGCTCGCTCATCCTGCAGCTCCCAGCCACGTTTCGGCGCTGATGAGCGGCGTCATGACCAAGGTCGCGATCTACGGCTTCATCCGCATCGTATTCGACCTGCTAGGGCCACCGACCTGGTCGGCGAGCGTAGTCGTGCTCTTTCTTGGCGGCATCACCGCCGTCATGGGGATTCTGTACGCAATGATGGAAAAGGACCTCAAGCGCCTGCTCGCCTACAGCACGATTGAAAATGTCGGCATCATTTTCGTTGGCCTCGGCCTTGCACTGGCGTTCCAGACCAACGGCCTGAAGCTGGCGGCGGCGCTCGCCTTCACGGCCGCCCTCTTTCATGTACTCAACCACTCATTCTTCAAGAGTCTGCTGTTTTTCGGGGCCGGCGCCGTGCTGACGTCGACGGGCGAGCGGGACATGGACAAACTTGGCGGCCTCATCCATCGGATGCCGTTCACCAGCTTCGTCTTTCTCGTCGGCTGCGTCGCAATCTCAGCGCTTCCGCCATTCAACGGCTTCGTGTCGGAATGGCTTATCTTCCAGGCTGTATTGCAAAGTCCCGAGCTCCCGCAATGGGCCCTGAAGATAATGGTGCCGGCGGTCGGGGCGCTGCTGGCCTTGGCCGCGGCCTTGGCGGCCGCGTGTTTCGTCAAGGCATTCGGCTTGACTTTCCTTGGGCGGCCGCGCAGCACCGCAGCCGAAACTGCCCACGAAGTCGACCGATACTCACTCTCGGCGATGTCCATCCTTGCCGCACTTTGCCTGTTGGCCGGGATATTGCCGGGACTCGTGATCGACGCGCTTGCACCGATCACAATTGAGATCCTCGGTGGCCGCATGCCGCTGCAGGCCAATGAGCCATGGTTTTCGATCGTGCCAATTGCGGCGAGCCGTAGCTCATACAACGGTTTGCTTGTGATGGTATTCATTACGATATCCGCATCGCTCGCAGTCTATTTCATTCATCGCTTCGCTTCTCATGCGCTAAGACGGGCACCGGCCTGGGGCTGCGGTTTCTCCGATCCGACCCCCGCCGCTCAATATTCGGCTGAAGGCTTCGCTCAACCGATCCGTCGCGTTTTCGGTACACTCGTGTTCCACGCCCGCGATCATGTCGAGATGCCGTCCCCCGGAGATATCAGACCGGCGCGCCTGCGAATCGAATTGCACGATCTGATCTGGGAGGGAATGTATGAGGCGATAGCGGGCGTGGTTGGCTTCGCTGCCGATAAACTCAATCGCCTGCAGTTCCTGACCATCCGGCGGTATCTCAGCCTGGTTTTTGCCACCCTTGTCACCCTCCTTCTGGTCCTCGCGATATGGTCGTGATGTCAGACATTCTGGTGCAGGGCGTGCAGATGCTTCTGGTACTCCTGCTTGCACCGCTGCTGACCGGCTTTGTGCGCAAGATGAAGGCCCGCCTGGTGCGTCGCCGGGGAGCGTCGGTCTTTCAACCGTATCGGGATCTCCTGCGATTGCTCCGCAAGGAAGTGGTACTGGCCGACAACGCGTCGTGGCTGTTCCGCGTGACGCCCTATGTGACCTTTGCCGCGATCTGGGTCGCCGCCGCCCTGGTGCCGACCTTCGCCACCGGCCTCCTCTTCAACTGGACGGCGGATCTGATTGCGATCGTCGCACTATTGGGAAGCGCACGCTTCTTTCTGGCGCTCGCCGGGATGGACGTTGGCACTAGTTTCGGCGGCATCGGTTCCAGCCGCGAAGTCATGATCGCAGCGCTCGCGGAACCGGCGATGCTGCTGTTCGTATTTTGCATCGCGCTGGTTGCCGGCTCGACCCAACTTTCGACGGTCGCAAATTTCATGGCCTCGTCCTATGTCGGCTTACGGGTATCGCTGGGAATGGCGATGATCGCGCTCATCATGGTGGCGCTGGCGGAGAACGCGAGAATTCCGGTCGACAATCCGGCGACGCACCTGGAGCTCACCATGGTGCATGAAGCGATGGTTCTTGAATATTCGGGTCGTCACCTCGCGATGATCGAATTCGGTACCTTCCTAAAGCTATTGCTTTATATCTCGCTGATCGCGTGCGTGTTCCTGCCCTGGAAGATAGCAGTCTTCGGTACCGGCCCCTTGTCGTACGCCGTTGGCGCCGTTGCCTACCTCGTCAAGCTCGCGGCTGCCGGCTTTTTCCTCGCACTGTTCGAGACTGCCACGGCGAAAATGCGGGTCTTTCGCGTTCCGCAATTTCTCGGTGCGGCGCTCATGCTGGGCCTGCTCGGCACCCTCCTCCTATTCGTGTCAAAGAGCTTCTGATGCAGATGCACAGCCTCGACTTCGACATCTCGCATACGCTCGCAGGTGGGCTCGTCCTGATCAGCTTCATGATGCTGTACCAGGACCGGCTTTACTCACTGCTCAACGTGTTTGCGCTGCACGCCTTGGTGCTGGCGCTTTCCGTCGCCTGGCAGGCCTTCATCCAGAACGCACCTCATCTTTACGTGACCGCGGCAATCGCCCTCATCTTCAAGGCGATCGTCATCCCGGTGGCGCTTCACCGCATCGTCAAGCAGCTTGGGATTCACCGCGACATCGAGTCGGCCGTGGGTATCGGCCCGACCATGCTGGCCGGGATGGGGCTGGTCGCCCTCTCCATGGTCCTGATGCTGCGGGTGACCGCGGAGGCCGACCCGTTGGCGCGCGAGGATCTGGCCTTCGCGCTATCCGTGGTGTTGCTTGGGCTTCTGGTCATGGTGACGCGCCGCAACGCCGTCAGTCAGGTCGTCGGATTTATGTCACTTGAGAACGGGTTGGTCTTGGCGGCTACCGGCGCCAAGGGCATGCCGCTGGTCGTCGAGATCAGCGTAGCCTTCTCGATCCTGATCGCTTTCATCGTCATCGGCATCTTCCTGTTCCGGATCCGTGAACGCTTCGATTCTGTTGATGTCTCCGCGCTCGACGATTACCGGGGCGAACGGCGATGAGCGCACATTCCTTCGACCCAGTAGCGGCCGTCCTGCTGATACCGATCGGCTCGGCAGCGTTGCTGGCCATACTGCCGGGCTACCGCCTGACGGCGCGGTTGAACGTCGTCGCGAGCTTGGCAACATTTCTTTCGGCCCTCTCGTTGTTCGTAGTCGAACGTCCGCAGCCTGGGCCGTACGTGCTTGTCGACGATCTGAACATCGTCTTCATCGTGCTCAACACCTTCGTGGGTTTCACGACCAGCATCTTCAGCGCGAGTTACATCGCCCACGAACTGGAAACTGGCAGGTTGACGCCGGTTTATCTGCGTTTTTACCACGCCATGTATCAGACCATGATGTTCGGCATGAACCTCGCCTTCGTCTCGAACAATATCGGCCTGATGTGGGTCGCGGTGGAAATTGCGACGCTCACCACGGTGCTGATGGTCGGCATCTATCGCACCCACGCCGCTCTGGAAGCAGCATGGAAATATTTTATTCTGGGCAGTGTCGGAATAGCGTTCGCGCTGTTCGGCACGATCCTGGTTTACATGGCGGCGCGCCCGGTGGTGGGCGAGGGCCAGGACGGCATGATCTGGACGGTTTTGGTCGAACACGCGCAAAATTTCGATCCCGCGCTTCTCAACGTCGCGTTTATCTTCCTGTTTCTCGGCTATGGAACCAAGGTTGGGCTGGCACCGCTGCATGCCTGGCTGCCCGACGCCCATGCCGAAGGTCCGACGCCGATCTCCGCCGTGCTGTCGGGCCTGCTTCTGAACGTCGCGCTCTATGCGCTGTTACGCTTCAAGATCCTGCTCGCCGCCAACTCCGGCGCGATCGCGCCCGGCCCGCTGATGGTGACGATCGGGTTAGTGTCAGTCGTGTTCGCAGCGTTCATGCTCTACCGCCGGCGCGACATCAAACGGCTGTTCGCCTATTCCTCGATCGAGCACATGGGCATCATCGTGTTCGCGTTCGGGATGGGCGGCCCGCTGGCTAATTTCGCTGGGCTTCTGCACATGGTGATGCACAGCCTGACTAAATCGGCGATCTTCTATGCGGTCGGCCATATTTCGCAGATCAAGGGCACGCAGCGGATCTCCAGGATCCGCGGCTTGACCGTGACCCATCCGGCGCTCGGCTGGGGTCTGGTGACGGGCGTCGTCGCGATCACCGGCTTGCCGCCGCTCGGCATCTTCATGAGCGAATTTCTGGTAGTCAGCTCCACGTTCGCGCGAGCCCCCTTGCTCGCGATCGTACTGGTGTTCGGGCTGTTGCTGGCGTTCGGCGCATTGACGTTGCGCCTGACAAGCGTCGCATTCGGCGAACCTCGCGGCAGCACCAAGTCAGCCGAGGCTTCCTATGTGCCGATGTTTGCCCATCTTTCACTGGTTCTGATCGCGGGAATCTATCTTCCGGCGCCGTTCGTCCTCTGGTTTCAGCATGTGGCTCGCATTCTTGGATAGCTTGGAGATCAAGGATATGTCAACGCTGATCGATCGCATCCTCGAGGGGCGCGAGATCCGGCAACGCAGGCCATGGCCGCGAGCCGTGGTCGGTCCTCACCTTTGGAAGTTCGTAGCAAACGAACTAGCGCAGGGACGTCTCGGCTTGCTCGGCCTTTGGGGCGAACCCACGATGGTACATATGGCGATCATGGATGAAGCCACCGCAGAAATCGCGACGGTCACCCTGGATTGCCCCGATCACAGTTATGCTTCGATCGGCAGGCACCACCCGCCAGCGCTTCGATTGGAGCGCGCCGCCCATGACCTGTTCGGCCTGACACCGGAAGGCTCGCTCGATACCCGTCCCTGGCTTGATCACAATCGGTGGGGTGTACGCTTCCCGTTGGGAGACCGCATCGACACGTTGCCGAACGCGACGCCCTATCGCTTTCTGCCAACGGAAGGCGACGGCCTACACCAGATCGCGGTCGGTCCCGTGCATGCCGGAATCATTGAGCCTGGACATTTCCGGTTTACGGCAAGCGGGGAGACCGTGGTCCGCCTGGAAGAGCGACTGGGATATGCCCACAAGGGCATCGAAGGGCTGATGATCGGAGCCGATCTTGAGCGGGCAGCTCAACTCGCCGGACGGGTGTCGGGTGACAGCACGGTCGCCTATGCCTTTGCGTTTTCGCGTGCGGCCGAGGTGGCCCTTGAACTTGTTGTGCCCGATCGCGCGGTTTGGCTCCGAGCGCTGCTCGCCGAACTCGAGCGGCTTGCCCACCATCTCGGCGACATCGGCGCCATCTGCAATGATGCCTCCTTTACGCTGATGCACGCCCAGTGCAGCGTGTTGCGCGAGAACGTGCTGCGCGCATCCGATCCGCATTCGGCCATCGATTGATGCGGGATATCATCGTGCCCGGTGGGGTAACCCGCGACCTCAACGATGAAGGGAAGGAAATCATCCGGGCGACGCTGGATATTATCCGCCTGCGCTTTCCGGCTTTGGTCGAACTCTATGACAACACCGCTTCGCTACAGGATCGCACCGTCGATACCGGCGTGCTCAAACCCGCATTGGCCAAACAATATGCCGCCGGCGGCTACATCGGCCGCGCGTCCGGACGATCCTTCGACGCGCGCAAAAACCTTGCTTATCCGCCGTATGACAGACTGCGCTTTGAAGTACCCGTCCTGAATGAGGGTGATGTCAACGCCCGCGTCTGGGTCCGTGTGCGTGAGGTTGAGCAAAGCCTCTCCCTGATCGACCAGATATTGGACCGGCTTCCCGAAGGCCCGCTGCGGGCAAAGGCGGGTCAACTTCGTGAGTCACGGGAAGGTATGGCGATCGTCGAGGGGTTTCGTGGCGACGTTCTGGTTTGGCTCCGCTTGCGGGATGGTCGGATCGAACGATGCCATCTGCGCGACCCGTCGTGGTTTCAGTGGCCACTTCTAGAGGCGGTAATCGAGGGCAATATCGTCGCCGACTTCCCGCTCTGCAACAAATCCTTCAACTGCTCCTATTCTGGCCACGATCTCTGAGGAACAGCACCAGATGCGCAAGCTGCTTTTTGAAAGCCTGTTTCGCCGGCCGTTTACCGAGCAACCGCCGTCTACGGACGACGCCGCGGTAACCGAACTGGCGATAACCGTGGGCCTCGCCGCCCGGCGGCGTCTCGGACGCAGCCTCTCCATACGCGAAATCGATGCCGGATCATGCAATGGATGCGAACTTGAAATCCACGCGTTGAACAATGCCTACTACGACGTCGAGCGCTTCGGTCTCCGGTTCGTTGCGTCGCCGCGTCATGCCGATGTGCTGATGGTAACCGGACCGGTTACGAAGAACATGCGCGACGCGTTGGAGCGCACCTATCATGCGACCCCTAACCCGAAATGGGTCGTCGCTGTAGGAGATTGCGCCCGGGACGGCGGCTGCTTTGCCGGCAGCTATGCAGTGGTAGGAGGAGTCTCGCAAGTGGTCCCTGTCGATCTTCATATTCCCGGCTGTCCTCCGCCGCCCACCAGGATCTTGCAGGGGCTGCTCTCTCTGCTCGATCAAACGGCCGAAAGTGCCGCTCCCACTTGAGGAGCTGGGGACGATTTCGACTATTCCAGGCCGGCTTTATCGCGGGATGTGTTCAAGCCGGAATAGTCCTTGCGATGACGCCGTTGGTGATCCTTTTCGCACAATACCGGATTGATGATTCCAGCACGTCTGGTCGTGACCCGGCATTGTCAGCGGTCTCGCTGCTGCCATCGATCTTCGTCGTGGTCGCCGCAGGGGTGGCTCTGACAAAGCACCGCTACGTTACGTTGACAAGCACGCGAATCCGCCATGCATCGCGCCTGATGTCGTCCTCCGAGCCCGATCGAATAGCCGGTACACTCGCCGCTTGTCTGATTTTTGCGTCCATCGGATGCGCATTGCTCGCTCTGCAGCCGCCTCCCGCCATTCTGGTTTCGATGAACTGGCATCTCGGCCCCCACGCGGCTGCGCCTATACTGTGGTCGGCACTCTTGAGCGTCTGCGTGGCCAGTTTCGGAGCAAACGCGCATGCCGCCGTTGACGCCACGTACTGATTAATCTCGGACCTGAACGGTTCGCCGGCCTCGGCGAGGTGGCTGGACTTAGATTTAGTCATTAGCTATACATCTATGGAATATCGCTACTGACGTTTTGTACCTCACAATTCAAGAGATGCTCGACGAGATCGCGATCTAGGAAAGCGAGCGGACGGGCGGCCGCCGCAGGCTGCGTCGGGCCGCTAACAGCCATACATGACGAAGTTTTCCAAAAACGTCGGGCATGGTTCGGCGTTGCGGCGCCAATGTCGGCCTTGGCGCGACAGTAAACCTGTCGTCGTCGACATAGCATGCGTGTCTTAATCTGCGCCCGGGGAGGAAACGAATGTTGGAACAAGGCGCACGCAATCCGGAATTCGGGGCAGACAGATTCGGGTTCAGAGATCTCAAAGGAGTGAAGTGGAATTTCCTCGAACCCGAACTGTACGAATGCGCCCTCAAGGCCGGCGAAGCACAGCTCACGTCGGGTGGCGCGTTGTGCGTTGAAACCGGCGTGCACACCGGCCGCAGCCCAAAAGACAAGTATATCGTCTGTGATGACCAGACGGAACAGAGCATCTGGTGGGAAAACAACGGCAAGATGACGCCTCTGCAATTTGCGCGACTGTACCAGGACTTCATCGCTCATTCCGCCGGCAAGAGCTTGTATGCCCAGGATCTACACGCCGGCGCCGATCCGGAATTCGGAATGCGTACGCGCGTCTTCACTGCGCTTGCCTGGCACTCGCTTTTCATCCGCACGCTGTTGCTCAGACCTAACCGCAACGAACTCTCGACATTCCTACCGGAGCTCACGATCTATTGCTGCCCGACCTTCAAGGCGGATCCAAAGCGCCACGGCGTGCGCAGCGACACGGTGATCGCGATCGATTTCTCGCGAAAGATCATCTTGATAGGGGGAAGTTCGTACGCCGGCGAGATCAAGAAGGCCGTGTTTACGATGTTGAACTACTTTCTTCCCATTAAAAACGTCATGCCAATGCATTGTTCTGCAAATGTCGGCCCACAGCGTGATGCGGCAATCTTCTTCGGTTTATCTGGAACAGGGAAAACTACCTTGTCTGCCGATCCCGGGCGCACGCTGATCGGTGACGACGAGCATGGCTGGGGCTCCGAAGGCATCTTCAACTTCGAGGGCGGCTGCTATGCCAAGGCAATCAAGCTGAGCCCTGAGGCCGAGCCGGCCATATATGCGACCACTCAACGCTTCGGAACGGTCCTGGAAAATGTCACCTTCGACCCGATCACGCGCGTCTGCGATTTCAACGATGACTCGAAGACAGAGAATACGCGCGCTGCGTATCCGATGCACTTCATTCCCAACGCTTCAAAGACTGGCCGCGCCGGGCATCCGAAGAATCTCGTCATGTTGACTGCGGACGCCTTCGGAGTGATGCCGCCCATTGCCAAGCTGACCGCGGCGGAAGCCATGTTTCACTTCCTGTCGGGGTACACCGCCAAGGTTGCTGGAACGGAGAAGGGCGTGGTCGAACCCGAAGCCACCTTTTCAACCTGTTTTGGTGCCCCTTTCATGCCCCGGCCGCCTTCGGTCTACGGCGATCTGCTGCGCTCGCTCATTGCAAAGCACAACGTCAACTGCTGGCTGGTGAACACCGGCTGGACCGGGGGAAAATACGGGGTCGGACAACGGATGCCTATCAAGGTGACCCGTACTCTGCTGACAGCCGCGCTCGACGGCACGCTTAACGACGGCGAATTCTACATCGACGAGCATTTCGGCTTTCAGGTGCCCGCATCGGTCAAGGGCATCGACAGCCGTATCTTGAAGCCCCGGGAGACATGGAGCGACAGGAAAGCGTACGACGCCGCTGCAAGCAAGCTCGTGCAGATGTTCCTCGACAATTTTTCGAAATTCAAGAGCGTCGTTCAGACGGACATAATCGCAGCCACCATGTCCGCCTAGCTTCGAATAAATTGAAAAAGTATCTTTGCCGATCAGTCTTGGACTCGCTGCCCAATCACCTCAAACCACAACAGCTCGGATGGCTGTGAGCAACTGACATTTGCCTGTGCGTGCCGGGCCGGCAACTGCTCAAGCCCTAGCCGGAAAGTGTCCTGCGTGCGGTCGGGGAA
Organism: uncultured Alphaproteobacteria bacterium; assembly: GCA_963748165.1. Classification (GTDB taxonomy): domain Bacteria; phylum Pseudomonadota; class Alphaproteobacteria; order Rhizobiales; family Xanthobacteraceae; genus Bradyrhizobium. Next base: position 275,303 of record CAVVIM010000039.1, read on the forward strand.
AGTTGTTCCGGAGCTATCGGCATCAGCCGCGAGGGAGTCGCCCCCTTACGATGCATGATCCGCTAAGGTGGCTTATTCTTCGACTCGCGGAACAACTTTTCCCTGCGATGCCTTGTGGTGATACTGCAATGCGATCAAAAGACTTTTCAGGCCTCGCAGCGGCCAAAGCGTGACTATCAGGATCAACGGGATCCACAGCACCGCGTGGACCCAGTACGGTGGTTGATACTTGACCTCGGTAACCAAGGCAGCTCCCACGACAATAGCGCCGGCGATCATGATGACGAATATGGCAGGCCCGTCCCCGGCGTCGGCAAAGCTGAAATCGAGGCCGCACACGTCGCACTTGGATTTCAGGGTCAAGAACCCCTCAAACAACTTTCCCTTGCCGCAGCGCGGACATCGACACAGAAGACCAGCGATATATGGCGAGGGTGTTTTTTCTGAGATCTGTTTGTCCGAGAATTCCATCTCTAGCTTTCTCCGCTCCGGTGGAAGGAGCGACTGACCAAGCCAAGCCGCAACGCTAGTGCGAGCCAACTTCCGCGAAACGTATAGAGCTCATGGCTCCCGGCACGTCGACCGCTGTTATCTCGACGCGGGCCGTCTGTTGACGGTTGGGATGGTCGTCAAGATTGGCAGCCACCGTTGTGCAGAAAAGCATCCGACCGTCTTGTCCGCCCAATTGACACGCGACCGCATGACGGCCCGGTACATGAACGCGATGAGTGACACGCCCGCCCTGTTGTACGCGGACAAAAAGCGGCTGTCGGGCAGCGGCTACCCAGACGGCGCCTTCGGAGTCCTCGCAGAGGCCGAGCGGACTCATCCCCTCGAAGTTCGCGAAGACCGTTCGATGCAGCAATGTTCCGTCGCTGTCGATCTTGAACGCGAGAAGCCGATTTCCAAGCGTTTCCGCGACCAGCAGGTCGTGCGCACTTGTGATTGCCAATCCGTTCGGATGCGCAATGCTGTCGGCAACTGTTCGAATATTACCATCCGGCGTCGTCAGAAGAACCCGAGCCGACGCAAAGCAGTCGGGTCCGGAAGCATTTGCGTCGAAAGACGTCACATATGCGTTTCCATCGCGAGCGACGACTAGGTCCCGTAGATATCCTGATGCGACATCGGTCAGGTCGGCATGGACCGTCGGCTTCTCGGCACCGAATTTCAAGATCAGCCGCTGGGTCATCGAGGCGACCAATAAACTACCGTCGGGCAAAAAGCCTAGACCGGACGGTTGACTTGGTACGTCGGCGACGATCGTGACTTTACCGTCCAGGTCGATGCGGAAGACCCTTCCCGCGCGCATGTCGGATACCCACAGGGCGCCGAGATGCCATCTAGGCGCCTTAAGGCGCCAGAATCCGCTTGCGAGTACACTTGTCTTCAGCGTTTTCAGCATCTTCGATCGGGAAATCCTTTGTCCCGACAGCCCCTGTATTCATCGAACGCGTTCCAAGGTCCGCGACGAGGACGCCTTGGGTTGCCTTATATTCTTCATCGTTGGCTTTGTAACGTGTTCCCTGAGCCGGACGCCTCGACCACCAGCCGAGCTCTGACCACCAGGACTGATTAACTCGATTCCCGCGTTCTCCAGGGCCGAAACCAACTTCATCAAGGAATCGACGTTGCCACGGATGACGCCGTCGCTTGCTTCCATGCGTTGAATGGTCGGGACTGAAAGATCCGCCAGTTCGGCCGTTTGCCGTTGATCTATATTCAGGAGCGCGCGGGCGGCCCTGAGTTGATTAGCGGAAATCATGAATTGGCAGGCTCCGATGCGATGCGCACCGAATATATCTACACCATACGAACTGCTATATCAAGCATCAATTTAAATGCACAAGATATCATCGGCGAATAGCGCCTCTCCGAGACACTTGCCAAATTTTATATGGAGAATTGAAAATGCAGTATCACACATCAGTCTACCGCTATCAATCGTATGAACCCACGGTCTAACATGCATTTTTAACTTTTAGCTTTGGCTTTTTCAGATTATGTTTGTGGCGGTGGCTGAACAGCCCGCGGCCGTACACAAGGAAAGTGAATAGGTGGTGTTTGATCTCAGCCTTCGACGCGCGCGGTAAGGGCCTTACCGTCGCATCTCTGCGGTCCGTCAGGAGATGCCCTATGGACGTATCAATTGTTCTCACAATTGGCGAAGCGATCGCCGGGGCCATCGGCGGGATAACCATCGGCGGAAGGCTGCAGGACTCTAGTTTCGGCAAAGCCGTCAATGCCTTCATTGGCCTCGTGGGCGGAGTCACAGTTGGCTATCTGCTGCACACCACTTTGCCGGACCAGGCGAGTTCGGTCAGCAAAGGCTCGTTGGGCGCCATCCTGGGCAGCATCATCGGTGCGCTTGTTGGCGCGGCGGTTCTGATAACCATTTGCGCGCTGGTGAAGGACAATGTTCGGGGCGTCCGCGAAGACCGCCTGAGGCGTTGAACCTAGGGGTGGCGCCCTCATTGTGGCGGCAAATTCTCTCCGTGAAATTTATGCGTGAAGCATATTTTCCGATCTCATCTGGCTGTTGGAGTATTTGACCTTGAAGCTTTTGGGACGTTTCCAAGGCAGAAACGGCAAAATCGAAATCGTCGAGTGTTCTTGGGATGGCACGCGGGTTTATTTCGAAGAGGGGGTGAGGCAGAGCCAGGCGACTCCCGACGGCGAAAGCGTGTTCACCTACGTGAAACTCATGGACGAGTTGTTGCACAGGTCGAAGAATATACTCGTCTTGGGGTGCGGTGGCGGAAATCTTGCTACAAGGCTGTCGCGTCTCGGAAAAACATTGACGATTGTCGACATCAACCCGATCAGCTTCGTGCTGGCGCAGAGGTTTTTCGACTTACCGGACGAATTGCCTTGCATCGTCTCCGACTTTCGAAAATTCGTGTTCGATGACCGTGAATATTACGACGGTATCGCGATCGACGTCGGTGGACCGGGATTTCGTTCCACGGAAGAGTTTGATGTGGAGACCTGCGACGCCATCCGCGCCCGTCTGGCACCAGGAGGCCGGATCGTGATGAATGTGATGGTGGCAAACGATATTGATCCGACGCCTGACCGGATCGCAGCCAAACTCGCCGGTGAGGAACTGCGGGCATGGATCGTCGATGAGCAATTCATCGAGGATCGAAACGCAGTCATCGCCTGCGTTCCCGAGATGACCTTACGTCCACGAACAGCGCTGGATCGCGTGATGCGCCACAGCCATGAACGGTGGGCGATTCGCCGGGGAAGATTGCGAAGCCGCGATCTCGCCAGTGGATTGCGCTAATGTCGCAGTTTCCGGCAGACCGACACGAGACGTGGATAACCGGCATCGGACTGGTCACTTCCCTGGGGGACGGATTGGAAGCGAATTGGGACGCTCTTCGCAGCGGTCGCGTAAACGTCGATCTCGAAAAATATGCGCCGTGGATGATCCACCCTTTGGCGCCAGTTGATCTTGACAGTCAGATTCCGAAGAAGAGCGATCAGCGCCAGATGGACACATGGCAGCGCATCGGCACCTACGCAGCGGGACTCGCGCTGGATTCCGCGGGCATCAAGGACGAAAAGGAAATCCTGGCTCGGACCGACATGATCGTCGCTGCGGGCGGCGGCGAGCGCGACCTTGATGTCGACGCTGCGATTTTGACCGCGCGCGCGGACGGAAGGTCGGGGGCTCTCAACGGACGGCTGATGAACGACCTGCGCCCTACCCTGTTCCTCGCGCAGCTATCCAATCTGCTCGCCGGCAACATATCGATCGTCCACGGCGTGTCCGGATCGTCGCGGACCTTTATGGGCGAGGAAGTCGCCGGCGTCGACGCCGTCCGGATCGCATGGGCGAAGATCGCCTCTGGACAGAGCGAGGTTGCGTTGGTCGGCGCCGCGCACAATGGCGAGCGCAAGGAAATGCTGATGCTCTACGAATGCGGCGGCTTCAATCTCAAGAAGGACTTCACATCGGTCTGGTCGCGTAACGGCGGTGGCTTCGCTTTGGGATCGGGTGGCGTATTCCTGGTGCTTAAGTCCAGACCTCATGCGGAACGCCGAGGCGCGCACGGCTCGTCAACGTCGTCTCCGGTCATTCCTCCCGAACTGCCCCGGGCGGAGTTGAAAGTATTCTGGAAGGCCTCTGGGCGTCCCTGGGGGTCACCGAGAATGCAACCGCGATCTACACGGCAGCGACGGGCGCTGCCGTTGCCACCGGGGAAGAGGCAGCCTTCCTGTCGGCACACGGGTGTGTCCCCATCCGCGCGGTCGGCACGTCCTTCGGACATCTCAGCGAAGCGCAATTTCCGTTAGCATTGGCCCTCGCTTCGTTGAGCGCATCCCGCGGTGCGTTGATCCCTCCAAACGATACATCCGGCCGAGAGACCGAGACCGACGTGATGCCGGCCCAGATTGTGGCGGTCTCCGTCGGTCATTGGCGCGGCGAAGGAATGGCGCTCATAGAGGCCATCTCATGACGAGGCTCCTTGAAGCCGGCTTGACGTCCACAAACCTGCATAAAGCCAAGACGCCGGCGCGTGACGGCCACACGCCGAGGGCGGTTCGCCCCCCGCGATCCAGTCGAGCCTGGTTCCAAGGTCTCTTTCGATCTATTGCATCAAATCGGGGGTGGTCGCTGCGCAGGTCGGCCAGCTCCGCCCCCTGCTCGGCCGAGACGATGATGCGGAACTGGTGGCGGTCACCGCGGCCGCGGTCGAGGAAGGCGCGACCATCCTCGACATCACGCTCGGCAGAATAGACCTGGCCCTTCGCGCCATCCCCGGTCACGCCATTCCGTTCGAGATAGCGCAGGTGGGCGTCCACGCCTTGGCGCCGAAAAATGCCGGCCGCGTGCGGCGCCGCGCTGAGGGTTGAGCTTCACCACGCGTGCCTTCACCGCCACCCGCCGCGGCCGGGTGCGTACTCCGCTTGCGTCCCGAACTCCAGGCGCTCGCCGATCAGCAACGTTTTCAACGTAAATGAGACGCATCCGTTTGAAGTGTATCGTCAACTGTTAGGCGCGATGCAGCGATTTCGCAAATCGCTCGGCTTGATCGGGAAATGCCGGATAGTGGTCACTCCGCTGGCTAGCAAATTGATTACTGTCGGGAGCGCTTTGGCTTGCTTTGAAATGAAGCTGATTTCTACAGACTATAAGTCCAGTGTCGCGATCCCGTACGCCGAACCAAAAAGGTATGAGGTCGATCTAGAGTTGGTGTTGCAGTCTCGTCCCATTATTTCCGCGCTTCTGTTGACCGGAGACGCTTACCGGACAGACGTCAGTTGACGAACATTATATTAGACAGAGTCAGCCCGGCGGGCTAAGCGACGCGTGGTCCCGGCCCAATTTGCTTAATCTATCTCAAAGGTGACGTCGTGGCGGGGGAGAGTCGTCCCCGGTAGCCAAGCACGATTTCCGCAGAACGGCGGGCGCTACAAGCCGCAAAAAGGGACAAGAGGCTGATAAGCTTTCGCTCGAAAGCTTATCAGTACTCAAATAGCCGCCGACCTCGGCGCCCAGTGCGGGCTCCGAATTCCCAATTTCCCAGCAGCAGAGCCTGAGAATTTGACGAGTTTGCACTGTAAGACCGGCCATGCAGTGCATATCGAACCCGGTCTCCGGTCGCCAGTCTCCCGAAAACGGGAATATTTCAAATATCCGCCGGAGACTATCGGCGATTTCGCTTCCGGAGACGCCAATTTCGGAGCCCGGAGACTGATAGCCAATTCGCAAAAGCCCGCCATTGGCGGGCCTTTGTAGCATTGTAGAGGGCAAAGTCTCCGGGCACCGGACTGGTTGGCTGGGGCGGGAGGATTCGAACCTCCGTATGGTGGAATCAAAATCCACTGCCTTACCACTTGGCGACGCCCCAATAGCCGGTCTGGACAGCGGCGGCCGGCAGCCACCGCGGATTCCCGCAGGCAACGTCGGTCTATAGAGGGAGTGGGGCCATTTCAACAGGCCAATCAACGGGCCAGAGCCGATTTCCCGGCTGGTCCGACGGCGATCGCGGGCGGCACGTTCGCCCCGCGATCGGCGCCTTTCGCGCCAGCAGGCTGCCTGCATGCTGCCTGTTCCTGGATGTGCGATTCCGCCAACCCGACGGTTGAGAGGATGGCGGTTTCGTGGGAAGACGGCAGCCCGATCCCTGGAGCGAGACCCCGACATGAGCTACCGCGCGCCGATCAATGACATGCTGCTCGCCCTCAACCACGGCGCCGGCCTGCAGGCCGCCGTCCAGGCCGGCCATTACGGCGATTTCGACGCCGACATCACCGCCGCCGTGCTGGAGGAGGCCGGAAAATTCGCCAGTGACGTGCTGGCGCCGCTCAACCGGATCGGCGACCAGAACGGCATCAAGCTCGACGGCGGCAAGGTGACCACCGCGCCCGGCTGGCCCGACGCCTATCGGCGCTGGACCGCGGCCGGCTGGAATGCGGTGTCGGGTCCGGAAGCGTTCGGCGGCCAGGGCCTGCCGCTCGCGATCAACGCCGCCTGCACCGAAATCTGGAGCGCGGCCAATATGGCGTTCGGGCTCTGCCCGCTGTTGACGCTGAGTGCGATCGAGGCGCTCGATGCCCATGGCAGCAGCGAGCTGAAAAAGATCTACCTCGAGAAACTGGTATCGGGAGCATGGACCGGCACCATGCAGCTCACCGAGCCGCAGGCCGGATCGGACGTCGGCGCGCTGCGCTCGCGCGCCGAGCGCATGGCGGACGGCACCTATCGCATCAAGGGCACCAAGATCTTCATCACCTATGGCGATCACGACATGACCGATAACATCGTGCATTTCGTGTTGGCGCGACTGCCCGACGCGCCCGCGGGCACCAGGGGCATTTCGCTGTTCCTGGTCCCCAAATTCCTGGTCGATGCCGACGGTTCGCTCGGCGCGCGTAACGATATCTATCCGAGCGGCGTCGAGCACAAGCTCGGTATCCATGCCTCGCCGACCTGCACCATGACCATGGGCGATCATGGCGGCGCGATCGGTTATCTGATCGGCGAGGAAAACCGCGGCATGCTCTGCATGTTCACGATGATGAACCAGGCACGGCTCGGTGTCGGTCTCGAAGGCGTCGGCATCGCCGACCGCGCCTATCAGCAGGCGCTGGCATTTGCGCAGCAGCGCCGCCAGGGCCGCGCCATCGGCAAGCCTGGCGAGGGGATGGATGCCATCATCGTGCATCCCGACATCAAGCGCATGCTGATGCAGATGCGCGCCCTCACCGCGGCGGCCCGCACCATCTGCTACGCCACCGCGGTCGCGATCGATGTTTCGGTGCGGGCTGGCGACGCCAGGGTGCGCGCTGACGCCGCCGCCCGCGGCGCGCTGCTGACGCCGATCGCGAAGGCGTTCTCCACCGACATCGGCAATGAAGTGACCTCGCTCGGCGTGCAGATCCACGGCGGCATGGGATTCATCGAGGAAACCGGCGCCGCGCAGCATTATCGGGATGCGCGCATCACCCCGATCTACGAAGGCACCAACGGCATCCAGTCGATCGACCTCGTGACGCGCAAGCTCGCCGCCAATGGTGGCGCTGCCGTCTTCTCCCTGCTCGGCGAACTCACCGAGATCGTGATCCGGGTCGAGACCTCGAACGATCCCGCCTTCGGCACCACCGGTGCCAAACTGCGCGACGCCCTCGGCTCGCTCGACCGCACCAGCCGCTGGCTGCTGGAACGCATGGGTTCGGCGCCGAACGACGCGCTGGCGGGCGCGACCCCGTATCTGCGGCTGTTCGGATCGACGCTCGGCGGCTGCATGCTGGCCGGCGAGGCGCTTGCGGCCCGCAACGCCGGCGAAGGCAATGGCGATCCGCAGCGCTACGTTACCCTGGCGCGGTTCTTTGCCGAGAACGTCTCGGTGCAGGCGGCCGCGCTGGAGCGCACCGTGATGGACAGCGCCGAAGCCGTGAACGGTGCCGACGCGGTCCTGCTGGGTTAGGCTTCTCAGCCGAGTTCAGCCGAGCGGCTTCAGCCCGGCCTCGATGGCGGCGCGGCGCGATTCCAGAAACGGCGGCAGCGCCAGCCTTTCGCCGAGCGCTTCGATCGGCTCGTCGGTCGCAAAGCCCGGACCGTCGGTGGCGATCTCGAACAGGATACCGTTGGGCTCGCGAAAATACAGGCTGCGAAAATAGAACCGGTCGATCTCGCCGCTGTTGCGGACGCCGAGTTCGTTCAGCCGCTGCGCCCAGGCGTGGTATTGCCGATCGTCCGGCGTGCGAAACGCGACATGATGCACGCCGCCGGCACCCTGCTGCGCGATCGGCAAATCCTTCTGTTCGATCACATGCAGTTCGGCGGCCGGGCCGCCCTCGCCCATGCCAAACACATGGACCGCGGCCGCCGTGTCCGGCGCGGCATAATGGCGCTCCCTGCGCATGTTCATCACACCGGTCAGGACCCGTTCGGTGCGCGCGAGATCGTGCACGTTCAGCACGATCGGACCGAGGCCGCGAATTTGGTGTTCGGCCGGCACCGCGCTGCGCTCCCATGGCGAGGCGGGACCGGCACCGCCATCGTCGACCAGCACCAGCCGCTGGGCCTCGGAATCCTCGAACGGCAGCGTCAGCCGGCCGTCGACCTCGGTGATATCGCCGGTGTGGCCGCCCGCCTTTTTCAGGCGATCCCTCCAGTACCGCAGGCTTTTTTCGCCGGCAACGCGCAATCCGGTGCGTGAAATGCTGTTGCCGCCGCGCCGCTCCGGTGCAGCCGGGAAATCGAAGAAGGTCAGGTCGGTGCCGGGATTGGCCTTTCCGTCCGCATAGAACAAGTGATAGGCGCTGACGTCGTCCTGATTGACGGTCTTCTTGACCAGCCGCATGCCGAGCAGGCCGGTATAAAACGCCAGATTTTCGCGGGGTTTCGCCGAAATCGCGGTCAAGTGGTGAACGCCCGTCAACTGCATCGCATCGGTTTCCTTCCAGGCCAACTCCCCGTGGAAAATCGGCGGGAGCATTTGGGCTGCGTCGCGGATCATGTAGGATGCATGATCAGAGACTCGCCAGCCATACCCTTTGCCGCTTGTTCAAGGACCATATCATGACCGGGCACCTGATAGTCACCGACGAGGGCGCGAGCCGGGTGATCACGCTGCGGCGGCCCGAAAAGAAGAACGCGATCACCCAGGACATGTATCGCGCGATGAGCCATGCCATCGATACCGCGCAGAACAATCCGGCAATTCGCTGCATGATCGTCACCGGCGGTTCCGGCGTGTTCACCGCCGGCAACGACCTCGAGGATTTCCTCAAGGACGGCACTGCGGACACCGACGCACCCCGCGCCTCCAACGCCACCAAGTTCCTTTACTCGCTCGCCCATAACGTCAAGCCGATCATCGCCGCGGTCGACGGCGTCGCGATCGGCATCGGCACCACCATGCTGTTCCATTGCGATTATGTGCTCGCCAGCACCACCGCGACATTTTCCACGCCGTTCATCCATCTCGGTCTTGTCCCGGAAGGCGCCTCCAGCCTGCTGATGCCGCGCACCATGGGACACCAGCGGGCGTTTGCCGCGCTGGTGATGGGCCGCACGGTCAGTGCCGAAGATGCCCGCGTCGCCGGTTTCGTCAATGTCGTGGTAGCGCCGGGCCATACCGAAGCCGAGGCCCGCAAGGTGGCGCGCGAGATTTGCGCGTTGCCGGCGGAAGCGGTCGCGATCTCGCGCAAGCTTCTGAAGCTGCCGCCCGAGGATCTGACCCGCCGGATCGATCAGGAAGGCCATTTGTTCGGCGAACGCATGCGCTCCAAGGAGGCGGTAGCCGCGTTCAAGGCGTTCTTTGCGCGCAAGAAGGGCTAGCTCGAGGTTTCGTCAAATCGTTGTGCGCCTGGCCAGATCCTCGCTGTCGCGATTGCGACCGCGGCGCTTGGCGCGGCCTGCCCTGCTGCTGCGCAGACTACGCCGGTTGAACTGCGAATCCTCGCGATCAGCGATCTTCATGGCTACCTTCAGCCGCCGCCCGGCGGGATCAGGATCGCCGATCCCGCCGACAGCACCAGGAAGATCGCGGTTCCGGCCGGCGGGGTCGAGCACATGGCGACGCTGGTCAAGCAACTTCGCGAGGGCCGCAAAAATTCGATCTTTGTCGCCGCCGGAGATTTGATCGGCGCCAGCTCGCTTCCGTCCGCGATGTTCCACGACGAGCCCACCATCGAATCGCTGTCGATGATGGGACTGGCGATATCCGCGGTCGGCAACCACGAATTCGACGAGGGCAAGGACGAACTGCTGCGGACACCCCGTCGATCCCGCGCTGAGCTATCGGGTGACGGTCAATGACTTTCTGTCGACCGGCGGCGACGGCTTCACCGCCTTGAAGCAAGCCGTGGCGCAACAATTCGGCATCTATGACGTCGACGCCCTGTACGGCTACTTCGAGGTCAACAGCCCGGTAGCCCCCGCACCTGCCGGCCGCATCATGCGAAGCAACTGAATTGCGGCGGGCATAACGCGCCGCGGCTCTTTCCGAGCGGTCGGGGACTCTCTAGATTAATGCCTTCTCGCAAGCGCAATTGCTGCGCCAGGGTCATGCATGACGCTTCTTCTCAGCCATCCGGCAAGCCTCGACCATCTGACACCGCCCGGTCATCCGGAACGACCCGACCGGATTCGCGCGGTTGAGCAGGTGCTCGGCGAAGCCAGCTTCGACCGGCTGGTGCGCGAGGCGGCGCCCGAAGGCTCGCTCGACCAGGTCCTGCTTTGCCATAACGAGCATTATGTCGAGGAACTTCGACATATCGCGCCGTCGAGCGGCCTGATCTATCTCGACGGCGATACGTCGATGTCGCCCGGCACCTGGCAAGCCGTGATGCGGGGTGTCGGCGGCGCGGTTGCCGCCACCGATGCGGTGATGGCCGGCACCCACCACAATGCGTTCGTCGCGATGCGTCCTCCGGGACATCACGCGGAAACCAACAAGCCGATGGGCTTCTGTTTTTTCGATCATGCCGCGATTGCCGCGCGTCACGCCCAGCGCAAATACGGCATCGGCCGCGCCGCCGTGGTCGACTTCGATGTTCATCATGGCAATGGCAGTCAGGACATCTTCTGGGCCGACCCGACCGTGATGTATTGCTCGACGCACCAGATGCCGCTGTTTCCCGGCACCGGCGCCCGCGGCGAGCGCGGCGAACACGACACCATCGTCAACGCGCCGCTGGCTCCCGAGGACGGCAGCGCCAAATTCCGTTCGGCGTTCGAGAACGTCATCCTGCCGCAGTTGCAGAAGTTCAGCCCCGAACTGATCGTCATTTCTGCCGGCTTCGACGCCCACCACCGCGATCCGCTGGCATCGCTCAATCTCAGGGCGGATGATTTCGGCTGGGTCACGCGCAAACTGATGGATGTCGCCGACACCAGCGGCGGTGGCCGCATCGTCTCGGTGCTCGAGGGCGGCTATGACCTGCAGGGTCTGAGGGAGTCGGTCGCGGCCCATGTCACCGCATTGATGGGCGGCTGAATTCCCGCCACAATACGTCCGCAAAACTATCCTTGAGTCGGTGTTGCGAAGCTGCGCATCCGGGAAAGCAATATGGCCGAAAACACCCAAGTGGACGTCAAGAAGCTGAGCTTCGAGCGCGCGATCGAGGAACTGGAATCGATCGTCAAGCGGCTCGAGGAAGGCAAGGTGCCGCTCGAGGAATCCGTCGCCATTTACGAACGCGGCGAGACGCTGAAACGACGTTGCGAGGAGTTGCTGCGGCAGGCAGAGGCGCGCGTCGACAAGATCACCACCGATGCCAACGGCGAGGTCACCGGCACCGAGCCGCTCGACGTTCAGTGATGGCACGCCCGGCGACATCAGCCTGATTCGCGACCAGGGCATCCCGGCGCCGTCGGCGATCCGACTGCCGCCGATTTAGGCGAAATGGAACCATCCCCCCTCGAAGCGGTTAGGGTTTTCGGGTTTCACAGCTTCCGTCATGGCAGGTTCCAATCCCTGCGGGTTGGCTTTGGGTGACGGTTTAGTGTAAAGCTTCCAAGGTTATGGGCTGGCGAAGGCGGCCTTGCCGCAACTTTCAGGCGACTGTAAGCCATTAAAAAAGCTAACAAAAATGACTGAGAAGGGTAAGTCCGCTAAGAGTGATATATATCACATTGAACGATCCGGAGCGCATCTAGGCTTCCCAATCATGTTTCGGCCTGCCGAGATTGCCTCCGGCGTCTGGTCGTCGTCGCGCTGATATTGCGCACCCCATCTCGCGTCGGGCCATGTGTCCCGACAGGCAAAATTGGAACATCGCTGTGACCGTATTTAGTAAGACGCCGCTTCTCGACACGATCCGTACCCCGGACGATCTGCGCCGGCTCAAGGTTGAGCAACTCCGGCAGGTCGCCGACGAGTTGCGCCAGGAAACCATCGATGCCGTCTCGGTCACCGGCGGCCATTTTGGCGCCGGCCTCGGCGTGGTGGAACTGACCACGGCGCTCCACTACATCTTCGACACCCCGCGCGACCGCCTGATCTGGGACGTCGGCCATCAGGCCTATCCGCACAAGATCCTGACCGGCCGTCGCGACCGGATCCGCACCCTGCGCACCGGCGGCGGGCTGTCCGGCTTCACCAAGCGAACCGAGAGCGATTACGATCCGTTCGGCGCGGCCCACTCCTCGACCTCGATCTCGGCCGGGCTCGGAATGGCAGTGGCGCGCGACCTGTCGGGTGGCAAGAACAACGTGATCTCGGTGATCGGCGACGGCGCGATGTCCGCAGGCATGGCCTATGAGGCCATGAACAATGCCGGCGCGATGAACTCCCGGCTGATCGTCATTCTGAACGACAATGACATGTCGATTGCGCCGCCGGTCGGCGCGATGTCGGCCTATCTGTCGCGGCTGTATTCTGGCAAGACCTACCGTTCGCTCCGCGAGGCGGCCAAACAGCTCGGCAAGCATTTGCCGAAGGTGATTGCCGATCGTGCCAACCGCGCCGAGGAATACTCCCGCGGCTTCATGGTCGGCGGCGGCACGCTGTTCGAGGAACTCGGCTTCTACTATGTCGGCCCGATCGACGGTCACAACCTCGACCATTTGCTGCCGGTGCTCAGGAACGTCCGCGACATGGAGACCGGCCCGATCCTGGTCCATGTCGTCACCCAGAAGGGCAAAGGCTATCCGCCCGCGGAAGCCTCGGCCGACAAATATCACGCCGTGGTCAAGTTCGATGTCGCGACCGGCGCGCAGGCCAAGGCCAAGCCCAACGCGCCCGCCTATCAGAACGTGTTCGGCCAGAGCCTGGTCAAGGAAGCCGCCAAGGACGAAAAGATCGTCGGCATTACCGCTGCGATGCCCTCGGGCACCGGCATTGACATCTTCAACAAGGCGTTTCCGGACCGCACCTTCGATGTCGGCATCGCCGAGCAGCATGCCATCACTTTCGCCGCCGGCCTTGCGACCGAAGGCTACAAGCCGTTCTGCGCGATCTATTCGACGTTCCTGCAGCGCGGCTACGACCAGATCGTCCATGACGTCGCGATCCAGAGCCTGCCGGTGCGCTTTGCCATCGATCGGGCCGGCCTTGTCGGCGCCGACGGTGCGACCCACGCCGGTTCATTCGACAACGCCTATCTCGGCTGCCTGCCCAATTTCGTCATCATGGCTGCATCGGATGAGGCTGAACTGGTGCATATGGTTGCGACCCAGGTCGCGATCAACGACCGTCCGAGCGCGGTCCGCTATCCGCGCGGCGAGGGCCGCGGCGTCGAGATGCCCGAGGCCGGGGTCGCGCTCGAGATCGGAAAGGGCCGCATCATCCGCCAGGGCAACAAGATCGCCTTGCTGTCGTTCGGCACCCGCCTTGGCGAATGCGAGAAGGCCGCCGACGAATTGGCGGCGCACGGGCTGTCCACCACCATTGCCGATGCACGCTTCATGAAGCCGCTCGACGTCGATCTGGTGCTGAAACTGGCGCGCGAGCACGATGTCCTTCTCACCATCGAGGAAGGCGCGATTGGCGGCTTCGGCTCGCATGTCATGCAGACGCTGGCCGAGCACGGCATGCTTGACGGCGGGCTGCGGATGCGGGCGATGGTGCTGCCCGACGTATTCCTTGACCACGATACCCCGAACGCGATGTACGCCCGCGCCGGCCTCGACGCCAAGGGCATCGTCGCCAAGGTGTTCGAAGCGCTCGGCAAGGATTTCAAGGCCGAGACGGTGAAGCTGGCCTGACCGCTTCCGGCTCCTGCCGCCCGCGCGGCAGGACGATACCTTCATGGCCCGGATCGAACGCTGTCCAGACGGGAGACCCGCGTGCCCTCTCTCCGCAAGCGCGCGGACATCTTGCTGGTCGAGCGCGGCTTGTTCGAGAGCCGGGCGCGCGCCCGGGCCGCGATCGAAGCCGGCCGCGTCACCGCCAATGACAAGCCGGTGCTGAAGGCGTCGGAGGGGATCGCCGCCGACGCCGTCCTGCGCGCCGAGCCGGCGCATCCCTTTGTTTCGCGGGGCGGCGTCAAGCTCGCGGGCGCGCTCGAGCGGTATCCGCTGGAGATCGAGGATCACGTCTGCCTCGACGTCGGCGCCTCGACCGGCGGCTTCACCGAGGTGTTGCTCGCCAACGGCGCCAGCCTGGTCTTCGCGGTCGACGTCGGGCGTAACCAGTTGCATCCCTCGCTGCACGGCCATTCCAAGCTGGTGTCGATGGAGCAGACCGATATCCGCAAGCTCGAAGGCAAGCGGCTGCCGCAGCGGCCCGACATCGTCGTCATCGACGTCAGTTTCATTTCATTGAAGGCCGTGCTGCCGGTGGCGCTGTCGCTGGCGGCGGCGCCGATGCATCTGCTGGCCCTGATCAAGCCGCAATTCGAGGCGCCGCGAAAACACGCCAAGCGCGGCATTGTCCGCGACGCCGCGGTGCACCAGGCCACCTGCGACGACATCGCGGCATTCGCATCCTCGCTTGGGTGCAGCGATATAAAGGTATTTCCGTCGCCGATCACGGGTGGCGACGGCAACATCGAATTCTTCATCGGCGCGCGTCGTGGCTAGTGCCGGCACGAGGCATCTGGTCATCGATCATGTCGGCCATCGCGGCGACGGCGTCGCCTTGGCTGACGGCGAGAGCGTATTCGTGCCGTACACGCTGGATGGCGAAGCCGTCGAAATCGCGCCGGTGGCCGGCCACCCTGATCGCGGGCGCCTGTTGCGCATCGATCGCGCCAGCCCGCAACGGATTCCGCCGTTCTGCCGATACTTTGGCAGATGCGGCGGCTGCGCCATCCAGCATTGGCAGCCTGAGGCCTATCGCGCCTGGAAACGCCAGATCGTGGTCGATACGCTGGCACATGCCGGCATCGAATGCGAGGTCGACCTTCTCGTCGATGCGCACGGCGCCGGCCGGCGGCGCATCACCGTCCACGCCCGTCGCGGCAGCGATGGCGAATGGCGCGTCGGGTTTGCCGCGGCCGGCAGCCACGCCATCGTCGCGATCGACAACTGTCCGATTCTCGATCCGGCCCTGCACGGCGCGCTCGACGCCGGCCGAGCATTGGCCGAGATCCTCAAGCCTGCCGGCAAACACGCTGGATATCCAGATGACGGCGGTGAGCAACGGGCTCGACGTCGATATCAGGGGCTCGGGGCCGCTGCCGGCGGCCATGATCGCGATCCTGTCGCGTGTTGCCGAGCAACATCGGCTGGCGCGGCTGACCCGGCACGGCGAACTGGTGCTGATGCGGACGCCGCCCATGATCGCGATCGGCACGGCACAACTGGCCTTGCCGCCGGGCTCGTTCCTGCAGGCCACCGCCGCCGGTGAGGAGGCGCTGGCGCTGCGGGTGGCCGTCCATTGCCAGCGCGCCAGGCACATCGCCGACCTGTTTTGCGGGGTCGGACCGTTCGCGCTGCGGCTGGCGGCGAAGGCGCGGATTTCGGCGTTCGACAGCGATACCGGCGCGGTGATGGCGCTGCAGAAGGCGGCGTCGGCTGCTTCCGGGCTGAAGCCGGTCAGGGCCGAGGCACGCGACCTGTTCCGGCGTCCGCTGCTGCCGCAGGAGCTGCGCGACTACGATACGGTGGTTTTCGATCCGCCGCGGCAGGGCGCGCTGGCGCAGGTCCAGCAGCTTGCGGCGAGCCGGATTCCGGCAGTGGTCGCGGTGTCGTGCAATGTCGCGACCTTCGCGCGCGACGCCCGCATCCTGATCGATGGCGGCTATCGGATCGAGGGTGTCACGCCGATCGACCAGTTCCGTCACACCCCCCACGTCGAACTGGTGGCGCGGTTCAAACGCTGAGCCTATCGTCCCCACCTGTCCTGCCAGATCTTCTCGCCGATCAGGCAGGAGACGCGCGGCTCCTTCGCAGCCACCGGCACCACCGGCACCACCGGGCGCGCGGGCGGCCGGCTTGCGACTTCGAGCAGCAGCTTGCTCCGGATCGCCTCCTTGAACTTTTCGCGATCCTTGATCGACACCACGAAGGAACCCGGTCCGCCGATGACGCAGTCCTCGTAGTAGAAATCGAGGTTGTCGATGTCCATCGTCGAATAGGACGGCTCCTTCACCATGATCGGCAGCCCGTTGATGACGATGCCCTTGGCGAGCGCCGCGTCTCGCGCGCCGGTGACCGGCGCGCCGTTGTTGTTGGCGCCATCTCCGGAGACGTCGATGACCCGTCGCAGCCCGTGGTTCGGATTCTCGTCGAATAGCGGCACCGCGAAATTGATCGCCCCGGAGATCGAGGTGCGCGACGCCCGGCGGATCGGGGTCTTCATGATTTCGTGGGAGACCGCGTCCGCCGTTTCCGGACCATCGATCACCCGCCAGGGAATGATGATCTTCTGGTCGTTCGATGCCGCCCATTCGAAATAGGTCACCGCAATTTTGCCGGTCGGGCCGGTTTTCAGCGCCTGCAGGAATTCCTTCGAGTTGATGGCCTGCGCATAACCCTCGCGCTGGACGGCGAGTTCGTCGAGGTCCATCGAATAGGAGACGTCGACGGCGAGAATCAGCTCGACATCGACCGACGGCTTGTCCTCGGCCGCCGCCGAACGTTTGCCGGGGCCGGGAGCAGCCATGCCGGCAACATCGCCTCCGGCAATCGCTCCGGCGACCAGCACCGCTCCGATCGAGACACACCAGCGCATTGCTGCCCTCCCGCGTCGTTGGGATCGTGACACGCAAAACCCGCGGCGAAAAGCGGCAAGATCGGCCGCGCTTCACATTCAAGTTAGTTGGCTGCCATGATCTGGCGGAAATCGTGGCGCAGCGCCGAGGCCGCAACCAAGCCATCGCAAAACAGCCGGTTCCACGGCGGGCTGCGAGACGATATTCTGCGCGACGCAACCGAGAAAACCCAGGCAAGCCGCAGGAGGTGCCGCCGGAATGATCGACACCGTCACCAAACCGCGCACCAAGGTGCGGACAAAGACCGAACGGCCGCGTCTGCACAAGGTCATCCTTGTCAACGACGATTACACGCCGCGTGAATTCGTCGTCACGGTTCTGAAGGCCGAGTTCCGCATGACCGAGGATCAGGCCCACAAGGTGATGATCACCGCGCACCGCCGCGGCGTCTGCGTGGTCGCGGTCTTTACCAAGGACGTTGCGGAGACCAAGGCAACGCGCGCCACCGACGCCGGCCGGGCCAAGGGTTATCCGCTGTTGTTCACCACCGAGCCGGAGGAGTAGCACTTCACCCCGCCGCGGTTTCGTCGGCCAGGCCGTAGACCCGCTCGGCTCTGGCAAAGCCCGCGATCGGAAACTCGCCGAGATCGGTCCAGCCGCTGTCGCAGATCCCGGCAAACTGCTCCGAGGCAACGACGATGCGGTTGAGGCGGCCGGCGATCTTTTCCAGCCGCGCGGCAAGATTGACGGCCGGGCCGATACAGGTGAAGTCGAGCCGGTTGCCGCCGCCGATATTGCCGAACAGAATCCGGCCGACATGCAATGCGACCCCGAAGCGGAACCGCTCGGCGGCGTCGCCATTGCCGTAGCGCATCTCTTCGACGCTGGCGCGGGATTCCCGCGCCGCCTGCAGCACCCGCCCGCAAACCTCGGCGATATTGCTTTCATCCTCCGCGACCGGAAATACCGCGAGCAGCCCGTCGCCCATGAACTTCAGGATCTCGCCGCCCTGCTTGCGGATCGCCGGCACCTGACAATCGAAGTAGCGATTGAGAATCTCCACCACGATTTCCGGCGCCAGTCGATCGGACAGCGCGGTGAAACCGCGCAGGTCCGACAGCCAGATCACCGCACGCATCGTCTCGGTGTGGCCGCGTCGGATCTGGCCGCCGAGAATCCGCTCACCGGCGCGGTTGCCGACATAGGTATCGAGCAGGGTCGCGGCCTTCCGGCTCAAGGTCGTGATCTCGATCACCCGCGCCAACGGCGGCACCAGCGATCGCAGCGTATCCAGTTGCCGGTCGCTGAAGCCGCCGGGTTGGGTGGTGCTCCAGCTCGAGGCATGGATCTCGTCGGCAAACCGCAGCGGCAGCGCGATATAGTCGGTAACCCCCTCGGCGCGCATGTCGTCGAAAAACGGAAAACCTCTGCTGGCGGGATCGTCGAGGCGAAATCTCACCTCCTGCGCCGTTTCGTACATGATCGCGAGCGGGCTGTTTCTGAATTCCGGCAGAATCCAGGATGTCAAAATCCGCAGCCGTCACCACCACGTCGGTTCCCGGTCGCCAGAAGAAGCCGCGGCCGAACACGTCGGGATGCAGCATGCGAATGAAGACGCCGACCCGCCAGAGCGGCAAGCCGGCCTGCACCAGGCGTTCGCAGGTCTCCGACATCATCCGGGTCGGGCTGGTCGCGGACCTCGCGCCGTCGATCAGCCAGTCTGTCAGCTTTTGCAGATCGGAAGGGTTCATGACGCCAGCATTTGCAGGGCAACGCTTTGAAACGTCAAGCCGGTACAAACGGCTTGCGTTTCGGCCTTGTCGGGGCAAAGTCGGCCGCGGACAACCAGCGGGCGCGAAAAAATGCTGAATGCGGGAGCGGAGACGCCGGACCAGGCCGCCGAACGGCGGCGGGCGCTGCAAACGGCCGACCCGGCGACGCTGCTGCTGGTGCTGGTGCAGCTCACCGGCGAACGACACTGGCTCGAGGCGGCGAAGCCCTTCATTCGCGGTCCGATGAACTACCAGGAATTCATGCCGGAGCCGTTGCGGGCCGCGGTGCGCGACCGGCTCGCCGAGGTGCTGGCCGGAACGGCCGCGGAGCGAAGCCCTGCACCGGCCGCTGGATGATCTCGCTGTTGCGCGAGATGATGGCGGTCGGCGACCGGCGAGCCGGTGCCCGACGACTATATCGCGATGATGCGCGAGGACCTCACCGGCGACAGCCTGCAGGCGCGCAGCCTGCAATGGCGAGCGCCGCCGGACGCTGCCGCGCGCGACAACACCGAGGTCGTCATCATCGGGGCCGGCATGTCGGGACTCTATGCCGGCATCCAACTGCGGGAGGCCGGCATCCCCTTTGTCATCCTCGAAAAGAACGACGCCGTCGGCGGCACCTGGTATGAAAACATCTATCCGGGATGCGGCGTCGATACGCCGAACCATTTCTACTCCTACGCGTTCGAGCCCAATCATCACTGGTCGCATTTCTTTGCCAAGCGCGACGAACTGTGGGGCTATTTCGAGCGGATCGCCGACAAATACGATCTGCGCAAGCACATCCGGCTCGGTGTCGAAGTGGGCGACGCGCGCTATGACGAGCCCAGCGCGAGCTGGCGGATCAGCGCGCACGACGCCGACGGCGCGCGGCTCGCGCTCACCGCCCGCGTGCTGGTTTCCGCGGTCGGCGTGCTCAACCGGCCGAAACTGCCGGATATCGCCGGCCTCGAATCGTTCGCCGGGCCCGCCTTTCACACCGCGCAATGGGACCGCCATTTCGACTGGCGCGGCAAGCGCGTGGCGATGATCGGCACCGGCGCCTCCGGCCATCAGGTCGGCCCGAGCATCGCGCCGGAGGTCGAACGGCTGATGATCTTCCAGCGCTCGCCGCACTGGGTGGTACCCAATCCGAACTATCATGAGGGTGTCAGCGAAGGAAAAAAATGGGCGCTCGCCAACATCCCGTTTTATCTGCGCTGGTACCGGTTCCAGTTGTTCTGGGGCTTTGCCGACGGGCTGCATGCCGCGCTGCAGGTCGATCCGGACTGGCCGCATCCAGAACGATCGCTCAACGCGCTCAACGAGAAGCACCGGCGCTTCATGGAGCGGCATATGCGCAGCGAACTCGCCGATCGTCCCGACCTGCTGGAAAAGGTCATTCCGGACTATCCGGCCTATGGCAAGCGCATCCTGATCGACAATCACTGGTTCAGGATGCTCAAGCGTCGCAATGTCGACCTCGTCACCGACCCGATCGATCGCATCGTCCCCGAGGGCGTGCGGACCAAGGATGGCGCGGTCCGGCCGGCGGACGCACTGGTGCTCGCCACCGGATTCAAGGTGAGCAAGATGCTGCACCCGATGACCATCATCGGCCGGAACGGGCGTAACCTGCATGAGTTCTGGGGCGTCGACGATGCCAGGGCCTATCTCGGCCTCACGGTGCCCGGCTTTCCGAACTTCTTCATGCTGACCGGTCCCAACACCGGCCTCGCCCATGGCGGCAACCAGATCTTCATGACCGAGTGCGGCGTGCGCCACATGATGCTGGCGATCCGCGAGCTGGTCGAAGGCGGGCACCGTTCGATCGAATGCCGGCCGGAGGTTTACGAGAGCTACAATCGCGAGGTCGACGCCATGCACGCGCGCATGGTGTGGACCCACAAGGGCATGACCAACTGGTACCGAAATCCGCAAGGCCGCGTGTTCGCGATCACGCCGTGGCGGCTGGTGGAATACTGGAAAATGACATCGACCTTCAATCCGCAACAATACCAGATCGGCTAGACCGCATGGCGGCATCGCGCCTCCACGCCATTCCGGGATGCCGCCCTCCGTCATTCCGGGGCGCGCGTCAGCGCGAACCCGGAATCTCGAGATTCCGGGTTCGATGCTTTCGCATCGCCCCGGAATGACAGCTATGAGGATGACGGCTATGAGGATGTCCCGGCCCGCGCCCGCGGGCGGGTCCGGGATGACGGGGATGGCCTGCTGCGGCCCGGCGCAAAATTTCCGGCGCCATCGCGGCATCAATGCGGCGCGTCGCAATGCCTTGCCAATTTCGGTCTCAAATTTGCCCGCCGACTTAATTCAATCTGGATTCGGGACATGGCGGGGGCGCGTTCGACCGTTGCATTGGAGTATTGTCATGGGAATCAATCATTCGCCGCATCACAGGCAGGCCGGTGTCAGCGAACCCACATTATGGGCTGACGATCCTGGCGACGACACGCTTGCGCTATTCGACGAAGATGCCCTGCGGGGCGACGAAGCG
The DNA here is from genome assembly GCA_963748165.1 of uncultured Alphaproteobacteria bacterium. Taxonomy (GTDB): domain Bacteria; phylum Pseudomonadota; class Alphaproteobacteria; order Rhizobiales; family Xanthobacteraceae; genus Bradyrhizobium. The sequence goes on from CAVVIM010000039.1 coordinate 296,639, forward strand.
GCGCTTTGGGGTGAAGAGCGTGCCGACGACATTCATTTGCTGCTTGAGGAAAATGCCCGGCTGCGCGGGCTTTTGGCCCAACTATCGGACCTCATTCGCAGAAACGTGGTGAGCCCAAGGTAGCGCCGCATCAGGTTCACGTCGTCAGGTGGCTCGCGCGAGGCCCTGGTTGGGCAGTTCGCCCGTCCCCGCGCGGGCGAGCTGCGGCTAGGCGCGCCCGACCTGGCCGCGATGGCGCAGAAAATGATCGGCCAGCACACACGCCATCATGGCTTCGCCGACCGGCACGGCGCGGATGCCGACACAGGGGTCGTGACGGCCTTTGGTCATGATGTCGGTGTCGGCGCCGGCGCGGTCCACGGTTTGGCGCGGCGACAGGATCGAGGAGGTCGGTTTCACCGCAAAGCGCGCCACCACCGGCTGTCCGGTGGAGATGCCGCCGAGGACGCCGCCGGCCTGGTTGGACAGGAAGCGGACGCCTTGATTGCCGGTCCGCATCTCGTCGGCGTTCTCCTCGCCTGACAATTCGGCCGCGCCGAACCCGGCGCCGATTTCGACGCCCTTGACCGCGTTGATGCTCATCAGCGCCGCGGCGAGTTCGGCATCGAGCTTGGCGTAGATCGGCGCGCCCAATCCTGCCGGCACGCCTTCGGCGACGATCTCGAGCACGGCGCCGATCGAGGATCCCTGCTTGCGGATGCCGTCGAGATAGCTCTCGAAGAACGCGGCCTTGTCCTTGTCGGGACAGAAAAACGGGTTGCGGGCGATCTCGTCCCAGTCCCATTTGTCGCGATCGATCCGGTGCGGCCCCATCTGCACCAGCGCCCCGCGCACGGTCATGCCGGGCACGATCTTGCGGGCGATGGCGCCGGCGGCGACCCGCGTCGCGGTCTCGCGCGCCGAGGAGCGGCCGCCGCCGCGATAATCGCGCAGGCCGTATTTGGCCTGATAGGTGAAATCGGCATGGCCCGGACGAAACTTGTCCTTGATGTCGGAATAATCCTTGGAGCGCTGATCGGTGTTCTCGATCAGAAGCGCGATCGGCGTCCCCGTCGTCACCTGCGCGCCGGTGTCCGGGTGCGCCATCACCCCGGACAGGATCTTCACCAGGTCGGGCTCCTGGCGCTGGGTGGTGAAGCGCGATTGTCCGGGCCGGCGGCGATCGAGATCGTGCTGGATGTCTTCATTGGTCAGCGGCAGCAGCGGCGGGCAGCCATCGACCACGCAGCCGATCGCGATCCCGTGGCTTTCGCCGAAGGTCGTGACCCGAAACATGTGGCCGAAGGTGTTGAAGGACATGGGCTGCGATCAAGTCCGCGAACGCGCATCGTTGAGACGTCAAATGCGCTCCATCGTCATGGCCGTTGTCCCGGCATAACGTCAGCGGACACGTCAAAAAGACGTGGAGCCCGGGTCAAATGGGCAGACGCGTTCTGTAACTATATTTCGTCATTCCGCCGTCCTTGAACACGTAGACCACACCCTGCCCGATCGGGGTCTCGGCGGCCTCGAGCGGGCTCGCCAGGCCGAGCGCTACCATCAGCGCACGCATGGTGCCGCCATGGGCGACGGTCACGGTGTCGGCCAGCAGCGAATCGAACCATTCCCGCATCCGCAGCGTGACGCTGGCATAGCTCTCGCCCGCCGGCGCGGCGATGCCCCATTTGTCGAGGTTGCGCGAGGCGAAGGTGGCGGCGTCATGGAGCTGCATTTCCGGCAGCGTCAGCCCTTCCCAATGGCCGTAGGCGATTTCCCGCAACCGATCGTCGACATGGTAGCCGGCCGCCGGCAGCTTCAGCACGTCGCGCACCAGCTCCATGGTCAGCCGCGCCCGGCCGAGCGGGCTTGCGACATAGGGCAAGGCAGCGGCGGCGTGGCCATCGCGTGCCAACAGGCCGGCCAGGATTTCGCCGGCGGCGACCGCCTGGCTGCGGCCGAGCGCGTTGAGCGGGATATCGCGGGTGCCCTGGAAGCGACCTGCCGCGTTCCACGCCGTCTCGCCGTGACGGATATAGTAGATCGTTCGCGAAGCCATCGAAGCCGGGGTCTATTCCTTCGATGCGCTGCCGAACGAAATATCCGGCGCATCCGGGCGCTTCATGCCGACGCACGTGATAGCCGGAATCGACATGATGCACCTCGCCGGTGACGCCGCGCGACAGGTCCGAGAGCAGATAGAGCGCGCTGTCGCCGACTTCCTCGATGGTCACGTTGCGGCGCATCGGCGCGTTGACCTCGTTCCATTTCAGGAGAAAGCGGGAGTTGGCAATGCCGGCAAAGGCCAGCGTCTTGATCGGTCCCGCCGAAATGGCGTTGACGCGGATGTTCTTCTCGCCGAGATCGGCGGCGAGATAGCGAACGCTTGCCTCCAGCGCCGCCTTGGCGACCCCCATCACGTTGTAATGCGGCATCCATTTCTCGGCGCCGTAATAGGTCAGGGTCAGGATCGAGCCGCCGCCGGTCAGAAGGTGTCTCGGCGCGCTGCGCAATCGCGGTCAGCGAGTAGCAACTGATCAGCAGGCTCTTGGAAAAATTCTCGGCGGTGGTTTCGAGATAGCGACCGTCAAGCTGGTCCTTGTCGGAGAACGCGATCGCGTGGACCACAAAGTCGATCTTGCCCCACTTCTGCTTCAGCACCGCGAACACCGCATCGATAGTGGAGAAATCGGTGACGTCGCAATGGCCGAGCAGGACGGCGCCAAGCTCCGCCGCCAGCGGCTCTACCCGCTTCTTCAGGGCATCGCCCTGCCAGGTGAGCGCGATCTCGGCGCCGGCGGCATGGCACGCCTTGGCGATGCCCCAGGCGATCGAGCGGTTGTTGGCGACGCCCAGGATCACGCCGCGCTTGCCCTGCATCAACCCTGAACTGTGCGACATTCGGCTTCCCATCGAGCTTGATCCGGTGTTGGAGGTACACCAGCCGTCCCAGCCGGTACAGCCCCAATCCACCCCGATCCCGCCCGTTCCGTCGCGCCCCCGAGCAGCCGGAATAGCCGTGCATTTTCGGGGTTATGTTGTGCGAGACGTCCGAAAGCGCTGGTACGATTGAAGGCTGGCCGGCAAACCCTGGGATCGAGCTTCAATGACCGCGTTTCGTGAGAGTGTCGAAGCCATGATTCCGGCGCTGCGCCGCTACGCGCGTGCGCTGGCGCGCGATGCCGATGTCGCCGACGATCTGGTGCAGGACACGCTGGTACGGGCGCTGCGGTCGGAACGGCTGTTTCTCGGCGGTGACGTCAGGAGCTGGCTCTACACCATCCTGACCAACCTCAACAAGAATCGCCGGCGCTCGCTCGCACGTCGGCCGCAATTCATGCCGCTGCTCGACAACAATGCCGACGCCAGCGGGACCGAAGCGGAAGGCCGCGACATCGCCCGCGCGCTGGCGACGCTGGTCGAGGAGCAGCGCGCGGTGTTGCTGCTGGTGATGCTGGAAGGATTGAGCTACCGCGAGGTCGCCGACATTCAGGGCGTGCCGATCGGCACCGTGATGTCCCGCCTCGCCCGCGCCCGCGCCCATGTGAAGGCCGTAATCGAGGGCGAACGCCCGGCGCTGCGTCGGGTGAAATGATGGCAGGCAAAATGCATAGGGACGTGACGAACATGGATGTGATGGACGGTGCACGCGAGCGAAGCGATGGGCGGGTTCGGGGGGCGGTGACCTTTTATCGCTCGCCGGGCGCGACCGGCCGATCGCCGCCGTCGGCTGGACGATTTTCGATCGAGACTGGACAACGACAATGACCGACCGGAAAATTCCTGTCACCGAAGACGAATTGCACGCCTACGTCGACAGCGAGCTGCCGCCGGAGCGTCGCGGCGATGTCGAAGCATGGCTCGCCGCGCATCCCGGCGGATGCCGAGCGGGTGCAATCGTGGCGGGCGATGGCGGAAGCGCTGCATGCGCGCTACGATTCCGTGGCCGACGAGGCGGTGCCGAAGCGGCTGGAGATCGAACGGCTGGTGCGGCAGCCGCGCAAATGGATCTACGGCGCGGTGGCCGCGACGCTGGTGGCGTTCGTCGGCGGCGGCGGCGTCGGCTGGGTGGCCCGCGGCGCGCTCGCTGCGCCCTCGGTATTCCAGAATTTCACGCTGGATGCGTTGGATGCGCACCGGCTCTATGTGGTCGAGGTGCGTCACCCCGTCGAGGTGCCGGGAAGCGAGCGCGCCCATCTGCAGCAATGGCTGACCAAGCGTTGCGGTTGGGATGTCCGGGCGCCGGAATTGGGCGCGACAGGGCTGAAGCTGGTGGGAGGACGGCTGTTGCCCGGTCCGACCGGACCGGCCTCGTTCCTGATGTATGAGAGCGCATCGGGAGAGCGCTTTACGGTCTACACCGCCCGGGCCGCCACCGAGACGACCCAGATGCGCTATGCCCGACAGGACGGTGACGGGGCGCTGTTCTGGGCGGACCGCGGCGTCGGCTATGTGGTGAGCGGCGGCAGCGACCGCGAAAGGCTGACGCAGGTTGCACAAATGGTTTATGAGCAGACCGAAAAAAGCGGCGGTTAAACAAGGTCATGGCGAATGTCCCAATTCCGACATTGAAAATCTGGAATTGGAACATCGGCGCGTCTAAATATCGCACCGGATGTTATCGCGAGAATGTGAAGCGTTCGATCCGCCGATCGACGCAAGCGGCCTCGATCGGGGTTTAGTACCGCGCTGGTCCCCCTTTCGAGGCCGCACCTTTTTTCGGGCGGCGTGAAGCGATCAGCCGAAATCGCTGCGCGGATTGTAAGGGTGTCCGTCGCGCCACTTTTGCATCAACGCCTCGAGGTCGCTCTGGTTCCCGTCCGGTAACATGATACGGGTAGTGACGAACAGGTCGCCAGCCGTCCCGCCCGCTTTCGGCAGTCCCTTGCCTTTGAGGCGGAAGGTGCGGCCGCTCGACGTGTTCTTCGGGATCGACAATTCGACCGCGTTGCCCAGCGTCGGAACCCGGACCTTGCCGCCCAGCACGGCCTCGTAGAGCGTAATCGGCAGATCAACGCGCAGATCGCTGCCGTCGACCTTGAAGAACGCGTGCGGCGCGATGCCGACGGTGATCAGGAGGTCGCCGGGCGGGTGGCCGGGCGTGGTCTCGCCCTGCCCCTTCAGCCGGATCTGCTGGCCGGCGCTGACACCGGCCGGAATCTTGACATTGAGCTCCTTGCCGGTCGGCAGCCGGACGCGCTTCTCGACGCCATTGACCGCTTCTTCCAGCGAGACCGTCATCGCCACATTGAGATCGAGATCGAGCGCAATGCCGCCCGGATCGAACTCGAAGGTGGTGCCGGCACCCGGCCGGGCGCCGCCACGGCCGACGCCGCTGAACATGCTGTTGAGGATGTCCTCGAAGCCGCCGCCGCCAGCGCCGCCGGTGCGGAACGAGTGGGTTTCGAAGCCGCCGCCTGGAGAGGCCCGACGGGCGCGCGGGTCGCCGCCCGGAAAGCCTCCACCCGGAAAGCCCTGGAAGCGCGGCTTGCCATCGGCGTCGATCTCGCCGCGATCGAACTGCTTGCGCTTGTCCTCGTCGCCAATGATCTCATTGGCCGAATTCAACTCGGAAAACCGCGCCGCTGCCTTCGGGTCGTTCTTGTTGCTGTCGGGGTGATGTTTCTTGGCGAGCTTGCGATAGGCGCTCTTGATCGCCGCAGCGCTGGCGCCCCGCGGCACCCCCAAGACCTCATAGGGGTCGCGCATCCGTCACGTCTCCTTCGGGAAATCAAAACTCGGGTGGGCTGCCACCCCTCCGGCCTTCATCTGGTGTCTTCGTGGCATTTTTGCAACGGGAGCCCTCATCGGATCAACCTTGCTTCCAGGGCTTCATACTGTGGATTTCCCATCGGCCCCTGGCGGATTGACAGGCCGCCCCCTGCATCCAGTTCTCGGACGCGCCGTTGACATAGCTTGCGAGGAAGTCCCGGCAGGTCCGTCCATCCGCATCATACGCGGCGGCCAGCGGCGTCACCGAACCGCGCGCACCGGTCTCGGGATTTTCCCAGGACTGGCTGGAATCCTTGTCGCCCTTGGCCAGCACGTCGGAAGCGGCAGTGCGGGCCAACGCCAGATCGGTCTCGGTCGGGGCCGGCGCGCGGGCGAGCGACGGCCGCAGCGAACCCGTGACCCCGCGGCCTTCCATCCGGGCGAAGGCGCCGTCGGTCCGCGACATCGCGCAACCGCCCGAGGCCACGGCAATGAGAATCATTGCAATCACGGTCCGACCGGGCCTGATCGCCGATAGGCCAACACGTCGCCATGTCTTATATAGGGGTGGCAGCGCGCCCTGAACCGTTGGCGAAGGCAACTCGGATCTCCGATATGACGGACACGACCTCCATCAGACACCCGACACCGTTAACATCCGGTGATTTCACCGCGGCCGAGGAGCCGTACGCGCTGTTTGCCGACTGGTTCGCCGAAGCGGTCAAGGCCGAACCCAACGATCCCAATGCGATGTCGCTCGCCACCGTCGATGCCGACGGCCTGCCCGACGTGCGGATGGTGCTGATGAAGGGCTACGACGCCGAGGGTTTCGTGTTCTACAGCCATATCGCGAGCCAAAAGGGCCGCGAACTCGCCGCAAACCCCAAGGCGGCTTTACTATTCCACTGGAAATCGCTGCGGCGCCAGGTCCGCATCCGCGGCGGCGTGTCGCCGGTCACCGAAGCGGAAGCCGACGCCTATTTCGCGACCCGGCCCAAGCAGGCCCAGATCGGCGCCTGGGCCAGCAAGCAGTCGCAGCCGCTGGAAAGCCGATTCGCCTTCGAGCAGGCGGTCGCCAAAATTGCCGCCAGGCACATTATCGGCGAGGTCCCCCGGCCGCCCGGCTGGAGCGGCTGGCGCATCGCGCCGCTGCGGTTCGAATTCTGGCACGACCGCCCGTTCCGCCTGCACGACCGCGTCGAATTCAGCCGCGCCGCACCCGGTCAACCATGGTCCAAAGCGAGGCTCTATCCCTGAAGTTCAGACCGATGGCCGGGCACGTTCCGGCCACCGATTTTTTCTGCAACCTCAAACCAAGACGCGGACGCCCGCCATCGCGCCGGGCCTGACCAAAGACGAGAGAACCGCTTATGCCTTCCTCATCCAATCATGGTCCGCGGCGCACGCTGCTTCTGACCGGAGCCAGCCGCGGCATCGGCCATGCTACCGTGATCCGCTTTTCCAGCGCGGGATGGCGTGTCATCACCTGCTCGCGGCATCCATTCCCGGAGGAGTGCCCGTGGGGCGCCGGGCCCGAGGACCACATCCAGGTCGACCTCGCCGATCACGCCGACACCTCGCGGGCGATTTCCGAAATCCGCGACCGGCTGGAAGGCGGCGAGCTGCACGCGCTGGTCAACAACGCCGCGATCTCGCCCAAGGCCGAGGGCGGCAAACGGCTCGGCTCGATCGATACCGACATCGACACCTGGAGCCACGTCTTCCGGGTCAACTTCTTTGCGCCGATCATGATGGCGCGCGGATTGATCGAGGAATTGAAGGCCGCGAAGGGCTCGGTGGTCAACGTCACCTCGATCGCCGGCTCGCGCGTGCATCCGTTTGCGGGCGCGGCCTATGCGACCTCGAAGGCGGCGCTGGCTTCCTTGACCCGCGAGATGGCGTCGGATTTCGGCCGCATCGGCGTTCGCGTCAACTCGATCGCGCCGGGCGAGATCGACACCGCGATATTGTCGCCGGGCACCGAGAAGATCGTGGAGCAGCAGATCCCGCTGCACCGGCTGGGGACGCCGGATGAGGTGGCGAAGATCATCTATGTGCTGTGCACGGAGACAAGTTCCTACGTCAACGGCGCCGAGATCCACATCAATGGCGGCCAGCACGTCTAGCATGTCATTCCGGGATGCGCCGCAAGCGCAGGCCCGGATCCATACCGCCCCTGTGGTTTTTGAAAATGATGCGACACGTCGCCCCACGCGAATTCCGTGGTTATGGATTTCGGGCTCGGCGCCGTGCGCCGCCCCGGAATCGACGCAGAAGAGGTTCTTGCTCGGAGCCCATCAATCCGCCCGGGATTGACGCAACGCGCCAATGTTGAACGCACTGGAACAATCGTCTTCGTTCTCGCCTTCCAACAGCGCCGCGCCGCAATGCCGGCAGCACCGCGCCGGCATTGCCGGCGCCTTGCCGGCAGCTTGGCGGCCGGCTTGATAGCACGCGAAATCGACGACGTTACGTCCGAGCGTTATGACTTTCTCAACCATTGCTGTCCTCGCGGCGTGAGCCAGCGTTATCGCAGACAAGTTTCGCTCAAACGTTCAGCGCAACGCTCAAATTTTACCGGAGAAATTGAGGCGGCTCTTTGTCCCACGCGCCGGCGTGCAATCGGGTCGGCGTGAGCTGCGCCCGGCCGCTACAGCCACTTCTTCCATTTGAAAAACACGTAAGGCAGCACCGCGGCGAGCAGCATCATGACGAGCGCAATGGGGTAGCCATGCTGCCATTCCAGCTCGGGCATGATCTTGAAGTTCATGCCATAGACCGAGGCGATCAGGGTCGGCGGCATCAACACCACCGCCATCACCGAAAACAGCTTGATGATGTTGTTCTGCTCGAGATTGACGACGCCGAGCATCGCATCCAGCACGAAGGTGATCTTGTTGGAGAGGTAGGAGGCGTGGTCGGTCAGCGACGTGACGTCGCGCTGCATGGTCTTGAGCTGCTCGCGCATGTCCTTGGACCATTTGACGCCATCGACCGCGGCCGCGACGAATGTCACCACCCGTCCGATCGAGACCAGAACTCTCGCGCACCTTGGAGGTCAGGTCGCCCTTGCGGCCGATCGCGATCAGGATGTCGGAATACCGCCTGCCCTGACCGGTGCGCGCTGCTCCCTCGGGTTCGAAAATGTCGTGGCTGATATTGTCCATGTCGCTGCCGGCGCGTTCCAGAATATCGGCATTGCGGTCGATCACCGCATCCAGCAATTCCATCAGCACCATCTCGCCGGTGATGCCGGCTGCGCAGCCGCGCGCCAGCTTGTTCTCCACCAGCATGAACGGTTTCGGTGCATCATAGCGCACCGTGACCAGGCGATGGCTTGCGAGGATGAAGGTCACCGCGGTGGTGCGCGGATTCTCGGTGTCGGACGAGCACATCAGCGTCGCCGTCATGTAGCGCGCGCCGTTCTCGATATAGAGCCGGCTGGAAATCTCGATCTCCTGCATGTCCTCCCGGGTCGGCACCGCAATCCCGGCGAGACGCTCCACGGCTTGATCTTCGTCGGCGGTCGGCTTCATCAGGTCGACCCACACCGCGCTCTCCGGCAGCGCGGCGAGATCGGGAGCGGCGACTTTCTTCAGCGATGATTCTGAGGGAACGAACACCGAAAGCATTGGGAACTCCGGGCCAGTGCCGACGGCCTACCCAACAGGACTTAGCGCGATTTTGGCAAGCACTTGATGACCGACGGATGATCAGCGGCTTTGGTTTGTGGCATTGGGATGGCGATGGCATGACCTCGGCCCGGCAATGCGGCGCGAATGCCCAAAAACCAGTCGAAAGCCGCAAGCCTTGCGGCAAAAAAGTCACAGGCCGCATCCCGCAGCGCGGCAGCAGCATCTAAGCGCTGGAATTGCGGTCGATTCCGACGATAATGCGCCCAACGGAATCATGGCGGTTGGGGCGCTATATTGGCGCCGTCCGCGCTGAAGACTTTCGATTGGAAGACCGCAATGTCGTCGCTCAAAGTGAAGTTGGGACTGTTGGCTGCTGCTGGCCTGATGCTGTCTGGCTGCATGGAGGCCACAACCTATGAGGCGACCAACCAGGCCAGTTTCAAGCCGCGCGACAAGGAATTGCTGGCCAAGATTCGCTACACCAACGTGCCGATTCCGGTGCCGTTCCGCCGCGCGATCGTCGACTACCATCGCAAGGAAGCGCCCGGCACCATCGTGGTCGATTCCGACAATCACTATCTCTATTACGTGCTCGATAACGGCAAGGCGATCCGCTACGGCATCACGGTCGGCGAGGAAGCGATGGCGTGGTCCGGCATTGCCAAGGTCGGCAGCATGACCGAGTGGCCGCCCTGGCATCCGACCAAGGGCGAGATCGAACGGCTTGGCGTTCCCACCTTCGTGGCGCCGGGGCCGGACAACCCGATGGGTTCGCGCGCGCTCTATCTCTATTCGGGCGGCAAGGACACCTTGTTCCGGATTCACGGCACCAACCAGCCGGAATATATCGGCGCGTCAATCTCTTCCGGTTGCATCCGGATGACCAACGAGGATGTCATCGATCTCTACAACCGGGTGAAGCTGGGCACCATTGTCGTGGTGCTGGAACCCCATCATGGTGACTCGCCGTATAACTCGCAGATGGCGCTGCAAGGCGGCGGCAGTCCCGGGCCATTCGTGCAATAGCCGATGGCATCGGCGCACGGCGCGCGACGACAGCATCCAGAAGCGCCGGTTCGCCGGCGCTTTTTATTTTCGGGGAGCGCCCGGGTCCGGCTCGGCCGCACCGGGTTGGACGGCGTCCGATTTCCCTGCCTTGCCCGGCGGCGCCTGGTCGGGCCGCGCGGCCGGCAGCAGCGGCGCGATCTGCGGCAACGGATCCCATACATCCCATTCGCAGATTTTGTAGTTGTTGCGCCGCTCCATCAGATCGAGATGGATGTGGTCCTCATGATAGCCGTCGGAGCCCGGCCCCAGCACGGTTGAAAATCGCGCGCACGCCGAATGCAGCACGCTTTCGCGCAAGTCGCGCGGCACGGTGCGGTCGGTCAACGCGATCGACCGGCCGTTGGCAAGTCCCAGCGCCCGCACATCGAGCGCGTTGGCGCGGCCATGCTCGGACAGTTTGGCACCGACGACGCGGTTGCGGCCACGGCATTCGAACGAGTCGAAATTGTCGAGATCGCTGACGACGCTGCCGAGGCCCGCCGTCAGCGGCGCGATGTCGCTGCGAATCCAGTCTGCGATCGCCGAGGCCATGGTGCAACGGAGGATCGCTGCGGGTCGGAGCGCAACCTGCCGCTGGTCCGGCAGCACCACGGCCTCGAGCCGGACCAGGTCCTCGCCGCCGCAACCGCCGGGGCCGTGGATGTCGGCAATGCTGGGAGCGACGGCGATCGCATCGGTCAGCGCCCGCCGGCAGGCCGAGGGCGGCGGCGTTTCAGCCGGCCCTTGCTCCCCGCTGGGGGCCGGCCGTTCAGCCGCGGCCTTGTTATCCTCCGCAGGCTTGCCCGGCTCCGCCGCCGGCGCCTCGGCCGGACGCGGCCTTGGCAGCGGCACCGCCGCCCGCAATGCGCCGTGGCGCGGCCGCGGCGGCTGCCCTCGCTCGCCGGGCAGGCCGCTCCAGGGCCACTGAACGCGCCCTTGGGCCGCCGCGGCCGGTCCGATCGGCGCGCCGAGCACCAGCCAGGCCGCGGCCGTGGCAGCCAGCACCGTACGAGCGCGGCCAACAGCCCCATAAGGCCACTTGCGGGTCGCTTTCACCGCGCTAAAGTTCATGGCAATTTCGTGAAGCCCTGCGGCTGGCGACAACACCATCGGGAGGAACGTCCGAATGCTTGGATTGATGCAAGACTGGCCCTTGCTTTGTCACCGGATCATTGAGCACGCGGCATCGTTCCATGGCACCCAGGAGGTCGTAACGCGATCGATCGAAGGCCCGATTCACCGTACCAATTACCGCGAAATTCGCGACCGTGCACTGAAGGTCTCGCAACGGCTCGATCGCGACGGCGTTCGGCTCGGCGACCGCGTCGCCACCATTGCGTGGAACACCTGGCGGCATCTGGAAGTCTGGTACGGCATCATGGGCATCGGCGCCATCTGCCACACCGTCAATCCGCGCCTGTTCCCCGACCAGATCGCCTGGATCGTCAACCATGCGCAGGACCGCGTGGTGATCCTCGACACCACGTTCGTGCCGATCCTGGAGAAGATCGCCGACAAGCTGCCCAGCGTCGAGCGCTATGTCGTGCTCACCGATACCGCGCACATGCCGCAGACCACGCTGAAGAATGCGGTCGCCTATGAGGCCTGGATCGCGGAGGCGGACGGGAACTTCAAGTGGAAGACCTTCGACGAGAATACCGCCGCCGCGATGTGCTACACCTCGGGCACCACCGGCGATCCCAAGGGCGTGCTGTATTCGCATCGCTCCAACGTGCTGCACGCTTTGATGGCCAACAGCGGCGATTCGCTGGGCGCAAATGCCGCCGATACCATGCTGCCGGTGGTTCCGCTGTTCCATGCCAATAGCTGGGGTATCGCCTTCTCGGCGCCCTCGATGGGCACCAAACTGGTGCTGCCGGGCGCCAAGCTCGACGGCGCATCGGTGTTTGAATTGCTGGAAAGCGAAAAGGTGACGCATACCGCCGGCGTTCCCACGGTGTGGCTGATGCTGCTCAATCATATCGCCGCCAACAATCTCAAACTGCCGCATCTGAGGATGGTGGTGTGCGGCGGCTCGGCGATGCCGCGCTCGATGATCAAGGCGTTCGTCGACAGCGGGGTACAGGTCCGCCACGCCTGGGGCATGACCGAGATGAGCCCGATCGGGACCCTCGCCGCGCTGAAACCGCCCTTCGCGGAACTCTCCGGCGACGCCCGGCTGGATCTTCTCCAGACCCAGGGTTATCCGCCGTTCGGCGTGCAGATGAAGATCACCGACGATGCCGGCAAGGATCTGCCGTGGGACGGCAAGACCTTTGGCCGGCTCAAGGTCAGCGGCCCCGCGGTGTCGAAGGCCTACTTCCGGGTCGACAGCAACATCCTGGACCAGGACGGCTATTTCGACACCGGTGATGTCGCGACCATCGACCCGCACGGATACATGCGGATCACCGATCGCTCCAAGGACGTGATCAAATCCGGCGGCGAGTGGATTTCCTCGATCGACCTGGAAAACCTCGCGGTCGGACATCCCGCGGTCGCGGAAGCCGCCGTGATCGGCATCCATCATCCCAAATGGGACGAGCGGCCGTTGCTGATCGTCCAGCTCAAGCAGGGCCAGAAGGCGACACGCGAGGACATCCTGAAATACATGGATGGCAAGATCGCCAAATGGTGGATGCCGGACGACGTCGCCTTCGTCGACGGCATTCCGCACACCGCAACCGGAAAGATCCTTAAGACCGCCTTGCGCGATCAGTTCAAGAGCTACAGTTTCCCCAACGCGGCCGCCTGAGCTTCCTGGGCCATCCCGTTCGCCGCAGCGGTTCCAGAGCGTTTTTGGCGGCGATTTGGGCCGTCCCGGAGTAACATTAACAATTGTCAATGTTATTCCGGGCAGCCTCGCAGCCATCCTCGAGAGGCCACCGACGAAAGGCCAATTGGAGCCGGCACCGGGGCTTCCTAGCGTGCGCCCCGTTCCAACCCAGAATTGAGGAAGCGCTGAGGATGAAGAGATCAATCGCTATAACAATCCCGTGGCTGCTGCTGGCGTCGTTGACCGCAACAGCGGCGCACGCCGATGGAAACAAGGTGGTCATCGGTGACATCGACGACATGTCCGGCGTCTATGCGGACGTCATCGGGCCCGGTGGGGTCGAGGCCGCCAAGATGGCGATCGCGGATTTCGGCGGCAGCGTTCTTGGCAACAAGATCGAACTGCTGACGTCGGATCACCAGAACAAGCCCGATCTCGGCGCACAGAAGTTCCGCGAATGGGCCGACCGCAACGGGCTGACCATGGTCCTCGGCGGATCCAATACCGGCGTCAGTATCGCGATGGGAACCATCGCCAAGGAGAAGAAGGTGCCGTTCTTCGCGATCGGCGCCGCCGGAGCGTCGCTGACCGGCAAGGACTGCAATGCCTACATGATGCATTACGGCTACGACACTACCGCGCTCGGCAACGGCACCGCGACGACCATATTGAAGCAGGGTGGCAAGACCTGGTTCTTCCTCACCGCCGACTATACGTTCGGCACCCAGTTGCAGGAAGCGGCTGCCAAGGTCGTCGAAGCGAACGGCGGCAAGGTGGTCGGCGCCGTGCGCGTGCCGCTGGGGACGTCCGATTTCTCGAGCTACCTGTTGCAGGCACAGAATTCCGGCGCACAGATCCTGGGCCTTGCCAATGCCGGCAACGACTTCACCAACTCGATCAAGGCGGCCGACGAGTTCGGCATCGCCAGGACCATGAAGCCCGCCGCGCTGCTGGCTTTCATCAGCGACATTCACAGCCTCGGGCTGAAGACCGCCCAGGGCCTTTACCTCACGACCGGCTGGTATTGGGACCTCAACGACAAGACCCGCGCTTTTGCGAAGCGCTATTTCGAGAAGACCAAGCGCGAGCCGACCATGAATCAGGCGGCGTATTACTCGGCGACGATGACTTACCTGAACGCGGTCAAGGCCGTGAACAGCACCGATCCCGACAAGGTCATGGCCCAACTGCACAAGGTCAAGATCGACGACATGTTCACCAGCGACGGCAAGATCCGCGCCGACGGACTGCTGGAACATGAAATGTACATCATGCAGGTCAAGAAACCGTCCGAATCGAAATATCCCTGGGACTACTATCGCCTGGTTCAGACCATGACCGGCGAACAGGCCTACGGAAAGCTTTCCGATTCGACCTGCCCGCTGCTGACGCACTAAAGCCTGTTCGGTTCTGATTGAATCAGAGCCGGGCTTGAGTTTCCTGTTTTGACGCGTTTTCTTCACGCGAACCGGTATCCACTTCGCTCGAAAACGCTATAAAGCGACCGCGCGCCCTGTTGCGACAGGGCGCGCTGCCTCGCGTCCGGGCCTCGGCCCGAAGCCGCTGTTCCCGGTACAAACCGCTTCACAGTCTGCCCGTAAATGCGCTAGGTCACCTGCACGCCCGGCTGCTCCCCGACCAGGACGGCGGCCAAATCCATGGAATGTGAGGATGGCCCGCAGGTTTTCCGCTCCCTACCAGTCGGAGCCCGTGTCCAGCCTCGCTTCATGGGCGCGCAATCTCGCGGTGTTCTCCGTCGTCGCGGTGCTGGTCTCGATCCTCATCGTCCGCTTCGGCTTTTTGGAAATGAAACCGGCGCTGGCGACGTTTTTCGGAGCGCTGGGCTGTGCCGGCCTTTCCATCCTGATCGGTTTCGCCGCCTTTGTCGCGATCTGG
The DNA here is from genome assembly GCA_963748165.1 of uncultured Alphaproteobacteria bacterium. Taxonomy (GTDB): domain Bacteria; phylum Pseudomonadota; class Alphaproteobacteria; order Rhizobiales; family Xanthobacteraceae; genus Bradyrhizobium. The sequence goes on from CAVVIM010000039.1 coordinate 311,681, forward strand.
CGCAACGGCTCGCGCGGCATGAGCCGCATCCTGCTGGCGCTTTTGATCGACGCCGCCGTGCTGGCCTATCCGGCCTATCTCGGCCTGCAATATCGCACGTTGCCGCCGATCCACGACATCACCACCGATCCGATCGATCCGCCGCGCTTCGACGCGCTGGCGCAACTGCGTACCGGCGAGGGCGCCAACACTGCCGTCTATGCCGGGCTCTATTCCGCCGAGCTGCAGCGACAGGCCTATCCCGACATCGAGCCGGTCGAACTCGAGGCTTCGGCACAGCGGGCGTTCCAGATTGCGCTGCAGCTCGTGACCCGGCGTAAATGGCTGATCATCGACGAGCGGCCGCCGCAACCGCCGCGCATGATCGGCCGCATCGAGGCGGTGGCGCGCAGCCCGATCATGGGATTCCGCGAGGATGTGTCGATCCGGGTCACCGCCGACGGCGAGGACTCGCGCGTCGATATCCGCTCCTCGTCGCGCTATTTTGAAAGCGATCTCGGCAGCAACGCCGCGCGTATCAGCAAGCTGATCGATGACCTCAACGGCGCCGTCGAGAACGATAATCTCAGGCCGGCCAAGAAGCCGCAGGTGCCGATCAAGCCGCCGGGCAAGACGGTGAGGAAGTGAATGGCGAGTGGCGAATGGAAAAGCTCATCTCCACTCGCTACTCGCCCTTCGCTAGGCGGCCCGCTTCCTGCTGCCCGCTGCAACAGCGAGGCGAATGCCGGACACGCGCTGGAGCTTGCCGATAACCGCAAACAGATTGTTCGCGCGCGGATTTCCCTTTGGGCCGAACATGCGCATCAGGCTCTTGGAGGGCGTGCCTGTCACCTTCGACAATTTCTCAAATCCCACGGTTGCGTTGATATAGTCACGGAGAACCGCTTTACCGACTTCAACCTCTCCAGTAATGAGCAGCTCTACGGCCTCGGTCAAAAGCGCTTCACGAAACCTTACATCGCGCTCGGCCCGGGCCTTCACGGTCTCCTTGAAATCGCGGGTTAGTCCCATAGGTTCTCTCCTTCACGCTGATCGGCTTTCCACCACGCGCCTGCGTTTGCCCTCTCAGCTTTCTTTGCGCTTCTTGTAGTCGGCCCACCGCACCTGCGCCGCCGCGATGTCCTTCTGCTGGCGGCTTTTCGTTCCTCCGGCCAGCAATATCACCAGCCGATCGCCGTCCCTTCCGAAGTAGATTTCGATATCCTGGCCCGAAATCGATCCGAAATTCCTGCACCCCACCTCCAACACTCTTCGCGTTCGAAAGGTTGCCGAGGCCGATGCGAGTAAGCGCGACCGTAACCTTGGCCGCGGCTTGAGCGTCGAGGCTATCAAACCAGCCCTGGTACGGGCTGTCTCCAGCAGCATCGAGGTATTCGAAGATCTGCACCTGTATATGGTATCACATACGTTACTATATAGCAAGCCTGGACGGGGTTAAGCCTGGACGGGATTAAGTTGGATGGAGAGCAGTGAGGAAGTGAGCAGCGAATAGACCGCCCGCCAGAATCGTAGCCCGGATGGAGCGAAGCGCACGTGCGCCGCGTAAAGATCGTCATTACGAGCCAACGGGTCGCGCGAACGCGCGCCCGATGACAGGCTCCGCGAAGCCTCTCAATAACGGCTCAAGCCATCCGATACGTGCCGCCGATCACCGGATCGCCGTCGGTGGCAACGATCCCGCGCGCGACCAGATCCTCCAGATGCGCCAGCACGGAATAACCGGCGGCGGCGGTCAGGCGCGGATCGATGCCGATATAGATCGCGCGCACCAGGGTGGGAATATCCGCCTCTCCCTTGGCGAGGCGATGCAGGATCGATGCCTCGCGCGCCTGGCGGTGCCGGATCAGGAACCGCACATAGCGCGGTCCGTCCGGGATTTCGGGGCCGTGGCCCGAGAAATACAGATCCTCGTCGCGCTCCGTCAGCCGCTGCAGCGAAGCCATATAGTCGACCATCGATCCATCGGGCGGCGCCACGATCGACGTCGACCAACCCATCACATGGTCCCCGACGAAACAAATCCTGCGGTCGCGCCAGGCAAACGCCAGATGATTGGCGGTGTGCCCCGGGGTTGCCACCGCCTGCACCGCCCAGCCGGCGCCTTCGATGGTCTCGCCGTCGGATACTCTGATGTCGGGCTTGAACTCGCGGTCGGCGCCGGATTCCGAGGAGATTTTTTCGCTTTCGTAGCGCGGCCGCGACGCCCGATGCGGCCCCTCGGCATAGACGGTGGCGCCGGTGGCGGCCTTGAGCCGTGCCGTATTCGGCGAATGGTCGCGGTGGGTGTGGGTGACCAGAATATGGGTCACGGTTTCGCCGCGCACCGCCTCGAGCAGCGCCGCCGCATGGGCCGCATCGTCGGGGCCGGGATCGATGATCGCGACCTTGCCCTCGCCCAGGATGTAACTGACGGTGCCGGTAAAGGTGAACGGGCTCGGATTGTTGCAGAGCACCCGCCGCACGCCGGGGCGGACCCCTTCAACTACGCCGGGCTTGAGCGGAAAGTCGCGGTTGAACGGGACGTCGTCGTTGTCGGCCATGGGAAGGGGCTTGCTCCGTCGTCATTCCGGGATGGCGCAAAGCGCCAGACCCGGAATCTCGAAAACAGGAACGATGCGGATCGGGATTCCGGGTTCGCGTCTTTGACGCGCCCCGGAATGACGGCGCGCAATTTCAAGAAAACGCCTGAATACCGGTGATGGCGCGGCCGAGAATCAGCGCGTGAACGTCGTGGGTGCCTTCATAGGTGTTCACCGTTTCCAGGTTCGCGGTGTGGCGCATCACATGATATTCGATCTGGATACCGTTGCCGCCGTGCATGTCGCGCGCCATCCGCGCGATGTCGAGCGCCTTGCCGCAATTGTTGCGCTTGACGATGGAAATCATCTCCGGCGCCATCTTGCCCTCGTCCATCAGCCGCCCGACCCGCAGCGAGGCCTGCAGGCCCAGCGCGATTTCGGTTTGCATATCGGCGAGCTTCTTCTGCACGAGCTGGGTCGCCGCCAGCGGACGATTGAACTGCTTGCGGTCGAGGGTGTACTGCCGCGCCCGATGCATGCAGTCTTCCGCGGCCCCCATCGCGCCCCAGGAAATGCCGTAGCGGGCGCGGTTGAGGCAGCCGAACGGCCCCTTGAGGCCGGACACGTTGGGCAATAGCGCGCTCTCCGGTACCACCACGCCTTCCATCACGATCTCGCCGGTCACCGAGGCGCGAAGCGAGAGCTTGCCGCCGATCTTGGGCGCCGACAGCCCCTTCATGCCCTTTTCCAGGATGAACCCGCGGATATGGTTGTTGTGTTCGGCCGATTTGGCCCACACCACAAAAACGTCGGCGATCGGCGCATTGGAAATCCACATCTTGGTGCCGGTCAGGCGGTAGCCGTCGGACACCTTCTCGGCGCGGGTCTTCATGCCGTTGGGATCGGAGCCGGCATCCGGCTCGGTCAGGCCGAAGCAGCCGACCCATTCGCCGGTGGCAAGCTTGGGCAGGTATTTCTTGCGCTGGTTCTCGTCGCCATAGGCGTAGATCGGGTGCATCACCAGCGAGGACTGCACCGAATTCATCGAGCGATAGCCGGAATCGACGCGCTCGATCTCGCGCGCCACCAGGCCATAGGCCACGTAGCTCGCGTTGGCGCAGCCATACTCCTCCGGCAGCGTGATCCCGACCAGGCCGAGTTCGCCCATCTCGTGGAAGATATCGCGGTCGACCTTCTCCTCCAGATAGGCCTTGATGACGCGCGGCAGCAGCTTGTCCTGCGCATAGGCGCGCGCGGTGTCGCGGATCATGCGCTCGTCCTCGGTGAGCTGCTCGTCGAGCAGGAACGGATCGTCCCACTGGAAACTCGCCGCCGCCGGCTTGTCCTTGGTCTGAGGGCGCACGCTCATGAGAATTCCTTTCACATCGCTACCAAGGGAGTTGTTCGCCAAACTAAAGCGCTACGGGCCGAAGCGCAATTGAATTGGACAATCCCTCGTCAAATGCCGGCGGGCGAGCCATTCTCGAAAACGACCGGGAAGCGGTCAGCCCTCAAGCTGTTCGTTGGAGACGATTTCAATACCGAAGCCGGACAATCCCTTGTAGTCGTGCGTCGACGAGGTCAAATGGCGGATCGAGGTCACGCCGAGATCGCGCAGGATCTGCGCGCCGACGCCGACTTCGCGCCACTGCCGGTTGCGATCGGCTTCGGCGGATTTCTCCTCGGGCAGCGGCGCGACCGGAACGCCGGCGGCACCGTCGCGCAGATAGACCAGCACGCCGCGGCCCGCCTTCCTGAAATGCTCCAGCACCGCCTGCATGCGCTTTGGCCCGGTGAACATGTCGCGGACGATATTGGGCTTGTGAAACCGGGTCAGCACGTTCTTGCCGTCGCCAATGCCGTTATAGACGAAAGCGACGTGGGCAATGGAATCGAACGGCGAGCGATAGGCGTAGCCCTGCAGCGGCCCGATCGGGCTTTCCGAGGTGAAGGTCGAGACCCGCTCGATCAGCTTCTCGCGCGCCTGGCGGTAGGCGATCATGTCGGCGATGGTGACGTGCCTGAGCTTGTGGGCGGCGGCGAAGCGCGCCACCTGCTCGCCCTTCATCACCGTTCCGTCGTCATTCATCAGCTCGCTGATGACACCGACCGGCGGCAGGCCGCTGAGCTTGCAGAGATCGACCGCGGCCTCGGTATGGCCGGAGCGCAGCAACACGCCGCCGTCGCGCGCAATCAGCGGGAAGACGTGGCCGGGCCGGGCAAAATCATTGGCGCCGGCATTGGGGTTCGCCAGCGCGCGGCAGCAGGAAGCGCGCTCGTCGGCCGAGATGCCGGTGCCGCCGTCGGGCTTGTAGTCGATCGATACCGTGAAGGCGGTGGTGTGGTTGGATTCGTTGTGCGCCACCATCGGGTCGAGCCGCAGCCGGCGCGCGTCTTCGGGGGTGATCGGGGCGCAGACGATGCCCGAGGTGTGGCGAATGATGAACGCCATCTTCTCGGCGGTGCATAGCGACGCCGCGACGATCAGGTCGCCCTCGCCCTCGCGGTCATCGTCATCGGTCACGACGACGAGTTCGCCGCTGGCGAAGGCTTGCAACACTTCCTGGATCGGATCGGCCATTGAGGGGTCTCGCGTGGTGCCGGGAGCATTAGCCGGGTTGACGGGCCCGCGCCAGCTTCATTACGCAGGGCATAATGCCGCCGGAGCATCGCTCGATCGGATCCTCGACCGCCAGGTCGGGCGGCGGAAAAGCCGTTGACGAGGTCCGGTCTCAATCGTCATGGTCGCCGGCACAAATGAATATGGGAGACGCCGCTCATGACCGCAACGTTCGACTTCGCGCCGCTGCTTCCGGCCGGGCTGCCCGCGCCCGCGGCGCGGTGGACGGGCCTTGCCAGATACAGCTTCATCGGCGGCAACAACGACCCCGACCAGGTCCCGGTTGAAGGCCTGATCGACGCCGTCAATGCCGTTCTCAAGCGCGAAGGCAGGACGCTCGCCACCTATGGCCTGGCCAGCGGGCCGCAGGGCTACCGGCCGCTGCGCGACTTTCTCACCGCCAAGCTGAAGCGGGACGCCGGCATGGACTGCGTCGCCGACGACATCCTGATCGTTTCCGGCTCGCTGCAGGCGCTCGATCTCGTCAACCAGAGCCTGCTGGCGCGCGGCGACACCGTGATCATCGAGCGGGAAACCTATCAGGGATCGCTGAACCGGCTGACCCGGCTCGGGGTCAACGCGGTCGGCATACCGCTCGACCATGAGGGCATGCGGATGGACGCGCTGGCCGCCGCACTCGCCGACCTCAGGCAGCGCGGCATCGCGCCGAAATACATCTACACCATCCCGACCGTGCAGAACCCGACCGGCACCATCATGCCGGAATCGCGGCGCGCCGAGCTTCTGAAGCTGTCGCAGCAATATGGCGTGCCGATCTTCGAGGACGATTGCTATGCCGACCTGATCTGGGACGGCCGGCGTCCGCCCGCGATCCATGCGATGGACCGGGCCGGCGGGGTCATCCATATCGGCTCGTTTTCCAAGTCGATCGCGCCGGCGCTGCGGGTCGGATTCATCGTCGCGCCGTGGCAGATGCTGTCGCGCATGCTCGCGCTCAAGACCGATGCGGGTTCGGGCGCGCTCGAGCAGATGGTGCTGGCGGAATTTTGCGCGCCGCATTTCAGCTCGCACGTGCCGAAGCTGACCCGCGGCCTGCGCGCCAAGCTCGACACCCTGATGGAGGCACTCAACGAGCAGTTCGGCACCGCGGCCGAATTCGACGATCCCAGGGGCGGCATCTTCCTGTGGGTAAAGCTGCCGGACCAGGTCGACACGCTGAAGCTCTACCAGGCCGCACTCGCCGCCGGCGTCGCCATCAATCCCGGGCCGGAATGGTGCACCGACAAGGCCCATGCCGGCAGCCGGTTGCGGCTTTGCTTCGCCAGTCCGTCGCATCAGCAGATCCGCGAAGGCGTCGCGGTGCTGGCCGAGGTGTGCCGCCGCGAATTCGGCGTGCCGGCGCGGAGTGCGAATGTCGAGAAGCGCGGCCTGATGTGATGAATCCCGGCGTGACCGCATGTTCGACTGCGCGCGCGCCGCAACCTGAACGGCTGTTCAGAATTCTCCCTTGTGTACGCGGGAACGTTGCCTCCGATGCAACGTTGGTTCCTCGCCTAACCGAGGAGGACAATATGAAGAAGTTTGGTTACGTCATTGCCGCACTCGCCACCATCGCCATTGCGGCGCCGTCGATCGCCAGCGCCGAGACCATCGTGGTGAAGCACGGCGGCATGCATCGCGACTGGCATCACGGCTGGCACCGCGACTGGCATCACGCTCATGACCGGATGGTGGTGATCCGTCATCGCCATCACGACTACTGAGGCACGACACCAGGAGGTTGAACCAGATGGCCCCGCAAGGGGCCATTTTTTCGCGGCATCAATCCCACGCCGGGGCGAAGCCGGGGCTGACAAAACGCTGACCTTTCGGCAGCGCCGCGATCGCCTTGCGGTCCGCATCGTCGAGCCTGAGGTTCAGCGCGCCGAGATTGGCCTGCTGGCTTTCGCGGCGCGAGGCCTTCGGGATCGCGGCCACCTCATCCTGGTCGAGCAGCCACTTCAGGGCCACCTGGGCCGCGCTGGCATCGTGCTTCCTGCCGATCGCGATCAGCGCCTCATTGCTGGCGGCGCGGCCTTGCGCCAGCGGGCAATAGGCCACCAGCGGGATCGACTTTGACTTGAGATATTTCCGGATCGGCGACTGATCGAGCATCACATGGTACTCGATCTGGTTGCAGGCAACCGGCGCCTTGATCTCCTCGACCACGGTCCTGAGCAGCGCGATGTTGAAATTGGCGACGCCGATGGCGCGGGTACGGCCCTCCTCCTTCAGCTTGACCAGGGTTTCGAACATCGCCGGCAGGTTCATGTTGTTCGACGGCCAGTGCACGAGATAGAGATCGACATGGTCGAGCCGCAGCTTGCTCAGGCTGGCGTCGAAGGCCCGGCGGATCGCGTCGGGTGCGAGGTGTTCATTCCACACCTTGGTGGTGACGTGCAGATCCTTGCGCGGGACCCGCGAGGCGGCGATGGCAGCGCCGATGGCATCTTCATTGCCATACATCTCCGCGGTGTCGATATGCCGGTAGCCGAGGCCGAGCGCGCTTTCGACCGCCGCGCGGCAGACATCGCCCTGCATGCGGAAGGTGCCGAGCCCAAGGCGCGGCAGGCGGATGCCCTGGGTTTGCAAATAGTCCATGATGGCTCCTGAAGAATTGACCGCGGCGGATCGGCGCGGCGATGCCGCAGACAGGTGGAAGGGGGAAACAAACTTGAAATCAGGCGGGCGAGACGCTCCCTGATAGACCGCCCGCACCGGCAGCGCCAAATCAAGACTGCGTTGGCGCAGCATCACGTGGGAGTCTATCGGGCCGGCCGCTGCCAGTTGCAGATGCCGCCGGATTTGCAGGGCCAGACCTGGATCCGCGTATCGAAGGCCTCGGCGTCCAGCGGGTTGCGATGACGGCGCGCCAGCCGGGTCCGAACCGGCCTGTGCGGCTTGGCCTCCTGCCGATGGGCAACCCGGGTCACGATCCGAGACGCGATCCGAGTCTTGGGGACCATGACATGGGGAGCCGGCTTCGGTTCGGCGCGCGCCAGCGCGGCCTCGCCGCCATGATCGGAGGCCTCGACCGGAACCGGAGCGAAATGGGTTTCAGGTCCGAGCGGCTTTGGCGACAGCACCGCCTTTGACAGGTCAAGGCCGAGGAACTGGTCGGCGCGGTAGCCATCCGCGGCCGACGGACCCGCCGATGCCAGCAGCGCCGCGCAGATCAGGACGGGGAAACCATTTTTCAGGATCATCAAGAGCCTCCTGAATGCTGTGGGCAGTCGTAGCTCATCTAGGAAGCCGGATGCGCCAATTCCAGCCGGAATTGCCGGCAAGGTTGCCGGCAGCGCGCCGCCGCCGGATCAAAGACGCCCGGCGATCCTGTCGGCGACGCGCAGGGCATTGGCGATGATGGTCAGGGTTGGATTGACCGATCCGATCGAGGGAAAGAAACTCGCATCGGCGAGATAGAGATTGTCGAGCTGGTGGGCCTTGCAGTCGAGATCGAGCACGGAGGTCGCGGGATCCGGACCGAACCGCGCGGTCCCGGCCTGGTGCGCGGTGCCGCCGATCGGAATGTTCTTGCCGAAATACAGGCTGCGCTCCAGCAGCACCGGGTGGGCGCCGGCCCTGCTCAACATCGCCTCGAGCTTCTTCTTCAGGCGATGATGGGCTTCCATATTGGCCTGCGTGACGTCGAGGCATACCCGGTCGCGATCGTAGAAGATGCGATTCTCGGGGCGCGGCAGATCCTCGCTCGACAGCCAGAAATCCATCGAATAACGCGCCATCTCCTCAAACGGCATTTTCGGAGCCCATTCCAGCCAACCGGGAATCGCCTCGCCGCGGATCTGCGCGCCATGCGATTTGGCGCACATCTGGATCAGGCCAAGCGGGTATTCCCAGTCGTCGGAACCAAAATAGTAATCGCTGACCGCGAGCGTCTTCTGAAACACGGTGTCATTGGGCTCGCGCATCAGCGCCATCAGGATCGACTGGTTGTGCCGCATGTAGTTGCGCCCGACCAGGCCGGAGCCGTTGCCAAGCCCGTTCGGATGGCTGTCACTGCCCGATCGCAACAGCAGCAGCGCCGACGACAATGCGCCGCAGGCGACGACGACGATGTCGGCCGAGTATCGCTCCTCCTCGCCATTCCGGGTGACATGGACGCCGGTCACCGCCCGTCCCGGCCCATCGGTCTCCAGCCTGGAAGCATAGGCGCCGGTCAGCAGCGTCAGGTTCGGATGCGCCTGCAATGCCGGATCGACGCAGACCACCTGCGCGTCGGCCTTGCCGTTCAGCAGGCAGGGAAAGCCGTCAAAGGCGTCGCAGCGAATGCAGACACTGGTCGGCGTCGCCTTGCCGCCTTTTTCGTCGAGCAGGATTCCGAGCGGCAGATGAAACGGATGCAGGCCGTCTTTGGCCAGGCTCTCGGCAAGCGCGGCAATCCGCGGCTCGTGCGAAACCGGCGGATGCGGAAACGGACCGCTCGAAGCCGGCTCGGTCGGATCTTCGCCGCGCTGCCCATGGACGTGGAACAGCCGCTCCGCCTCGGCATAATACGGCTCGAACGCATCGTATTTCACTGGCCACGCCGGCGACACACCGTCCTTGTGGACGATATCGTCGAAATCGCGTTGCCGCATCCGAAACAGCGCGGCACCGTAAACCTTGGAATTGCCGCCGACATAGTAATGCAGCCCGGGATGAAAGCTGCTTCCGTCCGCGCCGTACCAGGTCTCGGACGCCTGATAAATGCCGTCGACAAATACCGTTTGCGAATCCCAATTGGCGGGCGAGCGCGGCAGATAGTCGCCGCGCTCCAGCAGCAGGATCCGCTTGCCGGTCGGCGCCAGCCGGTGGACCACCGAGCCGCCGCCGGGGCCACTGCCGATCACAACCACATCATAGTGCTCCGACATCTTCGATCCCTCAGCCGCCGGTGGCGAATCCGGGATAGAGCGTCATACCGCCGTCGACAAACAGCGTGGTGCCGACCACATAGTCCGACTGATCCGACGCGAGCCAGACAGCCGCGCGGGCGATATCCTCGGGCTCGCCGATGCGGCCATAGGGCACCAGCGTCATCAGCGCGTCATAGGCCTCCTTGGTCTGCCAGGCCGCGGTGTTGATCGGCGTCCGGATCGCGCCCGGCGCGATGGCATTGACGCGGATCCGTTTCGGCGCGAGCTCCTGCGCCATGCTTTCCATCATCAGTTTGATACCGCCCTTGGAGGTGGCGTAGTTGGCATGGCCGGCCCAGGGAATCTCCTGATGGACCGAGCTCATGCAGATGATTTTCCCCGCCGCGCTCGACACCGACGGCACCACGCCGCGGCGCAGGAATTCCCGCACCGCTTCGCGCGCGCACAGGAATTGCCCGGTCAGGTTGACGCTGAGAACCTTGTTCCATTGCTCCAGTGTCATGTCGTGAAACGCCGAATCCCGTTGCAGGCCGGCATTGCTGACGAGAATGTCGACGGTGCCGAATTCCCCGATCATGCGCGCGAACATCGCGGCGACCTGATCCTCCGATGAAACGTCGGCCTTGTGCGCAATGGCCCTGGCGCCGGAGCGCCTGATCTCCTCGACCACGGCGTCGGCGGCGGCATCGTCGTCGACATAATTGACGACGACGTCGGCGCCGGCCTGCCCCAATGCGATCGCGGTGCCCCTGCCGATCCCGGAATTGGCGCCGGTCACCAGCGCCTTCTGCCCGGTCAGCAACTTGTGAACCGTGACTGGCGGCGCCGTCGAGGCGGTTGCGGAGGCTTCGGTTGCGTTCATGGGTTTACTCCGATGTGACGGGAATTTTGCAGGGCGCGACGAGGACAAGGCGATGGCCATCCGGATCGATCAGGGTCTGCCGGCGCGTCCGGTTTTCAGGGGCGTGCCGGTTAACCTCGAAGATCAGGCGGGTCGCGGCAACGTCATTGTCGCAAAGCGTGGCTTTGACATGATGCGCCGCGGATCGGTAGCATAGCAATTCGACATGCGGCGTGGCCTGGCGCGGTGCCAGCGCCGTGACCTCGACCTCTGGATCGCCGACACCGTCGAGGCGCGCCTGCGCGTGGCCGCTGTTCAGCGAGCGCGCCGCCACAACCAGACCCAGGGTCTGGTAGAAGGCAATGCTGCGGGCACTGTCGGAAACAGCGATCGCCGAATGGTCGATGCCGAGAAACAGCTCGCCATTCGGCCGGGCGGGCCAGGGGGCCGGCGATTTTCCGTCGGGAAATGCCAGCAATTCAAGCGGATGCCCGTCGGGATCGCGGAATTTGAAGGCGGTGACACCGCCGGACGAGGCCGGCAGCCGCTGTGGGCCATCGGTCGAGATCGCACGCCACCCGTCCACGCCACAAAGCCGACGATAGGCCGGCTCCATATCGGCAACCACGATCGCGAAGTGTTGAAAGCACAGATCCGAAGCCAGTGCCGCGTCCGGATAGGACCTGCCGGGTTGATCGAATTGAAGCAGTTCGACAATCTGGCGCCCGAGGACGAGGGTGATGCTATCCGCCCCGGCGCCCGATTCCGAATGACGTGCGGCCGCCAATCGGCGGAAACCTACCGCTTGCTCATAAAAGCGGCAGAGCCTCGCGGCGTCTTGCGTGACCAGCACGAAACGCGCCAGCCGTTCGACCGTGTTGTGCGCCACAGTCGTCACGGCCACACTCCGCGACGATTGAGAAACATGGCATACAGCGTGTGCGATCCACCACTGTAGAGCCGGTTGCGGCGCGCCTCGCGGATCTCGAACCCATCCATCGCGTCACCGGAATTCGCAAGGCGATGACGGCACCGCTGCATCGTCGAACTGGATCACCATCAGCACCGCCGGTGCATCCCCGATCGTGCCGGACCGGTGGCCGCGCTTGCCGTCGAGGTCGCGGCAATGCTGGTCGCCGCCGAAGGAAATCTCGCCGGCACCCATTTCGACGCGTGTGCCATCCATGGCTTCGACAAACCAGCGGCCCGATAGCGGCACGATCCATTGCGGCTTTGGATTCTCGTGCCAGGTGCCGATCCAGCCGACCGGCTGCACCGTGACCATGACCGTCATGTTGCCGCTGGTCCGGCTGCCCTGCCATTGCGGGTCGGCCGGCGGCTGCATCGATTTCAATTCAAACTCGGTCATCGCGCAGCGCTGCTGCCGGCTGATGCCGTCGGAATCGGTCCACAGGTGCCAATAGGGTATGGTCGGTCGTTGGTCCATCAGCGTCCCCCTGTCGCAGCCTGAGCGTAAGGATGCGACGAGGCCAAAGGATGGGCCAGCAAGCTCTGCCAGCCGACCGCGCCGGCGCCGAACGCCAGGGCCAGAAAGCCGCCGGCCAGCGCCAGGTTTTTCAGAAAATCCCAGAAGACGTCACGGCCGGCGCTGGGGCCGCGCAGCCTGAAGTCCGCCACTTTCCAGAATTGCTTCCACAGCAGGGCGGTGACCACGCAATAGGCGGCCAGCACAAGCGCCGCGATCCGATCGGCAATGCCTGTCAGGACAGCAAGCGACATCACGACCTCGACGCCCAGTCCGGCGAAGATCGCGATCGTCGCCAGCCAACGGCTGGGGATGGCCTCGGCCGCCTGGCCGACCGCCGCCTTGAAGTTGAGAATCTTGTCCAGCGCACTGAAGGGCAGAAACAACAGCACCAGCAACGCGCGGGCGGCAAAGGCCATAGCTATGCTCAGCCAAATCATGTTCGCGCCCTAAAACCAAAATCGGAGTGTCATCATCGGAGTGTCATCGACGGCCCGGCACATCAGGAAAGTCGGAAGGGATCGGACCGGCGCGGTCCGAAACGATAACACCCGCAGCGACTGAATGTGCCGCTCATTGGCAGATTTTTCGATCGAACACGGCGCCCCCGAGGCCCGAGTTCAAGCAAAGGCCGGGCTTTGAGCCCGGCCTTCACGGCTATGCCTTCACTTCGCAATCATCCCTTGGCCAGCGGTACGGCGATGAAGCGCGTGGCGGAATCCGCCGTTTTCACCCGCATCAGAACGTCGTGCTTGCCGTCTTGCTTGGCCGCGGCCAGTGCGGTTCGTACATCGCCGACGCTGGCGACCGACTTGCCACCGACATTGAGAATGATGTCGCCTTCCTTGAAGCCGTGCTCCGCCGCAGGCCCTTCCGGATCGACGGCGGTCACCACCACGCCCTTGTCGCCGGCACCCTCGACCTCACCGGCGGGTGCAAGCCGCAGCCCGAGCCTGGGGGTGCCCGCCATCGCGTTCGAATGCGAGCCGCCTGCATTGGCCTGACGGTCGTTCGGCATTTCGCCAAGCGCGAGCGTCATCGTCCTGGACTCACCCTTGTGCAGGACGTCGAGCTTTACCGAGCTTCCCGGCGCCATCATGCTGATGGTGCGGGCGAGTTCGCGCGAGTCCTTCACAGGCTTGCCATCGACCGCGGTGATGACGTCACCCGCCTCGATGCCCGCCTTGGCCGCCGGGCTGCCGTCCTGCGGATTGTCCACCATCGCACCCCTCGCCTGCTTCATGCCGAGGCTGTCGGCGATATCGGCGGTGACCGGCTGTACCTGAACGCCGAGCCAGCCGCGCGTGATGTAGCCCTTGTCCTTGAGCTGGGCGACCACGAGCTTCGCGGTAGCGGCGGGAATGTCGAAGCCGATGCCGACCGAACCGCCCGAGGGCGAGAAGATCGCGGTGTTCACACCGATGACATTGCCGTTCATGTCGAACGCCGGGCCGCCGGAATTGCCCTTGTTGATGGGGGCGTCGATCTGGACGTAGTCGTCATAGGGACCCGCACCGATGTCGCGTCCGCGCGCGGAAACGATTCCAGCGGTGACGGTGCCGCCGAGACCAAAGGGATTGCCGACGGCGACCACCCAGTCACCGACACGCGGCGGCTGATCCGCAAACCGCACGTAGGTGAAGTCTTTCTTGCCATCGACCTTGATCAGCGCCAGATCGGTCTTCTTGTCGGTACCGATCACCTTGGCGGTGTAGATCGTGCCGTCGTCGGTCGTCACCTGGACCGATTTGGCATGGTCGACCACGTGATTGTTGGTCACCGCATAGCCGTCGGGCGAGATGAAAAAGCCCGAGCCTTCGCCGGTGATGATCTGATGGCGCTGCATGCCATTGGGGACGCGGAAGCCGAATTGTTTGGAAAACTGATCGAACGGCGAATCGGACTGATTGCCTTCGTCATTGTCGCGTTGGGTAACTGCGCTGCTGTCGCCATCTTCATCGATCTTGACGCGAACCGATATGACCGCCGGCTTTACCTTGGAAACGAGGTCGCCGAAGCCTGCAGGGGCTTGCGTCGTTTCGGCGGCGTGCGCCGATGCGGTAAAGGCCGGAAGATTGAACGGCCGATAACCGCCAGGTCCAACCAGAACTACGGCGATGGCGAGCCCGGCTGCCGAGGCGAGCAGCGTGAGCCGGCGCGGCTTCAGGATCTTTCGTGGAGCGTGTTGTGTGGTGTTCGATTGATCGTTCATGTCGGCTTCTCCAAAATGATTGAGCGGGAAAATCCCTGCTGCCAACATGGAGCACGCACATTACGGGGTCCTGTTCGCGCGATTAATCTTTCGCAAGAAGCCTGCGACGAAGCACCGCGGCCGGCGCGTCGTTCGCCGACCGGATCCGGTCAGCAGAACATGGACGGTTTTTAACGGAACATTTCCGCCGCGGGCTCCTTTTAGCGTAGGGGCGGCTCATCAGGAGAACCGCCATGAAGCTTCATCTCATCGCCATTGCAACCGCCGCCGCACTCGCATCCGGGATCGGGGCCGCGTCAGCGGCCAATCATCAGGCCATGTCGAACAATTCGGCGAAGCCAGCCATGCAATCAATGGCGAAAGACAATCTTTCGCTGACACGTCCACAGCAACGAACGGCCTGGAGAGATATCAGCAAGGAGGCAACCAGCCAGAAGGCACCCGGCGACTTCACCGCCTCGGTTGGCGCCATCATCCCGAACGACCTCTCGCTCAAGCCGGTGCCTGCCAAGGTCGCAACGCGCATCTCTTCGCTGAAGCCATACGATTACGCCCTGTTGCACGGCAAACTGCTGATCGTAAACCCGCATGACAAGAAGGTCGTCGATGTGATCAACCGCCGGGCCTGATCGCCACGGGCTCGGAAGCGTCTCCCCGGGCGGGATTGCAACATCCCGCCCGGCGATCCCGCGGAAGTCCAACACCACGGGTGGCCCGAGATTCTGCACCACGACAATCAAACTTGTGGGACGCGCAGGGTGCTGGCCGATCCGCACAAAGTATTTTGCCAAGGGAACCGAACGATTTCGTCCCCCGGAGAGTTAAGGCGTTGGCCGCAATGATGCGTGTAGGGGAGAGCCGCGGGCCATCATGATGAATTCGGTGATAGTCCGCGTCGTCGATCTCTGTGCCCGCTTCCGCTGGACCGTCATTGTTGCCGGAACGCTGCTGATGCTGGGGGCAGCGGCGTATGATGCCGCGCGATTCTCGGTGAATACGGATATCGAAGGACTGATTTCGCAGAGTCTGCCGTGGCACCAGCGTCAACTGGAGCTGTCCCAGGCCTTCCCGCAAAAAGGCATATCGGCGGTCGTCAAAGCGCCCACCGCGGAGAATGCCGAACAGGCCACCAACGCACTGGCGCAGGCGCTGGCAAAAAATCCGAAGCTGTTTCCGCTGGTCGGGCAACCCGACAGCGGCGATTTTTTTGAGCGCAACGGCCTGCTGTTTGACAGCCCCGCCGATGTCAAGAAGAGCGTCGCGGGACTGACGCAGGCCCGGGCTCTGCTTTCCGTGCTCGCCGCCGATCCCAGCCTGCGCGGGGTCATGCAGGCGCTCACATTTGCGGCGCAGAGTGTCGAGGCCGGCAAACTCAGGATCGAGCAGCTCGCCTGGCCACTTTCGCTCGCGGAACGGACCTTGAACGATGTCCTGTCCGAAAAGCCCGCGACATTTTCCTGGCAAGCGCTGCTGCAGGGCCATGCCCTGCCAGACCGGCAGTTGCAGCATTTTGTCGAAGTTCAGCCGGCGCTCGATTTCAAGACCCTGCAGCCCGGCCGCCTTGCCACCGAGGGGATCCATCGGGCGGCGGCCGATCTCGATCTTGCCGGCAAGTTCGGCGCCAAGGTCGATCTCACCGGACAGGTGCCGATGAATGACGACCAGTTCTCGGTAATCCGGCAGAGCGCGCTGCGCGACACGTTGACGGCGGTGTTCGGCGTCCTGATTATTCTCTGGCTGGCGCTTCGTTCCTGGAAAATCATTGCCGCGGTGTTCTTCAGCCTGATGGTGGGGCTTGCGGCGACCGCCGCGCTGGGGCTCGCGATGGTCGGTTCCTTCAACCTGATCTCGATTTCGTTCTTCGTGCTGTTTGTCGGGCTCGGAGTCGACTTCGGCATTCAGTTCAGCGTGCGCTATCGCAGCGAACGGCACGAACACAGCGATCTGCGCCAGGCGCTGCGCTCGGCCGCCCGCAAGGCCGGCGATCCGCTCGCGTTGGCCGCCGCGGCCACCGCCGTGGGATTTTTCGCATTTCTGCCGACCAGCTATCGCGGCCTTTCGGAGCTCGGACTGATTGCCGGCTGCGGCATGCTGATCGCGTTCATCTGCAGCATCACGCTGGTGCCGGCGATGCTGACGATGCTCAATCCGCCGGGTGAGGCCGAGGCCGTCGGCTTCAAGGGCCTCGCGCCGCTCGACAATTTTCTGCAGCGGCACCGGATCGCCGTCATCGCCGGCACCATCCTGCTGGTGCTTGCGGGCTCACCGCTGTTGCTGCATCTGCCGTTCGACTTCAACCCGGTCAATTTGCAGAGCCCCGACTCGCCTTCCGTCGTGACCTATCGCGCCTTGCAGAAATACCCGCAAACCAGCGGCAACGATGCCGAAATACTGGCGCCGTCGATCGATCAAGCCGCCGCCATGGCCAAACGTCTGGCGGCGCTTCCCGAAGTCTCGAACACCCTGACGCTGCGCAGCTTTATCCCGACCGACCAGGAGCAGAAGATCGCGGTGTTGAAGGCCGCGGCGCGCAGCCTAGGCGGCGTCCTCAATCCGCCAAGACAGCAGCCCGCCCCGAGCGACCAGGAAGTGGTCGCGGCGATCCAGACCGCCTCCGCCGAGCTTTCCCGGGCTGCCGGCAACGGAACCAGTTCCGCCGCCGAGGCCGCGCGCGATGTTTCCGGCCTGCTGCAGCGTCTTGCAGGCGCGGATGCCGCCACCCGGGGCAAGGCCGCTGCGGCGCTGCTGCCGCCGCTCGTCTATGATCTCGACCAGTTGCGCAGAAGTTTCGCGCCCCAGATGGTGACGATCAAGACGCTGCCGCCGGACCTGGTCAGGGATTGGGTATTGCCGGACGGCCGGGCCCGCGTTCAGGCGATCCCGAAGGGTGATCCCAACGACACCAACGTGCTGCGAAACTTCGCGACCGCGGTGCTTCGCGCCGAGCCCAAGGCGACGGGCACTGCGATCAGCTACTACGAGTTGGGTAAAACCGTCACGGCGGCGTTCATCGAAGCCGGCGTTCTCGCGCTGGTCGCGATCGCGATCCTGCTGTTCGTCGCGTTGCGGCGCGTGACGGACGTGCTTCTGACGCTGGTCCCGCTGCTGCTCGCCGGCGCCGTCACGCTGGAGATTTGCGCGCTCGACGACGTCGCCCTCAACTTCGCCAACATCATCGCGCTTCCGCTGCTGCTCGGCGTCGGCGTCGCGTTCAAGATCTACTACATCATGGCATGGCGGGCCGGAAAAACCGGTCTGCTGCAATCGACACTGACCAGAGCGGTGATCTTCAGCGCCATGACCAATGCCGTCGCGTTCGGAAGCATGTGGGCATCAAGCTATCCCGGCATGTCGAGCATGGGCAAGATGATGGCGCTGTCGCTGCTGTGCACGTTGGCCGCCGCGGTGCTGTTCCAGCCGGTGCTGATGGGACGGCCGCGCCAGGCCGAGCCGGTCCCGGAACCCGCCTCGCAGCTTTCGGAGGCCGCCGAATAGCGTTGAACCTCGGATCCCCGGCCCGGTCGATCGATGCCCGTCAGGGGTGCAGGTTCGCATCGTCCGAACAGTCACCGGCCGTGCCGCCCTGCTGGATGCACGCGCGAAACAGCCACGGCTCGACATAGCTGCCTTGCCATATTCCGCGCCCGGCATGCTCCGCATCCCGTTGCGCGTTGTCAAACTTGCCGCCGGAGTATTCCGGCCAATCGAGCGCGAGGCCGTTGCGCACCAGCCAATCGGCGAGGTCGACGCCGTCGACCGAACAGGCCGCAAATGTCTGGCCATATTGATCGAGGCTGATCGGCGCGCAGTCGATCGGCCTCCCGTTGAGGAACGATTCCAGCCGATGGGCAGCCTTGGTGCCGCACGGATACTGCATGCTGTCGTCGCCGCGGCAAAACTGATCGATCTCGGGTGCATCGATCCCCCAAAGGCGAATGTGCGTTCCCTCGATGACAAGCGTATCGCCGTCGATCACGCTGGCCTGTCCGCTGAGGCTGTCTGCGAGCGCCGGCGGGGCGCCAAGCCATATAGCCGCGACCAGCAACGGCGGACATGCAACGTTCCGAAATGCCATCGATCACCTCAAACCGGGTTCCCGTCTTTATACCACCGGCTGGTCGTTCCGACAGCCGCGCGCGGCCGGCGACAAGTGCGTGTTCCACCGGGGTCCGGCCACGATTGGCGCTGGCCGCGATCACGAAATAGCAATAGGCTCGGGAGTCGAGAGAGGGCTTTATGCGACGCGTGGCTGCACTGGCATCCTTAGCCTTATTATTGGTCTCTTGCTCTCCCGAGGGAGACACGACGGCATCGACCAACAAGTGCGCGGCCAGCCTGTACCCGTCCTACAACTCGAAAATTCTTGAACAGTGCGTGGCCGTTTGCATCAAGTGCGATCAGGGCACTCCGACCACTTGCACAACGTCGTGCACGCTGAAGGGCGCGCACTGACGCCGCCGGGCTTGGCCCGCGGAGATCATGGCCCGCCCGGCCCGGTCGATCAAAGCTGCGGCGCGTTTGAACGGCCCAATTTGAATTCATTTTTTACCAATTGCTCATCATGTTTCGCATTGGGGCGGGCGGAACCGGGCGTATTGAGCTACGTTGTATTTAAGTCCAATGTTACTGGTCAGCCGAATGTCCGGGCGCGCATCTTCCCTTCAAATCGACAGCGTTCATTGCCGCGCGATCACCGAAGAAGTCGGCTATCGCCTCAGTCTGGTGCTTCGGAGGGAAAGCCCCGAACTGCCGCCGAGGCTGAAAATGCTGCTGGACCGGCTCCGCCTGCAGGATATGGAATCCGCGCCATCGATGGCGCCGTCGCTCGACGACATGGTACCGCTCGAGACCAACATCCCCGCCTGATTGCTGCATTGCACCACCCCGGGCGCAGCTAGCCGCGGTTCCGCGTACCGATTCGTTAGCAAATTAAGGTTACTTTCAGGTGGGGCATTAAGGGACACCATGGGTGGGCCGCAGCATTCCGGCCCTTCCCTGTGCACGCTTGGGGGTTGAGCGGTGGACATCTTAGCCATTCTTTGCTTGCTATCGATCGCTTTCGTGCTGGCCACCTATTCCTCGGCCAGGGGCTATTTCGCGCGGGGACGCCTCCACGGCATGCAGGAGGCCACGCAGGAGATTATCCGGGGCATTTCATCGCATTATGAAGTCGACGGTCAAACCATGCCGCCCGGCATCGCCAAGGCGGTCGAGGCGATGAACTCGGTGACCGACGGCGCTTCCTACAGCAAGCGCATCCTTCGCCACCACGCCCATCTCTGGGTGTTTGCCGATACGATCGGCAAGGCCTGCTGGCAGAAAGGCTACGAGGCGGGCAAACGCAAAATGGCGCCCAAGGAAGACCGGATCCTGGTCGAGCTATCCCGCAAGGACCTGCTGCATCTCGTTTGCCTGGCGCACCTGGGCTTCAAGCACATGATGCCGAACTACCGCGGCATCGAAATGCATCGTTTCAACGGCCGCTACGAGGCCGAGGACGGCTCGTTTGCCGTTGAGAAGCTTGAAGTGGCTATTCCGCCCGAGCACCGTCCGTTCGAGGACCCGCTGGTTCATTCCAACGATCGCTTGAAACTGATCCAGGACTGGTGGCCTGCGGAGCAGCTTCAGAGCGCGTGAGCGGGGTAGCGGGGAGCATCAGGGTCAAACAGGTCGCGCCTGTTTGAACCGGCGAGGACGCGAAGATCCCCGAGCGTACCGCGCGGAGCATTGCAGCAGCCGCACCTGATCTGTGTCGAGGACGGAGCATCTTCGGCAAAATCCAGGGTGATCCCCAGCGAGTCGCAGTTGACACAGATCAGCTTGAATTCGGGCCGGCGGTTCATCGCTTCTCACACGCATGCTGTGCTTGGAGCAAAGCCGCCAGACGGAACATGATCGGTTGACGGCAACAGAGGACCGGAGCAAGCAAGATCCGGTCGCAGCAGCCTATCCGGTCAGCGCGGGGCCGCAACGAAACTCACGCCTTAACCTAACCGGTCAACCCTACCCGTGCCTGCTACCGTTGCCTGCTGCGCCTGTCCGGTCGGCTAGTCCCGCGAATGGCGCTTCATTGCCGGCCCGGTTTTGACCGAGAAATTGAGGTCCGGCGGCCTTGAACGGTCAGGCCGGATCACGGCCTTGGGCGGTCCGTTTCGGATGCGGGCTTCAAAAATATCCAGTTGCAGCGCGAACGTCGCCAGCGCCACCTTGAGGTTGTTCAACTCCTGAGTGCGCGGATCCCGGGAAGCCATCGAGCGGCACCAAACCTACGCTACTGGACACGGCGTCATTGTCGGCACGCCCCGTGAACGGGTCAAGCCAAGAATGATGTCAAGTAAAAAGGCCGGCCGGTCCCGGCGGCCGTTGAAAACAGAACTCACCCCGGATTGCGACGAAAGTATATTCTGGGATCGCGTGCATCAAGGCGCCGGTTTTGCACGCCGCCGCCATTGAAGCGGCCCAGCCCGCATATTAACTAAGTTCACGGCGACGAACGTGAGCGGGAGCGCCGGTTGGCACCCGCAGGTCGTCCTTGCAACGCGGTCCGGCTTCATCGATGGCGACGGCCATTACCGCGAGCCATCGGATCCGTGATCGCGACGTGCTGCGAAGGCCCATTCCGCGCTGCAAGGAGACCCATTATTCGAGGTGTAGACATGAACGACTGTAATCTCAAATCGATGTCCGTGGATGAACTCTGGACCCTTCACGAAGAAACTGTCGCGGCATTGGCCGACAAGATCATCGCGGAAAAAGCCCGGCTCGAGCAGCGGTTGCACCAGATTGGTCAGGACAACGGGGCCGGCCCCAAAAAGCTGAACCATGCGCGGCGGCCCTATCCCCAGGTGTTTCCCAAATATCGAAACCCCGCCGAACCGGCCGAGACCTGGGCCGGGCGCGGCAAGCAGCCACGGTGGCTCGCTGCACAGCTTCGGTCCGGAAAAAAGCTCGACGATTTCCGGATCCAGCCGGCGTCGCACCGCGCCCGGCGCCACGCGGGATAACCCAGCGGCGGGTTCGCCATCGGCCGAACATGTCAGCCGGCGATCAGCCCGACGGACCCTCGCGCTTCGTGTCATAGACGCAAAGCCTGCGCAGTTGAAACACGGGCGCACTCGGCACCGCGTCCCCGCAGTCGGAAACGACATAGTCGATGTCATGAGCTGCGGCATAGTTCATCTTTTGCGACAGCGAGCGCAGTTGAAGAACTTCCGGCAGGCGCTGCCGCCAGATCGGGTAATAGGACGGCGACCACAACACCGCGGCGCCCCGCACGAAATCCACCCATACACGCCGGTGCGAAACATATTCGAATATCTCATATTCCCGCGCGCCCGGATCGGTTTGTACCGGCCGGACGGCTTCGGCGCGAAAGTCGGAAGTGGGGATCAGGAATAGTGCATTCGGCGCCGTACTCGCCCGAGCCCATCGCCCGACCGCCGTCCACTGCGCGATCTCCCCGTTTAATAACTCGTTGATCCGGTGCTGCTTCCAGATCAGGTAGGGCCAGACCGCGAGCGGGAGAACCAGAACAGCATATCGAAGGATCGGCGGCGTTCGGCGCCCTGCAAACGCTGCAGCAAGCCCTTTCAGACCGCACATCAGATACAGAACGACCAGCACGCCGGACAGCGCGGCTGCAAGCTTGCTGATGCACAGCATCAGGATGAGAACCGGGCCAAAAAGCCGCGACTCCCGCCGCATCGGTGCTTCGCATCAGCCGCGTCGCCAGGGCGCATGTCGCCAGCGCCGTCAGCAGATGGATGGCGCTGCCCGACTGCAGCAGGTGAAGATTGAGCAGGGTCGCATTGTCGGTGATGACAGGAAGCGCGATACCGATCGCATAGACGAGGATATATCCGCCGAACGCGAGCAGAAACG
The DNA here is from genome assembly GCA_963748165.1 of uncultured Alphaproteobacteria bacterium. Taxonomy (GTDB): domain Bacteria; phylum Pseudomonadota; class Alphaproteobacteria; order Rhizobiales; family Xanthobacteraceae; genus Bradyrhizobium. The sequence continues at coordinate 334,117 of CAVVIM010000039.1, forward strand.
GCCGTGCCGAGTTCCCGATCGCCATCAAGGCCGCGCTGCCGGTCATGATCAGCGCCAGCAGGCCCAGCTTTTGGTTGAGCGGAATCGAGTTGAACAAGAAATGAAAGGGCCAGAACTGGTCGAGATAGGTCCGGTAGTCGAAACCGGTGGGCTGGCCGAAATCCGGGCTCGCGGTCACCGCCAGCACGACCGGCGCCGCAAGCACCGCGAAAATACCGATTCCGACCGCGCCGCGACCGAGCAACTGGACGAGGCCGATCTTTCTGCCGAACACCTGCGACGCGAATAGCAGCGCGAGCGGGACCGCGTTCCAGACGGCGACGAAGTCGCTGCAGAAGAACACCAATCCGTTCAGTGCAAAGGCAGCGACGATCCGGGCCCGGACGGCGCAAACCAGCGCCAGCAGCGAGGTGCCATTTGCGAACTCGGCATGCGTGAAATAGTTGATGAACAAGCCGCCGTCGCCGGCATAGGACGAGCCGGCCAGGATCCTCGAAAACGCGATCAGCACCGTGAAGATGAGCCGGTCGCGGCGCGAGGTGATTCCGAGCAGCGTCGCGCAGGCGAGGAAGCCCGTGAAAGCGATGAGCCGCGAAAGCGCATCGAGCGCAGCAAACAGCGTGGCCGGATCGACATATCTGTCGGCGCCTTGCAGCAGCAGGAAAGGCCCCGCTGCATAGAACCGCAACGATTGAATGAACGCGTCATGCCGAAATTGCGGTTCGTCGAACAGCATTCCGACGATCGGCAAATGGAACAGGTTATTCTTGGTGCCGAAGACAAAACCAGTGGTCAGCAGCGACAAGGCCGCCCCGAGGATCGCGACGGCGGCAAATCCCTTCGGATCTTGTTCCGGAGAATCCGTGACGCTGAAACTGTTTACCATTGCAAGGAAACACGCGACCCCGGCACCACGACCGTTTTAGGTTGGTTTGGCCGAATGTTATTCGATCGCGACAGCCTGATCCAGCCGGCATTGCCGTGCTGCCCATGAAGCCAGGCTTGCCCGCTGATGAGCGGAAAGGCTGTGCCCTGCGCCGCGCTCCTGCCTCGGGCGATTGGCTGCAACGGCCGCAGCGCGGCCTCAGCCCGGGCAGAATAAATCATGATCTTGGCAAGCTCGAAAAGGCCGATGGATTGCGAGAAAATGAATTGAAGAGCTTTCCGGATAGTGCGATTGAGGGCCGCCCGGGCGCGACCGGCAGCGCTTGACCAATCGCGTATCTTCCGCGGCCAGAAGGAAGCATGAGCGGCTCGTTTCCCCCTCCCGACAGCATGGCGGCATCACCTGATGTCAGCGTCATCATCGTCAGCTACAACTCCGAACATCTGCTTCGGCGTACCCTGGCGGCCCTGCAGGCGGGGTGCGGACAGCTTCGCCTTCAGGTCGTCGTGGTCGACAATGCCTCGCTAGACCGCTCGGTCGAATTGCTGAAGCGGGATTTCCCGAACGCCGAGCTGATCGAAAACACGATCAATCTCGGCTTTGGTCGCGCCAACAATCAGGCGATATCGCGTGCTCGCGGTCGGTATGTCCTGCTGCTCAACCCTGATGCCTTCGTAGCACCGGACACCCTGCCGAAGACGATCAGCTTCATGGACCGTCATCCCGGGTCCGGCGTGCTGGGCGTCAAACTCGTGGACGAGAATGGCCGCGTCCAACCGTCGGCGTTCCGCTTTCCCACGCCCTGGAATATCTTCCTTAACGCAAGCCGCTTCGACAGGCTGATCGGACGGTCTGCCCTGGCAAATCAGGACGATGGCGGATCGCATCCATGTGACTGGGTGCGCGGCTGCTTCTACCTGATACGACGCGAGGTGATCGACACCATCGGGTTGTTCGATCCGCGATATTTCCTTTATTATGAAGAGGTCGATCACTGCCGTTCGTTGCGCGAAGCGGGCTGGGAGGTGACGTACTATCCTGGCACTGCGGTGACGCACATCGGCGGTGAGAGCGCAAAACTGGACGGCGGCATCCTCGATGGCAGTCAGCAGATTTCGGCGCTGCACGCCGAGAGCGAGCTCTTGTATTTTCGCAAGCACCATGGCGTAACCGGCGTATTGATGTCGGTCTTTCTAACGACGCTCGTCGATCTCGGACGCGCTCTGAAGCGGCTGACGGTTCTGCACGACGCACATCAGTCGCGGGCAGCCCTGGGCCATCTGCGGATGGTCCTGAACCTGCTGGTCGAGACCGGAATGGGCTCGCGGCCGGTCCATTGAACCGGCAGCCCCCGGGATTGCCGCTTGCTCAATCCGACGGGATCGCGGCCGGCGCAGTGTCGCCGAATCTCGAATGTTCAGCGCTCCCTCAGGCTCTCGTGTTTGTACCGGAACAGCGGCGATAGAAGGTAGCTGAGCACGGAACGCGAACCGGTCTTGATTTCGACGGTCACCGACATCCCCGGCGACAGATTGACCATGTTCTCGTCGACCTGCATGCGGGTACGGTCGAGCGAGACGCGGGCGGCATAGACCAGCTCCTGGCTCTTGGGGTCGCTGGCAGCGCCGGCCGTCCTGTTGTCGTCCTTCGATGGCGGATCATCCAGAATAATGGCGTCCTGGGACAGATTGACGACCCGGCCGTGCAGAAGCCCGTAGCGGGTAAAGTCGAAGGTATCGACCTTGATCTCGGCTTCCTGCCCGACATGGATAAAGCCGATGTCGCGATTTGGCACCATGGCTTCGATCTCGAGATTGGTATCGGCCGGCACCACGACCAGCAGGGACTGCGCCGGCGTGACGACACCTCCGATGGTGTGAACGGCGAGTTGCTGGACCACCCCGTCCACCGGGGCCGTCAGGAGCTGCAGCTCGGTTCTTTGCGTCGCCTTGACGACATCCTCGCGAAGGCCGGCGGCCTTGCGCTGCGCTTCAGCGAGATCGCCATACAATGTGCGCTGGAATTCGGCCTTCGACTGGGCCTGCGACCCGATCAGGGAGGACACGGCGGCTTCCGCTTCATGGGCACGGCTCTTCTGGACCTGCAGCTCCTGCTGCGCTTCCACCAGCGCCTGCAGGATCTCGAGATAATTCACCTTCGAGCCGGTCTCGTGGGCGTAGAGCTCCTGACGAATCGCGACCCGTTGCTGAAGGATCGGCAGCATCGCCTCAAGTTTGCCGGTCGTGGCGGTCGCGGTAGCAAGCTCGGCTTCCTTTTGCGCTCGCTGGCGATCGAGGACCTCGAGCTTGGCGCGCTGCTCCTCGAGCTGCCGGACCAGGAACTGGCGTTGAACGGCTATTTGCGCGGCGGTGGCGCCGGGCGGCGCCTTGAAGCTGCTCAAGGGATCGGCGTCCTCGCTCAGGGCCGCCTTGATCCTGGCCACATCGAGCTCGGCGCTGACCAGATCGCTCTGGAAGTGCTTGAGCTCGGCTTCGTTCATGGTGGGGTCGAGTTCGATCAAGACGTCTCCCGCCTTGACGCTCTGGCCGTCGCGAACATGGATGGCTCGGACCACGCCGGTCTCGAACGGCTGAATGACCTTGGTGCGGCCGGTAGGAACGATCTTCCCGGTCGCCGAGGCGACGATGTCCAATTTGCAGAAGGATCCCCAGACCAGGGCCGCGCAGAACAATGCGATAATAACCCCGGCGATCGCGCCGGCAAGCGGCGGCGCGGGCGTCTCGACGATTTCCAGCGCCGCCGGCAGGAACGCGAGCTCCTGCCCACGCCGCATCTGAGGCAACCGGAACAATCCGGCCGTGGCGCTAGCGAACTTCATGGATGCCTGCCTGTAGCCGATGGAGGGATGCATAGCGACCGCCGGTATTGACCAGCTCCTCATGCGTGCCGTCTTCGACCAAACGTCCGCGATCGATGGTCATGATGCGATCGGCCCGGCGCACCGTGGACAGCCGATGGGCTATGATGAAAACCGTCCGCCCGTTGGCGATACGCGCCATGTTCTGCTGAATGATCCGCTCGCTCTCATAGTCCAGCGCGCTGGTCGCTTCGTCGAAGATAAGAATTCGAGGATTGGTGACCAGCGCGCGCGCGATCGCGATCCGCTGGCGCTGGCCGCCCGAGAGGCTCGAGCCGCGTTCTCCCAAAATGGTGTCGTAGCCATTCGGAAGCTCCAGAATGAATTCATGGGCGCCGGCCAGTTGCGCCGCCGCGATGATCCGTTCGATCGGCATGGCAGGATCGACAAGCGCAATGTTGTCGCGCACGGAGAGGTTGAACAGAACGTTTTCCTGAAGAACCACTCCGACCTGGCGACGGAGCCAGGCTGGGTCAACGACGTTGAGGTCGATGCCGTCGACGCTGATCCGGCCGCTCTCCGGGACATACAGCCGCTGAATCAGCTTTGTCAGCGTGCTCTTGCCCGACCCGGATGGACCGACAATGCCGACGATCTGGCCGGCCGGCAACCGGAAGCTGATGTCGTGAAGGATCGGAGGTCCGTCGATGCGATAGCGGAAGGTAACATGCTCAAACACGATATCGCCCCGGATCGCCGGCAATGCGGTCTGAACCGAATTGTGGATCGGCTCGGGCGCCGTGTTCAGGATGTCGCCCAGGCGCGCGATCGAAAGTCTGGCCTGGTGGAAATCCTGCCAGAGCTGGGCGAGCCGCAGCACCGGGGCGCTGACCCTCCCGGCCAGCAGATTGAAGGCCACGAGCTCGCCGACGCTGAGGCCGCCATGAATCACCAGCTTGGCGCCGTAGTAGAGCACGCCGGCAATGACCAGCTTGTTGATGAATTGAACGAGCTGGCTCGCGGTATTGTTGAGGCTCAGCACGCGGAAGCTTGCGGTGACATAGCCCGCGAGCTGTTCCTCCCATCGCCGCTGCATCTGCGGTTCGACCGCCATCGACTTGAGCGTCTCGATTCCGGTCACGCTTTCGACCAGGAAAGCCTGGTTTTCCGCACCCCGCTCGAATTTCTCGTTAAGACGACTGCGAAACAGCGGGGTCGCCAGCGCCGAGATCGCGATATAGAACGGAAACGAGGCCAGCACGACGAAGGTCAGGAACGGCGAGTAGGCCAGCATCACGAGGATGAATACCGACGTAAAGAACAGATCGACGACCAGCGTCAGCGCCGAGCTGGTGAGGAAATTCCGGATGTTCTCGAGCTCGCGAACCCGGGCCACGGAATCGCCGACCCGTCGGGCCTGGAAATAGGCGATCGGCAGCGCCAGCAGATGGCGAAACAGCCGGGCGCCGAGTTCGACATCGATCCGGTTGGTGGTGTGGGCGAACACGTAGGTGCGCAATACACCGAGAATGGTCTCGAACAGCGAAATCGTGACCAGTCCGATCACCAGCACGTCGAGCGTGCTGAGGCTGCGGTGCACCAGCACCTTATCGATCACAACCTGGAAGAACAGCGGCGAGACCAGCGCAAAAAGCTGCAGAAAGAACGACGCGACCAGCACGCCGGAGAGCGCGCGGCGGTATTTGTGGACGGCGCCGAGAAACCAACTGATGTCAAATCGCCGGGACAGATCCAGCAGTCCGGCGCGCCGCGTCATCAAGACGAGTTGGCCGTCCCACAGCGCCTCAAACTCGGCGCGCTTCATCAGGCGCGGTCGCGGCTCCGTGGGTAACTGGATCAATGCCTCTTCCGCGCTGACCTTGCCAAGCAGCATGAAGGAGCCGTCGCGCAGCGCGGCGATCGCCGGCAGCGGCGTGAGGGCGAGCCGCTTCCAGCTCGTTCGATGCGCGCGCGCCCTGAGGCCGAACTCCCTGGCGCCGCGCAGCATCTCCTGGATGCCGATTTTATTCACGCCAAAGCGATGATGCAATTGCCCGGCGTCGGCGCCAATACCGTGAAAGCGCAGCAGCGCCACGAAGACCGACAGCGCCGGATCAAGGGTTTGGCTATGATCTGTGTCTTCGCTCATGGCTCACCGCGGCCGGATTGGCACCATCTCGCCCGACCCGGTGGAATGCCCGGTCGGCTTGTACGTCAGCCAGCATACGATGGATGTTTGGCGCCGGGTGAAACGCTGCGATTTACCATTAATCCCGGACGTGGCCGTCATTCCGTCTTCAGCCAGGCACGTTCCGGCCCTGGCCGAAACCGGCTCAACTCAGCGGTTCGATCTGCATCGCGTCCGTCTGCCATGCTGGTTGAGGCCGCCCGAGCTGCGCTGCCATGGCCTCGATCACAGCGGACCAGCTTCGTCGTCCGGTCTGGCGGAATATCCTCATCGACGGGTACCAGCGGGTTAAATCGCCACTGAGCCCCCAGGCCCAATGCGGCGAATACGGTACCGCGAGCCAGGTGGCATGCCCCATCGCGCCGGCGCAATGCGCGGCCATGGTGTCGACGCTGATCAGGAGATCGGTTGCAGCCACCGCCGCGGCATATTGATCGAGCGGCACTTCGGCGGGAAACGGATTGATGATCCCCGGCGCGGCTTCGGCGAGCGCCTCTCCCGCACGGCCATACTGCAGGTTTACAAAATCGATTGCAGGGAGCGACAGCAGCGGCAAGACGTCCGCGGCGGTCATCGATTTCTCGGCGAACGACGCTCCGTCCGGATTGGCCTGGAAAACCAGCCCGACCTTGATTGTACCGCGACGACCGAGTTCGGCGAACCGATTTCGCCACCCGGCGACGCGCCCTCGATCGGGACTCCAATATGGGTTGCCGTCGCCGACACCCTCGGCAAGATTTCCCAACCATGACGTCAGGCTGAGCAGCGGAACCCAGGCGTCAAATCGTAGCGCGGAGAGATTGATCTGCGCGAAAGGCGCATTGCCCGGCGGCGACAAGATCGTATCGATGCCCGCAATCCGCTCAAAAAACGGCCGGATCACCGCATTGCAGGCGACGGCCACCCGGGCTCCGCGTTCCACCAGCAAGCCGATGTAACGGGCAAACATGATGCCGTCACCGAGTCCCTGCTCGGCAAGAATGAGGATATTGCGGCCCTCGACCGCTTGCCCCGGCCGCAGCATCAGATGGCGCAGCGCGGCGCGGCTCTCGCGGGTAGCAAGACCCGACCAGCCGGGTTTGTCGATGCGCGCTTCGTACAGGGCAAAGCCTTCGCGATATTCGCCGCGCCGCAACAGGGACATCGCAAGATTGAGACGGACCTGCGGATCTGCGGGCGACAGCTCGTGAGCCGCGCGCAAGCAGGCGAGCGAGTTGTCCCAATCGCCGCCCCGATCAAGCAGGCTTGCCTGAAGCGACAGCATGTCGGCATTCGGTTCGCGCTCGGCGAGAGCAAGATTTGAGAGCATTCGCGCCAAATCCGTTCGTTCGAGACCGAGCAGCTCCCGGGCGCAATTTGTCAGGATCGATGTGGCGGAAACTCCGGCCGGCGGGCCGGCTGCGGAGCGGCCGGCCGCGCGGCGCGTCGTAGCGGCCAAAGGCTGCCGCCGATGGCCGGCCCGCCGATCACCCGTGGTTCCCTCGCGTCGATCGCTGATCTGCACGTCGCTCACCCGTCACCGCCATCAAGTCCGGTGTGTTCAGTTCAGCCGGCACAGTTCCCGCCGGGAACCGGCGCCGGCGAAAACGCTTCGCCAAAAAACGCTGCAACCGCCACGCAGATAAATCGCGACAGGATTCGCAGTCGCGCGCTTTTCTTCAGCCGACGATATCCAATAAGGAATGGCGGCGTAATTTGGAATCGGGACGATGGTTAATTGGCGTGACGGATCCAGGCGATCCGCCTCGATGCTTCACTCCATCCGAGCGGGATTAGGGTTAAGCCGACATCTTGATCGCTGGACGAGTTGCCGATGCTACTTTGCTGCTGATTCTCGTCGCCGGGCGTTTCGCGGGTCGCCACGCGGCGCCTGAACTGGTTTATTATTGAGGTCCGATCCAATACAATCGCCGGCATGATTATATCGTGTGCAGCTCTTCGGGACATTCTTTGAGTAAACCCATGCAGGAACAGGCATGTCACAGATTACGCCCGCCAGCGCAGCAGGCGACCCGCAAAGCGCCTACGCTCAACCCGGTGGCCCGAACCGCAACGATATTTCGCCCGATCGCACGGCCCTGGTCATCGACCTCGACGGCACGCTCGCCCGCACCGACATGCTGTATGAAAGTTTTTTCGCTTCCGCCACGGAAGGGTTAAATCACTATGTTTCCGTAGTGGATGCTCTCCGGCGCGGCAAGCCGGAGCTGAAAGCCTATCTTGCCCAGGTCGGCACCGTTGACTACAGTTTGCTGCCTTACAATCAGGCTGTTCTCGATCTTGCGCGGGAAGCGAAAGCAGCCGGCCGCCGCGTCTATTTGGCTACCGCAAGTAACCGTCGGCACGCCGAGGCAATCGCCTCACATCTTGGTTTTTTCGACGGGGTCTTCGCGTCCGACGACACCGTCAACCTCTCGGGCGAGACAAAGGCTCTTGAACTGGTCAAGGCTTTCGGAGCCGGCCAGTTCGACTATATCGGGAACAATCGCGCCGATCTCGCCGTCTGGGCCCACGCGAGAAAGTGTTACGTCGTCGGCGATTCACCGGCACTGATCCGCAAGGCCAGGAACCGTGGCATCGTGCTTGACGGCGTCGAAACGCCGGGCACGTCGCTGCGTCTCTGGCTCCGCGCGCTGCGCGTGCACCAATACTCGAAGAACGTCCTGGTATTCGTGCCGCTGCTGACAGCCCACGCCTACGGGTTGCCATTTTTCATCAGGGCGATTCTGGCATTCGTTGCCTTCTCGCTGTGCGCCTCCGCGGTCTATCTCTTCAATGATCTCGTCGATCTGAACGCCGACCGGCAACATCCGACCAAGCGAAATCGGCCGTTCGCATCCGGGGCAATCCCGCTCTCTCACGGCGTGGTGGCGGCTCCCATCCTGCTGGCCCTGGCGTTTGGCTGCGGCTTCGCCGCCTCGATTCCGTTTTTGATCACGCTCTTTGTGTATTTCCTGCTTACGCTGGCTTACTCGCTCACGCTCAAGCGCAGGCTTATCGTCGACATCGTCGTGCTCGCAACGCTATACACAATTCGGGTTATCGCCGGCGCTGCCGCCCTTCCCGTCGTTCCCTCGGAGTGGCTGCTTGCCTTTTCGATGTGCATCTTTGCCTGCCTTGCACTGGTGAAGCGCTATGTCGAACTCGCGGTTCGCATAGACCGGGAGCTTCCCGACCCATCCAACCGCAACTACCGACTGGTCGACCTTCCCATCGTCGGCGCTTTGGCGGCCGCGAGCGGATTCAATGCCGTGACGATCTTCGCGCTTTACGTTTCGTCCGCCGCCCTGAAGGATCTCTATCGACATCAGGAGCTGCTGTGGCTGATTTGTCCGATCCTGTTCTATTGGCTGAGCCGGCTGGTGATCCTGGCGCACCGTCGGGTGATTGACGACGATCCAATTGTGTTTGCGCTGCGCGATCGCAACAGCCGCATATGTGCGGGCTGCATGATCGCCGTCGTTCTGCTCGCCAGTTGAGCCAGCGTGTGCATATGACCGCGATCACGGCGGCCTTCGACAACGATGAGGCGGACCTCCCCGGGTTGCTGGTCATCGCAGCGGTCGGGGCAGTTGTCTCGATCTTGACCACCGGTTTCATGGTCGGCGTGAGAAACGACCTGTACTATCTGCCCATCGTTCGTGCACTCTACAATGAACCGCAATTTGCCGCCAACTCCTTCATCCAGTCGCTTCGCTATTTCTCCGCCGGCCCATGGATTCTGTTGAAGGGTGCCGCCAGCCGGTTCGACCCCTACTGGATCCTCCTCGGCCTCAATTTCCTGTCGCGATTTCTCAGTTTTATTGGATTTCTGGCTTGCGCGGACATCCTCGGCCTGCGGCAACGGTCAGAGCGTGCGCTTTTCGCGGCGCTGTTGTGCACCACTCCGCTGCTCCGTGGCCAGTCGCTCGCCGGCGATGGCGGCCTGTTCATCAATTACTTCACCCATTCGGAAATCGACAACGGCTTGACCCTGATCCTGCTGTTTTTGCTGATCCGCTGCTGGCTCGCTTCGGCGCTGATCGTGAATGGGTTGGTGTTCTTCATCAACGCGTTCATGGGAGTCTGGGACGCGGCGATGACGATTGCCGTTACCGGCGTCTTGCTCTTGCATCGCGAGATAAATCTCCGGAACGCAGCCTGGCGCTGTTCGTTGGGGCTTATGGTCGCCGCGATACTTGCGGTCCCGGTCCTGATGAATGTCCTCGAAAACCCGGATTTCGGACGGCATTTCGATTTCGACTACGTCGTATTCCTGGAGCAGTTCTGGCCCTATCATTTCATTTTTCGCGACATAGCCGGCTACGAAAAGATCGGACTGGTCACGCTGGTCGTTCTGGGAGCCGTCGCCTTCCATGCGTTCGGCAGGCCGGCCCGGCTATTCCTGGTGGCCATGGCGGCTTTTTCGACGGTCTATGTTGTGGGGATTATTGCCCCGTACCTGACCCACAGCGCGCTCGTGCTCAACCTCCATCTGCTGCGGGTCAGCTCGATGCTGCAGCAACTGGCCGTGCTCGGCTCACTGGCGCTGGCGACGAGCTGGTGGCTGAGTGAGAGGCCGCTCTATGCGAAAGTGTCTGCTCCGATTCTCGTGCTCGCCCTGTGCACGCCGATCAGAATGACGTCGATGCAGCCGGCGATCAATTCCGCAATTGCCTGCGCGGTGATTGGCATCTCATGCTGCCGCGGCCAGGAATTTCGCGCCTGGATACCGGAATGGCTTTTGAACAACCGCTTCAATCTGCGGCACGCCGCCGCGGCGCTTGTCGCGGTGGGATTTGCGGTGATCGTCGCCAACAGCGTGATCAAAAACGAGCGGGGCCAAGCCTGGCTTAATGAATGGATCAGGCTTGCGAATTGGGCTAACGCCAACACGCGCCCCGCAGACCTGTTCATCCTCCCCACATGGAATTTCCTGGGGCACCCGAATACGGAACCTGGAACCGTGGAGGACGACGCAATCCTCACCTCCGGAGAATTCGAGGCCGTTTCCCATCGATCGGTCTGGATCGACTTCAGAAACGGCGCTGCTGTGATGTGGTCCCCATCCTATTATGAGGAATGGCAGCGGCGTGTCGCGGAGGTGAATTCACTCACCTCCTTTGCTGCGAAGGTCGGCTATGCCCGAACCAACGGGATCAGCTATATCGTGGATGTTTGCACACGATACCCCGCGATCAAGCCAGTCTTCTCCACCCAACGGTTATGCGTCTACTCGACCGTTGCCGGCGTTGGCTCACCGTGAACGCGACCAAGGGGCGACCGAGCAGAGCCGCGCTCACGCGCATCAGCGGACAAACAAGGCGCACGGATTGCTGCCAGCATCACGACCACGAGCAGGACAGCGCCGAAGAACACATGCGACTGAATCAGGTTCAGGGATGGGATTGTCGGGCTCGTCGCCGACGTCAGCGGATACCCCGTCAAAAACATCGAGACGCCGAGAACCGACATCGCAAACGATGCATGTCGGCCTTGCCAACGGCCTAAAATCGATTTCAGCGCGACCGGGTAGGCAGGCAACAGGATATTGTAGTGATGCGCCCAGGCAATGGGTGATGCCATCGTAAACAACGTGGCCGCCGCGCAGAAGCCGAGCAGCTCGGAGGTGCGATCGACGTCTTTATTGCGTAAAAGGAAAGGAACCAGGAACATTCCCAGGCTCGATATGACCATTGGGATGTAAACCCCGGCCAGGTAGGGGGGAAAAGCCGATTGGGGAATCAGACCATTCGGGTCCCGGTCGAGCGGTGGCCCATGATACAACCAGCGCACCAGGATGCCATCAACAGACTGGTTGAGGTGTTGATATTCTCCATGGCGCGACAAAAACGTCAGAACCTCCAGGTAATCGACGTGATTGATCCATCCATATAGATAGACCGAGACCGAGAGTGACAGGCACCATACGGCGGTTAGCCCGCAAGAAAACCGGAAATCTCTTCGCCACAGTGCGAACAAGCCCAGCGGCAGAAACTGCGGCTTGACCGTTGCAGCAGCCCCGACCAGGCACCCGGCCAACAGCGGGCGCCGGTGCAATAGTGCCCAGCACGCCAGCAGGAACAGCAGGCCCAACAGGATTTGCATCTGGCCGATCTGAAAAGCGAGATTGTTCGGATAAAATCGTATCGCAATAACAAAGGCGATAGCTCCGAGAGGAAGCCGTATTCCCGAAATCCGGACCGCCCCAAATAGTTGAGCAACAAAGATCGAAAAGACCAGCCCGGTAACGATAAGCAGATATGCATTGATCAAATTGTAGCCGGCCGGCGTGGCGACTCCGATGCGCCGCAACAGATCGATCACCAGCAAGCCGTTCGGTGGATATTGGAACTTGATGTGTTCAGAGAAAAACAACGCTTTGTAAACAGCGCCAGCCGGAGACGCGTGCAGGAAATCGAGCGCACGGTTCATTGGGAACCAGGAGTCCTCGCCGGAGGATTTTGCCTTGCCGATTACGTAAAGGCTGAGGACCAGACACATTGCCACGGCCGCTGCCCAGGCGATCCTGGATGACCACGTCGTCCACGCTCTGAAAGCTGTCGCGTGCGGAGTGTCTGCACCCTCGGCTCTGGTTTCCACCTGCTGAGCATCCATTTCCGATTGCGGTAGATTGGCGTTTTGTGTTTATCGAACCGGGCCGATTACCGCAACCTGCCGACCATGAAGGCGACCGACCGAGTCAACGCCTGCTGACCGGCATCGGAGCCGAGGTCGAACTGAAATTCGTGAGCGACCGATGGCCGGTAGCTCGCTGGAAAGAAAAGGCTGTCGACCGGTATCCCGAGACTCGTCGCCTTCTCGGCGAGCAAATGGGACTGGACGGCAAGAAGATCGTCGTTGCCGGCCGAGAGAAACATCGCTGGAAAATCCGCCGCCAGATTCCGGGCGACGTTGAACTGCGCGAGCCGTGGATCGTTCATGAAATCCTTCGACCCGAAATACGCCCAGAGCACGCCGGTTTTGGAGAATTTGGCGAGCGCGGCGTCATAGGTGCCGCAATGCAGGACGAGGCCTCGCAACTGCGATCGCTTGATCGAAGGATCGATCCCGATCGCCATGGCGGCTGCGGGGGCACTGATCGCGTTTGCCAATTGCGCCGCAATCTGTGCACCGGCGGAATTGCCCGCCAGGAAGTATTTCGAAGCATCAACATGCAGGCGCGTCGCATGTCGCTGCAGATAGGCGAGCGCCGCGTTGACCTGTCTGACGGGCGTTGGATAGGTCTCTCCCGGCGCCAGTGCGTAGTCGACCCCGACGGTCGTGAAACCCTTTGCCGCCAGAATCCTCAGGTAGTTCGCGACCTGATCCTTGCTGCCCGATACCCATGACCCGCCATGCACCCACACGACGGTGGGCAATGCCTGGTCCGTGTTCTCAACAGCAGCCGGATAGAAGACATCGAGATAGGCTGCCGAGTCGTCCCCGTATCTCTGCTGCAACCGCGCCGCGACGCCGGGAGGAACATACTGCTCCAGCGCTCCGGCCATCGCGTCCCCTCCCCGATCGAGCTTGAGGCGCATGACAAGAGCCATCGGCCATGGGGTTAGCTGGAAGGCACCATAACTCCCGATGACCATGATTCCGATGGTTCCGAGAACCGACAGAAGAAGCTTTACCGACATCTATTGTTACCCCGGCCATGAGCAGGCATCAGGACGTCGCATCAATCGCTGTCACGCAGAGCACCTGACGCGAAACCTGCTGCTTCGGATCTTCAGCAACTAAAGCTTCAGGATCCGAAGCGGAGAGATCCGGCCCAGGGCCATGTCGATCAGCGCCAGAACATTTCCCTTCAGCCGCCCTTTGCGGTCGATCCACGGCTCGGGATAAAGGCAGCGCACCGAGTTGGCCGCAAGGTTGCGCAACATCAACTTGCCGGCATGGCGCCACGACATGGTGCCTTTGGCAATGAGGTAAACCGGATTGGCGATCTGGGAGTAACCGAAGCGAACGCCGGAGGTCCGTCCATGCTTGATGCCCAAATGAACGCCGCGCAACGCAGCGGATTTCGCGATCCGGCCGTATGGCAGCAGGCGGCGGGAAAAGTCGATGTCCTCCTGCCAACCATAGAGCGGCAGGTTCTCGTCAAACCATATCCCGTTGAATTCAATGCATTTGAGGCGAAAGGCCATGTTGCAGCCATAGGCCCCGTGGCAATCGAGAAAATTCTCCTTCGCCGGGTTGTTCGTTTGTTGCGACGATCGAAGGATCTGCAGGCCCTGCTCGACGCTCAACCCGGGACCTTGCGCGCCGTCGGCGAGCAGGGCTCCGGTGACGCCGACCACATTCGGATGGGCCACGAATATGTTCTCGAGGTTCGCCAGATAGTCGGGCTCGGCAAAAAAGTCGTCGTCAAAAAACACGATGATATCGGCCGGAAATGCCGCGGATAGAATTTTGTTGCGCTGAGCCGGCAGGCCGACCGGACCCTGCACGACGTCCGCGGTTTTTGGAAAGCGTTCCAGAGCGCTGGCGTCGACATCCCCAGCCTTGGCAGGACAGATCACCAGACGGTCAGGCAGCCGGGTCTGCTGCGCCAGCAGATCGATCGTGCGAGCCAGGGTCTCCGCCCGTCCTGTCGTGGCAATCCCCACCACGATGTTCAATCCGTGTGCCCCCATATAACCTGATCCAAATACCCCGGCGTTCTAAACAAGACGTCGTACGAATAACCTCGCCCCAGACCAATGCCAGCGCAATCCCCAACGCGACATCAATCGCTCCAATTGTGGTAAACGACCTGCAAAATTGCCGAGGCTCGCGGCCGAGTAACTAAGCCACCTCGTCGCTGCGGACATCTCACACCCGTTCCGATAATACTTGCTGGGGCGCCGGATTATGCCTAGTTTTTCAGAAGATTTGACGTGGAACGACGGTTATTTAGATAGCGACGTTCCCGCGACCTGTCCAATCTGCCAAGGTGCCCGCTGATGCGAAATGAGCTGCGACTGACCAAGATAAACCCCAATATGTCTGCGGGCGTCATCGAGTGCCTGTATGCGGAGGACGGCGCCGCGTTGAAGGTCGGGGACAAGCTGCTCGATCTGAGCGTCGATCTCAGCAGCGGATTTTCACAATACTGCCCGCCGATCTCCTATTTTCGCGTTGTCGTCCGGGAGAAGGTATGGCTGCGGAAGATGCTTGTTAAACCCGGCCAGAATTGCGGCGTCGGCGAACTGCTGGGAATTTTCAGCACCGAACCGGATCAGGCTGACGATGAGACGCCTGCCCGGCCACTCAGGATCACCACCGCCGGGATTGCATATCATTCGAACATGTGGTCGGCGAGGGATTGATGGCGGAGCTACCGCTTTGCCTCGGGCCTCTGGAAGCCGAGGGATTCGTGATCAGGCGATCCGGAATCCACTGGCTCTGCGAGGACGGTCATTTGTGCCGTCCGAACGAGGTGATCGGCTTCTGCAATATCAGCCTGGAGCGGGCGGCTGGGCAACGATCCGCGCGCTTTCCGATGGCAGATGAGCTGGAACTCCAGGTCGCGTTCGCACCCCGTTGCGGCGGACGGCTCCGGATCGCAGGCGGCAACTCGCCGGGCGGTTACCTCAACGTTTTTGGCCTCCATGCCTGGAATCGAGACGAGGTCCTCGGATCCCTCGACCTGGTGACGGCGGATGAAGGTGCGACGGATGTTGCCGCAGGCGAAGTACGTCTTCTCCTGCTTGCCGGCCGCCGCATGAACGGATTGGCCGATGTCGATCACGGCTTGCTCCCGGGCTGGCACAAACGAAGCCGGGCATGGTGGTGCGACCAGCCGGACGGCCTCGTCACCCTGCTCTGCCTGGGTATCTGCGATGCCGCCGGGGTCGTCCGCGGCAATCACGCACCCTTTGTCGAAGCCTTCGAGACGTCAGCCGATCCTGCGCATCTGGTTTACGTTCCCGATCATCCGTTGCTGCCATGCGCTCCTGTGCTGCTTGAACAACTGGAGCGATCGGCGGCCCAAAACCAGGCCATCGCATCGGATCTGGGTGCCGCCTTAACGGCAAACCGCACGACCGCGACGGCCGACGATTGGCTGTTTGCCGGCGCCCTGCTGTCGTCGCTTGAAACCTCGCCGATCAGCGAGACCTATGACGTCCTCACCCCGACCGGCCTGCGGCGGCTGGGCCCGGCAGATGCGATCCTGCTGTCGCTCAGTGCCGAAGTTCAGTCGGTATATCGGCACAGGAAGCTCGGCTATTCGCTTCAGATGCTGCGGCATCGGCAGGCCTCGGCCGGACCGGCGGTTCGGTCGTGGCTGGCGTCGGCATTCGAGCCCGTCAAGCGTACCGTCGACGACATTCAGCGCGACTATCGCCGGCTCATTGCAGCCGTCTCCGCCCGGACCAAGGCGAGGATTTTGGTACTCAACCGGATGTCCACGTCGGGGTATGAGGACATTCTCAGCTATGCGTCGTTTGATTCACCGATGAGCGAGACGCTCGAGAACATAGCGGCCAAGGAAATGAACCTGATGCTGCATGATCTCTCGGGCGAGTGCGACTTTTCCATTGTCGATGTCGATGCCATTGCCGCCGAACTCGGCGGAGCGCAGCATCTCCCCGACGGGATCCATCACAGCGGGACCATGCAGGCGGTGCTGCGTTCGGAGATATTCCACGTCCTGAACAGCCGGTAGGATCGCGCTGGCGTCAGGTGATCTCAAAATCGACCAGCAGGTCGGCGGTGGAATCGGCGCCCTCCGGGAGCGGTTCACCGGCCTCGTCGCTCAAAAGCGCCAGCGGCAATCCGATCTGTTGCCATTTTCCGGCCTCCGACAACACTTCCCTGAGCACGCCCGGTTGCCCGGCCCGGACCTCGACAATCGCCTTGTGGGTTTCGAGTTCAACGACAAGATCGCCTGAATCAAAGCGGTGACCAGGTTCCCCGTGCCATTCGAGGACCCGGATTTCCTCGACATCCGCGACGGCTGGTACCGAAATCTTGTAAATCATTCCAAGGCTCTCCGCATCATTGACGGTTGGGAACGCGATTCGCGATCTTGCGACCGCTGCGGCCGGCTCGCTTTCCCAGCAACGTCTGCGCGGCGCGCGAGACGCGTCGTGCATCGGGCAGGCAGGCCGCCTCAAGCACTCTATTCGAGGACACCGGCGCCGGCAAAGCGCCAACCCGCGCCGAAGGAATCGGCCCCAGCAGTTCATGGATCCGGCCGATCACTTCCAGGCCGACGCCGCAAGTCACCTGGCCTTCTTCCAGAGTCACAAGCGCGCCGGTCCGGCTTACCGAATCTGCGACCGTGTGCATATCGAGTGGCGCCAGTGTTCGGAGGTCGACGACTTCAGCACTGATGCCGTCAGCCTCCAGCAGTTTCGCCGCATCCATTGCAACGCGGGTCATGAAGGAATGAGTTGTGATCGTCACATCGGTGCCGGCGCGGCAGACATGCGCCTGACCGATCGGCACGATCGCTTCAGAAAGCGGAACCTCTCCGGCGACCGGAAACAGACGTTTGTGATCCATGAAGACAACCGGACCGTCCTCGCGCAGCGCGGCCTTGAGCAGGCCGTAAGCGTCGGCCGGTGTCGAGGGAGCGACGACCTTCAGGCCGGGAACGCTCATCAACCAGGCCTCTATGCACTGGGAGTGGGCCACGCCCTGGCCCTTGGCGCCGGCTGTCGTCTTGACGACGACGGGCGCCGTCAACTGGCCTCCGGTCTTGTAGCGCAATTTAGCCCCGTAATTGATCAGCGGATCGAATCCCAGCATCATGAAGTCCATGTAGGTGATGCTGACCAGCGGCCGATAGCCGGCGGCGGCGGCTCCCACACCGACGCCGACCATCGCGGCTTCGGCGACCGGCGTGTCGCGTACGCGCGCCGCGCCAAATTCGGCGAACAGACCGTCAAACTCGCGGTAGGATCCGCCGAACGCCCCGACATCCTGGCCAATGATGAAGATGCGTTCGTTCTTGCGCATTTCCTCGCGCATCGCCCGCGAAATGGCCTCCCGAAAGAAGATCTTTTCCGTCGTCACAGCGGGCTTACCAGACATCTGTGAGCACTTCCGCCGGGTCCGGGAATTCTGAAGCGTCCGCAAAAGCGAGAGCTCCGGCGACGACTTCAGCGACTTCGTGGTGGAGGCTGGCTTCGCCGCTCCTGTCCAGGATGCCAGCCGCAAGCAGCGCCTTCATATGACGTTCGACCGGGCACAGCGACTTGATGGAAGCGAGTTCCACGCGGGTTCTGGTCTCCCGGGCCGTCGTCGAATGACTGGCGAAGCGATAGGAAATGCATTCCAGGAATTGCGGTCCGGAACCAGCCCGGATTTTCTCCACGGCCTCCCCGGCAACATCTGCGACCAGCTCGACGTCCATCCCGTCGATCGTCCGGGACGGCATCCCGAAGGCGACACCGAGATCCGAAATGTTCTTGGGAGCAAGTGCGGCCGCACGCGGCGTGGAGACCGAAAATTGATTGTTATTGCAGACGAACAGCACGGGCAGGTTCCAGATCGCGGCAATGTTCAGTGATTCATGCAGCGCGCCCACGCCGGCCGCCCCGTCGCCGAACATGACCGCGACAATCCCGTCGCTTCCCGACATCTGCATGGATAACGCAACCCCCACGGCAACGCTGATATTGCCGCCGACGACCGCATGGGCGCCGAAAAATCCTGCCTTCGGATCGGCGAGATGACCCCTTCCCCCTTTTCCGCGGTTGGTACCGGACGACCTGCCGAGCAGTTCAGCCATCACCCGGTCCGGAGCGAGGCCCCTGGCCAGAGCCGGGCCGATGGAACGCCCGCCGGTCAGCAACTGATCCCTATTGGTCAGCGCCGAGCAAAGACCAACTGCCACGGCTTCCTCCCCGGACGACAGCAGTTGAAAGCCGTGATCGCTACGTCGCGCCAGGGCCTGCTCGAATGCCCGGATCAGCATCATCGAGCGAAGCATCTTTATTCGTTCCAAATCGGTCATGCGCTATCGACCCATTCGCGCCCGGTCACGCCATAGCTGCTGCATCGCCGCTAGTATCATGACAATGCTGGCCCGCCAGCCGCGTCGCGCAATCGATTCTTTCAGCTTGGTTACCGCATCGGAAATTCCGAACTGCCGCGAGAACATGAGCTGTATGAGCCAACTGGTATGGCTTTCGGCGTTGGTATCGACGACCGTCTGCACGACCTGCTTTCGACGTCCCGTTCCCAGCGCCAGCACGTTGGAGGGTTTGATATCGGGTGCCGCGACCTGCCGGCTTGCGAGATCAAGCCGGGACTCCGCAACCATCGTCTTGGCCTGGTCCTGAACCTCAAACGACACAAAGGCATCCAATCCCGCCGAAATGACCGCCAATGCCGTGAACCTTGCCGCGACCTCGGCAGCATAGCTTCCGTTCAGGCGGTAGTCGGTCTGCAACGCCCGGGCGCCTATGTCGGCAAGGCCGCGATCAAGGTCGATTACATAGATTCCGGTCTCACGGGAAATCTCGGCTGCAAGAAGATTGAGGCGGCGAATGCGGACCCGCTTCGAACTCGGCCTGCGCGGCGCCCTCCGCCGCCGACACATGACGCAAGATGGTGCAGATGAACACGACGACATCATTCTTTGCCGCCAGCCGTTGACAGCTTTGCCGCAAACGGCGCTCGACCGAAGGCCACGGCTCTTCGTGATTGGCAACCTCGGCCAGCGGCGAGACGATAACCACGCACGCCTGGTCTGCGTCCAGCGAGTCGAGCGTTGGCGCGAACGTGCATGGGACGACAACAGGTGCGCCGGACGCCGCGCTCAAGCTGCCCTCCAGCCGCGCGCAAGCCAGGCGAATGACAGCCTGTTCCTGGCCATCGACCACCGCTTTGATCGGGATGGTCAACGGCGTCATTCGGTCTCCAGTTCCGAAGCAAAGGCGTCCAGATGCGCTCGCCGAACCAATTCGATCCCATGCGCGGAACGGCAGCGCGCTGCGGCCAACTCGAGGGCCGGAAGCGACATGATCCGCGCCGCACGCGGAAACGGCACCGGGTCCGAAAGGCTCGCCCACAGGATCGACATCAGCGGAACCTCGGCGATCGGATGGGCCTGATAGAATCTGCGCTCCCAGGTGGGATCGCCAACGGGGTCCCGCCAGCCAGTCCGATGCGTCAAGTGATAGCTGAACGCTGCATCGACCGGCACCATGCGAAGGCCCGACCGGCACAGCCGCAGCGCCAGCTCTCGGTGCTCATTGATCGATAGCTCCTCATCGAACCCGCCGCAGGCCAGAAACGCATCGCGGCCGACCGATTGGTTGGAGCCCGAAGCGGCAGTCCAGAGCACACCGCAGTCAGGGTGTGACCGAAGCGCCGCCATTTCGATTTCGAACAGCCGGCGCGGGCCGACGCCCGGATATATTCCCGGCTGAGCCCGATCGTGAACCGATTGGAACCGCTCGGATACATCATGCTGGGTCACGCGCATCCGCGCCAGCTCGGCGGCCGGAATCGCCGCAACGCGCGCCTCTTCGCCGGCCCGCGGCGATCCCGTCTCAGGATCGGCAAAGAAGCGGGTACATCGCAAATGATAGGTTTCTCCCCTCGCGACGACGCCCGATCCGTGGTTGTGGGCATCGAGGTGCCTGGCTACGAACTCCGGTCCGGCCAGGGTATCGCCGTCCAGGAAAATGAGGATTTCACCGGATGCCTTGCCGGCCCCGGCGTTCGCGGCTCCCGACCGCCCCAACGGCACCTGGTGCGATATTCTCAGCAGCGACATGCGGCTGGCCGCATCGTCGAGAACCTGCTCGGTGTGATCGGTCGAGCCATCGTTGATCACAACGATCTCGGCTTCCACGCTCTGCCTCGCCAGGGATCCCAGCGTCAGTTTCAGGCGGTCGGCCTCATCCTTTGATCGGACTATGACGCTGGCGCGCATATCGGCTGCTCCATCGCCGGCATTACTCCAAGATCGCCCAGAACGCGCACGACTTCCTCTGCGACGAGCCTGTATCCATCCGCGGTCAGATGCATGGCGTCCAGCTTGACCTTGTCGGCGCCGGCGCGGCCGACGATCGTGTCGACGTCGATGATCGAAATTCCCGTCTGCTCGGAAAGCTCGGCAAGACCAAGATTGAAGCGCCGGCAGCGCGTCGAGTAGATCTCGCCCAATCCCTGCAGACAATGAACCGTTTCGCCCGGCACGATCGAAGAGACATTGTAGACCAGAATCGGAACCTCGGTCCGCTTACGTATCCGCTCGATGATTCGCCTGAGGTTTTCCATCGACTCGCGAACATCCAGCAGATTGCGTCGCGTAAAATCCGCTTTCAACCAGTTTCGATCGGGCTGCGACCAATTCTCCAGGTCTGCCGGATAGAACAGAAAACCGGCGTGCCTGTGCGCCATCAGCGTGGTCGCGGTTTCTCCCAGGATCGACAGCACGAGTGCGTCGGCATTGCTGTCGAACAAGGCGGTACCGAACTGACTCGCGGCAGGATACGACCCGAGCGGCAATGGGCGTTCGGCAATCTCGCGGGGTACGACACCTTGTGCTTCCAGCACGGCGTCAGACCGCGTCCAGGTCTCATGCCGCAGCCGAACAACCGCGTCGACGCGTCCACGAATGACATCATTGATGCCATTCCAGCGGACTTCCCCGGCGATACGGCAGGAGTGCAAAGAGTCGTGAACATCCACATTACCCTTTGCGAACAACGTCAGACGCTTCACTACAACCCCTGCTTGAAATATCTGCTTGCGCCGACCTGCCCGACAACCTCACGGTTGGAAGCAGCCGTTGAAAAATATGGAAGAATTCAAGCAAGGATGGTGCCATCTGGCAACAAATCTATCAAGACGGCCGCGACAATTAACCCTATTGCGCGTACTGGAACCCCGGACTTTGCGAACAAGAACGGCATTTGCGTCACCCCGGCGATCTGCAGGAGCGAGGCGGCCACGCGGTCAATCGCAATCGCCGGCGGCCCGGCGAATTTACCTGCTTTACGCTAATCTCCGAAGCCGAGGTCAATTCGAACGTTGCACGTGCTATTTTCATCGGCGGCGCCGTGGCTCACCGATCTGACATTGATCGAGAGCCAGCCCATCGAGAAGGACGATCCGCTTTGAAAGATGCGAGACCTGGAATTGGTACGGGAGCGCCCTACCGTACGGTCGGGGAACCGCAGATCGTCGACATGCTTCTGGTCGCAGCCTTCGTCTACGAGTTGCGGGCGGGTCAGCGATCGAGCGCGATCGCGGCCGTCAAATCGGCACTGCAGGCCTGGGTCGGTCTCGGTCTGGGATTCCGGCTTTCGGATACCGGCGAGCGAGCCTTCGATCCCGTCGAGGTCGTCAACTTCATGAAGTGGGCCGGCTTCAAGGGCCTGGATCGCTTCTGGGCCGATCATTTCGTCAACACCGGAAGAGCGTTCTTCCGGGAATGGAACGCAGCTCCGGCAGCGGAGCTGTCGCCGACGGCGTCTCTGGAACCTGCGCGCTTTACAGTGGACCTGCGCCGAAGTTTCGACCTCAGCCGATTCGATCGTGGCCAGAAGCTGCGCCTTCGCTTGCCATTGCCCCTTTCATGCTGCGCTGATGACATCGAAGTTTTTCCGGCGATCCGAGACGAGTTATCGGCCCGCGTGACAAGCTCCGATGGACGCATCGACTTTCAGCTCGCTGCACCAAAGCAGCCGATGGTCGAAGTCGCGGCCCAAATATCGTTCACCACGGACGGCCGTTCGCGGGACACCAGCGATGCAACCCTGTCCCCCGATCAAGCCGAGCTTTACCTTCGTCGGAGCGAAGGACTGATCCGCGTGACGCCACGCGTCGAGGCGCTGTCGCACACGCTCGGTGGGACCGGCCGCAGACCGCTTGCCACGGTCACCACGCTTTGGAACTATCTGATTGAAGAGCTGATGTGCGGCATGGTGCACTACGATCAGGTCGATGCGGAAGCGCCCGGTGACTGGGTGCTGGACACCGGCTGGTACGACTGCCAATTGGGATCGTCGCTGCTCGTCGCAATGTGCCGCGCGCAAGGCATTCCCGCCCGGGTCATGAGCGGGCATATGCTGTATCGGCTGGCGCCCGGCTTTCATTACTGGGCGGAAGTGTGGATCGACGGGCAAGGCTGGACCCCGTTCGACTTTCTGACCTGGGATCTCTCCCATGGAGGACGCGATGCCGCCTGGCGCGCTGCTTTTGCCGGGAGGATCGACTACAGGATGGTAACGCAGTGTTTCCCGCTGGCGTTTACCGGTCCGATGAGCGTTCGTTTTCCGCAGGCCTGGCACCTGCTCAATGCCCCGTCAGCAGAAGGCATGGACATCCGTTTCACCGAACTTGATGGGCAATTGATCTATTGCGACCACATAGCCGTCCGGAAACATGCCAGCCCCGCGCAGGGACTCGGCCGCCAAGATCATGATTTCGGCAACGCATAGGCTATAATCGCATCGCCGGATTTTGTGCCGAGCGTTCCGTGCCCGCCCGCAACGACCACCAGGAACTGGCGCTTACTGGCTGCCGACCAATAAGTCATCGGTGTTGCCTGCCCGCCGGCAGGCAGGCGGCTCTCCCACAGTTGAGTTCCCGAGGTCACGTCATAGGCTCGGACAAAATAGTCCATGGTGCCGCTTAGAAACGCAACGCCGCCGCGCGTGACGATCGGCCCGCCAAGCCCCGGGACTCCCATCCGAAAAGGAAGCGGCAGGCGCGAAAGATCCCGGACCGTGCCGTTGACATGCCGGTAGGCAATCCTTCCGGTCGTCAGATCCACGCCTGCGACGTATCCCCAGGGAGGCGCCTGACACGGCTTGCCGAGCGGCGATACCAGCGGCGCCATCTTGACGGCATAGCGCGCGCCAAAATTCTCGTTGAACGGCGCCTCGGCGTCGGTCGTCACCATGCGGGTTGTGGCATCCCCGCGGATCTTCAAGGTCGAAATGAAGGCCATATAGACCGGCATCGTGAAGGCAACCTGCCGGTCCGCATCGATGGCGACTCCGCCCCAGTTGAACACCCCCATGTTGCCGGGGTAGATGATCGATCCCTGCAGCGAGGGAGGCGTATAGCGTCCCTGATAGCGCAGCGAGTGGAATTTGATGCGGCAGGCCAGTTGATCGAAAGGGGTCAGCCCCCACATCGAACGCTCCGTCAGCGGCGGCGGATTGAAGGAGACGGCCGACGCCGGTTGCGTCGGAGCGGTGTGATCGCCGTCCGCGGCGCCCTGTGGCGCCGCCACCTCGGTCACCGGATAGACCGGTCGGCCCGTGCGGCGATCCAAAACAAACAACTCGCCTTGCTTGGTGGCTTGCACCAGCGCCGGGACCTGTTCGCCGCGGATCGTCAAATCCACCAGGCTCGGCTGAGCCGGGATGTCCATGTCCCATAGATCATGGTGCGTGCCTTGAAACACCCAGGCGACGGCGCCGGTCTTGGCCCGCAACGCGACAATCGCCGATGAATATCTTTCGACATTGCCATCGCGATTCCCGCCGAACTGGTCGGGCGATTGGTTTCCCATCGGCACATAAATCAAACCCAGCTTCGGGTCATAACTGGATATGCTCCAGCTATTCGGCGAGCTTTCGGAATAGTCCCGGCCCGCAGCAATAGGTGCGGTTTCGCCGGGGTTGCGGCTGTCCCAATTCCAAACGAGTGCCCCGGTCCGGACATCGAACGCGCGAATGACACCGGAAGCGGAATGTATCGACACGTTGTCGTTGACGGCGCCGGCTATGATGACGAGCCCCTCCGCAATCACCGGAGGCGACGTTGAATAATACGAACCGGGCGTAACGTTGGGCATGTTTTGCCAGAGGTCCACCGCCCCTTCCGGACCACCGAATCCCGCGCAGGTCTTGCCGGTCTCGGCGTCCAATGCGATGAGGCGGCCATCGACCGTGGGCAGAAACAGCCGTCGCCTGCATTCGCCGCTCGAAGGGGCACTGCCCGCTTCGGTTCCGGAACCGCCGTCGCCGTCGAAGTAAGACAGCCCTCGGCAGGTCAAATGTTGGGTCGATTGCGCTGGCGGCTGCCTGATTTTCGGATCGTAACGCCAGACCTGCTGTCCCGTTTCGGCGTTCAAGGCAAACACCAGATCGTGCGGCGTGCAGAGATAGAGCGTCTGGTCCACCTTGAGGGGCGTCACTTCATAGGTTGTCTCGACCGGATCGCCCGGGCGTCTTAGGTCACCGGTATGAAACGTCCAGGCCACCTGTAACTGCCGGACATTCTGCGGCGTGATCTGATCAAGCCGGGAATAGCGGGTGCCTGCGTTTGTGCCGCCGTATGCGGTCCAGTCTTTGTCAGCAGCGAAATAAGTCGCATCGCCGCCCGCAGACGGGCCGGCCGGCAAATTGCCAGCCACGTCATGGGCCCCGTCAAACGCGCTGACAACCGCGACAACGCCCAGCAGACCAAGCGATCCAGCGAGCGCGCCGAATCCCGTCCTCGAAACTCGACTTCCGGACATCGCGTCGCGCACGGTCAAGACCGCGAGAGCCGCGCCGAACCCCGCGACCAGGTCGAGCCGCGGCGCCAGTTGCCACCAATCGAGCCCCACCTCGGAGAGCGCCCAGGCCAGCGTAGTCAGCGTGAGAAATGCGCAGCCCCAACAAACCCAGTGGCTGCCGCGTAGCAGCAACACGCCGATCGCCAGCAAAGCCGATCCACCCAGCGCGTAGCATGGAGAACCGCCGATCCAGGCGAGCCACCCTCCCCCGACCAGCAACGCCACCCCGGCCACAATCGCGAAGAACGACAACAACAGGCGCATCATCAGCGAAAATTTTGACAGCATGTTTGAATGTCTGCTCAGACGGACGGGGTGTCGCTACTTGAGGATTAAAAACCCGCAAGACGGCGCTCGCGAGCGATCCCAGGATCGGATGCGACACGCTATCCAAACCGCCATCAAGGGGCAATCCGGGGATTAACGTTACTCGCGACGGCGCCGGTGCTGCGTTAACCGCGTCAAAGAACTCGCCTTGAAAGCGTCACGCAGAATAAGGCTTGCTGGGACATTAGTTTGCAAAGGCAATTGCGCCGTGCGGTGGGCGCCGCTAAAGGTGGCGATATGAAACAGCGAAACCACTATGCTGCGCTGGATGGACTGCGCGGTGTGGCAGCTTTTTCTGTGCTGCTGTACCATCTCGGTCATTGGCTCAATAAACCATTTCTTGCCTCGAACGCCGGCCTGGCGGTCGATTTCTTTTTCTGCCTGAGCGGCTATGTCTTGTCGGTTGCCTATCGGGCACGCCTTGATTCCGGAATGACCGCCACGGCGTTCATGCGCATCCGGTTGATCCGCCTGATGCCGATGATCGTGATTGGCACGCTGTTCAGCTCGGCCTATCTGGCTGTCCGGATCCTGTTTCTGCATTATCCCGCACCTGGAGGCCAACTGCTTCTGGCCACCGTGCTGGGATTGTTGTGCCTTCCCAATTTCTGGGCAACCCAGCCGATCGGCGGTCCGCAGGTCTTCCCGCTTAACGGCCCGCAATACACGCTGTTTCTCGAATTCGTGGTGAACCTGGTTTGGGCGGCCACCAAGAAGGCGGAATCGCTGGTGCTGTCGCTCGCGATCGCCGCGATCTGCTTTGCCGCCGTGGCCGAGATCGGCATCGGCGGCGACGAAGTGGGTAACTTCCTGAAAGGCCTTCCCCGCGTGTTCGCGTCATTCTATGCCGGGGTAGCCATCTTCCACTTGCAGGCCCGCTACCCGGTCCTCCAATCTCGCGCGATCGGCAGGCTTTTTCTGCCGCTGACGATCGTCATGCTGGCGGTCTTCTATTTTCCTTCTCCGCTCACCCTTGCGCCGCAGTTCACCTGGATCCTGATCGGCTCGCCATTGCTCGTGCTGGCGGGCTCCCAGGTAAGGCCGGAGGGAATGACCGAGCGGCTGGCGCTGCTTTCGGGCGAGCTGTCGTACCCGATCTACGCACTGCATTATCCCATCTTTGTCTGGGTGAACGGGATGTACCAGGAGCTGCTGCATCGGCGGGATTTCTTGCCCGATAGCGCGCTGACCGGTCTGATAGTGCCGCTGGCGTGTTATCTGCTGCTGCAAATCTATGACAAGCCGGTCCGCAGTTGGCTGGAGCGACGCAGTGCGGCGCGCAGGTCGGCCACTCCGCCGCCATCGACTCCCGCGCCGGCGCCGTCGATCTCAATCAAGTAGAGGCGAATGGTCCGGCACCGTTGGGAATCCTGACGCCTTCAGGATCTCGTCCAGATAAATCCGGGCACTTTTGTTCCATGAGAACAGCCGGGCCTGACGCCGGCCCCTTGCCGTCAGTTCGGCCCGAAGGTCGCTGTTTCCGGCCAACCCGATGATCGCCTCGGCCCATTTTCTGCCATCGCCGGGGTCGACGTAGATCGCCGCGTCGCCGCCGACCTCCTGCAGACTTGCCGCGGTCGACGATATCACCGGACATCCCAGCGCCATGGCCTCGAGCAGCGGAATCCCGAACCCCTCGGTGGTGGAGGGGAAAGCGAGGCAAACCGCGCCCGCGTAGAGTGCCGCCAGATCATCGTCGGTGACATAGCCCAATTGGTGGACATTGCGGCGGTCGACCGGTTCGGCCTGCCTGGCGAAAATGCCAGCGGCAGAACCCACGACGGCAATATCGATGCCGGCCCGGTCAAGCGCCGCCGCCTGATCGAGAACGATCTGCGTGTTCTTGTGCCTGGCCTTGCTGCCCAACAGAATGACAAAGGGTCTCGCCAGCCTTGCGGCCAGCGCCGGATCTGCCGCTTCGGCATTCCAGCGCAACACGTGTTCGTGGCCGTTCGGCGCAATGAAAATCTTGTCCTGCCGGCAAACGCCATAGGTTGTGAGCATCTTCGCGGAAAATGCCGACACCGTCGCTATTCGTCGCGCGGTTCGGGCGACCAGCGGCAGCAGCGTCTTGTAGCCCAGCCGAAAAGCCATCGAATAACTGTCAGGCGTGATGAACGTATTCGCGTCGTGTATGCACAGGATGTGATTTCTGATCGCAATCGGTCCGAAATTCCCCAGGCTCAGGACGCCCGCGCGGCGGTTGCGGCGCAGCACCACCTGGTCCCAGAAATGCCCGGAGCCAAAGCTGCTGTTGCGAATTCCGATCCGGGAGAGCGCCGCCGGAACATGCTGCGCGCCGGGCGGAATCAACAACTCGAATTTGAGCCGCGCCGAAACTTCGGGCTGCTCCGCCAGGATGTGATCCAGGGCCTTCACAATCTCATGCGCATAGCGCTGAACACCGGTCATGCGCTGACTGGCGAAGCGTCCATTGATGGTCCAGAACCGACAATCCGCCGAGGTTGAGCTGCTGTCCACCCAATTGATCCGTAAGCATGTGTTGGCCAAACAACCGGATTGTGCGGCGACCGGATCGTCCGAATTGTGTGGCATGGAACCTGGATAGAAACCCTTGCAGCCCGCTCTGGTGTTCTGTCGCGCCAGAAACCCGAACGCGCTTTTCCCGTCGCGTCGCTGCCGGCCGGCCGCCCTTGCGGGAGGCATCTCAAAGAAGATATTACCTTACCGCCCGAATTGGGAGAAAAACTTTTGGTGCATTCGACCATTGCCGAAGAGCGACTGCTGACGCTGGATGCGATGCGAGGTGTAGCGGCCCTTTCGGTCTTGCTTCTTCACGTGTCCGTCTATCTCGGGACCAACTTCGCACCCGGCGGTGACCTCGCGGTGGATTTTTTCTTCGCGCTGAGCGGCTTCGTCATCGCCAAAGCCTATTCGGGGCGGATCCTGTCCGGCGATCTTCCGTTGCTTGGCTTTGCCAAAACCAGAATCATTCGTCTCTACCCGCTGTTTTTTCTCGGCTGCATGTTCGGGATCGTCAAGATCTTCTTCCAGATCGGGCTGGCAGACGAAAAGGCGCCGACCTGGCTCCAGTTCCTCGGGACGCTGCTGTCGAATCTGGTCATGATCCCCTCGCCCAGCGCGGTCTTTCTATTCCCGCTCGACAATCCCGCCTGGTCGCTGTTCTTTGAACTGGTCGCGAATTTTCTTTATGTATGGGCCTTGCTACATGCGCGCTGGCTCTGGCTGCTGATGCTGCCGTCGGCCATCATCCTGTTCATCGGAGGTTACCGGCACGGCGACATGGGCCTCGGGGCGGATTGGCCGACGTTCATCTTTGGTTTGAGCCGAGCCGGCTACTCGTTTGCCCTCGGCACTTTGTTCTTTCATGTGCTTGGCGTGCCGCGTCGGCGCCCGAGCTACTGGTCGATTGCGGTGATATTGCTGCTGGCTGCCGCCTTTGCCGTGCCGATGCCCGGAGCTGATCGGCGACTGTTTGAACCATTGATGATTCTGTTCTGCCTGCCGATCATTCTATGGCTTGGGGCGCACCTCGAGGTTCCTGCGCGGCTGAAGACGATGGCCGGCGCGCTGGGAGACGTCTCCTATCCGCTCTACGCCATACATTTTCCCCTGACCGTCATGTTCGGCCATCTGCAATGGCGCCTGATTCACACGCCCCTGATTCCGACCTACGCCGCTTTTGTCGCGGCAATCGTGATCTGCGCGTGGCTCGCCGGCCGATACTACGATCGCCCGGTCAGAGCCTGGCTCGGCGGCATGCTCGGCCCGCGCCGGAGCACCAGAACGCAGATCGCCTAGGCTTGTGGTTGGTTTCGACGGTCAGGACATTAACCGATGAGCGAGGACATATTTGACATCGACAGGCCGGAAGGTTCACCAAGCTGCTAGCCTCACGGTTCGCCGCGCCCGGCAGGCCCGCCCGAACCGCAGGCTGGAACCGGTAGGTGAACCACCAAGGAGCGCAGGTGCGCCTCAAGCAGAATCATCGAAGCGAAACGGACCACCCTGGCCGGCTGCTTCCGGTGCAGATGCTCAGGGCTGTGGCCGCCGTCGGCGTGGTATTTACCCACGCCATCACCAGGACCGGGTTCACGATCCTCAAGGCCGGGCCCCACTCGGTTTTTGCCAGCAGCGGAAATCAGCTCACCGTTGGAGACGCCGGCGTCGATTTGTTCTTCATCGTCTCCGGCTTTATCATGCTGTATGTCCACAAGGACGATTTCAACAAGCCGGGTGCGCAGGCTCGCTTCATGTTCCGGCGCATCTGCCGCATCGTCCCGATCTACTGGCTGCTGACGACGGCAGGCGTTGCGTTGCTGGTCTTTGCGCCGCATTTGTACACGCTGCATTACAGCAAGATCGATGTCGGCTGGATCATCGGCTCGTATCTGTTCGTGCCGACCGCCGTTGAGGGGCAGTCGATAACCCCCGTCGTCACCGTCGGCTGGACCTTGAATTATGAAATGCTCTTCTATGTCGTTTTCGCCGGAGCGCTGGCGTTGCCGCGCCGGACGGCGATACCAGCCCTTTTCCTTGTCTTCGGCTGCGCCGTGGCAGCGGGCGACCTGTTCGACCCTTCAAATCCCTGGCTCGCGCTTGCAACAAGCTGGCTGCTGCTGGACTTTCTGGTCGGCCTCGCCATCGCCTGCTGGGTTCTGAACGGGGGCAGCCTTTCGACCCGCGCCAGCGCCTTGCTTCTCGCAATCGGCACAGCCTGCCTCATTGCAACGGTGTTCTGGTCACCTCCGGAGCAAGGCCCACTGCGATTTGCGGGCTGGTGCCTGCCGATGGCGATGATCTTCTGCGCGACCTGCACCCTGGAACTGCCTGCCAACAGGATCACGCGGGTGTTGGCGCTGATGGGCAACGCATCCTATTCGATCTATCTGTTTCAGTTCTTTGCCTTGCCCGCCTGGGCCCGTCTGATGTCGCTGCTGCATGCCAGCGCGCTGCCGTTTGACATCGATGTGTTAATCCTGACGGCGTTGGTTGCCCTGTCCGGGGTGGTTTTCTGGTTCCTCATCGAGCGACCGATCGCCAGCGCCATCCAATACTACCGGCCGTCCCGCGATCTGCAAAAGCGATGGTCGGCGCGATAATGCTGATCCGCTTTGCCCGGCGCTCCCGCAGGCGCTGTTTCAGGTAGTCCTCACGATGGAATTCCGCGACCTTGCCGAATTTGAAGCCGGCACCTCATTCGAAGCCGATCTCGTGATCGTCGGAGGCGGACCGGCGGGCCTCACCATCGCAAGGGAATTTGCCGGAACCTCGACCCGCGTGCTGCTGCTCGAAAGCGGCCTGGTTGGCGAAACGCCCGAACATACCTCGCTCGCCGAGGTCGAAAGCATCGGCGAACCGCGAACCGAGGCGCAGAAGCAGAAGCGCATGGCCTTCCACGGCGCGAGTTCATCGAGCTGGACGCAAGCGGCCCAACCCTATGGCGTCCGTTGCCGCGCGCTCGGCGGATCAACCCACGCCTGGGCCGGCAAATCCGCCGCCTTCGATGCCATCGATTTTCAGGAGCGGCCGTGGGTGCCCCACTCCGGCTGGCCCATCGCTCGACAAGGCCTGTCTCCTTACCTGGATCGCGCAGCAGACGTGCTCAATCTCGGGCCGAACGTCTACGATGACGAGCTTTGGAAGCTGATCGGAGCCTCCATTCCGAAGCCGAGCGTCGACGCCGACATCGTGCGGTCATTCTTCTGGCAATTTGCCCGCTCCCGTGTCGACCATCTCGACGTCATGAGGTTTGGACGGGAATTTGCCAGCTTCCAGGCACCCAATATCCGCGTCCTGCTCAATGCGACGGCAACCCGGATCGGCCTTTCCCGGTCCGGATCCGGTTTCGATCATCTCGAAGTCGCGACCCTCTCCGGAGCGCGATCTTCCGTGACGGCACGGCATTGCGTCCTCGCTGCGAGCGGCATTGAAAATGCGCGGCTGCTGCTCGCGTCGAGGGACGAGCAGACAGCGGGAATTGGCAATGCCCATGATCTCGTAGGCCGGTTCCTGATGGACCATCCGGGAGCCAGAATCGGTCAGCTAGGCAGCGATCGACTTGGCGAGATAGGCCGGCTTTTTGGCTTTTACGGCGTTCGACACCAGGGACGCACGCATATGTACATGCGCGGGCTGGCGCCGACCGTGGCGCGGCAGGAACAGGAACGGTTGCTCAATTGCGCGGTGTATTTCATGCCGCAGCTTTCGCCCGACGATCCCTGGGATGCGCTCAAGCGACTGCTGCGGCGGAAGAGCGATCACGTTCTGCAGGATGCGTTTTCCGTGCTCAATGGAGGGCCGCTTCTCGCCAAGGGTCTCGCCATGAAGGCCCTCGCCAGCGATGCGATGCCGGTCGGGCTCAAAGACCTTGTGGTCAATACGGCGATCCGATTCAGTCCCAACCTGGTCGCCGACGAATTTCTGAGCCGCGGCGTTCCCCACAAGGTCACGGCGATTTCGATTGACGCGATCTGCGAGCAGCGCCCCGATCCGTCAAGTCGAGTTCGACTGTCCGGTCGGACCGATCGGCTGGGCGTTCCGATGGCGCAGGTCGACTGGCATATCAATCAGGAAGAGCGCAGCACGATTGTGCGTCTCGGCCATTTGATCCGCGAGACATTCTCCGGCGCCGGCCTGCCCGAGCCACTGCTTGAGCCCTGGGTTGCCGGCAACAGGCCCGACGAAGCCGTCATCATCGACATGGCCCATACCATGGGCACAACCCGAATGTCGGATGATCCCAAAAAAGGCGTGGTCGACCGAAACTGCCAGGTCCACGGCGTCCGCGGCCTGCACATCGCGGGGTCGTCGGTGTTTCCGACCAGCGGTCACGCCAATCCAACCCTTATGCTTCTTGCGCTTGCGATCCGGCTCGCCGACGAGCTGAAAACCCAACTGCGGGCTGCGGCCTAGTTTGTTGTTTTTGAGGGGTTTTCTTCACGCGAACCGGTACCCACGTCGCTCGAAAACGCTTGAGCCGGTCCCACCGCGCTAGGCGGGAGATCGAGACAACAACAGTCGGCGCATCGTGCCCAAATCGTCGAGGAGAGCAGCTCGATCAATCAGGAACATGCAGGCGATGTAGGATGCAAATCCGATCGCGAGGCTCGAGGTCGTCAGAACCGCACCGGGCGGAAACATCCTCAGCATCAGGAAGCAGATCGCCGCCGCGATCGCGCTCGAGATGGCCGGTCCAAGCAGGCCGCGCAACATCGGAAGCGGCCGGCATCCCGTCGGCGCTTCCGAACCGATCAGCAGGGCCACGAACTGCAGCAATGAAACCACCGCCAATCCGTAAACAACGATGGTCAATCCACCCCAGAATCCCAGTGCAACCGCGACAACCCGTGCGGCCGACAATCCCAGCGAGCACCAGAAAAACACGCCAAATCGATCCCTCGCCAGCAGGATGGCGCCAACCTGCACCGCAACGATC
Source organism: uncultured Alphaproteobacteria bacterium (assembly GCA_963748165.1). Classification (GTDB taxonomy): domain Bacteria; phylum Pseudomonadota; class Alphaproteobacteria; order Rhizobiales; family Xanthobacteraceae; genus Bradyrhizobium. The sequence continues at coordinate 367,209 of CAVVIM010000039.1, forward strand.
GACAGCGCCGACGTCGGCAGGAATACCCTCAGCATGAACGCCAGATCGACCCACTTGGGACCGAGCAGCCAGTCAATCAGTTCGGGGGCCGCCACGGCGGCGAGCAAGGTCGAGGGGAAAAGCGTGGCCGCGAGCATTCTGCACAATCGACGATGGACGTCGATCACGCTTGATCGCTCGCCGGTCAGAGCCTGAACGTACAGCGTGACCCACGAGACATTGCCAACCGTTTCACCCGCGAACCGGGAAACCTGGTTGGCGAAGGTGTAGCTGCCGAGCAGCGCCGTGCCGAACACCCGGTCGATCAGAACGTTTTCAGCGACACGACCGAGGTATTCACATAATCGTGTACCAATCAGGAGTCCGCCCGACGCCATGTGGGGATGGATCGAGCTTATGCTGAACTCGAAAGCCGGCATTTTGAACGCTTTGGCATTCAGGATGATCGCGCGAATGAGGTAGACGGAGAGGTACTGCGCCACCAGGCTCCACGCTCCCGCACCTCGCAACGCCATGGTGATCGCTACCGCAGCCCCCGTGACATTCGCCGAAAGCTCGGCCGCAGCACCGACCGTCAGATTTCTGCGGCGGGTCAATCTTGCCCCGGCGGGAACCGATAAAACCAGCAGCACCAGGCTGAGCGACAGCATGGCGATCATCGGCGCAATTCTCGGCTGGTGAACGACGTAGGAAAGGCCGAGCCCGAACGCGCTCGCCGTCATGGCGAGAACAAGGCCCGTGAGCAGCAGGAACCAGAAGGCGCTTGACCACACCAGGGATGAGGTTTCCGGTTCGCGCGCCAGCGTCGCGCCCATTCCGCCGTCGGCCAGCAAGGTCACGAAAGAGATGGTCGGCAGAGCCAGCGCATAAACCCCGAACTCGTTCGGACCAAGCAGGCGGGCCATTACCGGCAACAGCAATAGCTGAAGCCCGATCTTGACGACGCTGACAGTGCCCGACGCGACCGCTCCCATGGCAAGCTTGCGCGCGCTTGCAAAGGGCACGTCGATCGTTTCCGCCGCGGCCAGTTGATTTTGCTTGACGTCACTCACGCGATGTCTCTCGGAACCGTTGCGAACGTCATCATGGCGCGTCCGGACGTTCGCATCCTACCGGATCGCGGAACGCAGCGCTGGTGATGTTCCAACAGATGATTAATTGCAACTCGCCACGCGTTTTCGATTGCGCGTCCTCTTGATCGGAACCGTCCTGGCGCCGTGATAGGCACGGATCCGGCCGCGGCAATATCCCATCAAGCGGAATGGTAAAGCAACCGGCGCGATAGTTAATTATTGGACGCCGATATGCCCTTTCACGGGGCCCGCTATTCAGCATGTTTGCCGGCGAGCCTTGAATGCAATACGCCCGTTGTGTATTGAATGAAGCCTTGAATTAACAGCCAAATCAAACCATCGGAAGAATAATATGCCCCAGGTCGGTGTGTCTGAATTCATTGCTCTGGGACGCGTGATCGCCAGCGGCCAGTTGCTTCGCTATCGAGGCGGCGAACAGGGCTTCACCACGAGATTCGAACAGAAGCTGACCAAGCTGCTCGGCGTCAAACATGCTCTGACGGTCAACAGCGGTACCAGCGCGTTGATCTCGGCACTGGTCGCGGCCGGCGTCGGGCCCGGCGACGAAGTTCTGGTACCTGCCTATACCTGGGTAGCCACGGCGATCGCGCCACTTGCCGTCGGCGCCGTTCCGGTGCTGGTCGATATCGACGAGAGCCTGACCATCGACCCCGAGGATATCAAGCGCAAGATCACGCCTTACACCAAGGCGATCATACCGGTGCATATGCTGAACCTGGTTTGCAATATGGACGCCATCACCGCGATCGCGAAGCAGCACAATCTTCTTGTCGTGGAGGATGCGTGCCAGGCGGTCGGCGTCAGCTACAAGGGACGGCGCGTGGGCACCATCGGCGACGTCGGAGCCTTCAGTTTCAACCAGTTCAAGAATCTGAACTCGGGTGAAGGCGGCGCGGTGCTGACCAACGATGACCGTTACTTCACGCGTGCCCGCATGTACCATGATGTTGGCAGCTACACCCGCGAGCATGAGTTCGAGGGAAATGAACCGGTGTTCGCCGGCGTCAATTTGCGCGTCTCCGAACTGACCGGCGCGGTTCTCTACGCCCAGCTTCCAAAGCTCGATCCGCTGCTGGAAAGGCTGCGCCGCCGCCGCGACGTGATGGCCCAGGCGCTCTCGAAGAGCTCGAAGCTGAAGATTTCTCCGCACAACGACCCAGGCAACGCCGTCGGCCTGACCGTGACATTCGACCGGCCCGAGGATGCAAAGGCCTTCGCCGCACAGGGCGGCGTAGAGCGACTGATCGATACCGGGCGACATGTCTACACCAACTGGATCCCGATCATGACTCAGCGCACATTCCATGACCGGATGAATCCGTACAAATGGGCCAATCGCGAGATCACTTACTCGGCGGAAATGTGCAGCAAGACCCTGCAGATTCTTGAGCGAACCTGCCGGGTGTTTCTTGGTGCGCGATTCCCGCTCCCGCTGGTGAGAATGAAGGCGAGGAAGCTCGCCAATTCGCTCTCTTGAGCAAAGCGGGTCGACCAGGCGAAGGACCAGGCATGAGCTCCGATACGCTGGCTGAGCCGGCTACGAATTTTCAAATCCGGCCGACCAACCCGCCGCAACCCGCTGCTGCCGTGGAAATCGTCGTGATCAGCCTGCCGTCCGCAACAAGGCGACGGCAATGGATCAGCGCGATGTTCGAGGGAACGTCGCTCAAATGGTCTTTCTTCGACGCGCATACTTCGCTCGGTCAAAGCGGCGGGCTTCGTTATGACAGCGCGGTAGCGAGGGCGCGTTTCGGCCGCGGTCTGTCCGTCCCGGAGCTCGCCATCTGCTCGAGCCACGTGGCTGTGCTGAACGAGTTCTTGCAGCGAAGCCAGGCAAACCACATCCTGGTGCTTGAAGACGACGTGATTTTCGACACCGATTTTCCGCTGGCGCGTTTCGGCACGTTTTGCGCGGAAAACGGCATCGAATACATCAGGCTGTTCGGCAAGCACTACGCCAAAGCCGCCCGATTGGGATTCTTCTACGATCGCTCGATCCTGCGATACGAAACCACCCCGGCCGGCGCGCAGGCCTATCTGATGTCGAAGCAGGGCGCCAAAGCCTTTCTGGACAGCTATCGATCGATTGACACGACCGTCGACCTCGCGATGGACCGCTTCTGGAAAGTCCCGCTTCCGATCTATGCGATTTTCCCGTACCCCATCATCGAGCGATTTTCCCCGACATCGATCCCGATGGCGTCCTATGGACGTGAATTCACCTTGCCGGAGCGTCTGAGTTTCAACACCAGGCGCATGATCACGAAGCTCCGGAAGATATGGGCCAATGCGGCCCTTCGCAAAACCGACCGCCGGATACGCCAGCGGGCTGGGCGATTCCGCCAGATTTTTGGCAGCGACACCGAGAAATAGCGGTGTCATGTCGGCTGCCCGCAGAACCAGCGAACGCCGAGCGTCAGCAGACTGCCCGACACCAGGCCGACGCTAGCTTTCGAGTCTGTAACTTGTCGCCAAGCCTGGGCCGGCGCATGAGAAAAGCCAGGGGCGCCAGCGAAAGCTATCGAGTGGCACAATGAGCGTCGAAATCGTTGGAATCGTCGCACTGGCGATCGGCTTCATCGGCATGTTTCAGCCGGTCACATTCATGCTGTATTCGTTCGCAGCCTCCACGCTGCTGCAGGCCGCGGCCGCGTTCAATCTCGATTCGATCGGCGGGCTCAGCATATCGCCGGCCCATCTGCTGCTCGGCTTCCTGATCCTCCGGCTGTTCAGCGACAGCGAGATCAGGCTGCAGGCGTCGAATGCCCTCGCCTTCGGCAAACCAGGATTCTGGCTGATGACTACGGTTGGTCTGAGCATCGTGACCGCGTTGTTCATGCCCAGGATATTCGCGGGCCAGACATTCGTATTCCCGCTTCGCGGGACCTATGGCGGCGCCGAACTATTGCAGCCCGCGACTTCGAATGTCACCCAATCGATCTACTTCATGGCCGACGCCATCTGCTTTCTCGCATTCGCGGCGTTTTCCGGCACCCGAGGCGGCGTCCGAACATTGCTCAACGTCGGGCTATTTTGCGCGACGTTGAACCTGGTTTTCGCCTTCCTGGATCTGGTCACGTACTTTACAAATACGACCGAGGTCTTCGACCTGATTCGAAATGCGCGCTACAGCCAGCTTGCCGACACCGAGGTTGCCGGTTTCAAGCGCATCGTCGGATCGTTCGTCGAGGCTTCATCGTTCGGGTCGGCGACGCTTGGTTATTTTGGCTTCTCGCTGCGACTTTGGCTTCTCGGATACAAGCCGCGGCTGACATTCAGCGTGTGCTGGCTTTCCTTCACGGCGGTACTTTTCGCGACCTCGACGACGGCCTATGTCGGTTTGACGGTATTTCTGGGCTTTACCTATCTGGAACTGCTGCTTCGTGGAATTTCCCAGCCGCTTACCCGTCCGATGCGCCTGTTCCTGTTCGTGACGCCGATTGTGCTGCTGATCGCCGTCCTCGTCATCGCGCTGAACGACAGCTACTCGGAATATGTGCAGAACCTTCTCGACACCTTCTTCTTCAACAAGCTATCCACCGCCTCGGGCGTCGAGCGCTCGTCCTGGAACCGGCAGTCTATCCAGAACTTTTTCGACACCTATGGTTTTGGCGTAGGCAACGGCAGCTCGCGTGCATCGAGCTTTCCCGTCGCGGTTCTGGCGAGCCTGGGGATCGTGGGCGTGATCCCGTTCATCTTGTTCTTCCTGAGCGTGTTCTTCGGGCGTGGAATCATTGCCGATCCGCTCGATGACGCGGCCCGGCAGGCGGCGCGCGCGATGACGTTGGCATGCCTCATCTCCGGTACCGTGTCCGCCGCGTTGATCGAACTTGGCCTGATCTTCTACGCGTTCGCCGGGCTGGCGGGCAGTGAGGGAACAGGCTCGCGTCCGTGGAAAGCCAAGTCTGTGACTTAGATGCGGGAACACGATGACCCTGAGGTCGTCGTGACGGCCTTGCCCCGAGCCGCGCGGAGGTAGTTCGGAAGGACGTTGAGCAGGTTGATCGTATGGATCGAGTTGTTGGACGGCCCGCGGAAAATGTTTGGATTGAGCTGAAGGAAGGTTGATGTCCGAAGGTCGGTTTCTCATTGTTTCAGGACACGACTATCGGTCGAAGCGCAAAGCCAGCCTGCATTTCATCGCAGACTGCCTGAAGCGCCGAGGCAAGGTGTCGTTCTATTCGCCCGGATTCAGCCATTTGTCGCGCATGTCGGCTGACGCCCGGCTGGACCTGTGGTCGCATGCCAACCGGGTCGAGCGGTCGGACGGCGTCGACTGTTACCTTGAGCGCACTTTGGTTCATCCATTCAATACGGCGCAAGGCTGGCTGGCCTCTGTAGAAGAATTCCTTTTCCACAATTATGCCGAACGATCGCGACCGCAGCTCGTGGAATGGATCAAGCAGTCCGACACCATCATTCTGGAGTCCGGGTTGCCGTTGTTGTTCGCGGAACAGATCGTGAAGACAAATCCCGCCGCCAAGATGATCTATCTCGCATCCGACGACCTGCGGACCATCGGTTGTTCGACCTACCTGATCGATTGTTTGCGTCGCGCGGCGCCCGGCTTCGATCACGCCGTTCTGCCTTCAAAACAACTGGCCTCAACCATGCCGCCTGAGCTCCGCCTGTCCTATGTGCCCCACGGCTTCAATCACGAGGTTTTCCAGGGTCAAACAACCTCGCCCTATGCGGATCCGGTCAACGCCGTCAGCGTCGGCTCCATGCTGTTCGACGACGAGTTCTTCAGGACGGCGTGCCGCGCGTTTCCGGAGGTGAAATTCCATATCATCGGCGGAGGACGCCGAAGCCTGCGCGTCACCGAACCCAATGCAAGCGTCCTTCCCGAAATGGCTTTTCACGAGACGGTACCCTACATCGTGCATGCCTCGGTGGGCATAGCCGCTTACGACAAGGCCGCCACGCCCTATTACCTGTCCGACACATCAATGAAGCTGGCACAGTACGCCTTTGTCGGGCTGAATTCGGTTTGCCCGGTTTTTGCCGCGGGTGGAAGACCCGGCCGGTTCGGCTACGAGTTCGTCCGACCCTTCAAGCGTCGTCGCCGCGTTGCGCGCAGCGCTCACCACGCCGCGGGTTGAGTACGACGCGTCCGAGTTTCTGAGCTGGCCGGGAGTAACGGATCGCATTTTGTCGCCGTCGCTGTTCCCCGACACCAGAATGTGAGCCCTGCGCGGCTCGGAGCCATTGTAATGCAGTCCATGGACAGATTCGGGATTCAACGACGATGGGGCGCAGGCCTGTCGGGCCTGCTGTTGTCGGCGAGCGTCGGCATTTCCGGCGCTTTGGATCTGCTCCCCGCCCGGGGCCAGTCGACGTCGACCATCGACGTGGCGAAGATGCAGCTTACCTTCAACGAGGACTTCGATGATCTCGACGTATCGCCATGGGGGCCGAACACGCGCTGGATCGCGCATACGCCGTGGGCCGGTGATTTCGGCGATGCTCAATTTGCCGATCCCCGCAAGGGCATCTTCCCGTTTACGATAGAGAACGGGATCCTTCGGATCGAAGCCCGAAAAAACCAGGACGGCAAGTGGCAGTCGGGGCTGCTGGCTTCCGCCGACCCGAACGGCCGGGGATTTTCCCAGCAGTACGGCTATTTCGAAATGCGCGCGAAACTGCCGGCTGGAAAAGGTGTCTGGCCGGCGTTCTGGCTGGCCAATATCAAGGATCCAAAGGCAAGCAGCTCTGTCGAGATCGACGTCATGGAGTATTACGGCCACAATCCGCGCGACTATCAGATCACGACCCATAGCTGGGCACTGGCCCCCACGGCCACGCCGCAACATGCCAGCCGGCTTGTCGATGTGCCGGCCAACTTCCTCACCGACGAATTCCACAGCTATGGCGTGCTGGTGAGGCCGGATGTCGTCATCTTCTATCTCGACAGAACGGAGGTCTGGCGGACCAAGACACCGCCGGATCTGAACCGCCCGCTTCTGATCCTGGTCAACCTTGCGCTCGGCTCGGGCTGGCCGATCGATGAGACGCCCAATCCCTCCTACATGTATGTCGACTATATCCGCGCCTATGCCGAGCCCGCGACCCCGCATTAGATCATCGTGCGTGCTCGGCCCGAACCCGCACGGCCGTCATCGTCCTGCCGCGCGATCAAAAACCCGGCGCGGCTGATCCTCGTCAATGATGCTCATCGAGCCGGCGATGGCTTCCTTGACCGAGCCGGGCCGGCGCAGAATTTGCACAATATGGGATCCTTAACCGTGGCGGAGTAGGCTCATGCCGTGCTCCGATCGGCGCCCCGGGGCGACCGCCCTTCCCCCGGGGTGGTGCCCCAATCGAAGGTTTTTCATGAAAGTCGCAATCATCCACTATTGGCTGGTAGGCATGCGCGGCGGCGAGAAGGTTCTCGAAGCGCTTTGCGAGATGTATCCCGGGGCCGACATTTTTACCCACGTCTACCTGCCGGAAATGGTCTCGGACCAAATCCGCCGGCACCGCGTCATCCCCACCTTCATCAACGCGTTGCCTCGCGCCGCCAGAATGTACAAAACCTACCTGCCGCTGATGCCGCTGGCTCTCGAACAATGCGATTTGCGCGGCTACGATCTTGTGATCAGCAGCGAGTCCGGTCCGTCGAAGGGAGTCATTCCGCCTCCCGAAGCCTTGCACGTTTGTTACTGCCACACGCCGATGCGTTACATTTGGAACATGTATCATGAGTATCGGGCTGGAGCCGGACTTGCGAAGCGCTTGATGATGCCGCCTCTGGTCCACTATCTGCGCATGTGGGATGTCTCAACCGCCGCCCGGGTAGACAGCTTTGTCGCCAATTCGGAAACGGTCGCAAGGCGTATTCGTCGCTACTACGGCGCTGATTCAGTCGTCATTCATCCTCCTGTCGATACCCGGGCCTTTTCAATCGCCGACCCGTCGGAGCTTGGCGATTACTATCTGATGGCCGGCGAGCTCGTTTCGTACAAACGGCCGGATCTGGCCGTGCGCGCATTCAACGAATTGAAAATGCAACTGGTGGTGATCGGCGGCGGCGAGATGCTGGATGAGATTCGCCGCATCGCCGGACCGACCGTCACGGTGCTCGGCCCGCAGCCCTTCGATGTGCTGCGGAACCACTATGCGAGATGCCGCGCGCTGATATTTCCCGGCGAGGAGGATTTCGGAATGGTTCCGGTTGAAGCCATGGCCAGCGGCCGGCCGGTGATTGCGTTCGGCAAGGGTGGCGCGGTCGAGACCGTGGCGGCAGGCGCCACCGGCATCTTTTTCAACGAACAGAGCGTCGAGGCGATTTCGGCTGCGATCAGGAACCTGGCCGATCTGCAGTTCGACTCCGCAGACATTGCGAGGCACGCCGAGCAGTTCGGACGGGACCAATTCCTGCAGAAAATGCGCGCGCACATCGACGGGCTGCTCGCCAGCAAGCGTGGCGCGCGCTGACCGCAGCGGCGCGGGATGTCGAGGCAGTCCTAGTCGACGACCGTATCGATCAGGGCCAGTTCTTCCCCTTCGAGCACGAGACAGGTCAGGCGATCGGTCGCGAAGGCGCCGGTATCGATATTGATGCGATTGGGTCGGATCTCGACCTCGGACGTCGGCGTATGCCCGTGGACGATTATCTTGCCGAAATCATGCGCCGAACTCAGAAACTCGCCCCTGATCCAGAGCAGATCGTCCTCGCTTTGATGCGCAAGCTCGACATATGGCCGGACGCCGGCATGGGCAAAGAAATAGTCGCCGCAAGCATATGAATTGCGCAGACTTCCCAGGAAGCGGAAATGCGCCGCCGGCAGCGCATGATGGAATGCCGATTGCGCCGCTGCAATCTGCGCGCGCTTGGTGAAAAGTTCCGGAGCGACACCGTAGGACGCCAGCGTCTCCCTGCCTCCCAGCCGCAGCCATTGATCTATTCTGGTGCGGTCGCTGAGGCAGCCGACGGCGATCAATTCATGATTGCCTTTCAGAAAAACGGATTCGTGCGTGGCGCCATGGCTGATCAATCGATCGATGGTTTCCCGGGACCATCTGCCGCGGTCGATGTAATCGCCGAGAAAGACGTGAATCGGCCGCGCCACCGGACGTCTTGCCAGGTCCGCCTCGATCCGACCGAGCAGTTTCTCAAGCAGGTCGAAGTCGGCCGTGAATGTCGCCGACGGCGTAGATTCTGATACCCTGGGGAAGCGACGGCGGCCTTCCTGCAATTTTTGGCTGTTCGCGGGCAGCAATGGCTAGGTGCATGGTTTCCTCATCGGGCGCCAATGGCGCCCTGATCCGGGCGGAACGACCCGCCCGCGAACTCATTCGCACGCGTGGGTCAATAAAATCTCAAATTGCGGAATCCTCAATAAGATAGGCCAAAAACGGCGGTCCGCGCAGCCACCCCCAGCATCAACCTTAAGACGACCGGCCAGTTGCTACCCACCATATTTTGGGGTACTGTCTTATTAATAATTTCACGATGAAAAACAAATAGTTGAGGCAGATCATGCGTGCGAGCGAGTTAGGACGTGGGCTTGGACTGGCGCTTTGCATCGCCTTTATGGCCGGTCCGGCGGCAGCCGCCTGCATCGCCCCGCCATTATCACCCGAATTTGTTAATCAATTTAAATCAAATCCAGGGCAATTAATCCCCGGCGCGGATACCGACGCGCGCACCGTCGAGGCCACGGCGCGCGATCTTGCAGGCACCGACCCGGCGCTTGCGCAGGCGCTGGTTCAGATTGCCAAGGGCGCGCCAGCCCGGTTCAAGGCCGCGATCGCTGCAGGCCTTGCCCAGGCCGCACTGGCCTGCATGAGCATCGATCAGCAGGCGGCGTTGCAGATCCAGCAGTCCGTGGCGGCCTTCCCGGACGCCCAGTTCCAGGCCCTGTTTGCCGCCGTGGTCGGCGATCTCTCCACTGCGGCGACCGCGGCGGCAGAGTCGGCCGCGTCGGGTTCATCGGGCAGCGTTGTCGTCACCAATCCCAATACTTCGCCTGCCGCCAAGATTCTCCCCGGTGCGGGCGGCGGCTCGACTGGCATCTCTTCCGGCGTCTTTGGCGTCACCAATCCCGGCACCACCACTGGCCTCTCTGCCGGCGTCTTTGCCGTCACCAATCCCAGCAAATCGAATGGCGCCACGACGGGTTCGGTCGGCACCACGGCGGCCAACCCGGTAAGTGCGACACGCTAAGTCCTGTTTCAAAAACGTGCTGCTGCTCGGCTGCCGGAAGATTGAAAACCGCCCATGAACTTTGCCAACCAGTTTCACAATCAAATCTTTCCGCAGTCGATCCGCAATGGGACGGGTCCGCAGGCGGCTTTGCTGGACGTTCGCGATTTCATCGCCCGGCAATGGCGTGTCATTGCCCTTGCCGTGGCTTTCGGCGTTCTTCTCGGTGCGTTCTACATTGCGGTTTCGCCAACGCTCTATACCGCGCAAGCGGACATGCTGATCGACACCAAGAGAGTGACCTGGACTCAGACCGAGATGGCGACCGACACCCGAACGGTTGAGGATGCCTCGGTTGACAGCGAGATCGAGACGACCAAATCGGAACGGGTGGCGATGATGGTGATTCGTCGTCTGAAGCTGACGGCCGATCCCGAGTTTGTCGGACAGCACGGTCTGGTGCGTCGCGTGCTGACCCTGCTTCATGTTACCTCGGCGGCTTCCCATCCGGAACCCCAGCTTTCCGAAGAAGAGCTGATGCGCCGCGCGCTGGGTGTCGTGAAAGGAAACTTGCGCGTCCTGCGGCTCGGACGCAGCTACATCGAACAAATTCAATACACCTCGCTCAACCGCGACAAGGCCGCGACAATCGCCAACGCGTTTGCCGATGCCTATATCGAAGACCAGTTGCAGGCAAAATACGAGGCGACCCGGCGCGCCAGCGAATGGCTGCAGCAACGGATCGGGGAATTGCGCAAACAGGCCAGCGACGCCTTCAAGGCCGTTCAGGACTACAAATCGGACAATGGGATCATCATCGGCGTCGACGGCAAGCTGGCGAGTGAGGTCGAGCTTGACCAGCTCGGCGCGGCTCTGGCCAAGGCCCGTGCCGACACGACTCAGGCCAAGGCCAAGTTTGATCGGATATCCCGCGTTCTCGAGCAGCGCACCGACACCGGCAACTTCGATATCCCCGATCCCGTGGTAACTGACGCGCTCAGCAATCCAGTGATCACACGGCTTCGCCAGCAATTTCTCGACGACCAGAACAAGGAATCCGAGTGGAGCAGCCGCTACGGCCCGGATCACACGGCGGCGCGAAACCTGCGCGCCGAAATGGCCGGATTGCAGCGCGCGATCTGGGACGAGGTTTCCCGGATTGCGGAGAGTTACAAGAGCGAGCTGCAAATCGCCAAGAGCCAGGAAGAAGCCATCGACAAGCGGATGAAGGAGGTATTTCAGAGCTCCGGCTCGGCGCGTCAATCCCAGGTCCACCTGCGAGAGCTCGAGACTGCGGCCAATTCCTACCGCGGGATCTATGAGACGTTTCTGTCGCGATTTACCCAATCGGTTCAGCAGCAATCGTTCCCCTCGACAGAAGCGCGGGTAGTCACGTTCGCGTCGTCTCCGTTCCTTCCCAGCTCGCCGAAAATCGCGCTGTCGATCGCGCTCGCGGCGGTTTGTGGCCTCGGCTTCGGCGTGCTGTTGGCATTTGGTCGCGAACAGCTCAACCGCCGGATCCATACCCGCGCGCAGATCGAGGAGCTGCTGAATACGAGCTGCTCTGGCCGTGCTGCCGCTGTTCAGGAGCGAAAAGGGAGTTCTGGGGCGCCCCCGGCCAGCCGAAGGTTCGGCGTTCCATCACATCCTCGATGCCGCGCCATTTTCCGGTACCGCCGAGGCTCTCCGCTATATCAAGGTTGCTATCGATCTGCACCCGACGGGCGCCAAAACCATCGGGATGATCTCCGCGCTTCCCGGCGAAGGCAAGACCACCGTGGCGACCAGCTTCGCGGCCTTCGTCGCCAAAAGCGGCGCCCGGACACTCTTGATCGATGGCGACCTGCGAAACCCCTCAATGACCAGGACGCTTGGTTATTCCAATGCGCCCGGCCTGTTGAACGTCGTCGCCGAACGGTCCGACTACAAGGAACTGGTGATTTCGGATTCCAAGCTGAAGTTCGACTTCCTTCCGGCCTCGACCCGGATCAGGACCTCCAACAGCTCCGATATCTTGTCATCCCCGATCGTCAGGGACACGCTGAAATCGGCGAGTGCCGAATATGACTACGTCCTGGTCGACCTGCCGCCGGTATTGCCGGTGGTTGACGTCAAGGCCGCCGCCCATCTGTTTGATGCTTTCGTGCTGGTGGTCGAATGGGGCGCAACGACCTCCGATGAAATCGTGAAAGCCGTGGCCGCCTCTCCGGTGCTTTCGGAGCGGCTTCTGGGCGTGATCCTCAACAAGGCCGATGAAGTGGTGATGCGGCGGTTCGAGGGATACTCCGACCGGCGCTACAAGTATTACTCTGACGAAAAGCTTACCAGCGAAGCGGCATAGAAGCAGGCGGACGCCATGTCGTTGAAACTCGCCATTCAACGGCTCGTCATGCTGCTGCTGGGCGGTTCCGGGTTGATCTGGGGATTGCTCGTGCTTCCGACCAGCGATGCCTCGGACGATCTCCGCTACATGGAAGCCGAGCTGCTGCAGTCCGAGACCTTCGACAGCAAGGCACTGGCTGTCGAGCTTTCCAATCCGTCGGCAGATGCGATCAGTGGCTGTGACAGCTCCTCGCAAACGGCGTTGCTGCTGATGGAGATGCGCGTGGCGCAGACCGCTTTGCGCGCGGGAGCTGTCGACGATTTTGATCGGCACGCGAATTCCCTGGAAGCCCGTTCGAAGCAAACGCTGAGCTGCGCACCTCGTGCTTCGCTGGTCTGGCTCATCGCATTCAGCCTCAAGATCCTGCACGGACAGCCGGACAAGCAGGCGCTGGACCTGCTCGAAATGTCGTACGAGACCTCGCCGAACGAAGCCTGGATTGGAATCCGGCGGATTATCGCGGCGATGCCGGTCCTTGCGCTGCTGTCCCAGCCGCTGCAGGAGAAGGTCCTTGCGGAATTCGAGCAGCTCGCACGAAGCGGGTTTGCCTATGAAGCTGCCCGCTCCTATGCCGGCGCGTCCACATCGACTCGCCCGCTGCTGCTTGATCGGATCCAGCGACTCGATGCCAGGGAACAAAAGCTGTTCTGGGATGAGGTTGAAAAAGTCAAGTCCTAGAGCGGCATCTCGTCGTTGGAGCATTTCCTCGTTCGAGAGGCCCCCCCTGTGATAGAACCGGCAGCGACGGACGGACAATGGCGAGCGGCTGGCCGATGCCAAAGATCAGGGATCAACAATCTTCAGGATTGATCGTGAGATTGCTTGCGCCAATTCTGCTGGCGATCGGCTGGTCGGCGCTTGGGGCGATGCAAGCATCGGCACAGCAAGCGGAGCAGAATTTGCAGAATGCCTCCGACCCATCGCCGAGTGAGCAGCAGAGTGCCCCCGACGCGTTGCTGACCGAGCAGCAATGGCGTCAGCGCGTGGAGGATGCGCGGACCCGATCCGCGGAGTTCGTCGCAAAGGCGAAGGCGGGCACAGCCGAGGTCGAACCTTCGAATGAAGAACAGGAGAAGCTGGCCGATCAGCGCGCCATGAACGATCCCAGCCTGAGAGCGGGAGATATTGTTTCCACCAGCAAGGGATTCCTCGTCTTTCAAGGCCTCGACGATGGCGCGCATCAATGGCGTGATTTCAGGAGCGCCACCAACTCGGAGATCGCCACCGTGCATCGGTCGACGCCCGACCATTAGCTGGTTGATCGACACGCTTCAGAGCCGCGGATGTCGGAGGGCTGATTTACCCGCGCAACGCGATCTTTCCCTTTAATTCCCGCGCAGGTTTATGCCTGGCGCCGCAGCGATCCCGAATCAGGACGAAATTCTGCTGCTTTTCAAACAAAAAGGCGCCGGGAGCCTTGCTGCGCTGCGCGATTCGCGGTCGATGCTGGCGGAACTCGCGCCCATTTCGAGGGCAGCAGAGAGAAAATGTCAGCGAAATGAATGGGTTTAATGATTCAGATTAACAGAAAGTTGCATCAAATTTAGCGCTGATCGGAATTGCGGAACCCGCTTTAATTTGTTAAAAAAGGATTAAAGCCGCCCATTATTTGTTAATATTATGTATTGGAGTTCCAAACATGGCCGAATTGGCTGGTGTCCGCAATACGGCACTTGCAGGCATCGTCTCCGCGGTGCGGCCGGTCGGACTTTCGCGGAAACGCATCCTTGACATTATCCTGGCCGGATCGGCCATCGTTTTGCTCGCGCCTCTGCTCACGCTGTGTTTTCTCGCCTGTCTGCTGACGTCGCCAGGGCCCGGCATTTTTTGGCATCGCCGCGTGGGCTTCGGCGGCAAGCGTTTCGCCTGCTTCAAGTTTCGGACGATGGTGCACGATTCCCAGGATTGTCTCAGCGATTATCTCGCATCGAATCCCGATGCCAGGAAAGAGTGGGAGGCGACCCACAAGCTTCAATTTGATCCGCGGGTAACGGCGATCGGGTCGATCCTGCGAAAGACCAGCCTTGACGAACTGCCGCAGCTCTTCAACGTTCTGATGGGCGACATGAGCATTGTCGGTCCCCGCCCGGTGACGGAAGAGGAACTGCTTAAGTATTCCAGCAGCGCCGGTGCTTACCTGTCGTGCCGGCCTGGCATTACCGGCCTCTGGCAAGTCAGCGGCCGCAGCGGGACCACCTACAGCAAGCGCGTGGCGTGCAATTCCTATTATGCCGCCAATTGGACGATGACGCTCGACTTGAAGATCCTGCTGGTCACGCTTCCGGTTCTGCTCAATGCCGACAATGCCTATTAGAAGACCGATCGACCGATATTGGTCGATCGTCAGCAAGTGGCCGCGAAATTGTTGCGCGTGACCAGCCAAGATCCGGTTCTTTGAATTTCATTGCCACGCCGTTCTTCTTCCGCATCTCTGACCTCGACGGAAACAATGACCGACCTTCAACACTCGACCAGATCAGCCATCGAACTGCCGAGCGGCCGCGCAGCCCGAACTCGTCCTGAACTCCGCGAGCAGAAAGCTTGCGGCATACTCGCTGGGTACGCTGTTGGTCGTGGCCATGGTCAGTTGGTGCGGCTTTCTGTCCTGGGGATTGATCTCCCTGGCGCAGTGGCTGCTGGGCTGAATTCACCGTCTTCTGCAGGCGCTCCGGCGCAGGCGCAAAAGCGTGCCGACGCAACCCGAAGCCGGGTTTGAATGACCTGATTTATCGGCCTGCCTCGCCCGGCGGCTGTGCTCCCATCACCTCCGGCCACCTTCGCGGCGAAGCTGGTGCATTGGCAGGGGCAGGATCGCGATCCGCCGGCGAATAACGGCTGATCAACTTCACCGCTAGCGAAAACTTAAGCTTTGGAACGTCAATATCCGACCTGCCGAGAAGCGTTCATCACGGCCGCTGTGTCTCGCCTGAGTTTGGGTATCCGATGTACTGGCGGCTCGCTGTGCCCTTTTGCATGATGGTTGCCAGCGTCGTTTCGGCGGACGGCGCGGATGCGCGAACACAAACGCTGCCGGATCCCCATGCGCTGACATCCATCGTTAAATCGGCGCCGACGCTGGCCCCGTTTCAGCATGTTCGGTTCTGCCTGCGCTACCCGGCCGAATGCAAACCCAGTTCCGCGGCCCAGCGCATCGAACTTGACGTCGCGACGATGCAGCTTCTTGACCGGGTCAACCGGGACGTGAATCTCTCGATCACCCCTGAGGTCAAAGCTTACGATACAGACCTGGCGGACGGCTGGACAATCGATCCAGGCAGGGGTGATTGCAACGATTACGCCGTAACCAAGCGGCACAACCTGATTGCAAGAGGGCTGCCTTCAGGGGCGCTGCGGCTGTCCGTGATCAAGACCCGTTCCGGAATCGGCCACCTCGTCCTGGTCGTCGCGACGACCAACGGCGATATGGTGCTGGACAACCTTACTTCGGCAATCCGCCCCTGGCAGATCACTGAATACCGGTGGCTCAAAATTCAATCGGCCACGGACCCGCGGCTGTGGAACGCGGTCAAGTCTCCGGAATTCGGGCCGATGGCGTCGCAATCGGGCAGGCTGCGCGTCGCCGACCGGTAGCCTGGCGCAGCGCGGACTTTTGCCGCGACGGCGACAGCTCCGCTGCTTTGATTGACCCTATTTGCCGGGCACTTGCAACGCCGCCAGCGGCGGCCGATCCGGCATGGCCGGGCGAGCGGAACTCCGCCTCAGCCGGTGACGATCCCGTTTCGCGACTGCCATGGCCAGCCCGCAGCCCAGCAAGATCGCGAACACGACGAAAAAGCCCGGAATTTGCAGGGAAAAATCGACAGTCGAATGCAGGTAGCCAAGGGTTGCGATTCCTGCGATGGCGGCGAGCGTTCGCCGATCGGTCCGCTCGGAAGCGCTGATCGCAGCCTTGATCAGGATAACCATCGAGAGAGCGGCACCGATCGCGACGGCGGCGGCGACCGGAATCCCCATTTCGAAAGCAATTTCCAGGATCGTGGAATGCGCATAATCCCATACTCCCCAGCTCCAGAGATCGTCGCTTCGGAACATCGGAAACAAGTCCGGGAACGTGCCGGCACCCGAACCAAGCAGCGGTCTTTGCCAAATGGCTTGCAGGCTGGACCGGTAGACCGACAGCCGGTTTTCGTCGACCAGACCCTGGCTCGCAAGCCGGCCCAATTTGCTTACCCAGACGATGGTGACCGCGGATGCGATCAGCGCGAAGGCCGTGACGTAGAGACGTGGCAATTTCCATCTGTTGGCAACCATGAGAGTCAGCGCAACAACAAGGCCGATGGACGAGCAAAGCAGTCCGGCCCGCGAGCCGGTCAGCAGCAGCGCGAATGCGCATGCCACGGCAGCAGCCGAACGCAGGATCACCTTCAGCGCCATTTCCTCGTTGCTTCGGGACATCAGCAGGATACGGAGATCCGAAAAGCGCATCGACTGTCCGGAAGAAAGCGCAAGGCAGAACCACAGGATCATGCCGGTTCCAACATAGGTCGCCGCGGTGTTGTGATTGACGAAGGTTGCCGTCAGATATCCGCGATAGGCGAGTTTGGTGGTCCACAGCAGCGTGTCCGGAGCGATCAACAGCGCGGTAATTCCGTAGGATGCATAGACCAGGATCGAGTATCGCGCGAACCGGATCAGTTTCTCGCTGCTCCGGCGCGACGTTCCGACGAGAAAGCCGCTGACGAACGAGGTGACAAAAAGCAGAAAATGCCCGACCGCGAGCGACGGTATCGCAGCGCGGCTGGAAATCCGGGGCAGCGTATCAAGGCCGAAGCTCTCGTTGGCGCGCAGCCAGATCGGATCATTCAACGGTCCGATGGCATTCGGCATGATCTGAATGGCCGCCACGAGGGCGTAGGCGCCGCACAGCACGACAAAGCCCAGCAGCAGTCCGCCTTGCGCGCTTTGCATCGACGGCGCCGCGGTGCCGCACAGCACACCGAGCGAAAGCAGGATCGTCCAGACCACGACCCAAAACAGATCCGCCGATCCAAAAAATAGCGGCGCCAGAACCAGCGCCGCTATTGTTGTCCAGAGCTGGACCGATCTTAGCGTCCCGACCGGAAATTCCGATAGCCGCGGGCGGATCATCGGGATGCAATCGTGGCTTTCAGTAACCCGTTAGTTGGTGTGGCGCGCCACGCTTATGGCGGTCACCGTGTTCGCCCCTTGCGTCACCGAGCTCGTCGAATTGTTGATCAGCGTCAGCAGCTTGTAGTAGTCGACGACCTTGGCGTTGGCGACATACATCACGTCCTTGGTGTGCATCTGGAAACCGGACGCGAGCAGCATGCCGGCCGGGTCACGCAGGTCGACGTGATAAATCGTGGGTATTTTGTCAAACGTAAATCGGGTGGTGTCGACACCCATTTTTTCGAGGAAGTGACGATCCTCGAAACGATAGACAAAGACTTCGGCAGGATCGGATTGCTGGTCGTTGAGGCCGCCCGCCTTGCCGATCGCCTGGGCGAGCGTCAGGGTTTCGACGTCGAACGGAATTTCCGAGTTGAAACCAAAGACGTTCTGATTGAGCGCCCCGAGCGCGGTGAAGGTCGGCGCTTCATGGGTCACGAAGATCACGTCGTTGGCCCGAATGAAGATGTTTTCGCGGGGGTCGTGGACGACGCGGCTGAGCAGCACGCGGACCCGCTTGCCGTCGCGTTGCAGCGTGATGTAGCTTTCGATCGCCTCAAATTTCGGGCCGCCGGCGCGCGCGATCAACGCCAGCAATCTTTCGCCGACGCTGTTGAGAGCCAGCACGCCGGGCGTGTTGACATCGCCCAACACGCTCACAACGCTCGAATGCTGCTGATTGAGGCTGATCACCACCTGGGGTTCGATGGCGCGGTTGCGCAACCGGGCGACCACCGCCTGCTGGATTTCAGGTATGGTTCGACCCGCGGACGGAATTTCGCCGGCATAGGGAATGTAGATGCTTCCCTTCTGGTCGACGGCCTGCGGCGGCAAATCGACGAAGTTCCCGGGCCGCGCACCTGCGGCTTGTCCGGGCGTGAACAGCCCGCCCGGCGCTGCTTCGAAGATCGACACGTTGAGCACGTCGCCAACACCCACGACCTGATTCGGCTTCGGGCGCTTGTCCGGAAACTCGCCGGTGAAGGTGATCAAATTGGGCTGCGAAAGAAAGCCGATGGTATCCTTGGAAACATCGACCAGGGCATACGGCAAAGGCGCCGAGGAGCGAATGCCGGCGGTGGCGTAGCCATTGATGGCGTCGCTGGTCGGCCCCGTACCGGGAAGCAGCGTGCACGCCGGCAGCAATGCCGCGACGCCGATGGCCAGAAGTACAGAACGCAGCCGCTTCAACATCCCCACGCGCCCCGCCAATCGCCCAAAAATCCAAATGGCCCCCGCGGCAGTCCCAACAGCAATTCGAGGCTGAGGAATACTCGCCGGAAGCCGGTGCAAGCGCTCTGCTTGAACATCGTCGTCAGCTTCAAGTCCAAACGCCGCCCCCGACCACCGCATTTGTTCAATTTATGGTAAATTTGCCGTTAAATTCACGAGCCTCGACCGGGCTATCTGGACTCAACCCTATAGCCCGGACTTGGTGGTTGATAGGTCTGTCGCGCCCTGTGAAAAAGGTTTAGCGGCGCCCGTGACATTTGCGCCACAGCCCGTTTCGGGCCGGCCGCCGATGCAAGAATCGGCTGCTACGACGGCCTGATCGATCTGGCCGGGGCGACTGCCTCGCCGCGTCATGTTGCCGATCGGAGCGTCACGGGTTCTCTGCCGTAGCATCCTGGTGGTCAATGATTGTGAGCCTTGGGAAGTCCGGTCGGCGGCGCAACTGGCGCCGCTGCACGGAAAGGACGACCCAGATCGAAACAAGCCATACCCAGACCCAAATTAAATCACTGATCATCGCTCGCCCATCCAAAGCCAAATGCGCAGGCCAGCCGTTTGGGCCCGCGGTGCGGGAAGGCTAATCGGCGAAGATGAAGGGACCGCGTAACGGCCGCGCGGCATTCGAGCGGCTTTATTTTGGGCACATTAACGACGGAAGCTTCGGAGCAGCTTGGGGCCGGTTTCGGCGGAAGTCGCCGGCCGAAGACAACCCAATGCGCCGCTATTGCTGACCAATGCCCCGCTATTGCTGACACGTCCGGTCGCTTGCCGTGTTTCTAACCGGGGATTAATCATTCCTGCCCGTCCTGTTTTGTGACCTTCTGGTGGTCGCCTGTGTGACGCAGGGCCGTCGCTGATCTCAACCCAGCGGCGGCTTTTGTGCCTTGCGCGCGGCGGGATGTTGAAAGCCCCGAACCGTTCCAAAATTTGCTGCAATTGACAGCAACCGTCGCCTGATCGGTTAATGATTCGTTTCGGCCGGGTGCCGCGTATCATGTATTGGCCGTCAAGCATTCCAGCCTTGATGAGACCTCGGTAACCGCGTGTTTCCAATGACGTGTCTTCTTTCTGCTGTGGGTTTCTGTTGCGGGGGATCTTCTTCCGGACAGTCGCTAGCAAACCCAACCGCAAAGGTTTTCCGATGGGATACGCAGCAATTGCGCTCGCGGTGGTGGGATTCGGGCTCGGCGTCGCGTTCCGCTTCAAGGTCCTGCTGCTAATTCTGGTGCTTTTACTGGTTGTTTCGATTGTCTTCACCGCAACGCAAGGCTTCAGTTTCCCGGGCGCAACGCTGGCGATTATCGAGGTGCAAAGCATCGTTCAGGTCGGATATTTCTTCGGTATCGCGTTGCGCGCCGTGGTGGCCGGCATGCGGCGGATGCGACCGGTCCTCTGACGCGCAAGCCGTGACCGCCGCTCAGCTTCTCTGCGGGCTATTGCTTTTGACAATCCGAATAGAACGTTCCGTTCGCCGCGTCGGTCCGCTCCAGGCATTGCGAGGGATCCGTGGCATCGCCGGCTATCGTGAAGTCATAGGCCTGGCTCTTCAGAGCCAGAATGTATCGCCCGGGGGGAAGCGTGAACTCGGGATTTTCCGGCTGGATCAGCAGCATTTCCGGGTGCCCCACAATCGGCCGCACGCGGAATTCGAAGGCGGTATTTCGAATACTCCACTCGTCGGAGACCGGTGAATAGCTCGCCTTGCCCGCGGCGTCGAAACTCAGCGCACGAACGACCCGCGCCACGACCCGAACATCAACCCGGTCGGGCGCATTCGCGGCAAGGTCGCGGCGGAACGCCACGAACTTTGTGTGACCATCGGGCAGAGTTGTCCGACTCTCCTTCGATACCGGAGTCGACACCGCGACCCGCCTGTCAGGGACCATGATCGGAAGCGGATCGAGTTCGCTCAGCTTCCCGTTATTCAAGGCATAAATTCCGTAGTCGCTGGGAATCGCAAAGGGAAGCGTCTCCGCGGGCGCGGCGACCTTTGCTTCGGGTGGAGGGGCGGCCGGCGGTGCGCTGGCAACCGGCGCCGGCGCCTGCAATAGCCTTGGCGCATAAAGCAAGCCCGCAAGTCCCGCGGCGATCAGAACGCCCACCGCGACCGAGGCCGCCCGCCAGATTCGAAAGGTCCTCCGTCGTTCCCCGAATCTCGAAGGCAGCGGCTTCCACTCGGCTTCCGTGTAACCGCCGCGGGGGCTCGAGATCACCGCGACCTGGGATCTCGCGGGGAGATCCGGTCCCACCGTCAGCGCCATCGAGGGTGGCGGAGGCAGCAGCCGCTGGTCTTGATCGGTGCGCTGGGAGAATTGCTCCACCCCCTTGATCGCAACTTCCAGCGCCGACTGCAGGCGCTTGCGCTCTGCCTCATCGGCGTCGGGCAAATTGTGCGCGAGCTTGCTGCGGGCGAACTCGTAGACCGCGAAGCGAAGCTGGGTCGGGTCCTGTTTGACCGTATTGATCATCTGCGCGAGAATCAGCGCGAACTCGACCTCCTGGAGGGGAGGCGGGTCTGCGGCTTCGTCGTTGTCGATGGTAACAATTTCAGGCTTCATTACTGATCCTGGCCAGCCATTGGACAGTCTATCGGAGCGAGAAAACCGCGGCAACCGGCTGAACCAGCGGCTTTTTTCGATGATAAAAGTCGCATGCCGTCACATTGTGGGATAAGTATCTTGGCGAACCGCGGTAACCTGCGGTAATGTTGAGCACGTCGAGGCTCGCCGGCCCGTCTTTTCGAAGGAAGCGATATGTCGCAAATTTTGAAGGTTGCGTTTGCCGCCGCTGCGGTTGCGGTTGCCGCCCTCAGCCTGCCGAGCGACGCCGCCGCCCGTGGCCGCCTGTATCCTCTGACCCAGTGCGGACCGGATCTCGCCTACCTGTGCCCTATTCACGGCTACTACGACGCGCCGCCGTTTCACTACAATCTCGCCATCTATCCCGGCTGCATTCAGACCCAGAATGTCGACACCCCCAATGGGGTCCGACGCCGGCGCGTGGTGGTTTGCGGCTGATTTGCGGGCATTCTTCGGCACGGCTGCACCCTGAGCTGATTGTTGCCAAGCTGCGGTTTTCGTTCGCCTAGTGGATGGCGCCGTTGTCCAGCCTCGGTTTTGGCGCCGCAGCAGCGCCGCTGCCATGGTCGGGCCGAGCCGGATTATTGAGCGGGGGCTGAGTCAGGCCGCGCGTCGGATTCAACCCGTTGCTGCGAACCAGATTGCCGTTGGCGTCGCGGGCGTTTGATACACCATTCTGTGTCTGCGCATGTGCCGACGTCAGGCAAGCCAGCAAGCAGAACATTACCCAAGCAGACTTCATTTTCGTTCCCGCCTCTCCGGAACGTCCACTCTAGGTCATCAATCGCGGGAATACACGGCATTATTGCCGCAGCTCAGTTCGGCCCGAGGCAGCGCCGGACCGCCCCAACGCGGCAATGCTTCAACCCGCCGGATGATGCCGGTGGAACAATGTCTGCAACCGGCCAACCAATCTGTGGCGCTTGGGCCTGCCGTGAACTAAGATCGGCGATCGCAGAATTGTACGACCTCAGTGTGCTGTTCGCGCCGTCAATCTGTATTCAGCCAACCCCACACCATCGGACATGGACGATCGTCGGACGAACAACCAACCATCGGCTTCCTTCGACCTGCTGAATCAGCCCTTTTGCATTCTCGGCATCGATCCCGCGGCGACCGCACAACGGGTGCTCGATGCGTTCGAGATTGCGCGGCGCAATTATCGCGCCACCGACGAGGTGCTCGGCAGCGCGCGCGACGACCTGCTCGATCCATCGCGACGATTGGACTGTGAACTCGCGTTCCCGCTCGATGGCCCCGCAGCGGAAGTCCCTGCCCTGTTCGCGGCGCTGAGCGCCGGATCCGCAACCAGCGAATTGCTGGCGGTTGCCGACCGTCTGGCGCCGCTTGCGCGAGCTAATTTCGTAGCTCATATCGCAGCTCGCCGTCCGGCAAGCTCCGCTTTGCTGTTTGCCCTGGTCGAGTTGCACGTCTTCATCGATGCAACCCAGATCTTCGATGCACTGAAGCGTTTCAGATCGGCGGCTGCGATTCCCGCACCCGCACTGGTCAGCGTCAATCAGGGGCTGGACAAGCTGTTGCATGCCCATGCCAGCGCGGCTCTGGCTGGATTCCAGGACATCGATCAGGCGATCGAGCCGGTCCTGACATGCAGCGAGCAGGCCCTGCAACGGGGCGGTGCCTATCAGGCCGTCCTTGGACGCCTGCTGGAGCGTTATCGCGAGTTGATCAAGGCGCGCCAGGCGAGTTGCATCGAGCAGATCGAAATCGCGGGCCGGGCGCTGCAGGGGCGCCCTGCCGAGATCGCTTTGCTGGAGCCGCTGGCGCGCGCGTTGCACGACTGGGTGGTGCTGTGTCGGCCGCTGATGCTTGTCGCAGGCGGTGCAGAGCCCGGCCGGCCGGAATTGGAGCTGGCGCCCAGGCAGATCCGGTTGCTCAGCGCCGACCTCGCCAGCCGAGGCCAGTATGGCTGCGCACTTCAGCTCGCGTCGATCGGCATCGACGCCTTCTTTCTGATGCCGGATGTTGTGCGTGAACTCCATCAAGACATGGAACTGATTGCTCGCCTCGCACAGCAGGCCAAATTCGAGCCGCTGCTCGACATGATCGACCGGCTGCAGGCCGCCCCCGCGGCGGTGATCGCAGCGTTGACGGCGCGACCGTTCGGGGACGCCTCGCCGGAGCCGGCCAAAGCCCTGTGGGAGGTATTTCTACGGGTGCTCAAGGCAACCGACGAGACGAGACCGGTCGAGCCCTGGAGGTTCGTCCGCAATTTTGCGATGCACCTGAGCGGCGATCACGGGGCGCCGGCAGCGGCCGCGTCCGTGCTGCTCGGTCTGCTCCGGCACGGCGAGGTGGCCGGCGCCAACCCCGACCTGCTCGGGGCGTTGCGCCAGGACCTCGTTGCGGTCACCCCAGGCCGTCGCAAGGCTGGCTCGGCCCGGCCGGGGGCCAAAGCGGGGCGCCGCTCCAGGCCCGTTGCAGCCGCCCTGGCGGGGCTCGCCTTGGCGGCAGCGATCGCCGGCTTTGCATGGTACCGCGGGGCTGGCGGGCTTCCGCAGGGCTGGTTCCATGCGATCCTGGGCAAGTCTGCCGAAGTGCCGTCCTATCCCGAAATTGCGCCTGCGGTCGGCACCGGGCAGCACCTCGCCCTGCCCGGCGTTCGCTATTGCCACTACCAGGCTGCGCGGCTGGAAATCATCAAGCAAGCCGCCCGCAGCCCTGATGATGTCCGTGCCTACAACCTGCTCGTGGTTGACTACAATTCACGCTGCTCGGACTTCTTCTATCAGGACAAGGATCTGGCGCAGGTGAATGCGGAGGTCGCCGCGCGCCGAGCCCAATTCGAGGCCGACGCCAAACGCATCATGGCGGGATGGCCGGGACATGCCCCGGACGGTTCGAATTCGCGCTGATCGGGCGCAGGACGCCGTCGTCTGCAGCCGCACTGTCTGTGCCGGTGGATCGGCCCGGCGACCACTGCAAGATTCCCCGGTAGCCCGTTGGAGTTGGCAGGGAATTTGCGATGACTGCAGCAATTCAGGCAAATTCGTCCAGTTTGTACCACACCGGAGCAGTTATGCAGGACTATCGGTATTATTATGGAACAAACCCGACCGGCGGCCGGCGGAGTCACCGAAAAAACCCGACCCATCAGGCCGAGATGGCACGACGGGATGCACGCAGACTGCAGGCCATGATCGCTGAAATCGAGCACTCCATCATGGCGCTCGAGCGCAGCATCGAGGCCGGGCAGGAACTGGCCGGCGTCGCTGACCGGCGCAGCCTTGCCTATCCGGCGTCGGCGCGGGCCATGGAAGCACGCCTTGAAAATCTCGGGATTACCAGGGCAGCACTGGTGAGCCGGCTGTCCAGCCTCGAACCGCCGCCGGTTCGCCTGGCAACGACAGCTTAAGCTTCACCACAGAGCGGATACCGATCGCGCTTAGCGAACTGGCTAACCGCGCGGCTGGTCGACCCGCATGGCGGTGTCAACGCTCAGTTCCACCAGAGCAGCCAGGACGGGGTCATGTTGTAGTGTTTGCCGGGAGCGCCATAGTTGCCCGGCCCGACATAGGGCCCGTAGAAGGCGCCGTCGCCGTAGACCCATTGTGCAACCAGCGGCCGTCCCGGCGGGCGATAGCAGACCCCGTTCGCCTCGCAGATCACCCGTACCTCTTGCGCGAGCGAGGGGCCAGCGACCGCGTGGGTCTGATTGAACAAGGGAGCTGCCGAGGCGGCAGAGGCCGCCGAGCCAAGCACAACAGCCAACAGGACTTTTTTCATCATGACCCCCTCCCAAACGTACGGAACGACCAAAGCAACGCCTAAAACCGTAACCCGGTTCGTTTAAGGAAAAAAGAAAAATGCCCCTCCGGCTCGGTTCACATCCCGGGTTTTTCTAACCTGTTGCTTTCCTGCATATTAATTGGGTTCGTTTTGCCAAAACCGAGAAAACCAGCGTCTGGTTCTTCTAGGAGGTTTCCGGACCCAAGGTTTTGACCCCATTCTTCTGCGCGGCCCCCGTCACCTGATTGGCGTAAGTTCCCTTTGTCTCCTCGGGGGACCCGCGCCATCACTTTAAAACCTGCGAGCAGCACGATTGCTCCGGTCTCGCCGTGGCGGCGATTCTGGTTGGTCTCCTGCATGTTCTTTGGCTTCGTTTTGCCAAAACTGCAGCAACAGCTACAGGTTGTATGCGTATGTATTATAATCCTAAGATGTAAACCCCAATTCGTGACCTACACCATCATTTTGAAATCTGCGAGCTCGGTCTCCCTCGCGGCGAAGCTGTTGGTCTCCTGCACCCAGCTCCCGGCTCCTCTCGGAGGTTTTCGGACCCTAAGGTTTTGACCCCACCTTTGCGCGGCCTCATCGCCTGATTAGAAGTTCCCTTTCCCTTCTCTAAAAGCCACGCCCATCACTTCAACCGGATTGCTCGGTCTCGCCGATGGTGATGTTGTTGCTTCCTGCATGTCCGAAAATACGAGCTCCCGGTTCTTGTCCGAGGTTTCCACCCCCATGGTTTTGACCCTGCTCCTTTGCGCAGCCCTGTCGTCTGATTGGCCCAAGTTCCCTTTCTCATCGCGCCATCACGTTAAACCGGCCAGCAGCCGGATTGCTCGGTCTCGCCGTGCGGCTGCGCGCTTCTCATAGACCGTTAGCCTTTCCAGTTCCGGCATCGCGCGCCGTATGGCTTCCAAGGTGCGCTCGGGCCCTTCGGCCGGCATGGATCCCACCACATCTTCTGGCGGCGGCAGTTGATCCAAATCCCGCAGGCTGGTCACCGACTTCGGGAAGCCCTGCGGTACTTCCAGGCTGCCCAAGCTTTCCACCCGCTCGATCAAGGCGAGCCTGACCCGCCGCGCCCGGTTTACCTCGATGCTGGCTTCGGCGGCCGAGCGGGCGTGTTCGAGTGCGATCTCGTCGGCGCCATCGCCGGCGAACGCGCGGGCCAACGCCTCGATTTCCTCGAGGGCCGAGACGCGCGTGGCCAATGAGAACAGGCCGTGGCGGACCGCGTTCTGACCGGCGCGCTTTTTGCCGGCGGCCGAGCGCGGGCCGGTGCTTCTCCTAGCATTCTCGCGGTTGGCCGCGGCTTGGCGTTCGCTTGCCATTTCAGGCTGCCGCCATCTGCTCGGCATCACCACCATCGAGCGGCTGCGGGTCCTGCGGCTCGTTGATGATCTGATCGGACCTCTCGCGAAGCTGCTTGGCAAAATCGCTGCCGCGGTAGTCCATGATCATGCGTAACACCTTGTCGCGCCGGGCGCTCGCCATGGCGAGCGCCCGGTCGTAATGCTGCTGCTGATCGAGCGTCAGCTTCACGGCTTCGGCCTCGACGGCCGACCAGTCGAGGTCAAAGCGGCTGAAAATATCCGCGACCTGCTTTTTCGCAGCCGGGTCATTTTCAAGCCAACCCTGGGTCAGTTTGGTGGCCTTTTTGTTGGGGTCCAGTGCTCCGGTTTCAGACAACAGGTGCCCGAGCACCTTGCGCAACGCCTCAGCATTGACCTTCTGGGTGGCGCCGATTTTCAACCGGCGTATCCGCTTCATCTCCCAGCTCACGGTCACAAAGTCGTCGAAAAGGTCTTCCTCCAGCGCATCCTGCGGCTTGACCGCCTGGGTCAACCTCGTCTGCAGCGCCAGAAATTCCGTGGGCGATTCCGAGCGCAGCAGCGGCAGTTTGGTGGGCTTTTGCTCAATCATTACTCATACTCCAAGCAGCTAAGTGGTTGATCATTCAACCGATCTTCCAGGTTTCGATTTAACTTCTTAACAATCCCTTAATAATTTCTTAGTAATTCGCCCCTGACCGGTTCTATTTTTGTTCTTGTTTGCCGCTGATGCGGCCCGGCAACGCGTCGGCCCGGCCAGCCGTCACCAAACGAAGCGATTTTGGCCAAGTGGTGCGGGTGACCATAGATTTCCGACAGATCGCGCCAGGAGTTCGCCCGGGCGTAAAACCCAAAACTACCGTTCAGAACCCGGCGCGCTTCATCAGTTCCAAACCAATGCCTTCGATCGGCCAACCAGGACCGTCGAAAAAAGAACTTTGGCCGGTGTCGTCCGGCGTCAGGTTCGTTCGTCCTTGGGGCTTATCTTCAACCAGCAGCACAGCGGCAAGCGAAAGGAAGAGCCATGACCGAGCCAACCAAACAGAAGTTCTCGTCCTATATCTCATCCCGGCCTCGGTGATGGCGGACTGGGCGAAAACCGATCCCGCGACGCGGCAGGCGGAAGAACAGAAAATGCAAGCAGCATGGAAAAAATGGATGGGCGAGCATGCCAAAATGGTCATCAGCACGGAAGCCGGCGGCAAGACCAAACGCGTGACAGCGAGTGGCGTTTCTGACACAAAGAACGACATCATGTTGTGTTCGTTTGTGGAGGCTGAATCGCACGAGGCGGCTGCGAAGGCCTTCGAAAACCATCCACATCTGCAAATTCCGCAATCATCAATTGAGGTCATGTACGTCAGGCCGATGGGCGGAATGTGACGGGCTTCCCTTCTCTGGGCGAGGGCGGCGTCCGCGCAAAGCGGACGTCCACCGCCCGCTCTGCGTCGGCCTTGAGAAAGCCCGCCAGGCGATCGGCGCATGACCGACGCTGCCTGCGTTACGCTTTTAGAGGAAGCGCAATCCCGCAATCAGCCGTCTATGGCAAGGTCATCTGAGCGCGGCTGCCTTCGTTTGGCGAGGCGTAGAGTGAGCCGCAACCATCTCCTTCAAGCGCGGCAGGATCACCTTGCCCATTGCGCTCACCGGAAGCGCCTCTAGATTCACGATCTGCGCCGGAACGAAATGTCGAGGCATTTGTTCGCGGCAATGCGCCCGTAGTTTCTTGGCGTCGAACATTTCGGGACAGACCACGGCCGCCCAAACTTCCTGGACGCCTGCCTTTTTGGTTGCGACGAAAACAGCCGCCTGACGCACTCCCTTGAAGGAGGTCAGCGCGGCCTCGATTCGCTCGGCGGCGATTTTCTCTCCACCTATATTGAGGATGTTGTTCTGGCGACCTGAAATGATCAGCAGGTTATTGGCCGTGAGTGATCCGAGGTCGCCCGGGTAAAACCAGCTATCGCGAAATACCTTGGCGGATTCGACCGGATCATCAATGTAACGATCAACGGCGAATTCGCTCGCAATTCGGACGATACCTTGGGTGTCGACGGGTACGGGCCGATCCATCGCATCGACGATCTCGATCCGCGCGCCCGGCGCGACAAAACCGACCGCGCCCTCGATGTGGGCGATCCGGTGCGCCGGCGCGGTTGCACTGATAGTTGTTTCGGTTGCACCATAGGCGGTGATGAGGTGGGAACACAGGCGCGGCCTGATGCGCTCTACCAGCGATCGCGGCAACAATCCTCCACTCGACAGGATGATGTCGAAATGGACCTCACTCAACGGATGTTGGTCACAAACCGTCGCTAGCTGCGCAAGCACGGACGGCGACGCTACCATGGCCTGGACCCGAAAAACTTCAAACATGCGCAACGCGTTCTCGATGCTCGCGCCGCGAAAGAAAATCGTGCCGCCGCGACCAAGTACGTAGGGCAGAAAATAGTAGCCGAGCGAGCTGGCAAGACTGAGGCCCATATAGATGCGCGACAGGGTGGGCAGGCCGGATCCGAACAAATGCTCAAATCGCGCATTTCTCGCCATGATCTGCCCGTGGGTCAGAGCTACGGCTTTTGGATCGCCCGTGGTTCCGGAGGTCAGAACGATTCGACAGACCTCGCCACCATCCGATTGCGCCACTGGCGCTATCTCCACCGGTGCGCCGTCGCCCATGATCCAGGAGTCATCCAGCGGCAAACGCTGCGCGGCTGGGGCAAACGGTTGCGAGCTGGCGCCGATCACGGCGTCGATCTTCAGCCCGTCCGGCGGAAGAATTCCTATCGATATCGTGATGATCCCGGCCTGGGTGAGGCCGAGAATGAGCGCGGCCTCCAGCAACGGATCCTCAGTCGAAACGACCACGGTGCTGCCGCGCTTAAGACCGTAAGCGATCGCTCGGCGCGCAACGTTGTTCATCTGACTGCGCAAAACGGCATAGCTGACAACTTGCTTTCCGAGTACGCAGAGAGCGGGCGCTCCCGGCTGATACCTGGCCTGGAACAGGATGGGCTCGATGATATTCACGCTCGGTGCCAAGATCCGCGGCAAGGCCTGCACGCTGACATTTTAAATTCTCCAGATGAGGCCGAACCGAACTGGGTGGATATTCTTATCTTTGCTGCCGATCTGCAAGACCGACCTAAGGTGCGGTCGTGCGGTTGCCCAAGCCTGCGAAACCAGAACCATCCTTGGAGAGGCTAGACACGGCAATTCCTCGATCGGTTGGACGTGTTCTCTCCTAGCGGCCATCAACCGTAAACGCATCCTCATCGGGCGCTGCAAACTGCTTGTTTGATCTATCAAAGAGTAGCAAAATGATCCTTAGCTGCAGGCTCATGCCCTTGATAGGGAGAACAGCTTCGGCGTGGCATCATTTCATGCGGCAGCCGCGCCTGTAAAAATTACGATAAGACATACACCGCTTCATAGGGATGGCTGCGGGTGCGAGAGCTGAGGTCCATTAATTTTTCCTACGTGGTGGGAGAAGACCGGATACTGGCCAATGTAAATCCGGGCGATCCTGAGGCGTGGTCCTGCTGGCTAACCAGGCGCCTGGTGTTGGCATTGTTTGAACATACAGAGAAATTCCTAGCGAGCACCTCAAATTTGGTGAAGCGAGTACCGACCAGTGCTCGCTGCGAGCTCATTGCTTTCGAGCGCGAAGCCGCGATGGCAATCACCGCCAAGGCAATGTCCAGGACGCCTGCTGACGTCATCAACATGAGTGCGAGCCTGGCGGATCTGGCGGAACGGCTAACGATTTCTAGCCAAGCAAATAAAATCAGAATCGAGCTGCGAGGAAAAGGAGGTGGTGCGGCGGCAGGACTGCTCAGCCGGGCCGAGCTGCAGCGGATTTTGCAGATGCTGCAAGTTGAAGTGGCGAGGGCCGGTTGGTTAGGTACACCAGCCAAGCCGTCGAGCGTGCCGGCGACTGAGGAAAAAGGCCCGAAACCACTTCGTCACTAGTTGCCCAGCGCATTGCAACTGTCGCCCGCTGGCGCCGAGAGCGAGCCAGAATGCTTCTGAAGAGCGCCTAGTGAAACAACGCGTGATCGAGATGAATGAGCTGATTGGTTTGCGCCGATGTCCCTTGCGCGTGCCCACTATTATTGATGAGCTCAAACGCCGCCTCAATGTGCGGGTCTGGCCCTTTGAGCCACGCCATCTCCTGGAATAGCTGATTGGTGTGGTGATCGAACGCGTTTGCTTCCGGATATGTATTCAAGCTGGTGCTGCTGTCCGCTTCCGACGTGTCATGGAAGACGAAACCGTCATTGTGGATCGACACCAGCGACCCCCGCCCATTATCTGAGGCGGCCGGTTTGCCGGATTGGCCATCGGATTGACCAGAAACAAAACCGAACTTGTCGGGATCGGCCGAGAAGTACCCAATGTGGCGAGCGCCGCCATTGTCCGCGGAAAAGCTGGCGGATGGGGCTCCGGCTGGGCTCGCGGCCGCAAACGTGACGTTTCCGTTGACGCCGGACGGCGAAAGCTGTGCGTCGGTGGAAACCACCCCGGGCGCCGTGAGGTCCGTCGCCACGGTAGCAGCTGGCGGATCGAAAACCAGGGTTCCTCCATTGCCATCGCTCTGCGTCATAAAGCTACCGGCGCCGGTGTAGTTGACGAGGTCGAATATTTCCGTATGTCCGTTGCCGTCGCTGACCGTGAGCACCCCTGAGGTTGACGTACTCGCAACATATACTGCCGAGGCCAGCGTGCTAGCCATGTCCGTCAGGTCGATGGAATCGTGCGAAGCTAACGTCCCCGTGAGGTTGGCGATTTGGCCGCTAAACGGCGAAGTTTCGGAATGATCCAGTATCAGGGTCCCGGTTGCGCCCAGGAACGTAACGGTCTCTCCGGCTGACCCAGGACCGTTAAGCTCCAGCGTGGCGCCGTTACCGACCTCCAGATTCACTGTTCCACTAATGGCTCCCACGATGTCCAGAGATCCAGCCGCTATCTGGATGATTGCCGCAGAACCCTGACCATTGATCGTACCAGCATTGTTGATGAGGTTGATGCCCCCAGCGAACGTACTGGTCCCGGCGAACTCCCAATCCGCGCCGGCACCGTTATTGATGACCCCATTCGACACACTGACGTCACCAATAATCTGCGCGCTATTGTTGATGATCGTGCTACCCCCGACTTCAAGAATGGCAACGTTAGAAGCAGCACTTTGACTCGCCTCAATCATCCCAAAGTTATTAATGACCGCGCTGCCGGTCGTATCATCAACCAACGATATGTCAGCGCTTGAAGGTGCTCCCGAACTCTGGATCACGCCGGTGCCGGAATTGATAATGGAGATTGTGCCGGCGCCGGTCGTCTGTGCGTATATTCCAACGCTCCCGCCGTTTACCGTCGCAGAATTGTAGATGGCGGCGTTGCCACCGTCGTGTCCAACCGCACCGATACCGTAACGGCCGCCAGAAATATCAATGCCCGCCTCTGCGGTGATTGCGATATCGCCGGTTCCGTAATTGAAGCCACGAATACCGTCTTCGGCCCCGCCAGGCACCGCAACTATGGTGGCGTAATCATCGATCGTGACCGAGCCGGCGACGTTGCCATCCGGCGAGCCGTTGGAGTAGTAACCGGCTAGAATGCCTGCAGGTGGATTTCCGCTACCCGTCGGGATAGTCCCTGGCGTAATCGTTCCATAGGCAACGACCGAAACCGTGCTATTGGACGGCGCCGCGAGCGCCTGATTGACCGCGCTGATGCCTGAGCTTCCAGACTGTATGGTTATGCCCGCCCCGGTCGATACGCTAATATTGCCCGTGCCAAAATTGTCGGCCGAAATCCCGTCTCCATAGCCATTCGTGGGACTGGAACCGCCGAGCGCGACAATCTTTCCTTGGCTGTCTGGTCCAAGGCCGTACGTGTTGTCGTCGACGGTGACGTCGCCAATGCCGTAATTGTAGGCACGGATGCCGTCGCCTGCCGCGGCCGTGATATTTGCAAAATTATTGATGACGACGTCGCCATTCAATGCGGTCAAAGGGAACGTCGTGGGATTTGAACTCCCGCCAAGGTAGCCAGCGAGAATACCGGCAGGAGGAGACGAAGTCCCGGTTACCGTGCTGCCCGAATTTATCGTCCCGTAGGCCGTCACGACGATCGAGCTGGCAGCCGATACGGGGATGGCTGCCAACTCATTGACGGCGTCGATTCCAACGCTTCCCGTGCTCCCAGAGTTACCTGTGATCATATCGCCTGGGGCGGTGGTAATCGAAATGCTTCCCGTATCTTTACTGACCGCACGAATCCCATCGTTCAAGGCTGCCTCTATCGTGGCTCCCGAAGAGACATTGACGGCGATATTGCCGGCTCCTCCGCTTTCGGCGAATGCCCCGATACCATCCTCTCCCCCGGAAATGACAGTACCGGCGAGGTCGTTAACGGTTACGTTTCCATTGGCAAAATTGAATGCATCGATACCAAAATTTGCTGGCGCAGTAATATTGGCACCATTGTTGATAATGACAGTGCCGTTCGCGTTCGGGAGTGGCGAGGTGCTATTTCCGTATCCAGCCCAGATGCCGTCGGCTGCGCTGCCGTTGCCCATCAGCGTTGTGCCCGCCGTAATTGAGCCGGAAGTTGAGATCGTAATGAAGGAGTTTGCGGACGCCGGGATCGTGGTCGAATTGTCGTCTGCACCGATGCCAGAACTGCCCGCAATAATGCTCCCGCTGTTGATCGTTATGCTGCCAGACCCCTGGTTGACGACGTTAATGCCTTCCCGGGAGGCATTTATCGGCGCCGCATTAAAAACAAACACACTGGCGCCAGCACTTACGATTCCGACACCGTCAGAGCCGGCGCCCGTAACCGAGATCGAAGAAGCCTGATTGATCTCGACAAAAATACTGTCTGCGGGGTTGGTATCGGGAGAATTGACAACGAAGCCGCTTCCGCCGGTGCCCGAGATGTTGGCGCCGACCAGCTGGTACAATTGCGTCGAGGTTGGCGCAAAAGAGAGTGTCCCGGCGTCTATGGTCCCCGATATTAAATCACCAGTGTTGGGAGCGCCGGGCACCAATACAATTTCGCTACCCGAGGCGCCGCTGGAGACGATAGCAAAACTGTCCGTCGAGGTGGCGCCAGAGATCTGGTAGCTCAGCTGTCCACCGCTGGTACCGATCGTCAGGGTGGAACCATTTGGGCTTATGGTAGCGCTCGAAACGTTGGTATCAAGAAAATTGATGCTGTCTCCAACGGCAAGTCCGGAAATTGCGCTTTGAAAGGTCGAAGGGTTGTCAAGGGTGAGCTCGCCGTTGCCACCCGAAAATGAGACGGTCGGTCCGGTAGCCGCGATCGAGCTAGAGAATTCAACCTCGGCCCCATTGCCTATACTCAACGTTGCGTTGCCGGAGATGGCGCCACCGATGAATGCGGCGATCCCAGACAGGACAAAGGGGGTGGCACCACTAAACTGCGCAGTGGATCCGGTTGAAATATTGAAGACCCCGCTAAGCGTTCCGCCGCCCGACAGGTTCAGCGTCCCGCTCTGGACGTTGACGGTGCCGCTGTTGTTGAAGGTCGTCGAGATCGTCGAGGTCGCCGCGCTGCCGCTCTTGGTGAAGGTGCCCTGATTGTTCACCGCCGCCGTGGTCCCGGTATCGAGGCCGCCAGTGTTGGGAGCAACAATGTTCAGACCATTGCCAGTGGTCTGATCAGTGAAGGTCGCTCCGCTGCCGATCGTCAAGATGCCGGAACCAGCATCGCTGACCCCGGTATTCGGGTTGCTACCGTTCAAATCAATCTGGGCGGAGGCTCCCGTCACCGTACTGACGCCGCCCAGCTGCAACGTGCGGCCCCCATCGAGTGAGAAGCCGGTCGAACTGAACGCCGCTCCGCCCGCAGCAAGCGTCGTGCCGGATCCGCTCTCCGTTCCGCCAGAGAACGTTGACAGACCCGACACCGTCAATGCGCCAGTGCCATTCAGCTCGCCGCCTGATTGCGTCAACCCACCCGTATTCACGTTGCCATTGAAGGTTGCCGTGCCACCGGTCACCGTCATCAGTCCAGTGCCGACCCCGCCATTCACTGTCGTGGTGCCACCGCTGAACAACGCGTTGCCCATAATGCTCGAAGCGGCATCCAGCGTCCGCGTCCCGCCACCAAATTGGACCGTGCCAGCACCCTCGTAAACGGCGCTCTGATCCGTGCCGCCGCCGCTCAAGTCCAAAGTCCCGCTCTGGACGTTGACGATGCCGCTGTTGTTGAAGGTCGTCGAGATCGTCGAGGTCGCCGCGCTGCCGCTCTTGGTGAAGGTGCCCTGATTGTTCACCGCCGCTGTGGTCCCGGTATCGAGGCCGCCAGTGTTGGGAGCAACAATGTTCAGACCATTGCCAGTGGTCTGATCAGTGAAGGTCGCTCCGCTGCCGATCGTCAAGATGCCGGATCCAGCATCGCTGACCCCGGTATTCGGGTTGCTACCGTTCAAATCAATCTGGGCGGAGGCTCCCGTCACCGTACTGACGCCGCCCAGCTGCAACGTGCGGCCCCCATCGAGTGAGAAGCCGGTCGAACTGAACGCCGCTCCGCCCGCAGCAAGCGTCGTGCCGGATCCGCTCTCCGTTCCGCCAGAGAACGTTGACAGACCCGACACCGTCAATGCGCCAGTGCCATTCAGCTCGCCGCCTGATTGCGTCAACCCACCCGTATTCACGTTGCCATTGAAGGTTGCCGTGCCACCGGTCACCGTCATCAGTCCAGTGCCGACCCCGCCATTCACTGTCGTGGTGCCACCGCTGAACAGTGCATTGCCCATAATGCTCGAAGCGGCATCCAGCGTCCGCGTCCCGCCACCAAATTGGACCGTGCCAGCACCCTCGTAAACGGCGCTCTGATCCGTGCCGCCGCCGCTCAAGTCCAAAGTTCCGCTCTGGACGTTGACGATGCCGCTGTTGTTGAAGGTCGTCGAGATCGTCGAGGTCGCCGCGCTGCCGCTCTTGGTGAAGGTGCCCTGATTGTTCACCGCCGCTGTGGTCCCGGTATCGAGGCCGCCAGTGTTGGGAGCAACAATGTTCAGACCATTGCCAGTGGTCTGATCAGTGAAGGTCGCTCCATTTGCCGATCGTCAAGATGCCGGAACCAGCATCGCTGACCCCGGTATTCGGGTTGCTACCGTTCAAATCAATCTGGGCGGAGGCTCCCGTCACCGTACTGACGCCGCCCAGCTGCAACGTGCGGCCCCCATCGAGTGAGAAGCCGGTCGAACTGAACGCCGCTCCGCCCGCAGCAATCGTCGTGCCGGATCCGCTCTCCGTTCCGCCAGAGAACGTTGACAGACCCGACACCGTCAATGCGCCAGTGCCATTCAGCTCGCCGCCTGATTGCGTCAACCCACCCGTATTCACGTTGCCATTGAAGGTTGCCGTGCCACCGGTCACCGTCATCAGTCCAGTGCCGACCCCGCCATTCACTGTCGTGGTGCCACCGCTGAACAATGCGTTGCCCATAATGCTCGAAGCGGCATCCAGCGTCCGCGTCCCGCCACCAAATTGGACCGTGCCAGCACCCTCGTAAACGGCGCTCTGATCCGTGCCGCCGCCGCTCAAGTCCAAAGTCCCGCTCTGGACGTTGACGATGCCGCTGTTGTTGAAGGTCGTCGAGATCGTCGAGGTTGCCGCGCTGCCGCTCTTGGTGAAGGTGCCCTGATTGTTCACCGCCGCTGTGGTCCCGGTATCGAGGCCGCCAGTGTTGGGAGCAACAATGTTCAGACCATTGCCAGTGGTCTGATCAGTGAAGGTCGCTCCATTTGCCGATCGTCAAGATGCCGGATCCAGCATCGCTGACCCCGGTATTCGGGTTGCTACCGTTCAAATCAATCTGGGCGGAGGCTCCCGTCACCGTACTGACGCCGCCCAGCTGCAACGTGCGGCCCCCATCGAGTGAGAAGCCGGTCGAACTGAACGCCGCTCCGCCCGCAGCAAGCGTCGTGCCGGATCCGCTCTCCGTTCCGCCAGAGAACGTTGACAGACCCGACACCGTCAATGTGCCAGTGCCATTCAGCTCGCCGCCGCTCTCCGCGAGACTGCCGATTGTCGTTTGTCCGTTAAGGGTAAGCGTCCCGCCGCTGATCGAGGCTGTCCCGGCAATGGCAGAAGCATTAGCAACAGCGAGCGATCCGCCAGTTACAATGAAGCTCGTTCCAGCAATGCTATTGAACTCGTCAACCGCGGATGCACCCGAGCTGAAAGTGATGCTGACGGGTACACCGACATAAACATCGTCGGTAGCTCCAGGCAACACGCCGGTGCTCCAATTCGACGGGACGTTCCAACTACCGCTGTTCGGGCTGATCCATTGGATCGTGCCCATGGTGCCCGCGGTGAAGGTGACCGCCGTGGTCTCCTCGGCGCTGCCTTCAGTCGCGGTGATGGTGTCGCTGGCCTGTGCCGAGGTCGAGGACAGCGTGGTGGCGAACACGCCCTGCGCATTGGTGGTGCCGGTGGCGGCGGCGAAATGATCGCCGCTGCCGGTGCTCGACAGCGTCACCGCCGCATTGGGAATCAGGTTGCCGTTGGCATCTTCCACCGTCACCGTCACCGTGGTGGTCGCCACCCCGTCGGCGGTCACCGAGGTCGGGCTCGCCACGACTGTCGACTTCGTCGCCGAGGCTGCCGTGCCCGCGGTGAAGGCGACGGCCGTGGTCTCCTGGGCGCTGCCTTCGGTCGCGGTGATGGTGTCGGTGGCCTGCGCCGAGGTCGAGGACAGCGTGGTGGTGAACACGCCCTGCGCATTGGTGGTGCCGGTGGCGGCGGCGAAATGATCGCCAGTGCCGGTGCTCGACAGCGTCACCGCCGCATTCGGAATCAGGTTGCCGTTGGCATCCTCCACCGTCACCGTCACCGTGGTGGTCGCCACCCCGTCGGCGGTCACCGAGGTCGGGCTCGCCGCCACCGTCGACTTCGTCGCCGACGCCGTGTCCGCCGTGAAGGCGAAGCCACCATGACCATCGCTTGAGACCGTCCACGTCGAGGCCGAGTAGTCTCCCTGTAGCGTGAATTGGAAAGTGGCGCTATGCGTCACGTCGGTTACGGTCAACGTAGTAGTGGTGCCGTTAAAGCTGCCGCTGCCCGTGGTTGCGTGGATCGTGTCAGACCCAGAGGAAAATCCGCGAAGATCTAAAACATCACCGGATCCGGAGATGCCCGAAATCACATTGCTACTACTAAAGCTAGATAGCTGTGAGATGAGGAGCGTACCCGTCGAGCCTTCAAACGTTATTGTCGCCCCAGCAGCAACGGAGCTATCGAACTCCAGGGTCGCGCCATTACTCGTTGTGCCTATCGTATAGGAGCCTGTTCCTGTCGCGGTATTTGAAACATCCAGGGTGCCCGTCTGAACTTCCACGACACCAGTATTGCTGAAAGCGTCGGTAATCGTCGAGGTATTGGTGCCAACAGTCTTTTCCCACGTACCGGCATTGATGACCGCGCCGGTGCCACTGATCGTCACGCCATTGCCGGAGGTGCCGCTTTCGTCGTTGAATGTGGCACCGCTGTCGAGCTTCAAGGTGCCGGTCGTGCCGAGCCCAATCAACCCGCCATTGGCCCCGGTCACCGTGCTGGTGCCCTGTAGCTCCAGCGTGCGCGACAGCGTCATGCTGAGGCTGTTGTTGGCAGTAATCGAGGCCCCGCCCTCCACCAGGGTCGTGCCGGTCCCGCTCTCGGCGCTGACGCTGGCCGTCAACGTCGCCGCTCCCGCCACCGTCAGCGTGCCGCTCCCCGTCAGCGTGCCGCCCGATTCCATCAGGGAAGTCGCCGCGGCCACCGCCGCTTCAAGATTTAGCGTGCCGCTGCTCATCGACAGCGCGCCCAAACCTGCCGTCGCGACCTTCAGATCACCAGAGCCGCCGCCCACATTCGTGCTGGTTGCGGCATTGTAACTGCCGTTCACCGTGGTCGAGCCGCCATTGAACTGAACGTTGGAAGTCGAGATGCTGGAATTCGCATCCAGCGTCCGCGTGCCGCCGCCAAAGTCGATGGTTCCGCCGCCGATATAGCTGGTAAATACGTCGGCGCCGCCGCCCGCAAGATCGAGAATCCCGGCCGCGACATCCACCGTGGCGAGATTGCCGGACGTTCCCGTGCTGCTGAAGGCGGCGCTGATGATTGTGGTGCCGGCCCCGACGGTCTTCTCCCAGGTCCCGGCGTTAACAATCCCGATCAGCGGGCCGGTGAAGGTCGATCCGTTGATCGTCAGCCCGGTCACGCCACTGCCGGAGGTGCCGCTTTCGTCGTTGAATGTTGCCCCGCTGTCGAGCTTCAAGATGCCGGTCGTGCCGAGCCCAATCAACCCGCCATTGGCCCCGGTCACCGTGCTGGTGCCCTGTAGCTCCAGCGTGCGCGACAGCGTCATGCTGAGGCTGTTGTTGGCGGTAATCGAGGCCCCGCCCTCCACCAGGGTCGTGCCGGTCCCGCTCTCGGCGCTGACGCTGGCCGTCAACGTCGCCGCTCCCGCCACCGTCAGCGTGCCGCTCCCCGTCAGCGTGCCGCCCGATTCCATCAGGGAAGTCGCCGCGGCCACCGCCGCTTCAAGATTCAGCGTGCCGCTGCTCATCGACAGCGCGCCCAAACCTGCCGTCGCGACCTTCAGATCACCAGAGCCGCCGCCCACATTCGTGCTGGTTGCGGCATTGTAACTGCCGTTCACCGTGGTCGAGCCGCCATTGAACTGAACGTTGGAAGTCGAGATGCTGGAATTCGCATCCAGCGTCCGCGTGCCGCCGCCAAAGTCGATGGTTCCGCCGCCGATATAGCTGGTAAATACGTCGGCGCCGCCGCCCGCAAGATCGAGAATCCCGGCCGCGACATCCACCGTGGCGAGATTGCCGGACGTTCCCGTGCTGCTGAAGGCGGCGCTGATGATTGTGGTGCCGGCCCCGACGGTCTTCTCCCAGGTCCCGGCGTTAACAATCCCGATCAGCGGGCCGGTGAAGGTCGATCCGTTGATCGTCAGCCCGGTCACGCCACTGCCGGAGGTGCCGCTTTCGTCGTTGAATGTGGCACCGCTGTCGAGCTTCAAGGTGCCGGTCGTGCCGAGCCCAATCAACCCGCCATTGGCCCCGGTCACCGTGCTGGTGCCCTGTAGCTCCAGCGTGCGCGACAGCGTCATGCTGAGGCTGTTGTTGGCAGTAATCGAGGCCCCGCCCTCCACCAGGGTCGTGCCGGTCCCGCTCTCGGCGCTGACGCTGGCCGTCAACGTCGCCGCTCCCGCCACCGTCAGCGTGCCGCTCCCCGTCAGCGTGCCGCCCGATTCCATCAGGGAAGTCGCCGCGGCCACCGCCGCTTCAAGATTCAGCGTGCCGCTGCTCATCGACAGCGCGCCCAAACCTGCCGTCGCGACCTTCAGATCACCAGAGCCGCCGCCCACATTCGTGCTGGTTGCGGCATTGTAACTGCCGTTCACCGTGGTCGAGCCGCCATTGAACTGAACGTTGGAAGTCGAGATGCTGGAATTCGCATCCAGCGTCCGCGTGCCGCCGCCAAAGTCGATGGTTCCGCCGCCGATATAGCTGGTAAATACGTCGGCGCCGCCGCCCGCAAGATCGAGAATCCCGGCCGCGACATCCACCGTGGCGAGATTGCCGGACGTTCCCGTGCTGCTGAAGGCGGCGCTGATGATTGTGGTGCCGGCCCCGACGGTCTTCTCCCAGGTCCCGGCGTTAACAATCCCGATCAGCGGGCCGGTGAAGGTCGATCCGTTGATCGTCAGCCCGGTCACGCCACTGCCGGAGGTGCCGCTTTCGTCGTTGAATGTGGCCCCGCTGTCGAGCTTCAAGGTGCCGGTCGTGCCGAGCCCAATCAACCCGCCATTGGCCCCGGTCACCGTGCTGGTGCCCTGAAGCTCCAGCGTGCGCGACAGCGTCATGCTGAGGCTGTTGTTGGCGGTAATCGAGGCCCCGCCCTCCACCAGGGTCGTGCCGGTCCCGCTCTCGGCGCTGACGCTGGCCGTCAACGTCGCCGCTCCCGCCACCGTCAGCGTGCCGCTCCCCGTCAGCGTGCCGCCCGATTGCGTCAGTGCAAGCACACCCAGGGGCGCCCCTAGGTTTAGGACGCCACCGCTCATCAATAGTGATCCAGCAAGATCGGATTGCGCGGAGACGCTCAGCGACCCGCTAGTAATCGCCAAGGCGCCACCTGCACCGGTCTCTACGATCTGGCTTACGCTGTTTGTGCCGGAGCTGACGGTGACGGTCTCTCCAGAACTCAATGGCAGCGAAATCACGTCCGCTGCGCCGGGAACGCCGGTGCTCCAGTTCGCAGGCGTCGTCCAACTGCCCCCCAGAGCGTTCGTCCAAACGTCGGTAAAGCTAGTCGTGGGGGTTTCGTCCACTGTCACGAGCTGGGTCGCGAGCAACGACTGGTTGCCGTTGGCATCGGTGACTTGGGCCGACACCGTTGCGGTGCCATTGGCGAGCGCGGTGGCATCACTCGAGGGAATCGTCGCCGTCCATGCGGTACCGGCCGCGTTCACGGTCGCGGTGTAGCTCTTGGTCACCTCATTGTCCGTGACCGTCACCTGGAAGGTGCTGTTGGCCGCAAGCCCCGTGACGGTGCCGCTTAGCGGCACGCCGGCCGCAGCCTGAGCCTCGGCAAGGGTGATCACGTTGTTGCCGTCGACCGGATCAATCGTCACCGTCAGATCGGCAAAGGTAAAATTGCTTACCGTCTGCGTCGAGTAGACTGCGCCGGTGGCAGCAGAGAAGCCGACATAGGCGGTGCCGGCGCCCACATCTGCCGCAAGATCGACCGCATAGCTTGTCGAATAAGTCGCGCCATTGGTGAGGTCGGTCAGCGTCTCCGTGAGGACGGAACCATTGTAGGACAGGACAACATGCATCGCGTCGCCGTTCCAGAAGGCGACGCCGCCCGTAGGATTGTAGGCAGCTGCTGCGGCGGCGGTGGCGCCGTCTGTCTCGAAAGCCGTCCCCTGCACATAGGGAGCGAACAAATTGAATTCGACCGCAGCGCTGGAAGATATCGCGGGAACAATTCCATCGGTGCCATAGCCGAGCGCACTGCCCGAACCACCCAGCGCATTAACGCCGGCACTCGAATTCTGCAGGATAAAGGCCAACCCATCCGCCAAGCCACCTGGCCCGGTCGCCACATAATCAAACGATGCGGTGAAATCGGCGATCGAGTAGACATTGCTGGCGAACCAGCTAGTTGCCTCGCTACCGTTGCCGTTCGTTAGCTCGATCGCGCTGCCGGCTTCGCTAATTTGCGGGGTGTAATTTCCATTGGTGTTGATCGTCCCGTTTGAAAACGAGATACCGTTATAGTTTGGGTTGTTGAAGTTTATATCGGTGCCACGCGACGCTGCACTGTCTTGTCCCAGCGAGAATTCGCTTTGCGAGTAGATACCGCTCAGGTTGAAAGTCAATTCCAGTACGCCTGGGCTGGAATATAGCTGCAGGGTCCCGCTGCCTCCGTTGGCAGTGCTGCTCTGGGTCCAGACCACATATTCGTTTGACGAATAAGCGACGTCGGTGAGATCGATCTTATCACCGGTACCGGCGAAGCGAAGCTGACATTGCTGAGGGTAGAGTTCGTCAGCGCGATCGTGCTGCCGTTGCCTACACTGATCGTACTGGTGAGGTCTGTCCCGACAACATTGACACCATCGAGGGTTGCGCCGAGGCCATTGTTCGGACCCACTTCGATATCAAGCCGATCGCCGCTGCCAATCGAAAGCGTGCCACCACTGATGGTCGTGCCATCTTCGAGTGTCAGCGTCGGGTCACCAGCCGTTGTATTTCCCACCTGTATTGTGCCGGAATTGGTGACGCTGACGTTATCGAGTGTGGCGCCAACGTTTTCAGATCCGTAAACGACTTCGACTGTACCGGCGCTGCCGATTGTCAGCGTTCCCCCATTGATCGATGCGCCATCGTCAAGTGTCAGGATCGCGCCGGACACTAACCCTTGCACTGTCGGATCGACATCGATGGCGCCGCTGCTGGTCACGGTCACACCATCGAGTGTCGCGCCGAAACCGGCACCAAGACCGCCTGTGACAATATCGAGCGTGCCGGAAGAGCCGATCGTCATCGTCCCGCCGGTGATCAGAGTGTTGTCATCAAGCGTCAATATGGCGGCCGGAGACGATGCAGCATCGACCTGTATGTTTCCGGAATTGCTGACGCTGACATCGTCGAGCGTGGCACCCTGGCCATACGGACCGGCTTCGATCTCTAGCGTGCTGGCGCTACCGATCGACAGCCTGCCGTAATACACGGTCGTATCGTCCTCAAGCAGCAGCATCGCCGTCGTTGTCGCACCGACCTCGATGCCAAAGTCATAGGAGTTATCGTCGACGGTGACGCCATCGAGCGTGGCGTCCGGTTGGCCGGTACTCGTTCCGCTGAATTCGACATCGAGCGTGCCGTAGTTTCCGACCGTCAAAACGCCGCCAACCACTGTCGTGTTGTCATCGAGCAGCAGCGTCGCCGTTACGCCGCCCGATTCGCCGATCTCGATAGCGCCGAGAGAGGAACTGGAGATGGTGACCCCGTCGAGCGTAGCGCCTACACCGTTGGAGCCAGCTTCGATGTCGAGAGTTCCGGATGTACCGGCCGTCGGATTACCGATCAGCAGACTGCCGCCATACACCGTGGTATTATCAAGCAGCAGCGTCGCCGATG
This sequence comes from uncultured Alphaproteobacteria bacterium, assembly GCA_963748165.1. Lineage (GTDB taxonomy): Bacteria > Pseudomonadota > Alphaproteobacteria > Rhizobiales > Xanthobacteraceae > Bradyrhizobium. Next base: position 410,550 of record CAVVIM010000039.1, read on the forward strand.
TCGATTGGCCGACTTCAATGACGCCGTAATTGTTGACGGTGACACCGTCGAACCTGGCGTCAGGGTCGGTGACGTCGTTTGGACCTAACTCGATATCGACCGTGCCGCTGCCATTTCCTTCGCTGGTGCCGATTGTCAGCGTGCCGCCTTCGATCGTCGCGCCGTCATCAAGCGTGAGAATAGCTCCCAACGCCGCCAGGTCGACATTGATGGTTCCGTTATTGGCGACGCTGACACCGTCTAGGGTGGCATCAGGATAACCGGTGCCGCTGGCGCCACCTTGTCCGCCGGGGCCGACCTCGATATCGAGCGCGCTGCCGGAGTTGATAGACAGCTCGCCCCCGCCGATCGTGGTGCCGTCATCAAACGTAAGCGTCGGGTCTTCAGCGACCGTCGTCCCGATCTGTATCGCGCCAAGATTGTCAACTTGCACGCCATCAAGCGAGGCGCCGAGGTTATTGAGACCATATTCGACCAATAGCATGCCAGTGGCGTTGATCGTCAGCGTGGAATCGCTGACTGACGTGCCGTCGGATAAAATCAATGTCGTCGGAGTTGTCGCCGCCGCGACCAAGAAGCCGTCGTAATAGTAACCGGCATTTGGATCGACGATGGAGCCAACCACTTGGCCAGAATTGTTGATCGCCGTGGCATAGGTACCATCCGAGGCGGATGGATCGTCCAGAGTGAGGTAGGTTCCGTTGTTGTAAATAAAGCCGTGAATAACATAATTGGTGTCGTAATAATATCCGACGATCTGGCCGGCATCGTTCACGCCGCTGGCATAGGTGCCGTGAACGCCAAACGGATCGTTGATATCCGTGAAAGCGTTCGGATCGTAATTGCCGCTGCTATCGGGTGTGGCAGCGAAGCCATGGGACACGCCATTGGCATCATAGTAATAGCCGACAACCTCTCCGCTATCGTTGATGCCGGTGACGTAGGTCCCGCCGTACGATCCCATGTTGGGATCGGTGAAATCGACGAAGGAGGACCCGTTTATGGTGGTGAGGCTGCCATTATAGACAAAGCCGTGCGCTATATAACCGGCATCGTAATAGTAACCCGCGATCTCCGTGGCAGCGCCATTTGCCCCAGAATTGATGGCGGTTGCATAGGTGCCTTCACCTTCATTTGTTCCAGCGGACGGATCGTCTAGCTGAACGAAGCTGCCGCCTGCATAGCTGCCGTTTTCCGGTGTCGCGATGAATCCGTGGTACATGTCGTCAGTGCCAAAGTAATAGCCGACAACCGTTTCATCATTGGCGATACCTGTTGCGTGCGTGCCTTGGCCGGACGTGTTTTCCAATGGATCGTCGATCTGCGTATAGGAGCCGTCGCTCAAAATGTAGCCGTGCTGGCTTTCGTTAAAATCGTAGAAATAGCCAACGACTTCGCCCGCGTCATTGATGCCCTGGGCGTAGCTGTTCAAGTCCCCCGACGGACCGGACAGCACCGAGAATGGCTGCGCATTTCCGACCGTGATGGCCGTCGCGCTCACCGAGGCATCGTCGAAAGTGGCGCTCGAATCGGTATTGATGAGCAGCGTGCCGCCGGTCATCGTGGTGGCGTCCAGCGTCAGTACCGCCGCAGCGGTCACGCCGACATTGATCTGCGCGTTATTTTGTATCGCATTGTCATCCAGCGTAAGGTCGGAATTGACCTGCACCTGACCGCTTGCGATCGTCGCTTGATCGCCGGTGTTTGGCGGCGAACCGGTGCTCCAGTCGGTGGCGGCGTCGGCGATCCAGTCGCCCGTGCCGTTCCATATATCGACCGTTGGACCGGTTGAAACCCACAATACTTCTGTTCCGGGATGGCCGGAGGGCGAGTCAACGCCGGAATCTGAGGCCAGCGCGAAGTTGCCTATTGTATAGCTGCCAGCGAGGGTAATCGTCGTCGATTGCGTGCCGTTGCTGACTGTCAAAGCATCGTTGGCGCTGTTCCATGTAAACGTTTCACCAGAGCTCGCATAAGCCAGATCGGTCAGATCGATGACATCGCTCCCGCCGAAATTGTTGATTGTAGCGCCAAAGCTTGAGCCAACTGCCCCTGTTGAGTCGTCGAGCTGGAGGGTGCCGGCGGGGTCGGCAAAGGACACGGTCGCTCCGGCCGCGACGGACTTGCCAAATTCTAGCGTATTGCCGCTATCAATGGTGAACGAGCCGGCGCCGGTGACGGCGCCCAACAACGACAGATTCCCGAGGGCCTCGACCGTCCCTGCATTGTTGATCGGTGCCTGGACGTCGCCTTTGCCAATGAAATGACCACTAGATCCCACATAGACTGACGACGTCGTCAGAGTTCCGCCGATGAGGCTGAACGAGCCGGCGTCGATCGTCAGCGCGCCGTTGAGCGTTAGCGAACCGCCAGTCTCGTCCTGGACATCGGCGCCAGCGCCAGCAGGCGCAATCGTGAGCGTGTTTGCGGTGGCGGCGCTCGTGATGGTGAGCGTATAGGCGCCGCTTTCGTCGATGACGGCGTCATTGTAGGAATTTGGCGTCGGGATGATGTTTCCGTTGCCATCGGACCAATCATTCGCCGTTGTCCAGTCGTTGCCCGGATTGCCTATCCAATGGGCCACCGTGTCGAGCGTGAACACGACCGCCGGTGCTGGTGCCGGTGTTGCCGGCGGCATCGGTGTCCTGGGCGACGATGGAGTGGGCGCCATCGCCCGACAGCGTGACGGTGGTGGTCCACAGCCCGCCCGAGCCGACGGTCGCGGTGCCGATCTGGGTGGTGACGCCGCCAACGGTGTCGAGCAAGGTCACGGTGGCGCCGACCGCGGCCTCGCCGGCGGTGACACTTCCGGAAATCGTCTGGGTCGCGACGTTGGAGGTCTCGGCGGCGGTGCTGATCGCAACCGTCGGGGCGAGCGTGTCGAGCGTGAACACGACCGCCGTGCTGGTGCCGGTGTTGCCGGCGGCATCGGTGTCCTGGGCGACGATGGAGTGGGCGCCATCGCCCGACAGCGTGACGGTGGTGGTCCACAGCCCGCCCGAGCCGACGGTCGCGGTGCCGATCTGGGTGGTGACGCCGCCAACGGTGTCGAGCAAGGTCACGGTGGCGCCGACCGCGGCCTCGCCGGCGGTGACACTTCCGGAAATCGTCTGGGTCGCGACGTTGGAGGTCTCGGCGGCGCTGCTGATCGCAACCGTCGGGGCGAGCGTGTCGAGCGTGAACACGACCGCGCGTGCTGGTGCCGGTGTTGCCGGCGGCATCGGTGTCCTGGGCGACGATGGAGTGGGCGCCATCGCCCGACAGCGTGACGGTGGTGGTCCACAGCCCGCCCGAGCCGACGGTCGCGGTGCCGATCTGGGTGGTGACGCCGCCAACGGTGTCGAGCAAGGTCACGGTGGCGCCGACCGCGGCCTCGCCGGCGGTGACACTTCCGGAAATCGTCTGGGTCGCGACGTTGGAGGTCTCGGCGGCGCTGCTGATCGCAACCGTCGGGGCGAGCGTGTCGAGCGTGAACACGACCGCGCGTGCTGGTGCCGGTGTTGCCGGCGGCATCGGTGTCCTGGGCGACGATGGAGTGGGCGCCATCGCCCGACAGCGTGACGGTGGTGGTCCACAGCCCGCCCGAGCCGACGGTCGCGGTGCCGATCTGGGTGGTGACGCCGCCAACGGTGTCGAGCAAGGTCACGGTGGCGCCGACCGCGGCCTCGCCGGCGGTGACACTTCCGGAAATCGTCTGGGTCGCGACGTTGGAGGTCTCGGCGGCGCTGCTGATCGCAACCGTCGGGGCGAGCGTGTCGAGCGTGAACACGACCGCGCGTGCTGGTGCCGGTGTTGCCGGCGGCATCGGTGTCCTGGGCGACGATGGAGTGGGCGCCATCGCCCGACAGCGTGACGGTGGTGGTCCACAGCCCGCCCGAGCCGACGGTCGCGGTGCCGATCTGGGTGGTGACGCCGCCAACGGTGTCGAGCAAGGTCACGGTGGCGCCGACCGCGGCCTCGCCGGCGGTGACACTTCCGGAAATCGTCTGGGTCGCGACGTTGGAGGTCTCGGCGGCGCTGCTGATCGCAACCGTCGGGGCGAGCGTGTCGAGCGTGAACACGACCGCCGTGCTGGTGCCGGTGTTGCCGGCGGCATCGGTGTCCTGGGCGACGATGGAGTGGGCGCCATCGCCCGACAGCGTGACGGTGGTGGTCCACAGCCCGCCCGAGCCGACGGTCGCGGTGCCGATCTGGGTGGTGACGCCGCCAACGGTGTCGAGCAAGGTCACGGTGGCGCCGACCGCGGCCTCGCCGGCGGTGACACTTCCGGAAATCGTCTGGGTCGCGACGTTGGAGGTCTCGGCGGCGCTGCTGATCGCAACCGTCGGGGCGAGCGTGTCGAGCGTGAACACGACCGCCGTGCTGGTGCCGGTGTTGCCGGCGGCATCGGTGTCCTGGGCGACGATGGAGTGGGCGCCATCGCCCGACAGCGTGACGGTGGTGGTCCACAGCCCGCCCGAGCCGACGGTCGCGGTGCCGATCTGGGTGGTGACGCCGCCAACGGTGTCGAGCAAGGTCACGGTGGCGCCGACCGCGGCCTCGCCGGCGGTGACACTTCCGGAAATCGTCTGGGTCGCGACGTTGGAGGTCTCGGCGGCGCTGCTGATCGCAACCGTCGGGGCGAGCGTGTCGAGCGTGAACACGACCGCCGTGCTGGTGCCGGTGTTGCCGGCGGCATCGGTGTCCTGGGCGACGATGGAGTGGGCGCCATCGCCCGACAGCGTGACGGTGGTGGTCCACAGCCCGCCCGAGCCGACGGTCGCGGTGCCGATCTGGGTGGTGACGCCGCCAACGGTGTCGAGCAAGGTCACGGTGGCGCCGACCGCGGCCTCGCCGGCGGTGACACTTCCGGAAATCGTCTGGGTCGCGACGTTGGAGGTCTCGGCGGCGCTGCTGATCGCAACCGTCGGGGCGAGCGTGTCGAGCGTGAACACGACCGCCGTGCTGGTGCCGGTGTTGCCGGCGGCATCGGTGTCCTGGGCGACGATGGAGTGGGCGCCATCGCCCGACAGCGTGACGGTGGTGGTCCACAGCCCGCCCGAGCCGACGGTCGCGGTGCCGATCTGGGTGGTGACGCCGCCAACGGTGTCGAGCAAGGTCACGGTGGCGCCGACCGCGGCCTCGCCGGCGGTGACACTTCCGGAAATCGTCTGGGTCGCGACGTTGGAGGTCTCGGCGGCGCTGCTGATCGCAACCGTCGGGGCGAGCGTGTCGAGCGTGAACACGACCGCGCGTGCTGGTGCCGGTGTTGCCGGCGGCATCGGTGTCCTGGGCGACGATGGAGTGGGCGCCATCGCCCGACAGCGTGACGGTGGTGGTCCACAGCCCGCCCGAGCCGACGGTCGCGGTGCCGATCTGGGTGGTGACGCCGCCAACGGTGTCGAGCAAGGTCACGGTGGCGCCGACCGCGGCCTCGCCGGCGGTGACACTTCCGGAAATCGTCTGGGTCGCGACGTTGGAGGTCTCGGCGGCGCTGCTGATCGCAACCGTCGGGGCGAGCGTGTCGAGCGTGAACACGACCGCGCGTGCTGGTGCCGGTGTTGCCGGCGGCATCGGTGTCCTGGGCGACGATGGAGTGGGCGCCATCGCCCGACAGCGTGACGGTGGTGGTCCACAGCCCCGCCCGAGCCGACGGTCGCGGTGCCGATCTGGGTGGTGACGCCGCCAACGGTGTCGAGCAAGGTCACGGTGGCGCCGACCGCGGCCTCGCCGGCGGTGACACTTCCGGAAATCGTCTGGGTCGCGACGTTGGAGGTCTCGGCGGCGGCTGCTGATCGCAACCGTCGGGGCGAGCGTGTCGAGCGTGAACACGACCGCGCGTGCTGGTGCCGGTGTTGCCGGCGGCATCGGTGTCCTGGGCGACGATGGAGTGGGCGCCATCGCCCGACAGCGTGACGGTGGTGGTCCACAGCCCGCCCGAGCCGACGGTCGCGGTGCCGATCTGGGTGGTGACGCCGCCAACGGTGTCGAGCAAGGTCACGGTGGCGCCGACCGCGGCCTCGCCGGCGGTGACACTTCCGGAAATCGTCTGGGTCGCGACGTTGGAGGTCTCGGCGGCGCTGCTGATCGCAACCGTCGGGGCGAGCGTGTCGAGCGTGAACACGACCGCGCGTGCTGGTGCCGGTGTTGCCGGCGGCATCGGTGTCCTGGGCGACGATGGAGTGGGCGCCATCGCCCGACAGCGTGACGGTGGTGGTCCACAGCCCCGCCCGAGCCGACGGTCGCGGTGCCGATCTGGGTGGTGACGCCGCCAACGGTGTCGAGCAAGGTCACGGTGGCGCCGACCGCGGCCTCGCCGGCGGTGACACTTCCGGAAATCGTCTGGGTCGCGACGTTGGAGGTCTCGGCGGCGGCTGCTGATCGCAACCGTCGGGGCGAGCGTGTCGAGCGTGAACACGACCGCGCGTGCTGGTGCCGGTGTTGCCGGCGGCATCGGTGTCCTGGGCGACGATGGAGTGGGCGCCATCGCCCGACAGCGTGACGGTGGTGGTCCACACCCCGCCCGAGCCGACGGTCGCGGTGCCGATCTGGGTGGTGACGCCGCCAACGGTGTCGAGCAAGGTCACGGTGGCGCCGACCGCGGCCTCGCCGGCGGTGACCGTTCCGGAAATCGTCTGGGTCGCGACGTTGGAGGTCTCCGCGGCGGCTGCTGATCGCAACCGTCGGGGCGAGCGTGTCGAGCGTGAACACGACCGCCGTGCTGGTGCCGGTGTTGCCGGCGGCATCGGTGTCCTGGGCGACGATGGAGTGGGCGCCATCGCCCGACAGCGTGACGGTGGTGGTCCACAGCCCGCCCGAGCCGACGGTCGCGGTGCCGATCTGGGTGGTGACGCCGCCAACGGTGTCGAGCAAGGTCACGGTGGCGCCGACCGCGGCCTCGCCGGCGGTGACACGTTCCGGAAATCGTCTGGGTCGCGACGTTGGAGGTCTCCGCGGCGCTGCTGATCGCAACCGTCGGGGCGAGCGTGTCGAGCGTGAACACGACCGCGCGTGCTGGTGCCGGTGTTGCCGGCGGCATCGGTGTCCTGGGCGACGATGGAGTGGGCGCCATCGCCCGACAGCGTGACGGTGGTGGTCCACAGCCCGCCCGAGCCGACGGTCGCGGTGCCGATCTGGGTGGTGACGCCGCCAACGGTGTCGAGCAAGGTCACGGTGGCGCCGACCGCGGCCTCGCCGGCGGTGACACTTCCGGAAATCGTCTGGGTCGCGACGTTGGAGGTCTCGGCGGCGGCTGCTGATCGCAACCGTCGGGGCGAGCGTGTCGAGCGTGAACACGACCGCGCGTGCTGGTGCCGGTGTTGCCGGCGGCATCGGTGTCCTGGGCGACGATGGAGTGGGCGCCATCGCCCGACAGCGTGACGGTGGTGGTCCACACCCCGCCCGAGCCGACGGTCGCGGTGCCGATCTGGGTGGTGACGCCGCCAACGGTGTCGAGCAAGGTCACGGTGGCGCCGACCGCGGCCTCGCCGGCGGTGACACGTTCCGGAAATCGTCTGGGTCGCGACGTTGGAGGTCTCGGCGGCGGCTGCTGATCGCAACCGTCGGGGCGAGCGTGTCGAGCGTGAACACGACCGCGCGTGCTGGTGCCGGTGTTGCCGGCGGCATCGGTGTCCTGGGCGACGATGGAGTGGGCGCCATCGCCCGACAGCGTGACGGTGGTGGTCCACAGCCCGCCCGAGCCGACGGTCGCGGTGCCGATCTGGGTGGTGACGCCGCCAACGGTGTCGAGCAAGGTCACGGTGGCGCCGACCGCGGCCTCGCCGGCGGTGACACTTCCGGAAATCGTCTGGGTCGCGACGTTGGAGGTCTCGGCGGCGCTGCTGATCGCAACCGTCGGGGCGAGCGTGTCGAGCGTGAACACGACCGCGCGTGCTGGTGCCGGTGTTGCCGGCGGCATCGGTGTCCTGGGCGACGATGGAGTGGGCGCCATCGCCCGACAGCGTGACGGTGGTGGTCCACAGCCCGCCCGAGCCGACGGTCGCGGTGCCGATCTGGGTGGTGACGCCGCCAACGGTGTCGAGCAAGGTCACGGTGGCGCCGACCGCGGCCTCGCCGGCGGTGACACGTTCCGGAAATCGTCTGGGTCGCGACGTTGGAGGTCTCGGCGGCGGTGCTGATCGCAACCGTCGGGGCGAGCGTGTCGAGCGTGAACACGACCGCGCGTGCTGGTGCCGGTGTTGCCGGCGGCATCGGTGTCCTGGGCGACGATGGAGTGGGCGCCATCGCCCGACAGCGTGACGGTGGTGGTCCACAGCCCGCCCGAGCCGACGGTCGCGGTGCCGATCTGGGTGGTGACGCCGCCAACGGTGTCGAGCAAGGTCACGGTGGCGCCGACCGCGGCCTCGCCGGCGGTGACACTTCCGGAAATCGTCTGGGTCGCGACGTTGGAGGTCTCGGCGGCGCTGCTGATCGCAACCGTCGGGGCGAGCGTGTCGAGCGTGAACACGACCGCGCGTGCTGGTGCCGGTGTTGCCGGCGGCATCGGTGTCCTGGGCGACGATGGAGTGGGCGCCATCGCCCGACAGCGTGACGGTGGTGGTCCACAGCCCCGCCCGAGCCGACGGTCGCGGTGCCGATCTGGGTGGTGACGCCGCCAACGGTGTCGAGCAAGGTCACGGTGGCGCCGACCGCGGCCTCGCCGGCGGTGACACTTCCGGAAATCGTCTGGGTCGCGACGTTGGAGGTCTCGGCGGCGGCTGCTGATCGCAACCGTCGGGGCGAGCGTGTCGAGCGTGAACACGACCGCCGTGCTGGTGCCGGTGTTGCCGGCGGCATCGGTGTCCTGGGCGACGATGGAGTGGGCGCCATCGCCCGACAGCGTGACGGTGGTGGTCCACAGCCCCGCCCGAGCCGACGGTCGCGGTGCCGATCTGGGTGGTGACGCCGCCAACGGTGTCGAGCAAGGTCACGGTGGCGCCGACCGCGGCCTCGCCGGCGGTGACACGTTCCGGAAATCGTCTGGGTCGCGACGTTGGAGGTCTCGGCGGCGGCTGCTGATCGCAACCGTCGGGGCGAGCGTGTCGAGCGTGAACACGACCGCGCGTGCTGGTGCCGGTGTTGCCGGCGGCATCGGTGTCCTGGGCGACGATGGAGTGGGCGCCATCGCCCGACAGCGTGACGGTGGTGGTCCACAGCCCCGCCCGAGCCGACGGTCGCGGTGCCGATCTGGGTGGTGACGCCGCCAACGGTGTCGAGCAAGGTCACGGTGGCGCCGACCGCGGCCTCGCCGGCGGTGACACGTTCCGGAAATCGTCTGGGTCGCGACGTTGGAGGTCTCGGCGGCGGCTGCTGATCGCAACCGTCGGGGCGAGCGTGTCGAGCGTGAACACGACCGCCGTGCTGGTGCCGGTGTTGCCGGCGGCATCGGTGTCCTGGGCGACGATGGAGTGGGCGCCATCGCCCGACAGCGTGACGGTGGTGGTCCACACCCCGCCCGAGCCGACGGTCGCGGTGCCGATCTGGGTGGTGACGCCGCCAACGGTGTCGAGCAAGGTCACGGTGGCGCCGACCGCGGCCTCGCCGGCGGTGACACTTCCGGAAATCGTCTGGGTCGCGACGTTGGAGGTCTCGGCGGCGGCTGCTGATCGCAACCGTCGGGGCGAGCGTGTCGAGCGTGAACACGACCGCCGTGCTGGTGCCGGTGTTGCCGGCGGCATCGGTGTCCTGGGCGACGATGGAGTGGGCGCCATCGCCCGACAGCGTGACGGTGGTGGTCCACAGCCCGCCCGAGCCGACGGTCGCGGTGCCGATCTGGGTGGTGACGCCGCCAACGGTGTCGAGCAAGGTCACGGTGGCGCCGACCGCGGCCTCGCCGGCGGTGACACGTTCCGGAAATCGTCTGGGTCGCGACGTTGGAGGTCTCCGCGGCGGTGCTGATCGCAACCGTCGGGGCGAGCGTGTCGAGCGTGAACACGACCGGCGTGCTGGTGCCGGTGTTGCCGGCGGCATCGGTGTCCTGGGCGACGATGGAGTGGGCGCCATCGCCCGACAGCGTGACGGTGGTGGTCCACAGCCCCGCCCGAGCCCACGGTCGCGGTGCCGATCTGGGTGGTGACGCCGCCAACGGTGTCGAGCAACGTCACGGTGGCGCCGACCGCGGCCTCGCCGGCGGTGACACGTTCCGGAAATCGTCTGGGTCGCGACGCTGGAGGTCTCCGCGGCGGTGCTGATCGCAACCGTCGGGGCGAGCGTGTCGAGCGTGAACACGACCGGCGTGCTGGTGCCGGTGTTGCCGGCGGCATCGGTGTCCTGGGCGACGATGGAGTGGGCGCCATCGCCCGACAGCGTGACGGTGGTGGTCCACAGCCCCGCCCGAGCCGACGGTCGCGGTGCCGATCTGGGTGGTGACGCCGCCAACGGTGTCGAGCAACGTCACGGTGGCGCCGACCGCGGCCTCGCCGGCGCCGGCGGTGACCGTTCCGGAAATCGTCTGGGTCGCGACGTTGGAGGTCTCCGCGGCGGCTGCTGATCGCAACCGTCGGGGCGAGCGTGTCGAGCGTGAACACGACCGGCGTGCTGGTGCCGGTGTTGCCGGCGGCATCGGTGTCCTGGGCGACGATGGAGTGGGCGCCATCGCCCGACAGCGTGACGGTGGTGGTCCACACCCCGCCCGAGCCCACGGTCGCGGTGCCGATCTGGGTGGTGACGCCGCCAACGGTGTCGAGCAACGTCACGGTGGCGCCGACCGCGGCCTCCGGCGCCGGCGGTGACCGTTCCGGAAATCGTCTGGCTCGCGACGCTGGAGGTCTCCGCGGCGGTGCTGATCGCAACCGTCGGGGCGAGCGTGTCGAGCGTGAACACGACCGGCGTGCTGGTGCCGGTGTTGCCGGCGGCATCGGTGTCCTGGGCGACGATGGAGTGGGCGCCATCGCCCGACAGCGTGACGGTGGTGGTCCACAGCCCCGCCCGAGCCCACGGTCGCGGTGCCGATCTGGGTGGTGACGCCGCCAACGGTGTCGAGCAACGTCACGGTGGCGCCGACCGCGGCCTCCGCCGGCGGTGACCGTTCCGGAAATCGTCTGGGTCGCGACGCTGGAGGTCTCCGCGGCGGTGCTGATCGCAACCGTCGGGGCGAGCGTGTCGAGCGTGAACACGACCGGCGTGCTGGTGCCGGTGTTGCCGGCGGCATCGGTGTCCTGGGCGACGATGGAGTGGGCGCCATCGCCCGACAGCGTGACGGTGGTGGTCCACAGCCCCGCCCGAGCCCACGGTCGCGGTGCCGATCTGGGTGGTGACGCCGCCAACGGTGTCGAGCAACGTCACGGTGGCGCCGACCGCGGCCTCGCCGGCGCCGGCGGTGACCGTTCCGGAAATCGTCTGGCTCGCGACGCTGGAGGTCTCCGCGGCGGTGCTGATCGCAACCGTCGGGGCGAGCGTGTCGAGCGTGAACACGACCGGCGTGCTGGTGCCGGTGTTGCCGGCGGCATCGGTGTCCTGGGCGACGATGGAGTGGGCGCCATCGCCCGACAGCGTGACGGTGGTGGTCCACACCCCGCCCGAGCCCACGGTCGCGGTGCCGATCTGGGTGGTGACGCCGCCAACGGTGTCGAGCAACGTCACGGTGGCGCCGACCGCGGCCTCGCCGGCGCCGGCGGTGACCGTTCCGGAAATCGTCTGGCTCGCGACGCTGGAGGTCTCCGCGGCGGTGCTGATCGCAACCGTCGGGGCGAGCGTGTCGAGCGTGAACACGACCGGCGTGCTGGTGCCGGTGTTGCCGGCGGCATCGGTGTCCTGGGCGACGATGGAGTGGGCGCCATCGCCCGACAGCGTGACGGTGGTGGTCCACACCCCGCCCGAGCCCACGGTCGCGGTGCCGATCTGGGTGGTGACGCCGCCAACGGTGTCGAGCAACGTCACGGTGGCGCCGACCGCGGCCTCGCCGGCGCCGGCGGTGACCGTTCCGGAAATCGTCTGGCTCGCGACGCTGGAGGTCTCCGCGGCGGTGCTGATCGCAACCGTCGGGGCGAGCGTGTCGAGCGTGAACACGACCGGCGTGCTGGTGCCGGTGTTGCCGGCGGCATCGGTGTCCTGGGCGACGATGGAGTGGGCGCCATCGCCCGACAGCGTGACGGTGGTGGTCCACACCCCGCCCGAGCCCACGGTCGCGGTGCCGATCTGCGGTGGTGACGCCGCCAACGGTGTCGAGCAACGTCACGGTGGCGCCGACCGCGGCCTCGCCGGCGGTGACCGTTCCGGAAATCGTCTGGGTCGCGACGTTGGAGGTCTCGGCGGCGCTGCTGATCGCAACCGTCGGGGCGAGCGTGTCGAGCGTG
>CAVVIM010000040.1:0-40043 GCA_963748165.1 uncultured Alphaproteobacteria bacterium
AGAAACTCGAGAAACCAGTGGGGCTCCCACGCCTATCACCCCAAGGCGCTCATTCCATTTGCGGTTTCGTCCTGTTCTGTCGTCCGGACAACTTTCACCTCAATGTCGGATCGAACAGGATTGGTGCAGTCCATGCGGGATACTTCAAAGAGAATTGATTGCGTTGTCCTTGACCCCGGCGACGTTTACGAGGTGGGCAGCAAGCATGATTCCGCCGGAGCCCTGGAGAAGTACGATTTTGACGAGAGGCTTCACAGCAAACCCCTCGAAATTGAAGAGTTGCCGGTGCAGAGGAACGCTTTAGATGCGCTCTCCAGGGATCATTTGAAGAAGATGCACGAGCAGAACGGAATGTGGATTTTTTTGCCACTCCGTCTATCTGGCTTCATCCGTGCTGTGAAAATATATCTTACTGACCTCGATCAAGCACTCACTTACTCGATGTTCAAAGGTATTCTATGGACATCCACCCCGCGCGAAATGGCTGACATTGAGTTTGCCAGTGGCGCGCTGGCTCAGATGCTTCGCTACGGAACGGGATATGAAACTCTTTACATAAGCGGCCGTTTACGAACTTCGGTTCGGTTCGCGCTTCGACCTTAGTAAGAACTTTGTGGTGTTGCGCCGCAACGAGCACGGTCAGTTTTTCCCCGGTATCTTCCTGGATGGGCCATACGTAAAGGGACAACTCGGTTTGAATTGATATGCCGGCCCTAAGGACAAAAGCGCCCGGCCGATGGCCATCGGCAATGCCGTCGTGACCGACGAGGTCGCCAGCGCGACAAAGCGCGACTATCGACTGAAAATGAGAAACTTGTCCGAACCGGCATCTGACAGATCTCGCAGGCGGTCCACCCCATGCCGGGGTCCGTTCCTCACACAAGGGTTACGGCGCGGCGAGTCAGAGCGGGATATTTCCCGCCGAACGAAACCGATATTGCTCGCGGTATGCGCTCCGCAGCAATCAGAATGACCGTTCACCATCGGTATGATGCCTGATTTCGCGCCTTTGTCAGGTCTCTTTCTTTTCTTCCCAGAACGCCGAGCCGCCCTGCGCCTTCATGATCTCGAGGATCTTTTCGCGCGGAATCACGCCACAGCGCTCGGCCCAGGCGGCGTAGCGCTCCGCATATCGCCCACCCGTTCCGGGTGCTGTGCAGCGATATCATGCATTTCGGTGCGGTCCGCCGTCATGTCGTACAGCTCCCAGTCGCCGGGAAATTTCCGCACCAGTTTCCATTGGCCGATGCGCACGGCGGCATTACCTTCATGCTCCCAGAACAGCGGCCCGCGAGGTGCCGTCCGACGAGAAAGACGGCACCAGGCTTTCGCCTTCGCAGGGCAGGATTTCATGGCCGCCGAAGCGTGCCGGATAGTCTGCGCCGGTCACCTCGAGAATGGTCGCCATGATATCCGGCAACTGGGCCGGCGTGGTGCGCAACCCGCCCGCGTTGAATGCCGGCCGGCCAATGCACGATGAACGGCGTGGCGATGCCGCCCTCATGGACCCAGTGCTTGTAAAGCCGGAACGGCGTGTTCGACAGATTGGCCCAGGCCGTTCCGTAGCTTTGATAGGTGTCTTCGCCGCCCGGCATCAGCGATGGATCGTTGCCGAATCTGACCGGGCGACCGTCGCGCGTCGTTGCCTTCGCGATCATCAGCTCGTCAACGAGCTCGCGCGCAGTGACGCCATCCGGAATGTCTTCGGCGCAGGCGCCATTGTCGGACAGGAACATGATCAGCGTATTGTCGAGCTGCCCGGTTTCTTCGAGCGCCGCCAGGATGCGGCCGATGCCCTGGTCCATGCGGTCGATCTGCGCCGCATAGACCTCCATGCAACGCAACACCCAGGCGCGATTTTGGGCTTCGGTCCAGGGCGGCTGGGTCGGATCGCGACCGGTGAGCTGCCAGCTCGGGTGAATGATGCCGGTGCCGACGAGCCGATCGAGCCGCTCCTGGCGCAGCCGGTCCCAGCCTGCATCGAACCTGCCCTTGTATTTCGCGATGTCCTCGTCATGCGCATGCAGCGGCCAGTGCGGCGCGGTGTAGGCGACATAGTGAAAGAACGGCGCATCCGGACTGTCGCCGTGATGCCTTCGGACGAAATCGACGGCCTGGTCGCTGATCGCGTCCGTGTAGAAGAACTTCGGATCACGCTCGGGCTCATGCTCGACATTGTCATTGCCGCGCGTCAGCGTGGTGGGGTTGTAGAAGCTGCCGGCACCGATGATGGTGCCGAAGAAATGGTCGAAGCCGCGCTGCATCGGCCAGGAATCCGTCGGCTGGGTCAAGTTGCTGGAAACGTGCCATTTGCCGCTGAGGTAGGTCTTGTAGCTATTCCGCTTCAGCACTTCGGCGATGGTCACACAGCGCCTGTTGAGGTCGCCGGCATAGCCTTCCGGGCCGTTGCTGTAGGTCAGAATGCCGATACCGGTCTGGTGCGGGTGCAGTCCCGTCAGCAGCGAAGCCCGCGACGGGCTGCATCGGGCGGTGTTGTAGAATTGCGAATAACGCAAGCCATTTGCGGCGAGCCGATCCAGATTAGGCGTCTCGATCTCGCCGCCGTAGCAGCCGATATCCGAGAAGCCCATATCGTCGTTGAGGATGATCAGGATATTCGGGCTTGCGGCATTGTTCATCTTCAGACCCGTGTTCTGGCTAGCTGGGGGAAACTACTGGACGTCATGCTTCCAGTGCACGCTCTTCTGACGGGTGATCTCGGCGAGAAACTCCATGCCGTAGCCATGTCCGAGCCCGCTCGCGCGCGCCGGCTCGGACGTGCCGCCCGCGGCCTTGCCGCGCATCGCGTTGATCTTCACCATGCCCACCTGCAATTCCTGGATCGCCTTCATCGCGCGCGGCGCCGACGTGGTGCAGACGATTGCGGCAAGACCGTATCGGCCCTGATTGGCGAAGTGAATAGCCTCGTCGAAATCGCGGAACGGCACGCATGGCGCAACCGGCCCGAAGGTCTCCTCGCGGTTGATGACGGAATCGGCGTGCAGATTGGTGAGCACCGTTGGCGGGTAGAAATAGCCCCGGCGCTGCAGCGGCCGGCCACCGCAATTGACGACTGCACCGCGGCCTGCGCATCCATGACGTGGCGGGAGACCGTCTCCAGTTGAAGGCGGTCGACAAGCGGTCCCATCTGGTTGTCCTGATCAAGGCCGTCGCCGAGCCTCAACGCCTCCAATTCCCTGACCAGCGCCTCGACAAATTCGCCAAAAATCCCGTCGGCGACATACAACCGCTCCGTCGAGGTGCAGATCTGCCCGGCATTGAAATAGGTCGCCTCGGCGGCGAGGCGCGCGGCGTTCCTGACATCGACGGTTTCGTCGACAATGAGCAAATCCTTGCCGCCAAGTTCGAGCACGACCTTCTTCAGGCCGCCGCCGCACAGCGCGCCGATGCGCCGGCCGGTGCGCTCGCTGCCCACGAAGACAACAAGGTCGACATCCTCGCTGGTCACCAGCGGCTCGCCTGCCGACCCGTCGCCGAGCACGAGGTTGAGAACGCCGTGGGGCAGATGGTCGAAGACCTTTTCCACCACAAGACGCGAGGACAGCGGCGTCTTCTCGGATGGTTTCCAGATCACCGTGTTGCCGACCAGCAGATTGGGCACGACGTTCTCAAGTCCGACGGCTATCGGGAAATTCCAGGGAATAATGCATGCCGCGACGCCGCGCGCCGTCCGGTGCTGGAAGTTCAGCTCGTTGGCGCCGGACATCTGGCTACCTGCACGCAGATGCACGATGAGTTCGCCGAACGACTGCATCGTGTCTATGGCGTTGCCGACCTCGCCGCGCGCTTGCGCCAGCGGCTTGCCCATCTCCCGCGTCAACAGCACCGCGACCTCCTCGCGTACGGCTGCGAGCTTCTCGGTGGCCTTGCGGATCGCGTTGCGCCGCTCGATGACGGAGCGTCCGGCCCAGCCGACGAATGCGCGCCGGGCTGCCGCGACGGCCTGCTCCGCCACCGCAACGCCGCCGCGCGGGATATCATCGATCGGATATTCCGTCGCGGGATTGAGGACGGCGATGGATTCGCCGTTATCGGTGACGGCACGGCCGTCGATCCAGTGGGTCTGCATGGTCATTCCCGGGGGTCCAGTCGAAGGTGCGAATCTGCGGCAAACAGATGAACGTTGGACGGCTCGGTCGAGAACGTCACCAGGTCGCCTTCGCGGGCAGCGAAATCCGGGCCGACCCGCGCGCGGATGATATTGTCGCCGAGATTGAGGTCGAGAAGCAGCGCGTCGCCGAGATTCTCGACAAGGTCGACGCGCGCGGGAATGCCTCCCTGCCCGACCCGGATGACGCTCGGCCTGATGCCGGCCAGAACCTGCCGTTCTCCTGCAAACCTGAAATCGGTCGGCAGGGCGTAACCGCCGATCTGAACCTCGCCGCCGCAATAGGTGGCCTCGATCAGGTTCATCGGAGGATTGCCGATGAAGTTCGCCACCGCCGCGGAGGCCGGCCGGTTGAAGATCGACGCGGGCGTTCCGATCTGCACGATCCGGCCATCCATGAAGACGGCCATGCGGTCGGCGATCGTCATCGCCTCTTCCTGATCGTGGGTGACGTAGATCGTCGTGACGCCGAGCGAACGCTGCAGCTTCTTGAGTTCGCCGCGCGTCTCCAGCCGCAGCTTCGCGTCGAGGTTCGACAGCGGCTCGTCAAGCAGGAACAGCCGCGGCTTGCGCACGATGGCGCGCGCCAGGGCGCAACGCTGCTGTTGGCCGCCAGAGAGTTGTCCCGGCTTGCGGTCGAGCAGGTGGTCGATATGGACTTTTCGCGCGGCGTCGCGCACCGGCCCGTCGATCTCGCTTTTCGGCAGGCGCGACATCCGCATCGGAAACGCGATGTTCTGGTAGACGTTCATGTGTGGATAGAGCGCATAGCTCTGGAACACCATGGCGACGTCGCGGTCGCCCGGATCGGCGTCGGTGACGTCGTCGCCATCGATGAAGACGCGGCCTTCATTGGCCTCCTCGAGCCCGGCGATGATTCGCAACGTCGTCGACTTGCCGGAGCCAGAGGGCCCCAGCAACGCGAAGAACTCGCCGGGTTCGATCTCCAGATCGATGCCATGAAGTGCCGTGAACGCCCCGTGGCGCTTGACGACCGATTTCAGCGCGACGCGGCCTGCCCTGCTCATCTTCGACCACCCCCTTTGACTGCGCCGACCGTCAGGCCTTTCACGATATGCCGCTGCGCGAACAATCCCAGCAGCAGCACCGGCGCCATGGTGACGATCGCCGCCGCGGCGAGCTTCGCCCACATCGTCTGTTCGACCGAAATGAAGTTGAACATGGCAACCGTTACCTGGCGGACATTGTTGCCGCCGAGCACGACGGCAAACAGGAACTCGTTCCAGGCGTTGAGGAACACGAAGATGACGGTGACGGCTATGCCGCCACGTACTTGCGGCAGCACGATATAGAGAAAGGCGCGCCAGCGACCGGCGCGATCGATCAAGGCGGCTTCTTCCATCTCGCGCGGAACGTCCTCGAAATAGGACACCATCAGCCAGATCGCGAAGGGCAACGAGAAGGTCAGATAGATCAGCGTCATGCCCTTGTAGCTGTCGAGCCAGCCGATCCGCTGCAGGAACAAGAAATAGGGAATGATCAGGCCCACCGGTGGCAGCATCTGCGTCGCCAGAATGTAGAAGCCTCCGGCACGCCGGCCCGGCAGGTTGAGGCGTGCAAGGGCATAGGCCGCGGGAACCGCGAGCAGCATGGTCGCGATCGTCGTCGCGACCGACACGATGAAGCTCGAGATCAGATTCGGGACGATGGTGGTGGCACCGAACAGCACGTCTTCGTAGTTCGCCAGTGTCGGCGAGAACACGAGCGTCGGGGGATAGGCCAGAACGTCCTTCTCGGTCTTGAACGACGTCAGCAGCGCCCATAGCACCGGGAACGTCCAGACCGTCAGGAACACGCCGGCGACGCCGACCAGCGCGGCAGTGGCAAGACCGTTGCGCTTCACCGCGGCGCCCTCAGCCGGAACATGACGTACGACACCAGAAGCGTGACGGCGAGCAGAACCATCGCCAGCGCCGCACCGTAACCGAAGTTCAGTTCGGTAAAGGACGTACGATAGGTATAGAGGTTCAGGATTTCGGTCGCGGTCCCGGGGCCGCCGCCGGTCGCCGCGAAGATCGCCGCGAAGGCCGACAGCGCGACCATCATGCGCATGATCACCACGATGACAAGCGCCGGGCGGATCAATGGCAGCGTGATGTGCCAGAAACGCCTGAAGGCGGTCGCGCGATCGATCCGCGCGGCCTCGAAAATCTCCGGCGGGAGTGACGACAGGCTGGCCAAAATCACCAGGAAGGCGAACGGCGTCCACTGCCAGGTATGGATTGCTATTACGGAAACCAGCGCGAGATGCGGATCACCGAACCAGTCGTGCGATCCGAGACCCAGCGCGCGTGTGACGAAATCCAGCACGCCGAAATCGGGCGCCAGCACCAGCGTTCGCCAGAACAGGCCAACCACGACGGGCGCAAGCACGATGGGAGTGATTGCGGCAATGCGCAGCAGCCCCTGCCCAAAGGGGATCTGCATCACCAAAAGTGCGAGGCCGAGCCCGATCAGGATCTGCAGAACGACCGTTGTCGCGACGTAGACGGCGGTGAGCTCGAGTGAGTTCCAGAATCGCGGATCGCTCAGCATCTTCGTGTAATTGTCGGCCCCGGCAAAACCCGTGACCCACGGCATCGTCAGGTCGACACGATGGACGCTGTTCCAGGCGAGATAGACCAGCGGGACGGTCGTCGTCAGCAGCAGGACCAGCAACGCCGGCAGGAACAGGGCCATCGCAAACCGCCTCTCCTGCGCAGCAACTTTTGTCGGCATCGCGTCAGCTTCCGGCATTGGAAGGGAGCTGCGCGAATCATCTCCGCGCAGGTGTTTGAAGGCGCTTCAGCCCTTCATGATGGCGTCGACGCGGGATTGCGCTTCGTGGAGGGCTTCCTTCGGCTTCTGTTGGCCGACCAGCGCGGTCTGGATGGCGGTCGCCATGGCTTCGCCGAGCGCCGGCCATTGCGGCACGCGCGGCCGCCAGTCGACATCGGTATCCAGTTCGAGCGACTGCAACGCAGCGTCGCCGAAATTGTAGCCGCTCGCCTCGAGCAGCGCACCGAAGCCTGGCGACTTCCACACCGACAGCCGATTGATGCCGGAACGCTTCACCGGACCGTTGAATTTGTAGGAGGTCCGCGCCTGCGTCTCCGCAGCGCAGGCCCAGGAAATGAACAACCAGGTCGCGCGCTTGGCCTTGTCGGAAAGTGCGGCGTTGATCGGGAAGCCCCAGTTCCATATCGATGTCGTCCGCTTGCCGGCGGGGCCTTTCGGCCAGCGCGCGAACCCGATCTTTCCGATCACCTTGGACTTGCTCGCATCGTTGAGCACCGCCGCCGAGGAGTGCGCATCGATGTAGGAGCCAAGCGTGCCCTGCGCGAACGCATCGGCGATGTCCGGCCAGTTCCAGTTCTTGACCGCCTGCGGCGAATAGCGCGTCAGCGTGTCCACGTACCAATCGAGCGATCCGACCGCTTCTTTGCTGTTGACCTGAATCCTGTCGCCGGCAAACCAGTTGCCGCCAAAGCCACGAAAGATCGAGGGGTAGATATACATATTCTGGCCGGCGCCGGCGAAGCCGCGCAGGGCGGTACCCCACAGCCGATCGTTCGGGTCGTGCAGCGCCTTGGCATTGGCGACGAATTCATCCAGCGTCTCGGCAGGCTTGAGCCCTTTGGCGTCGAACAGGTCCTTGCGATAGACCTGCACCGTCACTTCGCCATCGTAAGGTATCGCGTAGGGCTTGCCGTCGACGGTGTTGGCGTCGCGCCACGCCTTGTGGATGTCGTCGTATTGAAACCATGACGCATCGCTCAGCGAAGGATCGCTCAGGTATTTGTCGAGCGGCTCGACCCATTTGTTGGCCACATAGAGCGGATAATACATGCAGTCGGTCGCGACCGTCGCATAGGTACCGGTCTTCGAACTCAGATCGAGCATCGCCTTCTGCCGCACCTGGCCGGGTGGGATCTTCTCGAAGCGGACCTTTATCCCGGTCAACGCCTCGAACTCGCCGACCAGACTGATGAGATTGTCGAAATAGCCGGCGGGAATGACGCCGACCGTGATCTGCTCGCCATCGGCTTGCCGCCAGTTGATCTTCGCCGACGTGTAAGCTGAAAGATCCGGCGCCTGCGCGCGGGCGTCACCGATGAACGACGGCGCCGCGAGGCTGCTCAAGCCCGCCGCCACACCCTTGAGAACGCTTCGCCGACTCGCAGCCACGCCGACCGAAATGGTATCTTTTCCGCCTGTCATTTGATGACTCCCATCTTCCAACAAACACGATCGATACGCTTCGCGGCATTCGCGAGGCCGCGCGACATTGCTGCGCAGCCGCTGATGGGCTGCACGGTGTATGTAATCGTTCTCATAAGGCTAAGCCAACGGATTGCGGCATGTCAAGTTACCAAAAATGTTGATCTATGCAGATCCTCAGAGCAACCGGTCTTTTTGTCTTGCAATCGATTACATCGACTGTATGAGTTTACGCATGCCAAGCGGCGAACGAGCACAACCAACGGGAAGGGGGCGCCACAGCGCGCGCCTGAAGGATGTCGCCCTGCTCGCCGGCGTGTCTTCGGCAACCGTTTCGCGTGCGCTCAACACGCCGGACGTTCTCGATGAAGAGACGTTGTCGCGGGTGCAGGAGGCGGTTCGCAAGCTGCGCTACGTGCCGAACGGCCAGGCCCGCGCGCTGCGCAGCCAGCGCAGCCAGACGATCGGCGCTGTCGTGCCGTCATTCGACTACGCCTTGTATTCGCGCGCCACGAGCGCGCTCGAGCGCGAGATCGAGCCGCGCGGCTATGCCCTGCTGCTGGCGTCGAACCATTATGACCTGAAGACCGAGCTGCGATTGACCAAGGCCCTGATCGAACGCGGCGTCGACGCCTTCATGTTCGTCGGCACCGATCACGATCCCGAACTGTTCGTGCTGCTGAACGAGTTCAACCGACCCTATGTCCTGACATGGGGGATCGACCGCAGCGGCCGGCATCCCAGCGTGGGTTTCGACAGTCAGGCCGCGACGCGCGAAATGACGGAGCACCTGCTCCGGCTCGGTCATCGCAGGTTCGGCCTGATCAGCACGCCACACGAAGGCAATGATCGGGCAAGAGAGCGCAGTGCCGGCGTGCGCTCGGCCTTGCAGGCGCAGGGACTGTTGTTGCCCGATAGCCATATCGCCTACGCACCGATCGAGCTTTCGGCGGGCATGCAGGCTATGAACAAGCTGTTGGCCTTGCCGGACCGGCCGACCGCCGTCATCGCCACCAACGACGTCGTCGCAACCGGCGGCCTGATGGCCTGTCGCGCCCAGGGGCTGCAAGTGCCGGGCGACATCTCCATCACCGGGGTCGACAACACCGACCTTGGCGCAACTCAAGTACCCGGACTGAGCAGCATCCAGACGCCGATCGCTGAAATCGGCCGTCTCGCCGGGACCTACCTGACGGCGCGGCTCGACGGCGAATCCTTCGAGTTGCCGCGCGAACTGCCATTCGAGATCGTGCTCCGCGGAAGCACCGGCCCCGCGCCGACCTGATCCAGATCATCGGAGAAACTCAGCGATGCCTTGGTCGTCCTACCTCGCCGACAAAATGGGTTCGGTTGTGCTCACGCCGGAGGGGCCGTTCGAGGCCGGCTCGTACGTCTCGCTCACGCTCAGCTATGTCGCCGGCGCGCTCGGCATCGACGACACCGGCGGCATCAAGATCTCGTTCCGCACCACTTCCGACATGGGCAAGCCGCAGTTCACCAATCCGGCGGCGGCCGGCTATACGACCGCGGAGGCGTCGAACGGCGCGGGGCTCGAATGCCTGTTCGACCGCATCAACATCCGGCCCTGGACCCACACGCTTTATGTGCGGGCAATGAAGGGCTTCCTGCGGCCGAACGAGCGGATCACCGTACGCATCGGCGACGCGCGCTTCGGCGGTCCCGGCATCCGCATGCAGACCAACGCCGAGCGGGAATTTCCGCTCAAGGTCTTCGTGGACGCGGTCGCGACTTACGAATTCGTCGAAATTCCCAACTCGCCCGCGATTACCCTGCTGCCCGGCCAGCCCAACGCGTGGCTCGCACGACTGCCGACGCTGCGACGGCCCAACCAGCCGTTCCGTCTTGGAATCATGCCGCTCGACCGGTGGGGCAACGCGACCGATCAATTCGACGGCGCGCTCAGGCTCGTCCCCTCTCGGCCGATCCAGGGGCTTCCCGACCAGATTGTCCTTCACAAGGGACAGTTCGGCGCGACGATCGACGGCCTCAACGCGCCTGACGCCGGCGAGCTCACCGTCGAATTGCGTGACGGAGGCGGCCGGATGCTTTGCATGTCAAACCCGTTGCGGATCGGACCGGCCGAGAAGGTGACCTATTGGGCGGATTTCCACGCCCAGAGCGGAGAGACCGTCGGCGCCGGAAGCGCGCGCGACTACTTCTATTTCGCCCGCGATCGCGCGCATCTCGACATCGTCGGTCATCAGGCCAACGACTTTCAGGTCACCGCGAAATTCTGGGACGAACTCAACGATCTCTACCGCGAATTCAACGCTCCCCACGCCTTCGTCACGATGCCGGGTTATGAATGGTCCGGCAACACCGGTGTCGGCGGCGACCGTAACGTCTATTTCGCTGCCGAGGGCGGGCGGATTCACCGTTCGAGCCACATGCTGGTCGAGGACGGACGGGGCGACGGCAGCGCGTGCCTTCACGTCAACGATCTCTTCAAGGCGCTGCGAGAGACGGACGCGTTGACGGTCGCGCATGTCGGCGGCCGTTATGCGGATCTCGGCGTCGGCCACGACGGCCGCGTCGAGACCGCCGTCGAGGTGCATTCGAGCTGGGGCACGTTCGAATGGATACTCCATGACGCGCTCGCGCTCGGTTATCGCGTCGGCGTGCTGTGCGGCAGCGACGACCACAAGGGCCGGCCTGGTGCGACCACACCGGGCGACTTGCTGTTCGGCGCCATCGGCGGTCTCGCCTGCGTCGCGCTGCCAGAGCTAACCCGTCAGGCCGTGTTCGATGCATTGCGCAGGCGGCACCATTACGGCACCACCGGCAACCGGATGTATCTTGACGTTCGCGCCGATTTTGCCGGCGGCCAGATCTACCAGAGAGATCCCGCGCTCGGACCGGCAACGTCGAATGCCGCACGGCAGGCGGTGATGGGCGATATCGTCAGCGGCGTGCGAGCTGCCACCCTCGCGGTCGACATATCCGGCTCAGCGGCGGTCGAGCGCGTCACGGTGTTCGAGGGCGCCACGCCTCTTGCCGTCTATCGTCCGTTCGGCAAAAGCAATCTCGGCAAACGCATCCGCATTCTCTGGGAAGGCGCGGAATATCGCGGCCGCGGCCGGCTCGTGACCTGGGACGGCAGGCTGCGCGTGACGGACAACCACATCGTCCGGGCCGAGCCGATCAATTTCCTCAATCCCGACAAGCCGATCGCCGTCGAGAACAACGTCGTGAGCTGGCGCAGCGTCACCACGGGAAATTTTGCGGGCGTGGATCTATGGCTCGACAGCGCAACCGGCGGCCGAATTGAGATCGAGACGGCGGTCGCCTCGGGCAGCTTTGCAACCGCCGAAATCGGCCTTGAAGACAAAACCATCGAAGCCGGGGGGCTGGGAAAACGCATCCGAGCATTCCGCCTGCCGGATCGACCGGCAGCCTCGACTTTCGCGTTCGTCCATCATCTGGATTTTCCGGAGAGCCCGGAAGGTCCGGACCGCGACCGGGCCATCTATGTGAGGGTGACGCAGGAAGACGGCCATCAGGCCTGGTGCAGCCCGATCTATTTCATCTCGGCATAGAGCAAAAGACCATCCACAGGGAGATACAGCATGGAGCGTATCGGTTTCGCCGGCCTCGGCCGCATGGGCAAGGGCATGGCCTCGAATCTGCAAAAGAAGGGCTTCGATCTCACAGTGTTCGACCTGCAGGAGACGCCGCTGGCGGCGCTGGAGAAGCTCGGCGCGAAGCGTGCCGCGTCGTTCGGCGAGTTGATCCGCAATTGCGATATCGTGCTGACGGCACTTCCCGGACCGCAGGAGGTCGAAGCGGCGATCAACGATCGGGACGGCATTGCCGTGCACGGCCGTCCCGGCATGATATTCATGGATCATTCGACCGTTGACCCGACCACCACGGATCGCCTCTCCGACGTGATCGAAGCCAAAGGCATGAGCTGGGTCGACGCGCCGATCGGGCGGCTGGCGTCGCACGCCGAACGCGGCGAATGCCTGTTCATGGTGGGCGCGTCGGCTGCCGATTTCGCGCGGGTCAAGCCGCTGCTGCAAGCGATGGGCACGACAATTCATCACTGCGGGCCGGTCGGCCACGGCATCCGCACCAAGCTCGTCAACAATTATCTTTCAGTGGTCTCGTGCCAGATGAATGCCGAGGTGCTCACGCTTGCGAATTCCTTCGGCCTCGATCTCGAGACGACGCTGGATGTGATCCACGGAACGTCGGCCACCAATGGCCAGCTCAAGCTGAATTTCGCCACCAAGGTGCTGGTCGGCGACACCGAGCCTGGGTTTTCGGTCGACCTCGCGCACAAGGACCTCACGCTGATCGTGAACTCCGCGAACACCAACAGGGTGGCGCTGCCGATCGCCGCGGTCGCGCGGGAATCACTCGAGTCTCGCGCGGTCGACGCCATATCACGGCAAGGATTTCTCGGCGCTGCTCGACTTCTGGTGCGAGCGCGCCGGGCTGGCGAAGATGCGATTCAAGAACTCAAGGTCCGGCACAAGAGGCCTCGTCGTGAGCGCGGCCACCGGCGGCTTCATCAGCGCCTTCGACATCTTCAAGATCGGTATCGGGCCGTCCAGTTCGCACACGGTCGGCCCGATGATCGCCGCCAGACGCTTCCTTGACGAGATCGGCGATCTGGCGGGCGAGCGGATCACCGTCGACCTGTTCGGATCGCTAGCCTGGACCGGCCGCGGTCATGCGACGGACATGGCTATCTGCCTCGGCCTGCTCGGCGAAACACCTGCTTCCATCGAGCCGGAAGCGGTACCGGCGCTGGTCGCGGGGCTCAACCGCGATTGCCACATTGGACGGCCGGATGGAATGCAACTCTGTTTCGATCCCGAGGCCGATATTCGCTTCGATCTGGTCGCGCTGCTGCCGACGCATTCCAACGCGATGCGATTTCGGCTGCTCGCAAGGGACGGCCAGGTCATTTGCGAACGCGACTATTTCTCGGTCGGCGGCGGCTTCGTCACCTCCGGCAATGAACCGGCCGCATCCCGCGCGGCGGCCGCGCGGCTACCATTTACGACCGCCGCCGAATTGCTCGATCTCTGCCGGCGGAATGGCCTGACCATTGCCGAAGTTCAGGCCGAGAATGAACTCGATCTGCGCGATCGCCCTTCTCTCGACGGCGGGCTTGACAGCATTCGCGACACCATGTTCGCCTGCATCGAACGCGGACTCGCGGCAAGCGGTCAACTGCCCGGGCCATTGCGGGTGCGCAAACGCGCGCACGATCTGTTCCGTGGCTTGCAGCGGGCTCGGCTGACGAACAAGAGCGAGCCGCATCAGATCATGGATTGGGTCAGCACCTTCGCGATCGCCGTCAACGAAGAGAACGCCTCGGGCGGCCGCATCGTCACTGCACCCACCAACGGCGCCGCCGGCACCCTGCCCGCCGTTCTCCGCTACTTCCGCGATTTCTGCCCGGACTATTCCGAGCGCGGCAGCCGCACTTTCCTGCTCACCGCGGCCGCAATCGGCGGCCTGATCAAGCGCAATGCCTCGCTCTCCGGCGCAGAGGTCGGCTGCCAAGGCGAGGTCGGCGCCGCTGCAAGCATGGCGGCTGCCGGGCTTGCCGCCGGACTCGGTGCCACGGCCGAGCAGATCGAGAACGCGGCGGAAATCGCCATGGAACATCACCTCGGAATGACCTGCGATCCTATCGGAGGGCTGGTGCAGATTCCCTGCATCGAGCGCAATGCTTTTGGAGCGATCAAGGCCATTGCCGCGGCATCGCTGGCGCTGCGCGGCGACGGCCGCCATCAGGTCACTTTCGATCGTGTGATCGAGACAATGCGACAAACCGGCCATGACATGCAGTCTCAATACAAGGAGACCTCGCGCGGCGGCCTCGCGGTCAATGTTCCGGATTGTTGAGCCGACGAGGCAAATCTGATCGTCGGCTCCGCGCAGGTACCGGCGGCGGATTTCACGGACCCGCATCGGTCTGAGAAACCAGGGCCAGTGACATCAGGCCGACGATGTCGGCTGCAGGCCGAGCAACAACGTTGGGATCAGTTCGGACACGGTCGGGTGAATTGGCACAGCCCAGCGGAGCTGATCGTAAGGGGTCTTCGCGTTGATGGCATCGAGAATGCCGTGGATCGCCTCGTCGCCGCTGGTGCCGAGGATCGACGCACCCAGGATCTGCTTCGTCGAGGGATCGGCAAGAACCTTTATGAAGCCGAGAGTCTCGTCCTTTTCGACCGCACGGCCGACACGCGTCATCGGGCGGGTTGAGGAAAGATAGGGCAGGCCGCGGGCACGCACCTGGGCTTCGGTCATGCCGACTCGCCCGAGCGGCGGATCGATGAAGAGTGCGTATCCAGGGACACGATCACTGACGTGCCGTTCGTCGCCATCGAGCAGGTTGGCGGCGACGATCTCGTAATCATTGTAGGCGGTGTGGGTGAACGCGCCGCGCCCGTTGCAGTCGCCGAGCGCCCAGACGCCGGTGATGTTGGTCTGAAGACTTTCGCCGACCATGATGTAGCCACGCGGATCGAGCGCAACGCCGGCGCGGTCGAGGCCGAGATCGTCCGTATTGGGCCGCCGGCCGACGGCGAGCAGGACATCGGAGCCGAGGATCTCCGGTTCACCCTCCGCGCAATCGACGCCGACGCGCACGCCGGGATTTCCCCGGCAAAACCGATGCATTCGGCAGACGTGCGGATATGGATGCCTTCCCTTTCAAGGATGTCGCGTATCGCGTCGGATACGTCGGGGTCTTCACGGCCGACCAGCTTCGGCCCCATTTCGACGACGGTCACCTCGGCGCCAAAGCGCCGATAGATCTGGGCGAACTCAAGCCCGATATAGCTGCCGCCGATGACCACCAGATGCTCCGGCACGCGCTCGAGCTCCAGAATCGAACTGTTGGTGAGGTAGGATACCTGGTCAAGGCCCGGCAAATCGGGCACGACCGCGCGCCCGCCGACATTGATGAAGATACGCGGCGCGGACAGAAGCTCCGCGCCCACCCTCACCTCCTTTGGCCCCTCGAACCGGGCCGAGCCCTGGAGAACCGTGCAGCCCCTCATGTTGCGCAGCCAGTTCTCGACGCCCTTGCTGGCGTTGGCGACAACCGTCGCCGCCCGGCTCCTGACCTTGCGCATGTCGATACCGACCGGCTGATCCAGCACGACGCCGTAGTCGGCGCCGCGCCGCGCCAAATGTGCAGCATAGGCGCTGGCGACCAGCGTCTTGGTCGGCATGCAGCCCGTGTTGACACAGGTGCCGCCAAACTTGTCGCGCTCGATCAGGGCGACCTTCATTCCGCTCGCGGTGAGGCGGCCGGTGAGCGAGGGTCCCGCCTGCCCCGCCCCGATCACGATCGCATCGAAATTCCGGGTCATCTTTCAACCGTCCAAAGTCGTTGAGAGCAAAGGTCGGCACATGGCGGCGATTGCCGTTCCGGCCCGCAAGCATCCGCCTCGCGAAATCCTGGCAACGATACAGGATCGGCCAAGGCGAGCAACAAGCCGCACGAGCCGGCCCAGATGGAATGCCAACGTTTAGCGCCGCCAGTACTCGTTGGGGAATATGGACCCCTGGCTGTCTCTGCGACAATCCGCAGGTTTGCTCCGATCAATTCGCTCCTGCGAAGGCAATTGGCCGAACATCTGGCGATAATCGGCGGCAAAGCGACTGATATGCCAGACGCCCCATCTGGCCGCGATGTCACCGATCGAGGCATCCGCATTCTCCTCGGACAGCAATTCTCGACGGATCGCATTGAGACGGATCGTGCGAACGTATTGGTAGGGCGAAATTCCGAGCGCCCCCGCAAAGATATTCTCCAAAGTACGGCGGCTCGTGCCGATGGTGAAGCAAAGTTGGGACATGGTTAGCCCGCTGGTGAGGCTTGCGTCGACGACTTCGCAGGCTCGTCGCAGCAGGCGGGTTCGGTGTGCCGCGCAGCTACGCTCGGGCTTGCTCTGCCGACCGAGCGCTTCTGCCAGCGCCCAGGCTGCGCCCGAAACGATGGATCGCTCCAGGGCCGAGATCACCTTGGCGCAAGGAATGGCCAACTGTGGCTTGAAGAGCTCGTTGCGCGCCGTCAGGATCGTGTTCTGAACCGATTTCGCCGCCAGGCCCCTTACCTGGGATCGCCCGCCTTTCGCTGACGCACACAATTCCTCGCCGTTCGGCGTAATCGCGACGACGTCCGCTTCGGCGAGTGTCACCCAACAGCCTCGATAGCTTTCGCCAAAATGCAGATCAATCGGCGTCGACGAGAGATTCACACTGGTATCGCCCGTGGGTAGCGGCACGCCATTGCCGTGGCACGTAAACTCTCCCAACAGGAACCCAATCCGGAAACGTCCGGGCGGGACGTCAAAACGCTTTCGGATACTTCGGTTGGTCGTCTCCACAAAGAACGCCGTGCGCTCGGAAACAGCATAGGATTCGAGACCCCCTCAAAGGCGCCTGGCGTCAACTGGGCGTAAACCTGCTGGTGCCCGGCGATGCTCCTGGCTTGCGCTTCTATGTTCCGATAGCGGCGTCGTGCGACCTTGGTCTGTTCAGGGCAGGCTGAAGGCAGGTGGTGTGAGGTCGAGGGCGGCAATGCCGCCGCGCAGGATCGAGACTGCTCTCCGCGATCCTCGCTGGCCGCCAGCTTCTTCTTCTCTGTTGCCGTTATGAAAGTCGCCTGTGTCATCCGTAAATCCGATAAGCAGTCGCCGGGCCGCCTTCGACAGCCGCGCATTGAGCGACCTGCGATCTGCATTCCTCGCGCCCGATTGAGGAGGGGCGCATTGAAGCCACGCGGAGAACGGGCGGCTCGCGATCGGCGCTGCATAGTTCGGACGTTGAGTGCTGTAAACGCAACCGTCGTAGGACGTCATGCCTCTATGTAGAACGCAACGAGTGCGCGCGGACAGCGGATCTGATTGACATGATAAGCCTTGGTGTCAAAATGATAAGTGAGACCGTTGCCATGGGCTCAATATCGAGTGTGGGCTGATCGACGATCCCGACCGCGGATCACGGCCCGACTTGCTGACGCGAGCGATGACGTTGAGACCGATAAACGGCGTCGACCTGCTACGCGTCCGGGCCAGCATGGCTGGCGTACCCGCTGGTACAACTCTTTTATGAGCGGCGGGGTGGTGAGGTTTTGCCTTTTTTCGGAGTTCGGCGTTTGGTTTTTTTGGGCGGTGGCGGGTTGGCGCGATGGCGGATCGCGGCCATCATGGCGAAGGCGAGCATCGCCAGGGACACGTGACGGTGCCAGCCATGCCAGGATCGGCTCTCGTTGTGATCGAGCCCGAACTCGTTTTTCGCGGTCTCAAAGCTGTCCTCGATCGCCCATCGATGGCCTTCGACGGCGACCAGCGTTTCAATGGATGTCACGCCGGGCACCAGGTGGTGAAGAAGGCGAGGTCACCGTCGGCGATGCGACGACGGATCAGTAGACCGCGGCGTCCACAAACCATCATTTGCACGGTTGAATTGCCCGACCTCGAGATCGGCCAATTCGAGATAACTCCGATCTTGCAGCCGCGGTCCTTTGGTTCTGGCTCCCGCCGACAGGCGCTTCCAGTCGGACGGGCGCCGGGTCCGGGCGAGGTCTGCGGCCGTACCGGCGACCGGCGACCGCTTGCCCCAGGATCGGAACACATGAGCGCTGCTGACCCCAAGCACGTAGCCTTTGCCGGCGCGGCGTAGTTGCTGTTCGATGTCGCCAACACCGTAGACGGTATCACCGGCAACCCACTTGAATGGTACAGACGCGGCTATCGCGCGGGCGATCATTCTCGTCGCAAGCTATTGGTTTGCTCGCAAAGCCGACATCGGTAGGCACATATGCGGCTTCCAGACGATCTGGATCAGTAGGACCAATTCCTTCGGAAGATACAGCATACGGTCGAATAAAGGCATGGCCGTGGCGCGAAACGTAGGCTGCGAACACCTCGATCTGACAGTTCGTGATCTTGCCCGCGGAACCAGTGTATCGCCGCGCCACGCCGCATGACGCTTTGCCCTGTTTGAGAAAGCCGGTCTCGTCGATCACCAGCACCGCATCATCATCCGCCAAATGCTCGATGACATAGCCCCGGACGATATCGCGCAGGGCATCGGCGTCCCAATCCCTGCGACCCAGGATCGCCTGCTGCCGCCAAGGGCCGGGATCGCCAGCCGCCTCCGCGCGCATCCAACCGGTCTTGCGTTGTTCATCTCCAAGCAGACCTTCCAGGAACAAGCCTGCATTGGTCGCAACACGCTCTTGCGTGAACAACGGACGTATCCGCTTCTTGACCTCTCGAAGCGACGCCGCCCACAACGCAAGCGTCTCTTCAATCGACGCTGCCCGCGCCCACGATCTTCGAATCATGGTTGCCCATTGATTTAGAAGCCTTCCGAAAAAGCAACTGTAATGTTAGGGTCTGTACTCAATAACACGCAAAATCTCGCTGCTCGTCGCTTGCCTCGCCGTATCTGTTGGGAGCGAGGCGATAGCCGAGGATATGACGGCGCCTCCGCTGCCGGCAACGGCGACGTACGATTGGTCGGGCTGCTACGCCGGCCTCAACGCGGGCGCGATAGTCAGCGACGAGCGATATTCTCTGGCGACGGCGGGCGGATTTCTCCAGAACAACAACCTGTTTTCAAATCCAGCCAACAGTTCGCAGGTCGGTCACTCCTTCGCGTCGCATGCCACGGGCTTCACGGGCGGAGGCCAGATCGGCTGCAATAAACAAATCGGCATATTGGTTTTGGGGGTCGAGGCGGACTTCGACCACACCGGACAATTGGGCAGTACAGCCAGCTTTGGTCCAGCCGGGCCAATCATCGGTGCCAACGACCCCGCTCGCAACCACGTTTCCTCGCAAATCGATCGCGTGGGCCAGGATGGCGACTGGTACTCGACGATACGGGGGCGAGTTGGACTGAGTGCGACGCCGACCTTGCTGTTGTACGCGACGGGAGGCTTGGCAGTTGCTCGAATCAGTTCTGCGGCAAACGTCACATTCGGCGCCGATCGGTTTTTTCTCAGCAACAATGCGTTCGCAGGATCGTATTCGGAAACCCGTACGGGATGGACCATCGGCGCGGGAACGGAGTGGGCCTTTCTGCCGAACTGGAGCCTGAGGGCTGAATACCTCTATCTGGATTTCGGCAGTTTCAGTTACGCGTTGGCCTGCACGGTCCCTTCCTGCTCCAATGCGCCGACAATACCCTATGCCTGGTCTGCACACGTGCAGTCCGCGGACCATATCTTTCGCGTCGGACTGAACTACGCGTTTCATTGAGGGAAAATAACAATGTCCCGTCTTGGGTTTGCGTTGTTTACCGCGGCTGCCCTGAGTTCCGGATGTGTAGGGGCTGCGCGGGCCGCCGATATGCCGACCAAGGCGCCGCCTTACGAGGCTGCGGTTTCGGCGCCGGGATGGACTGGTTTCTATCTCGGCGGCAACCTCGGTGGAGCGTGGATGACGCAAGATGCGGCGTGGAATCCGCTGCCATCGCCGGCCGCTTTTCTTGCCTTTCCGGTGACAGGTCGCTTGGATCCAAGCCACTTCGTCGGCGGCGTACACGGCGGCTACAATTGGCAGCTTGCGCCGACATGGGTCATCGGCATCGAAGGCGATTATTCATGGACCGGCGCCAGTGCGAGCACCCAAGGGGTCTGGAATTTCTTCCCGTCGGGCGGCCCGGTCCCCGGCTCATTGTCGTCTCTGAGCAGTACGCTTGATGCACTGAGTTCGGTGCGTGGCCGTCTCGGCTATCTGGTTATGCCGAATGCACTGGTCTATGTCACCGGAGGTGCGGGTTGGGGGCACTTCAACTATGACGCCTCCGCCTTCCATGTTGCGGCGAATTATTTTGCCAACACTTCGTTTTCGAAGACCCAAGCCGGCTTTGTCGTCGGCGGCGGCTTGGAATGGGCCCTCACCCAAAACTGGTTGATCAGGGGTGAATACCTCTATTACGGACTTGGCGATGCGTCGGCGACCGTTGTCGTGCCCTCCAACCCAGCTTTCCCATCCGGATTCCTTTGGCACAACACCGGTGTCCAGGAAGCGCGCCTGGGCCTGAGCTACAAATTCGACTGGAATGTCCCGGCTGCTGGCCAGTATTGGGCGCACAACTAGAGATCAAAATCACGAAACAACGACTCTGAAGATGATCGCGTGAAGCTAGTGGGTTTCGGTCATGTTAAGCGTTGGCGAAATCTACAGATTGAAGTTTCCAGGAATTGGCGCGCGGGTGATCGAGGCGCCGGCTGGATACGCACCTTCGAACTATCCCTATCTCGTCGAAAGCCTCTTCCTGAGAAGCCGCTGGTACGTAAATGGGCGCGGCGAGCCTGTCTATCCCGATGCCCCGCGCCTGGTCGTTCCGCCGACCCGGGAGCCCGCTTTTTCGATGCGATGGTTCAGGGAGGGTCATCGCCATGAGAACTCCTGAAGTGCCGACGGCGCGAAAGAGTGTGCTACTGGCAAGTGCTTCCATCATAGCGATGGCGGTCGCCTGCTCCGACGTCAGCGCCGCAGACCTTCCGGCCCTTCCGACCAAGGCGCCCGCCGCAATCGTGAAGGACGAATGGAGCTGGTGGGTCGAAGGTGGATTTACAGGTCCTCCGGCCGGGGATCCATCGATCGGTTTCCTGGTGCCGGCTATCGCGACCTTCAGTCCGGGACCCGGCTGGGAAGCCGCCATTGGATTCGATTATCAGCGTGGCGAGTGGTCGCCCTATCACATCAGCATGCAGTTCCGTTACGGTGAGAACAATAGAGGATCAAGAAATTTCAGCGGAGGCCCATTCCCGATAACACTTGTAACGCCATTCTTCTTTTCGCCGACGCCGGCCAACGTCAACGCCACTGGTTCGGACAGTTATCGGGAAGATCATTGGCTGGTCGACTTCGCGGTCGGCCGCGACTTCGCCCTCGGCTCCGGAATTGTGCAAGGCAAACTCGGAATTCGAGTTGCCGAAATCACATCCACGGCAGCCGGCAACGGAAATCTTCTGGGATGTTTGGCGACCACCCCGATTACCGCCTATCCGTTTTGCACCAAGGTTAGCGGTAACTTTGCCTTCCAGTCCAGAAGCCGCTTCCTGGGTGTAGGTCCGCGTCTGGGCGTCGAAGGCAGCCAGCCACTCGGGGGATCCTGGGTCTTTGAGTATCTTGGCGGTGTCGCCGTATTGTTCGGCGACCGCAGCTTCAGTGCGACGCAAGTGCTCAACGCCGTATCCACCGGCGGGGCCTTTGCCGCGATACCGACCACCACCCTCACCCAGTCCAGTGCGGCTGCGGTCTTCAATCTCGACGCCCAGGTCGGGATTTCATACTGGCTCACTCCCACCTTCAAACTGATGGCAAGTTACCGGTTCGATGGTTATTGGGGCGCGTTGAAGGTGCTGGAAGCCAACGCCGAGATCAGAAACCAGGATCGCTTCTATTATGGCCCGATGTTGCGGGCGACCTTCTTCTTCTGATGCAAAGCTATCTTCCTCGATCGACGATCCGAGCGACAGGTGACGACAGGGACCGTACTTCAGGACAGTTTCCTTCGCGTACAGCAGGCCGAGGCGTTCCGCCGGCACAGGCGGTTCGATCGAGCCCAGGCCATCTGTGAATCCCTCCTGCGATCCTACCCAGACTACGTGGCGGCATTGCACACGCTCGGACTCGTCCTGGCGGACCAGGAAAGACACCATGACGCCCTGAGCTACCTGGTGCGCGCCGTGCTGCTGAACCCGCGTAGCTGGACGGCTCTTACCGCGCTGGCCGGAGTTTACCTGCGGCTGGGCGCAACGGACATGGCGGCGCAAACCATCGAGCAGGCGGCAGCAATCGAACCGGGCGACGCCAGCGTGCTTCTCATGCTGGGTGACGTCCGTCGAGAGCAATGCGAATACGAGACCGCCCGCGACGCTTACCGTCGGGCCGTGACGATCGATCCCAGCATGGTTGAGGCCGCGATCGGAATCGGCTGGTGCTGTGCGGAGATCGGTGACTTTCCTGAGGCAGCGGAGGTGTTCGAGGGCGTCGCCAGGCGCGATCCACGTCGGATTGAACCGCTACGGGCTCTGGCCGCCCTCCCTGCGGTGAAGCTGCGCATCGATTTGCTGGCGCAGTTGGACAAAGTGGCGAGAGACCCAGGTGAAGACGATGCAGAGTTACAAATCTCCATTGCGTTCATTCGGTCGGCTGCGCTCGATCGCGCAGGCCGTCACGCCGAAGCCTGGAAATGTGCCGCAGATGCGAACCGGATCATGCTTCGTGCGATGGAGAACAGCCTGGAGCAACTGGCCGAAAGGCGGCGCACAAGCCTCGCCACGCTGCGCGAGCAAACGGCAACATCCGAACGCCGCGCAACCGGCAATGGGGAAAATCCCATATCCCTCTTCATCCTCGGGCCTTCCCGATCCGGGAAGTCAACCATGGAAAGGCTCGTTAGTGGGCTAGCCGGCGTCAAGCGTGGTTATGAGAATCCCATTGTCGAAAACGCCGTACGTCGGACCTTTCAATCGTCTGCCCTTCCGACGGACACCTTGCTCGGTCATCTCCCCTCGCCAGCCTATCCGCTCTGTCGCGAAATCTATCTCCGAGGAAATCAGTACGCCGCACCGGCTCGGCAAAGGTTTTCACCAATACAAATTCAGGTTGTATCTTCGAGGCCGCATCCATTGCCACTGTGTTCGCGCGGACGCGCTTCATTCTCATGAAGCGCAATTTGGATGACAATCTGCTGCGGACCTATATGCGGAAGTATGGAGAAGCAAACGCTTACGCCTACGATTTGAAGGCGGCGCGCGAGCATATCCTGTGGTATCATGAGATGATCGATTTGATGGCCGCAAAATTTCCGAATACGGTTCGGGTCATTCACTATGAGGACATGATCGCGGATCCAGGCTCGACGTTGCGAACGGCAGCAGACCTCTGTGACATATCAATTCATGATAGACATTCTACCACAATCGCCGGCGATCCCGGGTGCGCCGCTCGCTATCGAGAGTTCATTTCCGCCGAACTCGAGGGCTGATTGTCGTGAAGAATATAGGGGCCAGCCCACAACGCGATACCGGCCGGCGGCAAAGGGCGGTTGAGCCCCGGTCCGGCTTTGTCTGGCTCGCCTCTTATCCCAAATCGGGCAACACCTGGACGCGGGCGTTTTTGCACAATCTGTTCAAGGCGATCTCCGGCGAAGACGACATTCAGGATATCAACGGCCTGAACCGCTTCACCGTTTCCGTCAGCGGCAGAGATCTCTATGCCGAAAAGTCTGGGGTTCAGACCAACCGATCAGCATCGCGAGCAGACCGCCGCGGTACGGCACCAGGTCCAGCGCTACGTCGCCGAGCAATTCGAAGGTCTGATTTTTGCCAAAACCCACCAGGCCCTGACGGTGGATCGCGGTTCCACGACCATCGATTTCGAAGTGACGGCCGGCGCCGATCTATATCGTTCGCAACCCGCTCGACGTGGTCATTTCGCTGGCTCACCATCTCGGTCAATCGGTCGATAGGGCCATCGCCATCATGGGGACCAGCAACATTGAACTGGACGTTACCGATATCCAGGTCCACGAAGTCATTGGGTCCTGGAGCCAGCACGTGCTGAGCTGGACGCGAAAGCCGCATCAAGCGATCTACATCATGCGCTACGAGGACATGCTCGCGGCGCCGAAGGCAACCTTTGACGCACTTGCGCGTCATTTGCTGATGGCCCCGACCGCGGCACAGCTCGCCGATGCGATCGATCGTTCCTCATTCGACAGATTGAGAGCTCAGGAAGAAGCGGATGGCTTCCGCGAAAGACCGCAGCACCTGGATCGCTTTTTCCGCGAAGGCCGCGCGGGCCAGTGGAAAGACATCCTGACCTCGCAACAGGTCGACCGAATTGTCAGAGATCACCGGGAGCAGATGGCCCGATTTGGCTATCTTCCGTCCTAGCGCAATTTCCACCTCAATGGCTTCATCCTTCGAGACGCATTGCCTCGCAATGCTCCGCAGAAGTCTCAATCGAAATGGATCGCGGGCTTGTTGCAAGAGACCCTCATGGCGGGGCGCGCGACAACGTCGCACGTCTCTAAACCATGAAGCCCCGGCGGGCTGCACCATGTCTACAGCGCCACCGCGTCACCCCAGGGCTGGGATATTTCGGTGGCGCCGCTGTTGACGCCGGCTTGGCGCAGCACCACGCTCGGGCAGGCGAACTTCATCGGATAGGTCTGCACCCGCGCTTCCTCGTAATCGAAACCCGCCCGCAACGCTTCTCTCACCTGCTGCGGCAGGCGCACATCGCCGATCACCACCGCGCCTTCGCTGGCATCGATGCGTGGCTGGTGGATCGCCTGGTCCAGATCCATGCCGTAATCCATCACAAAGGACAGCATCTGGGTCACCGCCGGCAGGATGCGGCGGCCGCCGGAGGCACCGAGCGCCAGGCGCCGGCCGTCGGCCGCCTCCGCCAGCACCGGCGTGTAGTTGGTCAGGCAGCGCTTGCCCGGAGCCAGCGAATTTGGTCCGCCGGGCGCAGGGTCGAACCACATGATGCCGTTGTTCATGGTGACACCGGTTTGCGGCAGCACGAATTTCGAACCGAAGGTCGAGAGCAGGGTTTGCGTCACCGCCGCCATGTTGCCCTCACGGTCCACGACCGAAAAATGGGTGGTGCAGGCCGGCGCCAGATGCTCGGCGCCCAGCGCCCGCCGACCGTTGGCGTCGCCCATGTCCTGCAGGCGTTCCCGGTAAGCCGATTGCAGCGCCAGCGCATAGGCCGTGTAGGCCGCTGCATCCGGACCGCCGCGCCCGGGCTGCAGGCTCTGTTGCAGCAAGCGCAACGTATGCGCGAGGGTCGGGCCGCAGGTGAGCTCTGGTGTCGCGTAGACCTGGCCGCCGCGATAGGGAATAACCAGGGCGTCGCGCCCAATAGCGCGGAAGGCGGCAAGGTCTTCGACCGACAGGGCGCCGCCGCCGGCCTGCACGTCGGCCGCGATGCTCCGCGCCAGCTCGCCCTGGTAGAAATCGCGCGGGCCTTGCTTTGCGAGCTGGGAAAGCGTCGCCTTCAGCCTGTCCTGCGGCAGGCGCACGGGGGAATTGATACTCCACTGCGCATTCGGCGGCAGATCGTCGTCGAGAAAAGCGGCGGCGCTGGCGGGATAGCGC
Source organism: uncultured Alphaproteobacteria bacterium (assembly GCA_963748165.1). GTDB lineage: Bacteria > Pseudomonadota > Alphaproteobacteria > Rhizobiales > Xanthobacteraceae > Bradyrhizobium. Next base: position 25,488 of record CAVVIM010000040.1, read on the forward strand.
CGCAGGTCTGCTGCCGAACTGGCGATCATCAGGGTGGTCCACCAATCCACCAGCAGGCCTTCGCCGGCGAGATCGACACTCGGGTTCAGCAATTCCTGCCACGGCAGCCGGGCGTGGCGGCGATGCGCCTCTTCCATGCCCGCCACCACCCCGGGCACGGCGATCGAACCGGGACCGTGAAGGTTGCGATCGTCCTTCACCCGCAGCCAGGGGAAGAAGTCCGAGGCGGCGCCGTCGCCCGTCAGCGGATAGTCCTCCGGGCGGAGGCCGCCGGGGGCGCGCATACCGTAGTCGATCACTTCATATCGGGCCTCGCGCGCCCGGTAGAGCACCATCGCGCCGCCGCCGCCGACACCGCTCATCCAGGGCTCCAGCACCCCGAGCGCAAACGTGGTCGCGATGACCGCGTCGACGCAGTCCCCGCCCGCCGCCAGCACTTCGGCGCCGATTTCGGCGGCTCGACGCGATTGCGCGGCAATGATGCCGCCTTTGGAGACCACCGCCGGTTTACGGATCTGCTGGGTGTTGCTGAACTGGTCGCGCATGATTTTTCCGTCGTCCTTGATTCTTGCCGCGGCTTCGGCCACCGGGGATACTGGTCGATCGATACCGTCGTCCGCTGCCAAGAACAATTGATATGGCACAGGGCAGATTTTGACGGGTCGAGTTGGCCATGCGCACCAGGAATGGCACCGTGCTGCGCGCGCGGCACGGAAAGCCACTGGTTGGCCGGCGTCCGGCACGATAGAGTTCCGCCATGGCAGTCACGGACATTGCGAGCAGGACCTATAATCACGGCTGGCGGCTCGATCCGATCGTGCGCAGCCTGCTCGACACCGATTTTTACAAGCTGCTGATGCTGCAAATGATTCGGGCTTATTACCCGGATCAGCGCGTCACCTTTTCGGTCATCAACCGCAGCCGTCACGTGCGTCTCGCCGAGGTGATCGACGAGGGTGAGCTTCGCGCCCAGCTCGACCACGCGCGCACCATCCGGTTCAGCAAGAAGGAGTTGATCTGGCTGGCCGGCAACACCTTCTACGGCAAGACCCAGATGTTTTCACCCGATTTCATCAACTGGCTCGCCGCGTTCCGCCTCCCCGAATACGAACTCCACAAGGTGGACGGCCAATATGAACTGCATTTCCACGGGCCATGGACCCACACCACCATGTGGGAAATTCCGGCGCTTGCCATTCTCAACGAGTTGCGCTCGCGCCAGGTGATGAAAGGACAGGGCCGCTTTGTGCTCGATGTTCTCTATGCCCGCGCCAAGGCCAAGCTCTGGAGCAAGGTCGAGCGCCTGCGCAAGCTGGAAGGCTTGCGCCTTTCCGATTTCGGCACCCGACGACGCCACGGCTTCCTGTGGCAGCGCTGGTGCGTCGAGGCCGTGAAGGAAGGCCTCGGACCGTCCTTCACAGGGACCTCCAATGTCCTGCTGGCGATGGACAATGATCTTGAAGCGATCGGCACCAACGCCCATGAATTGCCCATGGTCGCCGCGGCGCTGGCGAATGACGATGATGAACTGCGCTGGGCGCCGTACCGCATCCTCGATCAGTGGCGCCATACCTATGGCGGCAATCTTCTGATCGCCCTTCCCGACGCCTTCGGCACCAAATCGTTCCTGCGTGACGCCCCCGAATGGGTGGCGGATTGGACCGGATTTCGGCCCGACAGTGCGCCGCCGATCGCGGCCGGCGAAGAAATCATCAAATGGTGGAAGCAGAAGGGCCGCGATCCCAGGGAGAAGCTGCTGGTTTTTTCCGACGCCATGGATGTCGGATCGATCGAGGAGACCTACCGTCATTTTGCCGGCCGGGTCCGGATAAGTTTTGGCTGGGGCACCAACCTGACCAACGATTTCGTGGGATGCGCGCCCGATGGCTCGGTCGATCTCGATCCCATCTCGATCGTCTGCAAGGTGACATCGGTCGACGGCCGACCGGCGGTAAAACTCTCGGACAATCCGGAAAAAGCCACGGGAATTGAATCCGAGGTCGAGCGTTATCTGCGCATTTTTGGCAATGCCGGCCGCGTGCGCGCCACGGTCCACGTCTGAGGCGCCTGCAGCGTAGCCGGATGAAGCGAAGCGCAATCCGGGGCCATCCCATCCGCGATTCTTTCAGCCGTCATTGCGAGGAGCGAATGCGACGAAGCAATTCGACCTGCACGTCATTCCGGGGCGCGCGTTAGCGCGAACCCGGAATGACGGCCTTTGCATTGCTTCGCTTGGCTCGCAATGATGGCTGAAATCATCCTGGCCAAGGGGCCATGACGAAGAGCACGTCGTGATTGCGGTCAGCCGCCTCCGCCTTGCTGGCAACAGCCGTCCGGCGCTGCGGTCCGGATCGTCGTTCGACACATGCACGACGACATGATCGGCACGTCCGCAAGCGCCATGGCGGACGCGAGCTTGGTCTGCACGACAGCCAGTTCCTCGACCTCGCCACGCTGCCGGAGACATTCCGCCAGGCCTTGCAACGCCCAGACATTGTCCGGGTGCTGGGCGCAGCGTTGAATCCGGCCGCTCAAGCCCAGATCGTCGCGGCAGACCTGTTCGGCCTCGTGGTAATGGCCCTGTTCGGCGAGCAGGGCCGCCAGCGCATGTCTTGGCGGGTGCATCCAGGCCCACGGCTCGATGTACTCCAGATTGTCGTCCCGATCGACCGCCTCCCGCAGATGGACGTAGCCAAGCTCGTGATTGCCTTTGTGGTATTCGAGTTCGCCGTCCAGCATCTTCTCGCCCACCGCCAGGATGCTGCGGGCGGTGTTGTTGAAAACCTTCCGTTGCGAGGGGATGCGCCGCAGGGCGTCGTGAAACAATTGGCGCTCCCGGTCGGCGTCGCGGAACTGCTTCAGCGAGGCGTGCGCGACTCCCCTGGCGTAGTGACACATCGCGGTCGAAACCGGATACAGCTCCGGATCGTCCGGCAGTGGCGCGTCGATGATCTGCTGCCAGCGCCCGAAACGCACCATCACATGCGCGCCCATCGAGTAGTAGCCTTCAAGGCTGGAGACGAATCTGGGGCGGCCTTTGACGCCGAGAACCTCCTTGGTGATCATGCCGCGTAATTTGTTCGCCGCGGCGATCGAGTCGCCATATCTGCCCATGAACATGCAGGCATGCATCATCAACAGCAGGTCGTGCGCACATGCCGTCGTGTAGGGGGTGAGGGCGCCGGCGTAACCGAGATAGCGGTCGTTGGCGGCGATCGCCTTCGTGCTGGCGATTTTTGCATTTTGGTATTCGCCGCACAGCACGTGGACATGCGCCGGCATATGGTTCATGTGGCCGGCGTCCGGGCACATCGCGGCAAGCGCGGCCGCCGAGCCCATCGCGCGTTCCGGCTCGTTTGACATTTCAAGAACATGGATATGCAAATGCACGATCGCCGGATGCTGTTTCAGGCCTTTCCGCTCGGCCAGACCGATTGCGCGTTCGCACACCTCCAGCGCTTCGATCACGTCCGAATTCTTCGCGGGCAACCCGGTTTTGACATTCCAAAGGCGTCTCGGCGTTCGAACGATCAGGGCTTCGACCAGCAGGGCCGCCACGTCGTGATCGTCTCGATGTTGATGATGGACCCTGCGCAATTCCGCGGCGTAGTCATCGTCCCAGCGGTCGAATTCTTCCGGCTCAACCGAATGCGGCTTCTGGACGCGGCGGGCTTGCGTCTCGATCAGCCAGTTCTCGAGCTCCGTCGCCCGGTGCGTCAGGGCGCGCGCCTTCTGGATATGCTCGCAGGCCGTGCTGGCCGCGATATCGGCCTCCTCCGCGCTGTGGTCGCGCCACGTCATGTTGTAGAAAGGCCCGCAACCATAGGCGATGCCCCAATGCGCCATGACGCATTCGGGATCGTATTCGAGCGCCTTTGCAAAGCATTTGACGCCCTCCGACCGGTTGAAGGCGAAGCACCAGTTCAAACCCAGATTGAACCAGCGCTGGGTCTCCGGCGCGCCGGTCGAAATGGTTCTGGTGTGGCTGCCAAGGTTGAAGCGATCCATCTCTCCAACTCCGGCATCGCGCGGGCGGCTGCCGCGGATGCCTCGCAATTGGACAGCCGATGCCTATCATCTCCCCATGGCAAGCGGCGACATGCTTTTCATTATGTCTAGACAATTGATATATGTCTAGACATTATGGCCGGCAGGCAGGCTCGACATGAATGATGCAGTGCTCTCGTTCAACGACATCCGGCAGGAGTTTCCCGCACCGGGAGGCGGCTCCGGCATCCGGGTGATCGACGGCATCAGCCTGGACGTCGGGAGCGGAAAATTCGTCGCGGTGATCGGGCCGAGCGGCTGCGGCAAGAGCACGCTGCTGCAGATGGCTGCCGGATTGCTGGCGCCGACCCGCGGCGTGGTGCGGCATCGCGGCCATGCCATCAAGGCCGTCAATCGGGAAGTCGGCTTCGTGCCGCAGCAGGCGCAATTGTTTCCCTGGAAGACCCTGGCGGAAAACGTCGAGCTGCCGCTGCTGCTGCGCGGCATTGCTGCAGCCGAGCGCCGCCAGCGCGTCGCCGCGGCGCTCGAGGCGGTCGGCCTTTCCGGGTTCGAACACTATTTCCCCAACCAGTTGTCGGGCGGCATGCAGAAACGAGGGTCGATCGCCCGGACGCTGGTCTACCGCCCTGACGTGATCCTGATGGATGAGCCGTTCGGCGCGCTCGACGCGCAGACCAGGATGGTGATGCAGGACGACCTGCAGATGCTGTCGCGCGACGCCGGCGCCACCGTCCTGTTCGTCACCCACGATATTACCGAAGCGGTCTTGCTGGCCGACCATGTCGCGATCATGAGCCAGCGGCCCTCGAAGCTGCTGGCCAACATCGCGATCGATCTGCCGCGACCACGCAACGTCTTCGAGCCGTTCAAGAACGTCGGCTTCGACGCCGCCTATGACGCGGTCTGGACCGTCTTCCGGTCGCAGATTGGCATCCGGCAGCGCGTCCAGTGAGAGCGAGGGTCAGCCCATGAACGACCTCGCCACCACCGCCGGCAAGTCAGGCGTCCGCGGCAGCGCCGGCCGCCAGGTGGCGATCGCTTGCAGCCAAGGCGGGACGCGGTCTGGTGACGCTGCTGCCGGGCCTCGCGATCCTGGCGTTCTGGCAGTGGGCGTCGGGTCGCCTGATCAGGGAAATCTATGTCAGCAAGCCGACCGCCGTGGCGGCACGGCTCTATGAGCTGTTCGCGTCCGGCGAGATCTATCCGGCTCTGTGGACGACCGGCGAGGAGCTGGTGCTGGGTTATGTGATCGGCGTCGCCGGCGGAATCCTCGGCGGCTATGCGCTCGGCCGCTCGCCGCGTCTTGCCAATATCTTCGAGCCCTATGTCATGGCGTTTTACGGCATCCCGAAGATCGCGCTGGCGCCGCTTTTCATCATCTGGTTCGGCATCGGTATCGGATCGAAGGTGGCGCTTGCCGCGATCATGGTGTTCTTCCTTGTGTTCTACAATGTCTATACCGGGGTGCGCAGCGTCGACCGCGAATTGATCAATCTCACTTTGGTGATGGGCGCCAACCAGCGTCAGCTCACCTACCATGTCTATTTTCCCGCAGCCGCACCCTATGTCCTGCTCGGCATGCGCATGGCGGTTCCCTACAGCGTCATCGGCGTGATCGTCGGCGAGTTCACCTCATCGGTCCAGGGCCTCGGGCTGTTCATCCATGAGGCGTCTTCGACCTATGATCCGGCGGGCGTGTTTGCCGGTATCGTCATCCTGCTGGCATTCGTGGTCGCCGCCAATTTCCTAGCCGGCCGGCTGGAACGGCGCTTGCTGCGCTGGAAAACTCCGGTGGCACATACGCCCAGCGACATCTAGAATCGAAACCGCAACAGGAGCATCGCATGCGTTCAATTCACAGCCTGACCCGCGCGGCGGCGCTTGCAGCCGCCCTGTCGTTGCTGCCGACGCTGGCATCGGCCGAGCAGAGCGTCCGCATCGCCCAGGGTTTTGCCTCCTTGAGCTTCCTGCCGGTCTGGGCGGCCCGCGCCCTGAACAGTTTCGCGGCCCAAGGGCTGACGCCGACCGTGATCGTCTCGCCCGGCGGCGATCCGGCTGCGCTCGCCGCGCTGGACGCCGGCGACGTCGACCTTGCCGCGGTCGGCACCGAATCCGCACTCCGCGCCGTGGCCAAGGGCCAGCCGTTTGAAATCGTCTACAACCTGATGTCGAAAGTGACCCTGGAGCTGGTGGTCGCGCCCTCGTTGCTGGAGAAATCCGGCGTCAAGCCGGGCGATCCGCTGCAAAAGCGCATCGCGGCCTTGAAGGGAGCGACCATCGGCGTCGCCGCCGTCGGCGGCACCCAGGAAACCGCCGCGCGCTGGCTGGCGGCGAAAGGCGGCCTCGATCCGAAAGCTGATATCAAGATTGCGCAGGTCGGCAGCCCGGTCGCGCTGCAGGCGGCGCTCGAGAACAAGCGCATCGACGCGTTCGTGCTGTCGCCGCCCGAAGGCTATCTCGCGGCCAAGTCGGGAGCCGGCACCATCCTGGTTTCTCTCGGCGACGATTTTCCGCTGCTGGCAAATCAGCCCTATTTGGTGCTGGTGGCCAAAAAGCCGATCGACGACAAGGCCTCGGAGCTGATCGTCAAGACCGCGCGGGCGATGCAGGCGGCGAGCGCCGCGCTGGTCGCCAATCCGGAGCCGGCCGCATTGGCGATCCAGCAGCAGTTCTTTGCCAAGGCCGACCCGGCGGCAGTTATCGCCGCGATCAAGTCGCTCAAAGAGCGGTGTCGCCGGCGGCGGCAAGCTCGACGTGCAGGCCTTGCAGAACCAGCTCGTGTTTTCCCGCGAGGTCGGCACCAATTTCGGCAAGGATTTCGACGCCGCGGCATCGCAGAACGACCTGTGGACCAACAGCTTCGTCGAACGCGCCGAAAAGAAGTAAGCCGGCCAAACCATCCGTGCGGGATCAGCCGGTCGGCGTGAACCGCGCGATCAGATCGTAAAGCTGACCGGGATGGGTGATCCGCACCGCGGTGATCGGCTCGCCGTTGCGCCAGGTCCGGCGCTCGATCACCAGGCAGGCGGCGCCCGGATCAATCCCCAGATCCGCCGCCACGCGCTTGTCGGCGTTGCAGGCGGTGATGCGATGCTCGGCCTCGGTCCAGGGTACGTGGCCGACCAGCCAGGTGTTCGGCGGCGTCACCGCAAAATCCTGCTTGAGCGCGTCCGGCACCGCCTGCACATTGATCAGTCGATCCTCGACCGCAAAGGGCTGGCCTTCGGCTTCGTGGCGGCAGCACAGCGCCAGCACGGTGGCGCGGCTGCCGACGCCGAGGCGCGCTTTGTCATGCACGGAGGCGGCGCGCTTGTGCAGTTCGAGCAGGCGATAGCCATAGCGTTCGCCGCGCTTCTCGACTTCCGCCTTCAAATCCGGAATCTGCAGAATGGCGGATTGCACCCGCGGCCGCGCCACGAAGCTTCCCGCCCGCCGCCGACGCACCACCAGGCCCGAATCGGCGAGCGCCGACAGCACCTTGTTCACAGTCATGCGGGAGCACGAATAGGTCTCCATCAATTCGTGCTCGAACGGCACGCGATGCCCGGGCGGCCAGGCGCCCGACATGATCCTCGCCTCGAGGTCGTTGCGGATCCGCTGATAGAGCGCGGCGCCCTGCACGCCCGGCTTCGGTTCAAAGCTCATGCGGCCAGCAGTCCTTCCAGCTTTTGACGAAAACGAAGTGCGGTCGTCTCCCGGGCATGATGCCGGCCATTCCGCACCACCTTGTGGCCCCGCGCCCAGACGCAATCGACCAGCGAACGGCCGGCGCCGAAGATCAAGCTGTCGAGGATGGCGTCGCCGGACCGGCCAGCCAGCGCGACGTTGCCGGCGTCAAGGCTGACGATATCGGCGAAGCCGCCCTCGGTCAGTCCCGACGTCGCCACGCCGAGCGCCCGGGATCCGCCCTTGAGCGCCGTTTCGAACAGCACGCGGCCGGTAGAAGCCGATGTCCCCGCCACGACGTTGCGCGCCCGATGCGCCAGCCGCTGCGAGTATTCGAGCTGCCGCAATTCGTCGGCGACGCCAATCAGGACGTTGGAATCCGAGCCGATGCCGAACACGCCGCCGCGATCGCGGAATTCCGCGGCGTTGAAGGTTCCGTCGCCGAGATTGGCCTCGGTGACCGGGCACAATCCGGCCACCGCCCCGCTTTCCGCCAGTTGGCGGAGTTCGTCGGCGGTGGCGTGGGTGGCATGGATCAGGCACCATCGACGATCGACCGCGACATGGTCGAACAGCCACTGCAGCGGCCGCCGGCCGCTCCATTCGAGGCATTGGTCGACTTCCCGGATTTGTTCGGCAATATGGATATGCACCGGACCATCCCGATCGAGCTGCAGGATCGCCGCGAGTTCCTCCGGCGTGACCGCCCGCAACGAGTGCGGTGCGAGCCCGACCACCGCGCCCTGCTGCCCCGCCACGGCGTGGCGGCTCGCCTCCAGCAGCCGCGCAAAGCTGTCGATGCCATTGATGAAACGCTGCTGGCCGCGCTCGGGAGCGCGTGCACCGAAGCCGGCATGGGCGTAGAAGACCGGCAGCAAGGTCAGGCCGATGCCGCTGGCCTCTGCCGCAGCCGCGATGCGCTCGGCCAACTCGCCGATGTTGGAATAGGGCGCGCCCGACACGTCGTGATGGATGTAGTGAAATTCGCCGACCCGGGTGAAACCCGCTTCCAGCATCTCGACATAGGCCTGGGCTGCCACCGCCTCGATATCGTCGGCGGTCATGCGGCCGACAAAGCGGTACATCAGGTCGCGCCATGTCCAGAAACTGTCGGCGGTGGCGCCCCTGATTTCGGTCAACCCGGCCATGCCGCGCTGAAAAGCGTGGCTGTGCAGATTGGACATGCCGGGAAGCCCGATGCGGTGGCGCTCATCGCCCGGCTGCGCAGGAGCGCCCGCCTCGACGCTGACGAGCCGGTCCCGATCGAGCGCCATCCTGACCTCGCGGGCCCAGCCTTGCGGCAGCAGCGCTTGCTCAAAGAACAGTCCGGTCACAGCCTTCTCCCGACCATCGCGCGAAACTCTGGACAGCTCCGGCGCGCCATAATATGTATAGACAAATAAACGGACTTGCCAAGCGCCAGTACAGGAAATGGGCCGCTGCCCGCATGACCCTCGTCGATCACATCTGGCACCGCTGCCGTCTCGCGACGCTCTCGCCGTCGCGCCAAGGCCTCGGTCTGATCGATGATGGCCTGATCGCCGCCAATGCCGGCCGCATCGTCTATGCGGGCGCCGCCGCAAACGCGCCGTCAGCGCTCGATGCCAGGGAGCGGACCGATTGCGCCGGCCGCTGGATCTCGCCCGGCCTGATCGATTGTCATACCCATCTGGTTTACGGCGGCAATCGCGCCCACGAGTTCGAGCAACGTCTGGCGGGCGCAAGTTACGAAGAAATCGCACGCGCCGGCGGCGGCATCGTTTCCACGGTGAAGGCGACGCGACAGGCCGGCACCGACGAGCTTGTGGCGGCAGCGCTGCCGCGGCTCGATGCCCTGATCGCGGAGGGCGTCACCACCATCGAGATCAAGTCCGGCTACGGCCTCGAACTCGATACCGAGCGCCGCCAGTTGCAGGCCGCCCGCCGTCTTGCCGGCGAGCGCCCGATCTCGGTTCGAACCACATTTCTTGGCGCCCACACCGTTCCCGCCGAGATGGCAGCAAACAAGCCCGGCTATATCGATGCGGTCTGCGATGAGATGCTGCCGGCGATCGCCGCCGCCGGCCTTGCGGACGCGGTCGATGCGTTCTGCGAGGGCATCGCCTTCTCGGTGGAACAGACCGCGCAGGTATTTACAAAGGCCCAGGCCCTCGGCCTTCCGGTTCGCCTGCATGCCGATCAGTTGTCGAACCTGCATGGCGCCGCGCTCGCGGCGCGGTTCGGCGCGCTCTCGGCCGATCATCTCGAATATGCCGATGAGGACGGGGTGGCGGCGATGGCCCGGGCCGGCACCGTCGCCGTCGTGCTGCCGGGTGCGTTCTATTTCATCCGCGAGCACCAGTTGCCGCCGATCGACGCGATGCGCCGTCACCGCGTGCCGATCGCGCTGGCGACCGACAGCAACCCGGGTACCTCGCCGCTGACCTCGCTGCTGCTGACGATGAACATGGGCGCCACCTTGTTCCGCCTCACCGTCGACGAATGCATTGCCGCGGTAACACGCGAAGCGGCGCGGGCGCTCGGGCTGTTCGAACAGACCGGGAGCCTGGACGCCGGCAAATCCTGCGATCTGGCGATCTGGGATATCGAGCGGCCGGCCGAACTGGTCTACCGAATGGGATTCAATCCGCTTCACTGCCGGGTGTGGCGGGGCATTTCTCAGCCCGCCCCGTCGCGCTCCCGCCGCCATGGAATTGAGACATGACCCGCATCGACAATGCCCGCGTGATCCGTTCCCCGCATGGCAGCCGCCTATCCGCCAAATCCTGGCTCACCGAAGCGCCGATGCGGATGCTGATGAACAATCTCGATCCCGACGTGGCGGAAAAGCCCAGCGAGCTCGTGGTCTATGGCGGCATCGGCCGGGCCGCGCGCGATTGGGAAAGCTTCGATCGCATTGTCGCAACCTTGAAGCGGCTGGAAGCCGATCAGACGCTGCTGGTGCAATCCGGCAAACCGGTCGGCGTATTTCGAACCCATGCCGACGCCCCGCGGGTGTTGATCGCCAATTCCAATCTGGTGCCGCATTGGGCCACATGGGAGCACTTCAGCGAGCTCGATCGCAAGGGTCTCATGATGTACGGCCAGATGACCGCCGGATCCTGGATCTATATCGGCAGCCAGGGAATTGTTCAGGGCACCTACGAGACCTTTGTCGAATTGGGTCGCCAGCATTACGGCGGCGATCTCGGGGGCAAGTGGATTCTCACCGCCGGGCTTGGCGGCATGGGCGGCGCGCAGCCGCTCGCGGCGGTGATGGCCGGCGCGTCGTGTCTTGCCGTCGAATGCCAGCCGTCGCGCATCGAGATGCGGCTGCGTACACGCTATCTCGACCGCCAGGCCTCGACCCTCGACGAAGCGCTGGCGATCATGGCGCGGGCGAGCCGCGACCGCAAACCGGTCTCGGTCGGCCTGCTCGGCAATGCCGCCGAGATTTTTCCGGAGCTGGTGCGGCGTGGCGTGCGCCCGGACGTGGTGACCGACCAGACGTCGGCACACGATCCCGTCAATGGCTATCTGCCGAAAGGCTGGACCACCGGCGATTGGGAGGCCCGCCGCGAGACCGATCCCAAAAGCGTGGCGAGCGCGGCGCGTCGCTCGATGGCGGAACACGTCCGCGCCATGCTGGATTTTCATCGCATGGGCATTCCGGTGGTCGATTACGGCAACAACATCCGCCAGATGGCGTTTGAGGAAGGCGTCACCGACGCGTTCGATTTTCCCGGTTTCGTGCCGGCCTATATCAGGCCGCTATTCTGCCGCGGCGTCGGTCCGTTTCGCTGGGCGGCGCTGTCCGGCGATCCCGAGGATATTTACCGCACCGACGCCAAGGTCAAGGAACTGCTGCCGGATCACGCGGCCCTGCACCACTGGCTCGACATGGCGCGCGAGCGCATTGCGTTCCAGGGCCTGCCGGCGCGGATATGCTGGGTCGGGCTCGGCGACCGTCACCGTCTCGGCCTTGCCTTCAACGACATGGTGGCGAAGGGCGAGTTGAAGGCGCCGGTCGTGATCGGTCGGGATCATCTCGACTCCGGATCGGTCGCCTCGCCCAACCGCGAGACCGAGGCGATGCGGGATGGCTCCGACGCCGTCTCCGACTGGCCGCTGCTCAACGCGCTGCTCAATTGCGCCAGCGGCGCCACCTGGGTCTCGCTGCACCATGGCGGCGGCGTCGGCATGGGTTTTTCCCAACACGCCGGCATGGTGATCGTCTGCGACGGCACCCCGGAGGCCGGGGCGCGAATCGGCCGCGTGTTGTGGAACGACCCGGCCAGCGGCGTGATGCGCCATGCCGATGCCGGCTACGACATCGCGATCGACTGCGCCCGGCAACACCATCTCGACCTGCCGGGCCTGGCCTGAAGACGGCCGTGCGGATCATTCGCGCCAACGCGTGCAAGACGGCACCGTGGAAGAACGGCGGAGGCTCGACCACCGAGATCGCCATCGGACCGCCCGGCGCCTCGCTGGAAAACTTCGACTGGCGCGTCAGCCTGGCGCTGGTGGCGTCTGACGGACCGTTTTCCGCGTTCGCCGGCATCGACCGCACCCTCGCCGTCGTCAGGGGAAGCGGCCTGGTGCTGACGATCGGCGACGCCGCACCGCTGACACTGTCCAGCGGAGCCGACCCGGTGCATTTTCCAGGCGACACGCCGACGTCCGCGCGGCTGACCGCGGGCGAGATCACCGACCTCAATGTGATGACGCGACGCGGCCGGTTCCAGCACCGCCTGTTGCGGATCGCGCAGCCGACCTCCTGCGATTTTGGCGACGACGACATCGCCCTGGCGCTGTCGCTCGACGGCATGACGACGGTGATCTCGGGACCAGACAGCACCATGCTCGATCACGGCGACGCGGCTGTTGTCAGCCGAACCACCATGACGGGCTTTCGGATCGTGCCCACAGCGAACCCCTGCTATCTGGTTTGGCTGCAGGCGTCAGCCGGGATGCGGATATCCCGCCACGCGCGCTTCGGCGTCCCAACGCAGCATCAAATCGTAATCCCCGATCGCAACCGGCGCGAAGCCCTGCAGGCAGAGCCGTTGCCTGAGATCGCCGCAAGCGGCAAGGCCGCCAAATTCCATCAGCGCCGTCCGCAACGATGCAGCGACGTGCTCGGGACATTCGCGGCTCGCGACCAGAAATGGAATTGGGGCTGTATCCGTCGTTGCGACGACCCTGATCTGCGCGGCGAGCGCCGGTTCATGACGCTGGAGCAGATCCAGCACATAACTGTCGAGCGGCCCGACATCGATATCGCCGGCCACAACAGCCTCGATCACGCGCCGCGGCGTGGTCAGCGGTCCGATGCTCGCACGATAGAGGTTGCCGCCCGCGGCCTGCCGATACGGCAGCAAATGATGCCGCAACGCGTTGTAGCCGGAATGGGAGTCCTCGACCGTAAAGCCTGCTCGGCCGCCAAAGGTGTCTTGCAGCGACCGGAAGGAGGAATCCGCCTTCACGACCAGACGCGTCGCATAGACCGGCTTTCCAGGCACCGGGCCGCTCAGCGGGACCGGCGCCGCAACCGGCCGTGGCGGATGTTTCGAGAGCTTGTAGGGAAAGCCGCACATGAAGGCGCAGCCGAGATCGGGGCGAGACCACAGTTCGGCCAGCGGCGCCGGAAACGCGTGATCGATCACGCGCAGATCGACCCCGCTCGCGCGCGCGAGCCATTCGAACAATTCCTTCCAGGCCGACGCCGCGCCGGGATCGACCGAATACATCCGCGCATTCGCGACATAGGCCATGGTGTCAGCTCACGCGAAGCGAAGCCGCTGCCCGATGCCGAGCCGTTTCGATTTCTCCAGCAGCGCGTGACCCAAAGCGATATCGGACAGCGACAGGCCGCGGTGCCATAACAGATTGGTCTCGGCATCATTTTCGCCGTCCCGGCTTCAGGCCGGCGACGATCTGCCCGAGTTCGGCATGCAGGGTCGCCTCCGAAAGCTTGCCGGCCTCGACATGCGCCCGCAGGCTGCCGAACTTGCCGCCCTTGCACTGCCCCCAATCATCGACGACGAGCTTGGTCATGATGTCGGTCAGCGACAATTCGATCGCGCTCATGGTGCCGTAGGGAACCACGAACGCGCCGGGCTTGATCCAGGATGTTTTCAGCAGCGGCGTCGGCTCCGAAAGCCGCGAGGCCTCGACCACGATGTCGGCGCCTTCGACGCAGCTCTGCCAGTCGGCGGTCGCCACCACTTTCTTGCCGAGGTCCTGGCTCAGGCGCTCGGCGAATGCGTCGCGGCTTTCCTGGCGGCGGGAATGAACGCGGATTTCGTCGAAATCGAACAGATGATCGAGCAGCCGCACGTTCCAATAGGCGGTCCCGCGCGCGCCGATATGTCCGAGCACCCGGGAGTTTTTCCGCGCCAGATGCTTGGCACCGATCGCGGTGACCGCGCCGGTGCGCATGTCGGTGATGCCGCTCGCATCGAGGATCGCCCTGGGCGCGCCGGTGCGGGGATCGAACAAGGCCAGGATGGCCAGTTCGGAAGGAAAGCCGAGCTTGTAATTGTCGACGAAGTCGCCGACCACCTTGACGCCCGCGCTATCGACCGGCGCCTTGATCGCGCCGCGCAGCACGTTGAAATGGCCGTTGGCGACACCCGGCTCGAGATGCATGCGCGGTTCGATCACGGTCTCGCCGCGCCCCTGGCTGGCAAGGCTGCCCTCAATGGCCGACAGGATTTCGTCGTCGGTGATCTTGAGCTCTTCGATGTCGAGGCGGTTCAGATAGGCGATGTAAATCGGCGGCAACAGCGGACCTCCTCGCCAAAGCGGCCGCGATGGTCGGCGGCGCGTTATGTCTATACATAATTGCGCCACCCGGCGAAGTCAACAAAGCGGCCAGGGCTACCGAATTTTTCAGCC
>CAVVIM010000041.1:0-10099 GCA_963748165.1 uncultured Alphaproteobacteria bacterium
TTGGCGGCGCCCAGACGTCGCGCTAGAAGTTGAGGCCGATCCCGGCGCGCGGAGTGAGCTGTGATTTCGCGGAGATTTATCGCTGGCGCGCTCGCATTGGCCGCCGTCGCCGCCGTGATGCTGGCAACGGTGATTTTCCGACCGGATCGTGCCATTCGCGTCGCTACCGGCGCGGTCGCCGACGCGGTCTGCGCCAAGACCTTCGTATCGGGATTCGATCCCCAGGCCGTATTCGCCGAGACCATGGACCGCCCCGGCATTCGCCGGCTGCGCTGGGTGATGCGATATCGGCTCGATCGTACCCAAAAAACCGTGGATACATCCGTGATCGGCCTGCTCGGCAGCCGCGCCGCATTTCATGATGGCTTCGGCTGCGTCCTGCTGCATGGATCGAAAGCGCCCTATCTGCTCAAAAGCGACCTTGACGCGCTGAAAGTGCCGAAGGGCCCGCCGCTGCTGCCGGAGATCGCCGGCCCGGCGGTCGTCGAGCCGGCCGACCCGGCGCTGAGGGCCGCGCTCGATCATGCCTTCCGGGAACCCGCCTCGCCGCCGTTTCGGCGCACCAAGGCGGTCGTCGTGATCCATGAGGGCAAGGTGATTGCCGAACGCTATGCCGATGGCGTCGGCGTCGACACGCCGCTGCTCGGATTCTCCATGACCAAGTCGGTGGTGAACGCCTTGCTGGGTATTCTGACGTTACAAGGCCGCATTACGCCGTCGTTGCCGGCGCCGATCCCGGAATGGCATGGCGCGACCGATCCGCGCCGCGAGATCGAGGTCGAGCATTTGATGCGGATGACCACCGGCCTGGCACTGGATGAAACCAATTCCGGCTTCGATCCTTCCAACCAGATGTATCTTTACAACGACATGGCGGGCTTTGCCGTGATCGCGCCGCTGATCGCCCCGCCGGGAACGCGGTGGCACTATTCCAGCGCGACCACCCAGCTACTGGCGCGGATCATCCGCGACATCCTCGGCGGACCGGAGCGGACGCTGGCCTTCGCGTGGCGCGAACTGTTCAACCCGTTGGGGATGCGCAGCGTGACCATCGAGTTCGACGCGAGCGGCACGCCGCAAGGCTCCGCCAACATGCTGGCGAGCGCGCGGGACTGGGCGAGGTTTGGCTTGCTCTATCTGAATGACGGCGAGATCGGCGGGCGCCGTATCCTGCCGGACGATTGGGTGGGTTTTTCCGCCAGCGCGACGCTCGACACCGACTATGGCGCCGGCTTCTGGACCAATCGCAGCGAGCACCCTGACGCCAGGGGGCGTGTCCGCCTCGGCATTCCGCGTGACGCCTTCTTTGCGTCCGGCTATCTCGGCCAGCGCGTCGTCATCCTGCCGACGCAGCATCTGGTAATCGCCCGGCTCGGCGATTCCGTCGATCCCACCGGCGATATCAGAGGTCTTGGCCGTCTTGTCAGAGAGGTGATTGCTGCGCTGGACTGATAGCGCCGACGCCGCTTGCCGTAACCTGCGACTGACGATCGGCGCGCTACCTGCCGACGGTGTAGGGGCCGCCCTTTTCAAGTGCGCGCTGGTAGGCGGGGCGGGCGTGGATGCGATCCAGAAACCCCATCGCCCGAGGGTGGCCCTGCTCGAGGCCGGCACGCGCCGCGGCGGCCTCGAGCGGAAAACTCATCTGGATGTCGGCGGCGGTGATGGCGTCGCCGGCGAACCATTCGCTCTTGCCGAGTTCGGCTTCCCAGTAAGCCATATGCTGCTTGAGCTGCGGATTGACCAGCGAGGTCAGGGCCTGGTTGGAGACCTTGCGCACCAGCGGGCGCAGCAGCGCCGGGGCGCGCTTCGGCATCAGCGTGAACAGCAGCTTCAGCAGCAGCGGCGGCATCGCGGAGCCCTCCGCGTAGTGCAGCCAATAGGTGTAGCGCAGCCGTTCCGGGGTTTTCGGCGGCGGGATCATGCGGCCCTCGCCATAGGTATCGATGATATATTCGGCGATGGCGCCGGATTCCGCGATGGTGTTGCCGTTGTCGGTGATGACGGGCGATTTCCCCAGCGGATGAATGGCGCGCAGCTCCGCCGGCGCGCGCATATCCGGCTGGCGCTGATAGCGCACGATCTCATAGGGCACACCGAGTTCTTCCAGCAGCCAGAGCACGCGCTGCGAGCGTGAATTGTTGAGATGGTGGACGGTGAGCATAGCGGTTCCCCCGGAGCGTGGCGGCGCGGCGCCCGGTCGTGCCAGCAGCGCGGCGGAATGTCGAGCCACCGCCATGGATGTTAGTACCCGGATGATATTGACAGCCTAAATATACCCGGGTAATAATGCGGGAGGCTCAGGAGCATTGCGATGAATCCGCCACCCGGTCCTGCGGCGATCGCGTTCGAGGGCGACCGCCGCATTGCGGCAGGCGATCTCCGCGAGGTTGCCCGCGCCGCCAAGGCAACCCTCGACCGCCACAGCGACGCAACGGTCCTGGTCTTCGACGGCAGGACCAGCGCACCGATCGATCTCGACTTTCGCGGTTCGATCAACGACGTATTGGCGCGATTGCCGGCGATTCCGCCCGCCAGCCGGGATGGCGCCGCACCGCCCGCATTGCGCGGTCGAGGCCGCCCCAAACTGGGCGTGGTGGCGCGCGAAGTCACGCTGCTGCCGCGGCACTGGGATTGGCTGGCGCAGCAGCGCGGTGGGGCCTCGGTCGCAATCCGCCGGCTGGTCGAGCAGGCGCGGCGCGGCAGCGACGACAGGGATCGCCCGCGCCAGGCCCAGGAGGCCGCCTATCGCTTCATGGCCGCGATGGCCGGCAACCTGCCGCATTATGAAGAAGCGATCCGTGCGTTGTTCGCACCCGACCGCCCCCGTTTCGAAAAATTGATCGCCGGATGGCCCGTCGACGTGCGCGATCACGCCTCGATGCTCGCAGAAAACGCACTTCACGCCAGCGCCGCGCGTGAGCCGGTTGATCCCGCAAACGTGAACCGGTAGGCTGGTTGGAATGATAGGGATCATATAAGAAACCATGTCTCGAGGGAGATCGCCGTGAGCCCAACCGCCCTGCAATTCATGTTCGACTTCGGCAGCCCCAATGCCTTTCTCAGTCACGAGGCGATCCCGGCGATCGAGCAGCGCACCGGGGTCAAATTCGAATATGTCCCGATCCTGCTCGGCGGCATCTTCAAGGCCACCAACAACAAATCGCCGGCCGAGACGCTGGCCGGCGTCAAGAACAAGCGCGAATTCCACGCGCTGGAAACCGAGCGGTTTGTCAAACGCTTTGCGGTCAGGCCATATACCTGGAATCCGTTCTTTCCGGTCAATACGCTGAACCTGATGCGCGCCGCCATCGCGGCGCAGTTCGAGGGCGTGTTCGAAAAATATGTCGAGGCGGCGTTTCACCATATGTGGGTCGAGCCGAAGAAGATGGACGATCCCGAGGTGGCCGGCACTGCGCTCGCCGCCTCCGGGCTCGATGCGAAGAAGCTGCTGGCCCGTTCGCAGGACGCCGACGTCAAGGCGAAGCTGATCGAGAACACCCAGTCCGCGGTCGAGCGCGGCGCCTTCGGCTCGCCGACCTTCTTTGTCGGCAAGGAAATGTTTTTCGGCAAGGAGCAGTTGCGCGAGGTCGAGGAACTGGTGGCGGGCAAATAGCGCCGTCGCTCGGAGTCGCCTGACAGGGTGGAGAGACAGATGCAAAAGCGTAACGCGACCGCCGCGGTGATTGGCGCCGGCGATTATATCGGGGCCGAGATCGCCAAAAAATTCGCCGCCGAAGGCTTTACCGTATTCGCCGGACGGCGCGACGGTGCCAAGCTCGAGCCGCTGGTCCAGGAGATCGAGGCCGCCGGCGGATCGATTGTCGCGCGCGCGCTCGACGCGCGGAAGGAGGATGAGGTCGCGGCCTTTCTCAACGACGCCGACAAGCATGCCCCGCTGGAGGTGTGCGTCTTCAATGTCGGCGCCAACGTCAACTTCCCGATCCTGGAAACCACCGACCGGGTGTTTCGCAAGGTCTGGGAGATGGCGTGCTGGGCCGGCTTCCTGGCCGGACGCGAATCGGCGCGATTGATGGTGCCGCGCGGGCAGGGCAATATCTTCTTCACCGGCGCCACCGCGTCCTTGCGCGGCGGCAGCGGCTTTGCCGCGTTCGCCAGCGCCAAATTCGGTCTGCGCGCCGTCGCCCAGACAATGGCGCGCGAGCTTGGCCCCAAGAACATCCATGTCGCGCATCTGATCATCGATTCCGGGGTCGATACCGCCTGGGTGCGCGAGCGCCGGGAGAAATTCTGGGGCAAGGAAGCGCTCGACAATCCGGATCTGCTGATGCCGCCGGCCTCGGTCGCAGCCTCCTACTGGCAACTCTACCAGCAGCCGCGCAGCGCCTGGACGTTTGAACTCGAGATTCGCCCGTTCGGGGAGAAGTGGTGAAGAGGCGAATGGCGAATGGCAGCTAGTCCATTCGCTATTCGCCACTTACTACTCGCCCATCCAGCAAAGGAACCAGGCAATGCGTATTCTCGTGGTCGGGGCCGGCGCCATCGGCGGATATTTCGGCGGCCGGATGCTTCAGACCGGCCGCGACGTCACTTTTCTGGTGCGACCGCGGCGCGCCGCCGAACTGGCTGACGCCGGCCTTGTCATCAAGAGCCCGAACGGCGACGTCACCCTGAAAAGCCCGCCGGCGGTGCAGGCCGACCAGCTCAGCGAAAAATTCGATGTCGTGCTGTTGAGCTGCAAGGCCTTCGACCTCGACGACGCGATCAAGTCGTTTGCGGCTGCGGTCGGACCGCACACCGCGATCGTTCCGCTGCTCAACGGCATCCTGCACCTCGATGTGCTCGACCGCAAATTCGGCGGCGAGCGCGTGCTCGGCGGCCTCTGCGCCATCGCGGTGACGCTCAACGACAAGCGCGAGGTGGTCCAATTGCAGCCGATGCAGTCGCTCAATTTCGGCGAACGTGACGGCAAGCGGTCGGAGCGGGTTCGCGCCATCGCGGAGGTCATGGCGAGCGGCAATTTCGGCGCCGTCGCCAGCGAGCACATCATCCAGGAGATGTGGGAGAAATGGGTATTCCTGGCGTCGCTGGCGGCGGCGACCTGCCTGATGCGGACGTCGGTCGGCACCATCCTCGCCGTGCCCGGCGGCAGGGATTTCATCCTTGGCATGCTCGATGAATGCAGCGCGGTCGCGACCGCCCAGGGCTATGCGCCGCGCGCGCCGTTCCTGGAACGCACCCGCGGCATGCTCACCGCCGAGGGATCTCAGATGACGGCGTCGATGTTCCGCGACATCAAGGCCGGCGCTCGTGTCGAGGCCGATCACGTGATCGGCGATTTGATCGCGCGGGGCGACGCTGCCAAGGTGCCGGTGCCCAAACTGCGTACCGCCTACATCCATCTCAAGGCATATGAGAAGCAGCGCGGGTAAGGCTCGCCGCGGAAGCCGTCATTCCGGGATGGTGGCAGCACCGGACCCGGAATCTCGAGGTTCCGGGTTCGCGCTGGCGCGCGCTCCGGAACGACGAAGGCTGCAACTAGTTTTGCAGGTACGCCAAATAATGCGCGAGCGCGGTGATTTCCTCGTCGCTGAGGGGATAGGCGACATCCGACATCGCCGCGCCGGCGCCGCCGGATCGCACGCCCGATTTGTAGTCGTGCAATGCCTTGACCAGATATTCCTCGCGCTGGCCGGCAAGGCGGGCAACCGCCTTGGTTCCGGCAAATGAATCGGTATGGCATGCGGCGCAGCGCCGCCCCACGGCAGCCTGCGCGCCCTTCTTGGACAAATCCGGATCATCGTCCGACGCCGGCGGCTTGGGCGGCGTCAACGAGGCAAAATAGGCGCCGAGATTGCGAATGTCCTCATTGGTGATCTGCTCGACGATCGGCTGCATCTGCTCGTTCTTGCGCGCGCCGCTGCGGAAGAAAACCAGTTGCCATTGGATGAACTGATCCTGCTGGCCCGCCAGCGAGGGGATATTCTCGGTCTGCGAGATGCCGCTGTCGCCGTGGCACCCGGCGCACAGTTCGGCCTTTTCCTTGCCGGCGGCGACCGCATCGGCCGCGTGAGCCGGCAAATCGACCGGCGCCGACAGCCCCAATGCGAAACCAAACAGCACAGACAACACGAAACGGCGGCGCATGATCGGCATCTCCCTCCGCTTCGGCGTCATTTCGGATATGCTGACAGTGAACCCAGACCACAATCCCTGTGGTCATGATGGGTTCCGCGCGCCGCCGGTTCGGCCGACCGCTGCTGCGATGGGATAGAACGCATCACGGCAAACAAGAGGCCGCGGTCGCTCCGACGAGCAACCGCAGCCCCTGACGGTTCAACGCTTACTTCTTGCTGTAGCTGATGCGATAGATCGCACCGGCCCAGTCGTCGGCGACGAGAATAGAGCCGTCCTTGTCGAGGATGATATCGTCGGGCCGGCCGAGATAGCCCTGATCACCTTCGATCCAGCCGGAAGCGAACACCTCCTGCTTGGCATTCTTGCCGTCAGGGCCGACGATCACGCGCATGATCCGGCCGCCCTGATATTTATGCCGGTTCCAGGAACCGTGTTCGGCGATCAGGATGTTGTTCTTGTAGTCGGCGGGGAACTGGTTGCCGGTATAGAACTTCATGCCGAGCGGAGCCACATGCGCGCCGAGCTTGAGCACCGGCGGGGTGAATTCGGAACATTTGTGACCCATCGCGAACTTCGGATCCGGCGTGTCGCCCTGGTGGCAATACGGATAGCCGAAATGCTCGCCGAGCCGCGAGATCATGTTGAGCTTGTCGCTCGGCATGTCGTCGCTCATCCAGTCGCGGGCGTTTTCCGTGAACCAGTATTTGCCGGAGCGCGGATCGACATCGCCGCCGACGCTGTTGCGGACGCCGAGCGCGACCAGTTCGGCATTGCCGGTCTTGGGATCGACGCGGCGGATCTGCGACACGCTGGTCGGCGGAATGCCGATGTTGAAGGGAGGTCCGAACGGAATGTAGAACCAGCCGTCCTTGTCCGCGGCCAGATATTTCCAGCCATGGGCGGCGTATGACGGCATGTCGTCATAGACCACCTTGCCATCGCCGAGATTGCCGAGATTGGCTTCGGCGTTGTCGTATTTGATCAGCTTGTTGACCGCGATGACATAGAGCGCGCCATCCTTGAACGCGAGGCCGGTCGGCATGTTGAGGCCCTTGAGGATGGTCTTGACCTCCTTCTTGCCGCCATTGTCGGTGATGGCATAGACGTTGCCGAGACCGAACGAGCCGACGAACAGCGTGCCCTTGTCGCCCCAGGCCATCTGGCGCGCCGCCAGCACGCCGGGCGCGTAGACTTCGATCTTGAAGCCCGGCGGCAGCTTGATCTTTTTGATCAGCGACGCGAGCTCGGCTTCCGAGGCTCCAGTCGGCGGACCCGACGGCGGCGCAAGGCCCTTTTGCGCTTCGGTTTCGTCGCCCAAGAACCAGTCATCCGGCGGATGCGTCCAGAATTCCTTGTTGCCGGACTGATAGCTGTGAAGACCCTTTTGCTGGGCGCTGACCTGGCTAGCCCCCGCAAGCATGGCGATTGCTGCCAGCGCTAGAACAGATCGGTTGAACGTCGATTTCATTGCGTCACTCCCTATGCAGCCGGGCGGCTGCGCATGTTATTGATTCTGCACGTTTCGAGAGACGTACCTGGGTGGCCTGTCATGAGGTGGGCAAGCTCGAAAACGTTATCACGTTTGCGGCGGGTGAGAAGAGTGCTGCGCAGGAACCCGTCCGACAAAAACCAAATTGAGAAGAAATTTCTTCAGGGCGTTTTCCGCAGAGACAATTTTACCGCGCCGCCTGCGCTGCACTGCGGCATCCGGCGAGCGTGACTCGGCCCGCGCCAGGAAAGCGACTCGGCGTGGTCCGCGCTCACCGCTCGAGCTTCAACCCGATCGCCTCGCGGTCCCACAGCGCCGCGCGGCACGGCGGCGACCTCCAGCACCGACGGATGCCGGGCCATCAACATCAAATGGAGGCCATGAAGCTGATCCATATGCTGAAGGCGACCGCGCCCGGCCGCATCGAGGCCATCCGATGTGCCGTGGGCGACACCGTGCCGGCGGGCGCCGTGCGGGTCGAAATTGCGCCGGTCGAAATCAAAGATTCGTAGCCCGGATGTTTTCAGCCGCCATTGCGAGAAGCGTAAGCGACGCAGCAATCCGACCTGCACGTCACTTTCGCACGCAACGACGGCGAGGCTGCCGTCGAAAAACCTGCCGGCCTGCGCTGCGACAAATCGATGTGGCGCCGGGCGGGACGAGCCGCAGATACGCGGCGCCAATCCGCCGCCGGTTGACGAAGGGTTTTCGCTGCGTCAATACTTCCGCAGCGGAAGGCGCTTTGAACATGAATCCGACGCGGCGGTCTTTGCTGGTTTCCGGGCCTCAAAGGCGGCTTTCCCGACGCATTCCAGCCTCGCCTCGCCCGCCCGGATCGAAGCGCGAGGCCGCCGGTGCGAAGAAGGCCAAAGCCGCCGGCGACATCGGCCAGATTTCGAAATCCGAAAAGTCGCGCGATTCGATTCTGGTGGCCGCGGCAAAGCTGTTTCGCCGCCAGGGATACTCCGCCACCACCTTGCGCCAGATCGCCGCGATGGCCGAGATCAAGGCCGGCAGCATCTACTATTATTTCGACTCCAAGGAGGCGATTCTCGACGAGGTGCTGCATCGCGGCCTGCTCCGGGTATTCGACGCGGTCAAGACCGCGCTGAAACGCGCCGGCAAGGTCTCGCACCGCCGCCGGATCGGATTGGCGATCGAGGCGCATCTGGTGGCGCTGCTGGAGGCGAGCGATTTCACCTCGGCGAATATCCGTATTTATGGCCAGCTTCCCGAGCACCTCAAGAAGCCGCACCGTCCGCTGCGCAAGGCCTATGCCAGATATTGGGACCAGTTGTTTCTGAACGCGCGGCGGGCGGGCGAAATTCGCGCCGATATCGAGATCGTGCCGTTGCGGATATTCGTGCTGGGCGCGCTGAACT
The DNA here is from genome assembly GCA_963748165.1 of uncultured Alphaproteobacteria bacterium. Lineage (GTDB taxonomy): Bacteria > Pseudomonadota > Alphaproteobacteria > Rhizobiales > Xanthobacteraceae > Bradyrhizobium. Next base: position 8,971 of record CAVVIM010000041.1, read on the forward strand.
GGACCATCGAATGGTTCGGCTTCAACTCCAGGGATGCCGTCCTGAAACTCGCCCGCCGGACCGAACTCCTGATCTTTGACGGCGTCAAGAAGGCGTAAGTCGCGCGAACCGTCGAAGCCGGCGTTTCATCGCCTCCGCTTTGCCACCTCTTCCAGCATCACCGCGATGGTGAAAATTCTAACACCTGTTAGAATACCCGCGAACAGAGCGAATACAACCGGGATGCAGCGATCGAGACCGTCATGCAGCAGCTTTCTAACATGCGCTTCGCGCCGGACCTCCTGAAGGACCGGGTCGCGCTCGTGACCGGCGGGGGAACCGGGATGGGCCGCGCCACCGCCATCGAGATGGCGCGTTGCGGCGCCAGCGTCGCGGTGCTGGGCCGCCGCGCCGGGCCGATCGAGGATTGCGCCACGCGCATCCGCGAGTTCGGCGGCAAGGCCCTGGCCATTCCGGCCGATATCCGTCTCCCCGAGCAGATCGAGAACGCGATGCTGCGGATCGCGGATACGTTCGGCCGGCTCGACATCCTGGTCAACAATGCCGGCGGCCAGTTCGTGACGCCGGCGCGCGAACTCAATAACAAGGGTTTTGAAACGGTGATCCGCAACAATCTGATCGGGTCCTGGCAGATGACCAAGGCCGCCGCCGATCATTTCATGCTGCAGCATGGCGGTTCGATCGTGTTCGTGACGGCGTGCGTCCGTTCCGGGCTCAGCGGTTTCGTGCACACCGCCGCGGCGCGCGGCGGCGTGCTGGCGATGATGAAGACGCTGGCGTTCGAGTGGGCGGAATTCGGCATCCGCCTCAATTGCGTCGCCCCCGGCACCATCAAGACCGAGGGCATGGGCCATTACCCGATCGAGCCCGAGCAATGGATGAAGCTCAACCGCAATGTGCTGGGACATATGGGGGAGGTCGAGGATATCTCGGCCGCCATCATCTTTCTGAGCTCGCCGCTCGGCAAATTCGTCACCGGCGAGGAATGGTATATCGATGGCGGCGAAACGCTGCATCTCGCCCACGACGCCCGCCAGATGATCGACGCGGCGAAATTCTCCCGGCGCGAGCCCGCCGCCAAAACCAAATAGCCGGGCTAACGCAACCCGCCCAGCCCTGCCGGAGGGAT